>NZ_MWVI01000097.1 GCF_002087295.1 Vreelandella lionensis | reverse complement strand
CCAGCCAATAGGCTGGGTTTTTTGTTGCGCCGAAGAAAAGCCCCGAACACAGCATGTTCGGGGCTTTTTTGCTCTGCTTTTACCAGTCAATAGGTTCACCTGCCCAGTCCCAGAAGCTGCCGGTCTCTTCGGGCGAGCGCTTGGCCATGACGTCAATTAACTGTTTCGCCACGAACTCTGCGCTAAATAGCTTTTCGGTAGGGACACGGGCTTGAAAAGGCTTTGAGAGAGGAGTGTCCGTAGTGCCGGGATGGAGGCAGAGAACAATCGACTGTTTATTAACCTCTTAAGCTCAATAGCGGCGGTTCTCAACAGCATATTATGCGCGGCTTTACTAGCACGATAGCTATACCAGCCACCATACCCATTGTCAGTGATAGATCCTACACGAGCAGAAAGGCTGGCAATAATGGTAGCGTGCTTGCCCTGTAGAGAAGGCTTTAGAGCAGCGAGTAGCAGGGCTGGGATTGCCGCATTAATATACATCACCTGGGCAAATGATACTTCATCCAGCTGCTCCAGGCGCTTCTCTGGCTGTATGCTGTGGGAGGCATCGTGAAGCAGCCCGATCGCGTTGAAGAGTAGGTGGACAGGTCGGCCGTTTACCCTTTCACAGAGTGCTTGTCGGCCTGTGGTGGTGGTGATATCCGCAGTGATTGAGTCAAGCTTGGGATGTTCAAAAACGAGGGGGAAGCGGCTAACCGCAATCACATGCCCTGTTTGCGGAGATGAAAGCAGGCTTTGCAGTATGGCGCTTCCTATACCGCCATTTGCACCTGCCACAACGGCGGTGAAACCTTCTGGAAGATGAGGCAGCATAACAAACTCCGATGGTGAACGATATTGTTCCCATTGAAGCGCTTTGTATAGTATTGTCTATGGTTGCTTGTTAAGCAGAGGCATTAATGCGGGCCCGGCTGAGCACTATTGCGCCCGTTGGGCTTGTAGAGCGTTTTTTCTGCAATTTGGCGAATGTAGTCCAGCATCTCCTGGTTATGCTTCATACGCAATGAGAGCATTTGCCCGGTTAATGCATTCATTCGTGAAACCCGCTCGCTTTTTTCTAGCAAGCTTTCCCAGGTTGCTAGGCAGTCAGCATCTGTGGCCGCCAGCTTCGCGCCAGGAGCACCTTCTGGATAGCCAAGCTTTGCCTGTACACCGCGACGTAATACCTCCATGCGTTCTAGTTCTTCTAGAAGCGCCTGTTTCTTACCCGCGATATCAGTCAATATATCGCCATCAATACTGCCTTTGGTCAACTGCTCTTTTCGCTGGAGAGTAAGGCAATCAAATCCTCGAGGCGTTGCAACTGACTGGAGAGTAGGCGTGAAAGGCTCATAGGTAGATTTACTGATCTTTCAAGTTGGCAATTAGACCATCCGCAATACGGTCGGCACGCACTTCGAGCCGTCCCTCACGAATAGCATCACGAATTTCCTGTACCTTAGCCATATCGATATCCTGGCTGCTATCGATGCTAGATTGGCTGAGCTGAGTCGCTTCACGGGTAGTATTACCCGTTTCAGGCTGCTTTGCTTCACTTACCTTCTGTGCGTCATCACGCTGCTGCGCTGGAGTATTGCGAAGCAGCGGATTAAGGTTATCAATTTTCACGTTGTTGGCCTCATCGTCAACGTTGGGGCGCCGCGCGCTGTATTACTATCTATCGGCCTAGATGCTAAACACTTTAGGTCTTAGGCTAAAAATCCACCATTAATGTGCCTTGGCCGATCACCCGCGCCGTCATTATTTCACGAGAACCAAAACGCACACGAATGGTTTCTCCTTGTGCCCCATCAGCAAGCGCCTCCCCCTCTCGAGAGACACGAAAGCCAGCTCCTTCTGCTATGACTGTTACGCGCTGCCCGCGTTCCACGAGGCTAGGTGCATGCAGGAAATGCGCCTGAAACGTGCTGCCACTACGGATAGGCCGCTGAGCTACTTTGCCGACAATATCGGCCTGGTCGGTCAGCGTTTGGCTAGATAAATCGCTAAGGTTGCCTTCTCGCTGGTCGAGCATAGCGGCGGTAATCAACGTGCCTCTATCAATATCTTGGCTTGCCACAACGTAGCTGCCAATGACATCTACTTCTGCCTGCAGGTAGCGTACTTGACGCCCATCAGCTCCACGCCTAACGCCTACAGAAACACGCCCAATAGGAGCTTGGTTAGGGTTAGTCAGAAAGGGCGTTGGCTGTATGCAGGTGGGTAAATGGGGGGATGGCGGTGCGATATTGATGACTGCCTCTTGTCCCAGGGCCTGTGCTTCTTGATAGAGAAATTGCTGGACGCTTTCAACAAGTGACTGATCGCTTGTTTCTGCCCAGGAGGGTTGGGATAGGCCAACACATAGCAGTAACAACAATGACTTAACTGCTGAGTAGCGTGCAACAACGTGCAGCAAATAGCGCATGGGTAAAGTCGCCCAGTATAGAAAATCAGATGGTAAACATCAGCATGGGAGTGTAATGCAAAAGTATCCTACGCATCATGGGAAATGCTGGTGTAAACGGTAGCTGTTCCATGCTTTAAGGTGAAAGAGAGGAGCATATTATTCATCATCAACAATTTCCGGTTTATTTCTGCCTCTCAGCGAGCGAGGGTCGGCATGATTGATCAGCTTGAATCTGGCCTTTAACTTCCACCAGCAGGCGCTGGGCCTGCGCCAAGCACGTCACCAAGTGCTAGCCGCTAACATTGCCAATGCGGATACGCCCAACTATAAGGCGCGCGACATTGACTTTGCTAGTGAACTGAAAAAAGCCGTTGAAGGCGGACAGTCTCAACAGCAGCCAAATGGCGGCTTGGCGTTAGCGCGCACCTCCGAACAGCACTTGGCAGGAGAAGGCCCCGCATGGCGTGGTGCTGGAAGCACCGAGCTGCTCTATCGTGTTCCGGATCAGCCGAGTCTGGATGGTAACACCGTTGACATGGACCGTGAGCGAACCCAGTTCGCGGATAACGCTGTGCGCTACCAGGCGGCGCTCACCATTATGAACCGTCGTATTCAGGGCCTGAAAAATGCGATGCAACCTGAATAACCTAGTAATAGGAGAAAAATAAGCGATGTCGATGTTTTCAGCGTTTGATATTGCCGGTTCTGCGATGAGCGCCCAAGCGCAGCGTATGAATGTAACGGCAAGCAACATGGCCAATGCCGATAGCGTGGCAGGGCCAGATGGTGAAACCTACCGCGCAAAGCAGGTGATGTTTGAAACCCAGGCACAGTCTAACCGCTACGGTGTTGGCGGCGTCCGGGTTACTGAGGTTGTGGAAAACGATTCACCGCTGCGTATGGAGTATATGCCGAATCACCCAGCGGCTGATGAAGATGGCTACGTTGCTAAGCCGAATGTTGAGCCGGTCCATGAAATGGTCAATATGATTTCGGCATCGCGCTCCTATTCAGGCCAATGTAGAGGTTTTCAACACAACCAAGCAGATGATGGTTCAGACTCTATCGCTCGGTGAGGGCTAACGATGAGCACAATTAACCCAGCAACGTTGTCCAATATTAATGGTGGTGGCGTTCAACTACAGCAGAGCCAGTCAGAAGAGCTACGTAATAGTTTTATGACGCTGCTTATTACCCAGCTTCAGAACCAAGACCCCCTGAAGCCGATGGAAAACGCGGAGATGACGTCACAAATCGCTCAAATCAACACCGTCAGTGGCATTGAGCAGCTCAACTCGACGTTGGAAAGCATTACCAGCCAAATGAACGCCAATCAGGCATTGCAAGCGAGCGGGCTAATTGGTCAGGGTGTAATGGTACCTGGACGACAAATCATGTTGGGCAGGATAGTGAAGGCCAGCCTTACTCGACACCCTTTGGCATTGAGCTAGCACAACCAGCAGCAAATGTGCAGGCAACGATTTTGGGTCAAGGCGGCCAGGTAATCCGTCGCTACGACTTGGGGTCTGTTGAAGAGGGCGTGCAGTCTTTCCAGTGGGATGGAAAAAATGATCAGGGTGACGTTGTCGCCAGTAATCGCTATACAGTGCAGCTAGAAGCAACGGATGCCGAAGGCGAAGTGATTGAGTCTACTGCCCTTAACTACGCCATTGTTAATAGCGTGACACCCAACGATGTCAATGGCGGTGTTCGGCTGGACCTTGGGGCCATTTACGGGCAAATCAGCCTGAATGACGTGAAACAAATTCTTTGATCTCTAACATAACCTGTTTCTAGGAGAAAAAAATGAGCTTTTCTCAAGCATTAAGTGGTCTGAATGCCCAGTCTGAAAACCTGAAAATTCTCGGTAATAATATTGCTAACTCGCAAACCGTAGGCTTTAAGAGCTCCGGCGCTATTTTTGCCGATGTGTTCGCAGGTGCGAATAGCCAAGTCGGCCTAGGTGTCAAAATCTCAGATGTGCGTCAGGACTTTACCGCCGGTGACTTGGAGACCAGTGGACGGACCTTGGATCTGGCGGTGGCGGGCGACGGTTTTTACCGCGTTGAGCAAGCCAGTGGAGAAGCCGCGTATACCCGAAATGGCCAATTCAGTCAGGATAATCAGGGGTTTATAGTCAATGCGGCAGGGCAGCGCTTAACAGGCTACGGGCTGTATGATGAAAATGACCCGTTTTCTGAAGTAGTTGCTGGTGGGGCGCCGCAGGCACTACGCATTCCATCTAATGATATACCGGCCGAGGCAACAGAAAATGTAGCGGCCATCTATAATTTAGACGCGAGTGTTGTGGTTGGTCAGCCAGAGGGGAATACACCTATTCAGTCGGCGACTATAGTGGGTGGTAATGGCGATGAAATGGACATCAACTACCATTATTCAAATAGTTATACAGTTTTTGATTCTTTAGGTAATAATCACAATGTGTCAACGTACTTTTTAAAAATTGATGACAACCAGTGGGTTTCGCAGGTAGCTGTGAATGGTGCAGTGGCAGGTTTTACACGTGCTGATGGCACTACTGCTGGTGATAATCAAGGCCCTGTGACTGATTACGGCACCAATTCTTTTGGTATTCGCTTTGATGCCAATGGACAACTGCCGCGTAATGCAGATAATGAAATCACAGCGATTGTGGACGTGACCGTTAACGCTACAACAGTTCCTGCAGTTCCTCCAGCTACTGTTCCTACTACTACTACTACTACTACGTTTGCCCCTCTCCCCGGTGCAGCTTTGGCAGGCGTTACGTTTACACCAGATGGTGGAGCTAACGCCGTTAATTTTAATCTAGATTTAAAAGGTACAACGCAATTTAATAATAGCTCGGTGCAAAATACGCTGACGCAAGATGGCTATTCTTCTGGCAGCCTCTCTGGCCTGGAAGTGACCCGTGAAGGTCGTGTTATTCGTATCTATACCAACGAAGAGCGCCGTGACGCAGGACAAATTGTATTGGCCAACTTTGCTAACGAAGAGGGCCTCCAGTCTATAGGCGACAACGCATGGCGTGAAACTAATGCTTCGGGTATTGGCATTATTGGAACAGCAGGCGCAGGAGTATTCGGTACCATCGAGTCTGGCGTTTTAGAAAACTCGAACGTCGATTTGGCTAAGCAGCTGGTAGATACCATCGTGGCCCAGCGTGCTTATCAGGCGAACTCAACCTCTATCAGTACTCAAGACGAGCTCTTGCAGACGATTATTAATCTTTAATGATCGATAATTCAATTAAGGAGTAAGCGTCTTGGATCGCATGCTATACACCGCCATGAGTGGCGCTAAACACACGATGGACCAGCAGTCGGTAGTGAACAATAATCTATCGAATGTCTCCACCGCTGGTTTTCGTGCTCAGTTGCAGGCTGCGCGCTCGGTACCCATCGAGGGCGCAGGTATCCTGCCAACAAGGGTATCGGCGGTGACAACCACTCCGGGGACGGATTTCTCACAAGGCCCCCTCGAGCGTACTGGGCGTATGTTAGATGTGGCCATGCAGGGAAACGCCTGGATGGCGGTATTAGCAGAAGATGGCACAGAGACCTATACCCGTCGCGGTGATCTGCAGCTCGATAGCGACGGTGTGCTACTTAGCGTGGCCCGCCCTGTGATGGGGGGTCGCTGGGCCGATTGCTGTTCCACAGGGCGCGCAAATCTCATTTGGGGCAGATGGCACGATTAGTGCCATTCCTCAAGGAGAGGGCCCTGAGGCAATGGTGGACGTTGGCCGCATCAAACTCGTTACACCGGATGAACAGGCCCTGGAGCGTGGTGAGGATGGTTTGTTCAGGGCGCCTCCTGGCGATGATGGTGCGCCAGGCGTACTTCAGGCTGATGAAGAGGCGCGTCTGGTAAGTGGCGCTCTAGAGGGCAGTAACGTCAGCGCCGTGGATGCCATGGTCTCCATGATTGACGTGGCGCGCCGCTACGATATGCAGATGAAGATGCTAAGTACGGCGGATGAAAATGCTCAGCGAGCTAACAGTATTTTATCTATTCAGGGCTAATCGCAGCCACTCAGCCAAAGGAATATACGTATGATTAAGTCTTTGTGGACTGCCAAGACCGGGCTAGAGTCTCAGCAAACCAAACTAGATGTTATTTCGACCAACCTGGCGAACGTCAGCACCAATGGCTTTAAACGTTCGCGCCCGGTATTCGAAGACCTGCTCTACCAAAATATGCGCCAGCCTGGGGACCAGAACAATATTCAGGACCGCCTACCGTCAGGTATGCAGATTGGTACGGGTGTACGCGCCGTCGCCACCGAGCGTTTGCATACGCAGGGCAGCTTGGGAAGAGACAGGTAATTCCCGTGATCTAGCGATTGATGGTGAGGGGTTTTTCCAAGTGTTGATGCCAGACGGGACACTTGGCTATACCCGCGATGGCAGTTTTCAGCTCAATGAAAATGGCCAGATGGTCACGGCGAATGGCTACCCGCTGGAGCCAGCTATCTTTGTGCCTGCCAATGCGCTCTCCGTGACTATTGGTGAAGATGGTACCGTAAGTGTGCGCCAACCCGGCATTGCCCAGGATGCTGAAATTGGCCAAATTAACGTGGCGTCCTTTATTAATCCGGCCGGTTTAGAAAGTGTGGGCGGTAACCTCTTTATTGAAACTGGTGCTTCCGGAGCCCCTAACCAAAATGCGCCTGGTAATAACGGTGCTGGGCGGCTCTTCCAAGGCTATGTAGAGACCTCAAACGTGAATGTTGTGGAAGAGATGGTAAATATGATCCAAACACAGCGCGCTTACGAAATTAATAGCAAGGCTGTATCCACCAGTGACGAAATGCTAGCGCGGCTGAGTCAGCTCTAATGTCATTGATCATCAGGGCATCTTAACGGGTCGCGTTATGTTGGAATTAAACGTTGTGTTACGCCGCTGCATACTCGCTAGCCTAGCGCTGGTCGTTTTGGTTACTGCAGGGTGCGCGCAAATCCCGCGTGCCTCTGTCGTCGGCGAACAAGAGCAAATCACTATCATCGACCGTCCTCCACCTGTTCCTAATGGCTCTATTTATCAGGCGCGTCGCGGCTATCAGCCGCTTTTTGAAGATCGTCGGCCGCGCACGATAGGAGATATTCTGACCATTGTGCTGGATGAAGAAGTCAGCGCTAGTAAGAACTCGCAGTCCAATGCGAACCGTGCTGGTAGTGCAAGTCTGGAGCTAACTCAGTTGCCCGACGTGCTAGATACCCTGGCGGAGTATGGCTTTGATATTGAGGCGGCCAATGACTTTACGGGAGGCGGTGGCTCCCAAGCGAACAATACGTTTACAGGCACGATTACGGTCTCGGTGCTGGAGGTCATGAATAATGGCAACCTCCGTGTGCGGGGTGAAAAGCAGATTGCTATTAATCAGGGAACTGAGTTTATTCGCTTTTCAGGCGTAGTAAACCCTCGCACCATCACGGCTCAAAATACCGTGCCCTCCACCCAGGTGGCTGATGCGCGGATTGAGTATGTTGGCGATGGCTATATTAATGAAGCGCAGCATATGGGTTGGCTGCAGCGCTTCTTCCTAAATGTATCGCCGTTTTAGGCGCGTTAACACGCTAAACAACAGAGACCTGGTGAAATAGCTATGCAGTGGAAAGCGTTCCAACGGATTAAAACGGCAGCACGCTTCGCAATGCTGATCGCTCTCTGTTTTGCCATACTACCTGCACACGCCGAGAGGGTTCGCGAACTGGCAAGTTTTGCCGGTGTGCGCGATAACCAACTTGTTGGGTATGGCTTAGTGGTAGGGCTGGATGGCAGCGGTGACCAAACCACCCAAGCGCCGTTCACCAGCCAAAGTTTAACCAACATGCTGTCGCAGTTAGGCGTGACCGTTCCGCCTGGAACAAACCTTCAGCTGCGCAACGTCGCTGCTGTGATGGTGACTGCAGATCTGCCGCCATTCTCCCGTCCAGGGCAGCGTCTCGACATCGTTGTTTCTTCGATTGCCAACGCCAGTAGCCTGCGTGGTGGCACACTATTGATGACGCCACTGAAAGGTGCCGATGGCGATACCTATGCGATTGCCCAGGGCAATATGTTAGTGGGCGGCGCCGGTGCGCAGGCGGGTGGTAGTAGCGTACAGATTAACCAGCAGGCCTCTGGTCGCATTCCGAACGGGGCTCTTTGTTGAGCGTGAAGTGCCGCTCAATCTTGGTGGCAACGGTGGGGTGCTAGAGTTGCAGCTGAACGACGCTGATTTTGGCACCGTTCAGCGCATGGTAACGGCAATTAACAATGAGTTCGGTCAGTCTGTTGCCTATGCACGCAATGGCCGAGTCATTGCCCTCGATGGCCCAATGGACGCCAACGCTCGGGTTAATTTTATGGCTCGGGTTGAGAATGTTCAGCTAACACCAACTGAGGCACCCGCCAAAGTAGTGCTCAATGCACGTACAGGCTCTGTGGTTATGAACAGCGCGGTTACCCTGCGTAGAGCTGCAGTAGCCCACGGTAATCTGTCGATTATGATTGATACTCAATTTGGTGTTAGCCAGCCTAACCCACTCGGGGAGGGTGAAACCGTTGTAGTGCCTGATGCGGATATCAATATTGAGCAGCAGGAAGCCTACCTGCAAATTGTTGAAGGAGCCGACTTGGCAGACGTGGTGAATGCACTGAATGCATTAGGTGCGACACCTCAGGATTTAATGTCGATTCTAGAAGCGTTGAGAGCATCAGGCTCTCTGCGTGCTGAGCTGGAGATCATCTGATGAGCATGGGCGATATGACCAGCCAGTTCGCGCTGGATATGAACGGCTTCCAGCGGCTGCAGCATAATGCGCGCGTTGATCCTGAAGCGGGTGTTCAAGGCGCGGCTCAGCAGTTTGAAGCGCTCTTTATCCAAATGATGGTAAAGAGCATGCGGGATGCTACGCCTACCTCAGGGCTGTTGGAGAGCCGAGATACGACATTTTATCAATCCATGTTGGACCAGCAGTGGTCGCAAGTCATGGCTTCTCGTGGGATTGGTTTAGCCGATGCGCTAGTGGAACAGCTTCAGCGCCAGGGGGTGGTCGGGCAAGTCGCCAACCCTGACCAAGAGCTTCAGACGTTAATTGCGGGTATTCCTCGTGGGACACCACGCGTTCTGGATAGTCGGTTACAGCCTGATAGTGGACAGGTGTCTAATACCACAGGCAGGGGCCAGTTTTATAACGAGCTAGACGCTATTCGCCAACGGGAAGCGGGCAGCGCACCCGCCACGCTGGTAGAAGCCCCGCGTCCGGCGGCTTCTTCACACGACCACGTCGAGCGTGTCATGCAAACGCTGGCCACGCCTGCTCAGGCGGCTAGTGCTGCAACTGGCGTACCTGCTGAGCTCATTTTGGCTCAGGCAGCCCTAGAGACGGGCTGGGGTCAGCATGAGATAGCGACCCAGCAAGGCCACAATAGCTATAACGTGTTTGGTATTAAAGCGGGTAGCCAGTGGCAAGGTAAAACCACCGATATCGTGACCCACGAGTATGTAAATGGCCGTCGTACTCAAATCGTTGATACGTTCCGTGTGTATAACTCCTTTGAGCATGCCTTTACCGATTATGCCAGTCTGATCGGTAACAATCCGCGTTACGCCGGTGTTGTGCAGGCGTCTAACGCAGAGCAAGCAGCGCGTGAGTTACAGCGTGGCGGCTTTGCCACCGACCCGCGCTATGCCGATAAGCTGGTATCGGTAATGAATACGATAGGGCCGCTGAGTTCTGCGGGTAGCCTGTTGGCGGATTCTCGCTAGGCAACTATTCAAGTTTTTCTGCGCACTGCCGATAAATAGAAAATCGGCCTAAGGAATTGAACCATGAGCATGTTTTCGATCGGCTTAAGCGGCCTCAATGCGGCGCAGAATGCCCTCAATACAACGAGCAACAACATTAGTAACGTCTATACTCCTGGCTACAATCGGGAGATTACGGTACTCAATGAAAGCCGGAACAATGCCGGTGTCCGCGTTGCAGATATTGAGCGTCAGTTCAATACGTTCGTTGCCGCGCAATTGAACAATGCCAAGTCGCAATCAACAGCCCTAGAGACCTACAATACGCAAATCTCTCAGATCGATAACTTGCTTGCAGATCGTGAAGCAGGGCTCTCTCCTTTGATGCAGAATTTCTTTTCCGCTCTTGAGGATTTAGCAAGTGCTCCTTCGGATCCTGCCGCCCGTCAGGGCGTGCTTGGCGCTGCGGATACGCTAACGGCTCAATTCCGTTCGTTTGATGGATATCTGCAGGATTTACAATCAGGCGTTAACGGCCAAATTAAAGACGAAATTACCCAAATAAATAACACCACAAGCCAGATTGCTAATATTAACCGTGAAATAGCACTTTCGCGTGCACAGCTTGGTGAGGCACCAAATAGCTTGCTGAATCAGCGCGACCAGCTGATCTCCGAGTTGAATGAAAAAATGAACTTGCGTCTTAATATTCAAGATGGCAAGACTTACAATCTGTCTCTTCCCAATGGGCAGCCGCTCGTCACGGGGGATACTGCCTATAAACTCGAAGCTGTTACATCACCGAATGATCCACAACGGATGGTCGTTGGCTACCGTGAAGGGGCTCGTGGTAATGGCAACCTTGTCAGCCTAGATGAAGGTTTAATTACAGGTGGCTCATTAGGTGGCTTAATGAGCTTTCGAGCTGAGACATTAGATAAAACTCAGAATCAGATAGGGCAGTTGGCGGCTTCTATTGCACTCGAATTTAATACGCAACACCAAAAAGGTGTTGACCTGAACGGTGAGCAGGGCCAAGAGTTTTTTAGTATTGGTCAATCTAATGCTTACTATAATACAGATAATAAGGGATCCGCAGAGGTCAGTGCTATGATCGACTCTGCGAATACTAGCGCATTACGAGCAACCGACTATACGGTGCGTGTTATTAATGCATCGACTGAAGAGTTTGCAGCGATTAGAAAAGATACCGGTGAGGCGCTAGAGGCGGATGAATGGTCATTTAGCGACAATGTTCTAAGTTTTGCCGGTGTTGATGTCAATTTCAACGATATTAATCTTGCCCAAAATGGCGATAGCTTTGAAATTCAACCACTACGACGTGCCGCTGGTGGAATGGAAGCAATTGTTTCAGACTTAGATAAAATTGCTGCAGGTAGCTTAGTTGAGCAGAGTGGAGACCTAGAGGTGAGAAATGTTCGCTATGAGAATGCGCTTGCCAATACGTCGGAATCACTGGAAATTGAACTTAATGCCAATCAACACTTATCTATCAGTGGGTATACTGGTCAGGTCTCTGTTAACGGCGAAGCGCGAATCTTAGTTGCTAATGGAGTCGTTCAAGATTCGGCAGATGCAGTCGCAGCTGTATTGGCTGCGGACGATGAAATAACTATTGATGGTGTATCTTTTGTTTTAGCTGATGTGTCTACAGAAGGGGCTCTCACATTTCAGCAAGCGAGCTCTGCTGCAGGCGACAATCGCAATGCCTTAGCACTCCAAGACCTCCAGAGTAAGGATATCGTAGGTGGCTCTGCCTCTTTGAGTGGAGCTTATGGGGCGCTGGTCAGCGATGTGGGAAATCGTACCAACATTATTCAGGTCAACCTTGATGCACGCCAAGGTTTAACTGATCAGCTGCGTGCAGTGCAGCAGTCGGAGTCTGGTGTTAACCTGGATGAAGAAGCGGCAAATCTGATTCGCTTTCAGCAGTTTTATCAAGCCAATGCACGCGTCATCGATACTGCTTCTACTATTTTTGACACTATTTTAGGCTTACGTAGCTAACGGTTAGGAGTCTGCCTCATGCGTATTAGCAGCGTTACCATGTATGAACAAAGTACGGCTTCAATTAACCGTCAGCAGAATGACTTTCTAAAAATCAGTTCAGCAGATTGCTAGTGGACGCCGTGTGGTTAACCCTTCGGATGACCCACAGTCAGCAGCGCGCGCCGTGCGTGTTGATCAATCTAAGGCGATTACCCAACAGTTTGAAGACTCTCGCGTATCTGCGCGTAACTCTCTAGCACAGACAGAAAGTATACTTAATAGCATCAGTGACTCTGTTATTAGTGCAAAGACAAGACTAGTTCAAGCATCAAGCGATACCTTAAGCGATGTTGACCGAGAATCGATTGCCAGCGAGTTAAAAGGTATTTACGAAACCATGATCGGCCAAGCAAACGCGACTGATGGTAACGGACGTTACTTATTTGGTGGCTATGCTGATAATGCGCCTCCCTTTGTTAAAAATAGTGAAGGCAATATTGAGTATAAAGGGGATGATAACGCTCGCCAGCAGCGTATTGATGCCTCTCGCTTAATGCCGGTTACTGAAAATGGCATTTCAATATTTCAAAGTGTGCCAAGTGGTGCGGGTTACGTAGCAGAGGCAGTAAAAAGCAGCGATGGTGGTCAGCCGATCGCCGGCGTGGAGGGGAGGAATGGCGGTAGCATAACGTTTAGTGGCCCACAGGTGAGTAATGTCAATGACCCTGGGTATGGCGACAGCTACCGTGTTGTGTTTAATGAAGATACGACGGTGGATAGCGGCGTCAGCTACCAAGTGCAGCGTTTTAGTGAAGGCGAGTGGCAGGAAGATCCTGCTGATTTGGTGGTTACAGGAGAAATATGTCGGTGAAGGTCAGCAGCTTAGTTTTGGGGGTGTTAATGTCACACTCACTGGCAGCGCTGAGCCTGACGACGAGATTCTTGTTGCCCAGTCAGGTAGTGAGCAGCGCCCTGCGGATCTGTTCCGCACCATGGAAGCAGCAATACGTGTTTTAGAAAGTCCCGCCACTACCGGTGCGGAAAAAGCAGAATTGCGCAATACGCTAAACACATCTATGCGAGATCTAGATAATGCCCTTGATAATGTTCTAACAGTGCGCGCTTCGGCTGGGGCAAAACTAAACGAGCTAGACGTGGTGGATGCAGTAGGTAGTAACCGGATGCTCAATTATGAGCAGACGCTTTCTGACTTGGTGGATCTGGACTACGCTGATGCTATTTCAGAATACAGCTTGCGTCAGGTTGGTCTGCAGGCTTCTCAAAAAGCGTTTGTGGATATTAAGGGGATGTCGCTATTTGACTTTATGTAATGTCTTAGCGAGCAGTCACTCTTTTGCTATGCCCTGGCCATGTGCCGGGGCATTAATTTAAGGGCGCCATGGTCTCAATCAGGCTTTGCGTAAAGCTAATTCCCTGGCTAAAAAGCTGCTGAAGAAAGCTGCCGATATCGCTCATTAGCACCATGAGCAACACTATGCCAACGGTGAGCGAGGTAGGAAAGCCAATATTAAACACGGTTAGCTGCGGTGCTGAACGGTTTAGGATGCCTAGCGACAGATTAATAATGAGCAACGAGGCTACCAGAGGCAAAGCGAGCAGCATACCGGAAGCAAAGATAGTACCTGCGTAGCGTGCCAGTAGTTCAAACGCATTAGGATTAAGGCTGCCAATTCCAATTGGAAGTGTTTCAAAGCTCATCACTAGTGTTTCTAACACCATCAGGTGGCCATTAAAGGCGAGAAACATGAGCAGGGTGACCATATAGAGAATGCGTGATAGCACCATAATGTTGGTGCCACTAGACATGTCAAAGAAGCTCGCAAAGGCGAGCCCCATCTGAAGGCCGATAAACTCACCGGCCGCTTGGACCACGGCAAACATAATGTGCATCACAAGCCCAATCGCAATACCGATCAGCATTTGCACAATGAGAATGCCCAGACATGCCCAAGACATGAGCGGTACACTGGGCATCGGTGGGAGAACGGGAGCAATGACGACGGCGATCACTGCGGCAAGCGCTACTTTAGCTTGATTGGGAATGCTGGAGTGGCCCCATAAAGGCGTCGCTGTCATAAAGGCCGTAATACGCACAAAGGGCCAAAAAAAGGCCACCAGCCACCCCTGAAGCTGGGCAAATGTTACTTCAACCACAGGCTACATCACCATTGCGGGTATGTTGGTAAATAGCCGCGTCGTGAAGTCGGTAATTAAGCCGATGAGCCAGGGGCCCGCTAGTACCAGAACGGCAAACACCGCTAAGATTTTCGGGATAAATGTCAGCGTCATCTCGTTTATTTGGGTAGCGGCCTGGAACAGGCTAATAATCAGACCTGTAAATAGTGCTGCTAACAGCATAGGACCAGCTAGAAAAAGTGTCACGCGCATACCCTGATAAGCGACGCTCATCACCATCTCGGGTGTCATGATTACGCTCCTCGTCGCCCCGCGACGTTAAAGCATATAAAAGCTCTCTGCCAACGAACCAATAATGAGCTGCCAGCCGTCAACCAATACAAAAAGCATGAGCTTAAATGGCAGCGAAATAGTGATCGGTGGAACCATCATCATCCCCAACGCCATTAGCGTACTGGCCACTACAAGGTCAATGATCAAAAAAGGGATAAAGATGGTAAAGCCAATTTGAAAGGCCGTCTTGAGCTCGCTGGTGACAAAGGCAGGTAGCAAGACGCGCATTGGTAGCTCTTCTGGCCCTTGCAAGGGGCCCACATCGGCTAAACGAACAAATAGGGCCAGGTCCGGCTCCCGCGTTTGAGCCAGCATAAACTCTCGGAAAGGTAGCTGCGCGCGAAGCAGGAACTCTTCAAAATTGATCACCTCATCCGTCAACGGCACCCAGGCGGTGTCATATACTTGGTTAAGTACTGGCGACATAATAAAAAACGTTAAAAAGAGCGCGATCCCCAACAGTACCTGGTTAGGCGGCGTAGCCTGAGTGCCCATCGCTGTCCTTAGCAGGCTGAGTACAATGATGATGCGGGTAAAACTGGTCATCATCAGGAGCATTGCTGGCAAAAACGCCAAGGAACTTAAGAACAGCAGTGTTTGTAGAGAGAGAGACCACTGTTGGCCACCGCCTTCCGTTGGTTGTGAAACTAACCCAGGTAGTTGCTGGGCGTGGCTGGGAAAAGCCACGAGGCATCCGATGATGAGAATACTCATCGGCCCCCAGTGACGCGAATAGGGCCGAGGCAAAATGCTGAGCGTATTTCATGAGGTATGCTGAGGGTCTGAGGGAGTACTGTCGCCCTTGCCGCGACTATTGGCTATAGCGTTAGCTAAACGCTGTGAGAAGCGGGTCGGCGGACTAGGGGGCGTGGATCCACGATCAGTAGGCGCTGGACGTTCGTGTAGTTTACTAATACGGCCACCACTAACGCCCAGAACGAGCCATGTGTCTTCAATTTCGACAACCACAATTCGCTCGCGATTGCCTACTGCGGTGGTACCTACGATGCGTAAACCGTGCACCATGGTCATAGCGATGATGCTGCCAGCGTTTGAGCAGTGATGTGCACAGCAAAATAATGGCAATCACCAACGCTAGTGCCGCGGCCGTTTTGCCTAATGCCGCCATGCCCATTAATGCATCACCGCCACTTAATGCCTCAAGGGGGGCTTGCGCACTAGACGTCGCAACACTCATCGGTTTAGTTTATGAATGCGCTCGGATGGTGTAATAATCTCAGTAATACGGATACCGTATTTATCTTCGATAACTACTACTTCCCCCTGAGCAATTAGGTAGCCATTGATCAGGATATCCATTGGCTCACCCGCTAATCCCTCCAGCTCAATGACAGATCCTTGAGCGAGCTCTAATAGCTGCTTAATCGTCAGTTTGGTGCGCCCTAACCTCAACGGTAAGCTTAACCGGAATATCCATGATCATCTCAAGATCACGGGAGGGAGTCGTACTTTTTTCTGCGCTCAGCGGGCGAAATACATCGTCGCTGGCTGGCTTGGCTTGAGGTGCCTCTGATTCAGGCTCATCTTCCGTATCGTCCTTCTCTGCAGCCTCCTGCTCTGCCATGGCAGCTGCCCAGGGGTCATCATCATCGCTTGCGGCATCAGCACTAGACGACGGCTCTTCTTGCTCAGACATGGCTTCCGCCCAATCGTCATCAGAGACTTTTTGATCGGGTTTATTAGGGTCAGTCATGCTTTGGGTTCCTTGGCTTTCTGTCGCGTTGAACCTTTAATAAAGTCCTTGGACGATACGTTATTCATAGCAGCATGGTTCGATCATACGCACAACACGCAGGGCGCTGCTGGCGATGACTGCCGTATTCACACTCCATCACAGGGACGCCGTCAACGCTGGCGGTGATCGGACTGGGAATGTCCATCGGCAAAACATCCCCCTTTTTTAGCCCCATGACGTGAGCAATTCGACTCGGAATCTGCGCAAAGTCAGCGACCAACTCAACTTCAGATTGGCGCAGCTGGCTGGCCAAGCGACGTGACCAAGAGCCTTCACTGTCATGATTGCTATCGTTGATCGGGTTAACCAATAAATCGCGCAGCGGCTCAATCATTGCGTAGAGCATGCAAATCTGAAAGCTACTGGATAGGTTGCCTACCTCAATATTGAACTTGGTATTGACAACATTCTCATTAGGTGAATTAGTAATATTGGCGAATTTAGACTGGACTTCGGAGCGCAGGAAGTGGACATCTATCGGGTATACTACCTTCCAAGCTTCTTGATAGGCATCAATCGCAAGATTGAGCAGGCGCTGGATAATACGTTGTTCGGTATTGGTAAATTCGCGCCCATCTGATTTCGTAACGAATCGCCCGTCTCCACCGAACAGGTTGTCTACTACCATAAACACGAGATTTGGTGGAAATACCACCAATGCAGAGCCCCGCATCGGCTTCATCGACACGATATTGAGGTTGGTCGGCACCGGAACGTTACGTGAGAAGTCGCTAAAGCTTTGATAGCGCACGGACTCGACAGTGATGTCTGAGCTGCGACGAATTAGATTGAATAATCCGTTGCGGAAATAACGAGCAAAACGCTCGTTAATAAAATCAAGCGCATGCAGACGTTCGCGTATGACCCGATGTTGAGTCGATGGGTCATACGGGCGAATTTTTGTTTCGTCCTGAGACTTGGACGACGCCGTAGAGGGCTCTTCGTCTCCACTGACACCCTTTAGTAAGGCGTCAATTTCTTCCTGGGACAGTAGATCGACCTGTGACATGAACGGCTCCAGTTCCCGAGGTTATTGCACAATAAATTCGGTAAACAGCTCTTCCCTTAGATCTAGGGGGGGCTGATTTTCGGTGAGGGGTACGTTCAAACGACTAATAATTGCCTGTGCCAGCTCCTCTTTCCCCTCTGTCGAGGTGAGTTCGTTGGCTTGTTTTCCCGATAACAGAATTAGTAAGCGGCTGCGCACTTGCGGCATATGCTCTTCGATAATTGTTTTACTCTGTTCGTTACCCACTCGCAGCGTAATACCCGTATAGCGCAGGCGTGAACCATAGCGGTCATCAGCTAAATTAACAGTGAATGGCTAAATGAGTGTAAACACAGGGGGGGTAAGCTCGACCGTTTGCTGTTGAGCTTCGCCACTGTCGCTGCTGTTGCGCTGATCCAGCACTAGATAAATAGCCGCTGCTGCCCCTGCAGAGGAAAGCAGTACGAGAATGATCATTACCCAGAGCAGTTTTTTAGATCCGCCGCTTGATTCTGCCATTGTTGTTCCCATGATGTTCGCACATGACGCTAGCCAAGCATTATGCCTAACGCGGGTGATAATGAAGAAACGAACAGGCTCTCTTGGAGAGCCTATCTTTTGGTTTAGCTATTTAACACGGTACTCACAATTAAACCATACTTATAGCGTGGCTATATTTTAAGCATAAAGGTCCACACGCCCATCGAGTTCGATGGAGGAACCCCCAGATGCAGGCGTCCCGGTTTCACCCTCAACGCTAGAGACTCCGCTTTCACCACCAGCGCTTGAGCCTGTGCTTTGCTGAGCAAACGCTTCCTGTTGATTAGAAAAGCCTTGTTCACCCACTGATGTGTCACTTAGTGAAATTCCTTGTTCCGCCAGTGCTTCACGCAGTTGAGGAATCGCTTGTTCAATCACTTGTCGAACCTGAGCGTGAGCGGATAAAAATTGAGCTTGTGCGCCGTGTTCTGTCATTTTTAACGAGATAGAAAGTGGCCCAAGCTCAGCAGGATGTAGTTTCATTTGAACATGCTGCTCCCCCCCTCGCTGGACAAGCTGAACGAGCTGTTGACCTAGCTGTGACGGGCAGGAGGGGTGAGAGACAGGGGTGCCAGTAGAGGATGGCAGTGAGGCTCCCGTTGCGGCAGCAATAGGCTGTGGCGCGGCGTTAGCGTTAGGCAGGTTAAATGCTAGCTCGTTACCGCCGCTAATGCGCGCTGCTGCTTCTCCAGAGGCACCGCTAACCGCCAGAGCGCTAGCCATGGCTTCACTGCTGACGTGCACACTGGGGGTCATTGTTTGCATGCTTGATGCGGCAAGCGTATTTGAGGTTGTCTGCTGAGTGCTCGTATCTGTATTAGCAGCATTACCCAATGAAAGCGCTGCTATTTGCTGGCTGAGCGTTTCAGGGCGCTGAGCAGACCCATTAGACCCTGTGCTACCCGATAGCTGTTGGTAAGCATTGATGAGAGCTATCGCGTCTTTTTTGTCAATCGCTAACTGTTCGGCGATAGCGGCGACAGACGTTGTTTGGGTAGTAGTGGGGGACGGTAGGCCTGCGTCATCAGTAAAGGCAGCGACTAATGACAGCCGACTGGAAATTTCCTGTAGAGCAGGTGATGGCATGTCCAACGTGTTGTCGGTAGCCGCCGCTGCAGCTAATGCTATTAGCGGTTCTGGGGTGCCTTGTTCAGCCGTTTGTAGCTGAGCAAAAAGCTCTGCAATCTCCTCTTGATTGAGCTTAATATCAAGTGACTCAAGTTGCTTGACTAAGTCATTCATCGTTTGAGCAGCTATCTGTAGCTGCGCCAACGCCTCTTGATTGGAATCAATTCCAAGTGATTCTAAGTGTTTGTCTAAGCCATATGGCGTTTGGATCGTTGTCTCAGCAGGTACTTGTTGATTACTAAGTGCTCCAAGACTTTGACTGCTTAATTTTTGCTGCATAGCCTGAGTAGCCAATTGCAACTGTCCAAATAGATCGGCAAGTGCACTTTCATCTAGCTCAATACCCAGCGATTCTAGGAGCGGGTAAAATCACGCAGCGCCTGTTCTCCATCGGTGGATGGAGCGTTAGAAAGTGCGCCCATTGCGCGTTGGGTGTCTGTAGCCTGCAGCATGGCTTGGCGGAATAGCCCAGTGGGAAAGCCTTGAGCCTCCGTCGCTTGTGAGGCTGATGCGCCACTGCCCTGGCTGGGGTTCGCAGAAAGTAACAGTTGAATATTCATGGATAGGCTTCCTGACCCGGAGCTAAAGTGGTTTATCAGACTGTTGGCGAGCTACACGACTAGTGACAAAGTCATCGGTTGCTTTTTGCTCGTAACGCGCTTGGCGGCGATGCTCTTCTAATAGCCTACGTGAGGCCAGTGTATCGTAAGAAGAGAGCTTGCGCTGCTCTTGTTGCCAATGCTGCTGGCTCTGTTGTACGCGTTTTTGCTGTGCAGTCAGCGCCTGTCTAGCACGCACAAGGGCGGCATCCAACGAGGCTAAGAACTGCTGATAATTATACATGGTAGCGGGGTCAATGCAGTCACGCATGGCGTGCTGCAAACGCTCTGCATACTCTACTCGGTAGCGGTTGAGTGACTGCAGCTGGGCTTCCGTTTGCTGTTGGGTTTGACGCTCTTGGGCCAGCAGTTTTCCTGCTTGGTCACGAGCATCACGGGCCAGGTCCGTCAGCATATCAAGCTGGTTATGACTCATTTAGCCTCCCACTACCGTGTGCAGGGCCTGGTAGGACTCCTCAAGCGTTGCACACTCGTCAATGTTCTGTTGAAGAAACCGCTCTAAGGCTGGAAAGCGATCCACCGCTTCATCCAGCCGCGGATCATGGCCTGGGCTGTAGGCCCCTACGCTGATCAGGTCGCGGTTACGCTGATAGCGTGAAAAAATCTGTTTAAAGGTACGCGCTTTTTGCTGCTGCTCCTGCGTCACGATGGCGGTCATTGCACGGCTGATAGAGGCTTCTATATCGATAGCAGGATAGTGCCCGGCTTCTGCCAGCGTCCGCGACAGGACGATATGACCATCCAAAATGGCCCTGGCGGAGTCAGCGATCGGGTCCTGCTGGTCATCGCCTTCTGTGAACACGGTGTAGAACGCGGTAATGGCGCCGCCGCTCCGCTCAGCATTGCCCGCCCGCTCTACCAAGCCGGGTAGCTTGGCAAAGACGGAGGGTGGATACCCTTTAGTGGCAGGGGGTTCGCCAATGGCTAATGCGATCTCCCGCTGTGCCATGGCATAGCGTGTAAG
The DNA here is from genome assembly GCF_002087295.1 of Vreelandella lionensis. GTDB lineage: Bacteria > Pseudomonadota > Gammaproteobacteria > Pseudomonadales > Halomonadaceae > Vreelandella > Vreelandella lionensis. The sequence continues at coordinate 136,951 of NZ_MWVI01000097.1, read as the reverse complement.
GGAGTCCATTATTAGCAGCAGGTTGCGGCCAGAGTCCCTAAATCCTTCCGCGATACGTGTGGCGTAAGCGGCCCCTTGCAAGCGTTGCAGCGGCGAGGTATCCGCAGGCGCGGCGACAACAACAGCGCGTCGGCGCCCTTCTGGCCCCAAGATATTGTCAATAAAGTACTGTACTTCACGGCCACGCTCACCAATCAAGCCAACGACGATCACATCGGCCTGGGTATAGCGTGCCATCATGCCTAACAGTACTGACTTACCGACGCCTGAGCCGGCAAATAGGCCCATGCGCTGGCCGCGGCCAACGCTGAGTAGGGCATTAATGGCACGAATGCCGACATCGATTTGAGCATCAATAGGCGCCCGGGACAGCGGATTCAGTGGCCTGGATTGCAAGGTGGTGCGCTGGGCATCCTCAACACCTTCACGATCATCAAGCGGGTTACCATTACCATCCAGTACGCGGCCTAAAAGCTCGTCGCCTACTGGGAAGCGCCGGGCACTGTGGCCATTGCCATCAACAAGAGGGGTAACCCGTGCACCCGGCATCAGGCAAGAGATTTCTTCTAGCGGCATTAAAAACAGCTTTTCACCGGAGAAACCGACGACTTCAGCTTCTGCAGGCTTGTGGCTATCGTTAAGCCGGCCATCTGCTCCTGGCAGTTCAATGTGGCAAGCGCTACCTACCGCCACTCGTAAGCCAACCACCTCAATCACCATGCCAGTCGCGCGCACAACCCGCCCACTGGTTCGGTAGTGGGGGAGTCGGCTCACACGCTGGCTGGTGCGCTGCAGTGCTTTACGCCAGCGGTGTTGGTGAGGGCAATTGAAGTGATTCATCGCGTTACTCGGACGGTGTCGCTTTGCGGTAATGTCGTTTGCGCAGCTGTGCATTAATATTTTGCCAGCGGCTCTCAAACGTCGCGTCCAGTTCGCCTTGGGCACTGGTAACGCGGCAGCCGCCACGGGCCAACTGATCGTCGGGTTGCAGTACCCAGCCAGCAGCCTCTAGCTCGCCACCAAGATGCTCTTCAACCAAGGTGTGGTCGTTTGGGTTAAGCCATAAACGCTGTTTACCGACTAACGGTGGCTCGGTATGCAGCAGCTCGCGAACGATGGACAAAATATGCTCAGGTTGCTCAGTTAGCGCGTCTCCTGCTAGCTGTTTGCCTGTTGCCAGGGCAAGTTCAGCAAGATCATGGGCGCTTGTGTCATCAATACGCTCAAGGGCATCTGAAAACTGCTTTGCCAATGATCCTAGCGGTGCGACCGTTTGACGAATTTGCTCTTTAAGCTCTTCGGCTGCTTGGTCGCGTCCCTCGCTCAGGCCTTTAGTAAGTCCCTCTTCGTGCCCGCGTTTCAGGCCCGCCTGATAGCCTTCTTCTTCGGCTGCCTGGCGAAGTTGCTCATAAACCTCTTGCCGCTGCTTTTCCTCACGTGCCCTTGCTTCTGCGGCGGCGCGTTGGGCAGCTTCCACTTTGCGCTGGTGAGCCGTGGGGCCTGAGGCATTTTGTTGAGATTTGTCACTGCAGGCGTTACCAGCTCATCCATTTGCCAGCGTCGCCACTCGCCGTGGCGATCAAATTCAGGCGAATGAGTATTAGACATACTCGTCGTCTCCGCCCGCCAGGACGATCTCTCCGGAATCCGCTAAGCGGCGCACAATTTGTAGAATCGCTTTCTGCTCGGTTTCCACTTGCGAGACGCGGATAGGGCCGCGAGCCTCCATGTCTTCGCGAACCAAGTCGGCGGCGCGCTGCGACATGTTGCGTAGGAATTTGTCCACTAGGGCATCTTGAGCGCCTTTGAGCGCCACCACCAGCGAGTTGGTCTCCACTTCCTGAAGTACCATCTGAATCGCGCGGTTGTCCAGGTCGAGTAGGTTCTCGAATAGGAACATCTCGTCGATGATCTTCTGGGCAAGGTCTTCGCTGTGCGAGCGGACGGTTTCGATGGCCACCTCTTCTTGAGAAGAGTTCATCAGGTTGAGGATCTCTGCCGCAGTTCTTACGCCACCCATTTTGCTGCGCTTGAGGTTTTGGCCATCCAACATGCTGGTAAGCACTTCGGTAAGCTCCTGAAGCGCGGCTGGTTGCACGCCGCTAAAGGTGGCGATCCGAAGTACCACGTCGTTACGCAGTTTCTCTTCGAAGAGCTCGAGAATATCAGCGGCCTGATGGCGATCCAGGTGAACCAGGATGGTGGCGATGATCTGCGGATGCTCGTCGCGAATCAGCTCCGACACCATGGAGGCTTCCATCAGGTTGAGTGCATCAATACCTGAATTCTCGCCCGTGGTTTCGAGAATATCCTCAATTAGGCTAGTAGCTCGTTCACTGCCCAGTGCCTTAGTCAGTACCGAACGAATATGCTCGCTAGAGTTGAGGTTAAGCGCCACGAACTCTTCAGTTTCTTGATGGAAGGCTTCTAGCACGGCTTTCATATCATCATGGGAAACTTGATGAAGCCGTGCCATTTCCATACTGATCTCTTGCACTTCGCTGGCGCTAAGGAACTTAAAAATCTCAGCGGCGCTGTCTTCGTCCAGGGCCAGCAGAAGAATGGCGCTTTTACGTGCGCCGCCCATTTCAGCAATGCTAGTCATTAGCGTTCATCCAGCTGCGAATAATCATCGCGACCATACGGGGGTCTTCTTGGGCCATTTCTCGCAGGTCGTTAAGATTGTGTTCGTAAAGCGACGTTTTGCGACGGCGCTTGGGCTTGTTGCTATAGGTGTCCTCATCATCGGACGCGCCTTCGCCCTCGCTTTCCTGGTCATCTTCGTCGCTACCAACACTGGTGCTCAACGTGCTTCCAGGCGCTGCAGCGGCCATTCACGGGCGGCTGGGTGTAGCGCTTGATTAATGGGCGCAAAATCAGCAGGTAGAGTAGCAATGCGGCTAGCGCAACTAGTAAGTAGCGCCCTAAATTGGCAGCTATCGCTAGGTTGTCCGGATGTTGCCACCAGACCGGTTCGACGCGGGTATCATCATCGCCAGCGAAGGGTGTGTTAACCACTTCCACTTGATCGCCGCGCAGATCCGAAAACCCCATTGCTTGTTGTACCAAACGCTCAATTTGGGCGATCTCTTCATCGCTGAGCGCGACTTGTTCAACCTCACCTTCTTCATTAGTGACGTCGCGAAAGTTAACAACAACAGCCGCTGAGAGGCGTTGTATCTGGCCAAGGCGGTGCTGAATATGCTCAATACTACGATCTACTTCGTAATTAACGACATCTTCTTGGCGCAAGTTGCGCAAAGCGCCTGGTTCGGTACCTGCATCGTCCGCAACATCACCCTCTTCGGGGTCTGGCTGGTTAATGGGGGAGGGGGCTACCCCAGGAGGAGTATTGCTTAACGCCCCAGGAATGCCGGTGGCCAATGGATCTTCGCCATCGTAAGAGAGGCTAAGCTGACGGCTGCGGACTGCTGATTCGTTAGGCGCTTGGTTTGGGCTGTAACGCTCGGAGGTTTGCTCTCGGCGTGAAAAATCGATCTGTGCCGCTACCTGGGCGCGAACATTGTTGCTGCCAACAATGGGCGAAAGAATGTTCTCAATACGCTGCTGATAGGAGCGCTCCACTTCGCTGATGTACGCTAACTGCGTACCATCCAGGTCGTTACCCTGGGCGCTATTGGCAGTGAGTAGGCGGCCGTTCTGATCGGCCACCGTCACATCTTCAGTAGCAAGCTCAGGCACACTGCTGGATACCATGTGCACAATGGCGCTAACTTGCCCCTCGCCAAGGACGCGACCTGGCAAGAGATTCAACACCACAGAGGCTTTGGCAGGTTCGCGGTCACGGATAAAGACGGACGGCTTTGCCATCGATAGATGCACGCGCACACTTTCGACGGGGCCTAGTGATTCGATAGAGCGTGAAAGCTCGCCTTCCAGGCCACGCTGAAAGTTCACCTGCTCAGCAAATTGGCTAATCCCAAAAGCTTGGGTTTCCATAAGCTCTAGGCCAAGATTGCCGCCGCGGGGCAAGCCTTGCTCAGCTAACTGGAGCCTGAGGGTATGCACCTGCTCGCCGGGCACCAGCAGTGCCTGGCCCCCCTGGCTAAACTGATAGGGTACGCCGCGGCTATCAAGCTCCGAAATAATTCGTCCACCATCCGCTTCGCTCAGGTTGCTGTAAAGCACACGGTACTCGGGGCTGCTAGCCCACATAAATAAAGCAGCCACAACGGCGATAGAGGCCGCTGCCGCAATCAATACAACCACTAATGGATTGCTGCGCAGCTGTTTCATGGTGCGCGCCAAGGCAGAGGGGCTGCTGGATTCGTTTTCCGCCGCTCCACTGCGAGAGGCGTTTGGTGTCGTGCTGTTTTGACGGCCTGCCGTAGCACCAGTTTCGCTCATGCGTCCCTCCAGAAGGGCAGGCAAAACGGGTGTCGGCCCAGGCGCATCACCAAAGAAGGCATAGGCTATATCCGTCAATCGCGGTTATCCGCTAAAAAGATGAAGCGGAATTGTGATGAACGCCATTATCCGGGGGTGTGTCGACCATAAATGAACGAAAAGCTTGGCTTTTTATACTCATTTGTACGTATGACGCTTCTCCTACCAATGGTAGGCTTTTTGTACTAATTGATTTTCCGCAAAAATGAGGCCTGCGTATGAGTTCACCTTCTATACAGTCTGCGCTGCAACAGATGCAGGGGCTAGCGGCACAAGCGGCTCAGCCTATTAAAAGGGGAGCATGTGGCAACCGCTGTTGGTCAAGGTGGCTTTGGAAGTGAGCTGCAGTCCTCTATACAGCGAATTAATCGGTTGCAGCAAGCGGCTAATACCAAGGCGATGGCGTTTCAGGCAGGCGAGCCAAACATTGAGTTAAACGATGTGATGGTAGATATGCAAAAAGCCAGTGTGGCCTTTCAAATGGGCATGCAGGTGCGCAACCGCCTAGTAACTGCCTATCGTGATGTGATGAATATGCAGGTATAGGGGGCGTAAAGTAGTTATGCGGCTAGCTGGGTGGGTAGTGGGAAGGCGAACGCTTAGGCTGGTACGTTATCGCTTTTCAAGGCGCCCGCAGCGTTCGCTTGGTTTCTATGCTTTAAGAGAGATCAGTTTTCCTTGCAGTTCTTCTAGCCGCTCGGCCAGTAGCAGCACTTCTTCTGCTGGTATTTGACGTATGACGTCACCCGTTTCTCGATCAATGACCCTTGTAATGATGCGAGCCGATTGTTCGCTAATATCAAATTCCAACCCACGGGGACGCATGACATCGTTAATGCGCTGTATCGGTTCAACAAGCGCTTCTTTTGTGGCCTTATTGCCATCTGCTGCTGCTTAATCGCGCTTGGGGTGACTGGAGGTAGGGGATCGATAGCGGGGCGCGTAGAGCGTTCCTGCGATAAAGCGGCCGTTATTGCTGGTGTGGCTGAGTCAATGGATAGTGGGCTCATGTACAACGTTCCTCTATTAAATAAGCCCGCCGGGGGGGGCTAGGCAACGTAACCGAGTAAAGGCAGTGAGGCCGTTTACCGTCTGGTGATGAGCCTCTTTTTCAATCTATCGGCGCGTTTGTCACAAACTTTATCCTTTTACTATAGATGAAAAGAAAAGTGTTATGAGTCCTATGGCGACATGCGGCTCGATAAAGGCTTCTGTTATGCTCTGCTGCTTTGTGATGAGCGTTAACGTATAACGCGTCTGGGGAAAGCGAGGCACGCATGGCAGTCCAACAAGATGAGTACGAGAGCGTCACTAGCCCATCGGTAATCAGCTCTCTTCTGAATACTATGATAGAGAGAGCGGTGGGGTGACTCTCTGCTTGGCCACTCCTGATGCGCGTCCAGAGCCAGTGGTCTTGATGGAGCAGCACGCGGGCGAAACGCTGGTAATGGATCTGTCATCGGTTGACTACCTGCTAAGTCGTTTACAGCAGGGAGAGCAATTTTTTTTGCGGGGTCAGTCACAGGGAAAAGTGGTGCGGACACCGCTGTTATCTTTGACGGAGACCCGTCGTTCTGGTGGTCGTTTTCTTTGTTGTAGTAATTACCCAAGTTCGGTCGAAGTGCTGCAACGACGCGAGTCATATCGTGCTGAATTGCGCATGGGAATGGTGGTGTCTGCACTGGTTGTTGGTGAGAGTGGTGAGAGTGGTGAGAGTGCCCAGGGGGAGCTCCGTGACCTCTCCCAGGATGGGTGCCAGCTTGAGTTGCCATTAACAGCAAGCGGTGTTTTGGCTGAAACGCAATCCTCGCTCAAACTTGCGTTTACCTTTCCAAACGGCACTTACTTTGAAGTGAATGGCGTTGCCCGCCATCAGAAAACTGATCCCGAGCGGCACATGCTACGCGTTGGCTTTCGCTTTGCAGGGTGCACTTCCGAGCAGGAACGGCAGATTTGGTACTTTGTCTGCGAGATTGAGCGTGAAGCTGCGCGTTATAAAAAGGAGGCGCAGGAGGAGCGGCAGCCATCGCCTCTGTTTGAGCAGCCAGGCAAATGCACTCCAGATACTGAGCACATAGGACGGCGCGATATACGCCGCTATGCCACACCGATGGCAAGGCGTTTGGTTAAGGTAGCTGCTTATCTTGATGCACAGTTGCTCATGCTTCAGCAAGGCAGTGATATTGATTCAAGGCAGCTCTCTCGTAATGCGGACCGCTTACTGATGCTGCATGAAGAAGATCGAGAGGGACTGCTGTTTGCCTCCCGCTGTTTGTCTTTAGAGCCGCTGCTGGTAAGGCACGGGATTGCTGTTGCAGTCCATTTGCTGGATTTAGTAGGAGCCAAGCTGCCGCGGGATGTGCGCAAGGCGATCGTTGCCAGCGGGCTGGTGCATGATTTGGGTAAGGCGCTTATTCCTCAGGTCGTGTTCAAAGCGCCAAATTTTGAAGCGACACATCGGCAGGCATTAAGTGAGCATGTTTCCCTCTTGATGGCTCGGCTACATACCTGCCAATGGCTGTCTGCTACGGTGGCGCAAGCGGTCATTGGGGGGATCAACGAGCGGCTTGATGGTAGTGGCTATCCGGCAGGAATCACCGGGGATGATATTAACGAGTTGGCGAAAGCCAGTGCAGTGGTTGACGTTGTTGAGGCGATGCGGCGAGATCGCCCAGATCGCCCGGCCCGCGCGGCGCAGCAAATTTACCGCCACTTGCTGGCTCATCCGCATCAGTTTGATCGCCGTTGGATGAGGCGTTATGTCGAACATTTCAAGGTCCTGCCGGTGGGGTCGTTAGCGCTTTTCTCTAGTGATCAGCTTGCCTGGATTTTGCGCCTTGATGATAGTGGGGCGCCAGCAGAGGTGGTGCTGGCCCAAGCAGCTGAGCCGCCAATGCGCGATAATTTAGGGAGTGTGTTGCGTGGCGATGTTTTTGAGCGACTAGGCAAGCCTGTCAGAGAAGTGGCGGTTTCTACATAGGACGCCGAATTCAGGCAAACAGCTAAATTAAAAAGTAATCAGGCATTAAAGTCTGCTGTGGCCTCGCCGATATATTTAATAGCTGAGCATATATGGTCAACCTTGAATGATGAACAGCACGACTGGCTTTTTGCCCTAGCTGTTGTTACACCCTATAAAGGAGTGCCCACTAATGACCTACACTCGCGGTGGCGCCGCTAACGGACGAGGCGCTAATGCTTATGCCCGTGTCGGTGTTGAAAGTGGTGTCATGTCAGCTGATCCTCACCAGCTGATCGTGATGCTATTTGATGGCGCTCAGGCGGCAATCCGCGCAGCGCGAATTCACATGCAAGCTGGCAACCGAGCTGAAAAAGGCAAGTCAATTTCCAAAGCGTTGGATATTGTTAATAACGGTTTAGCGGCCGCCCTTGATCAAGAGCAAGGGGGTGTCATTGCAGAGAGGCTCGCCTCACTTTACGATTATATCGCCCGCTTGCTGTTAACAGCTAACTTGCGAAACGACGAAGAGAGCCTCAACCAAGCTGAGCGGTTGCTTGAGGATATCGCCTCAGCATGGCGTGAAATCGGTCAACAGCAGAGTGCGTGAGGCAGGCATGGCAGCTCCCGAAGCAGTTCGTGATATTTCTCAGCAAACGCTGCTCGATGCATACGAAAAGCTGTTGGTGCGTGTGAATGACATGCATGAGCTTGCAGATGCTGAACAGTGGGCCGAGTTGATCGAGCAACGCAGTAATTATGTGATGCTCGTAGAAGAGCTCCGTGAGCTGGATGCACACGTTACGCTTGACGCTGCAGGTAAGCAGCGTAAAACAGAGTTAATAGAACATATCTTAGAGCATGATGTGGAGATTCGTCGTCGCCTGGTGGCACGACGCGATGAGCTTGGCAGGCTGATTGGCGTCACCCAGCGCCAGCGGGACCTGCACCGAGCTTATGCTCCCCAGCAGGGAGCTTATAGCGCCTTTGATGTCGATGCTTCTCAGAATAAGGGGGCATCGTGAGTGGCATTACGCCGCTTATTGATACCCTCTTACATCAAGTGCTTGGGCGCCAGGGAGAGGTGTCCTCTCAGCGTGTATTAAATGCGCCAGTACAGCCAGTCTTACCGGGGGAGGGGCCACGTGCCTTGCAAGGCGATGCAGGGTTGGATGGCCGTCCGCTTGCTCCCCTGCTTGGTGACCTAAAGCGGTTGCCAGGTGCGTCTGAGGGGGCGCGTCAGTCTCAGCCTGGAAGTCCTCCCACTGGTAATGGCGCACCCACCTCAACACAGACACACTTCAGCCCTGCTGCTCGCACGATTGCGGATGTATTACTGCGTTTCCCGGCACCTCCAGCGGTAATGAAGCCCCAGGCCCCGCTGATGTCGGCTCAAGACGCACCATCGGCGCAAGTGCTGGCAAGTCGTTTAGAAGCAAGCATCCGCGATAGTGGATTATTTTATGAGTCCCACCTGAAGCGTTGGTTTCAAGGTGAAACTCCACGCCAGCAACTACTGCGTGAACCACAAATGCAACCTGGGCCTCGCCCGACAGCTCCTTTTTTACCAAATTTTGCTTCTGCGGTATTAGCCACAACCCCCTCAATAGCCGCTTTACGCTCAAGCGCCACCCCCGGTATTTTGCCCAATACGTCCCTAGTGCCTATGAATGGCGATAATAAACTGCTCTTAGAGCGCCCTGTTGTCATGCTCCCAGCCTCGACTTCGCCGACGCCAGCTGCTGCGGAGCGTCGAGAGATTAATCCAGCCTCGTTGACATTGCCGGCTGCCAGCGAGCCGGAAGCGCTTAGCCGTGGCTCACGAGAGGTCGTTCATGAGAGCTTACAGGGGTTGGTGCGTCAGCAGTTGGAGATGTTGGTGATGTCCACGCTCCGCTGGGAAGGTGATGTGTGGGCTGGGATTTTTATGGCGTTAGTGATCAACCTGCCTGGGCGTGAAGGGGGGCAAGGAGGTTCATCGGAAGAGGAGGGTGCGGAGGAGAGCTGGCGCTCCGAAATGCAGCTTGATGTGCCTAACTTAGGTAGCTTCAGCATTGCACTATGGCTTCATCAAAAGACGCTGAGTATTGATTTGACCACTGATAATGCTGGCACGCATCAGCGTCTTGAGGAGGGGGTTAGCTCATTGGGGCAGCGTTTAAACGCCCTTGATTTTCATAAAGTTCAGATCAAGGCTAGGTATGTAACATTGGAGCGCCATCATGATGACATCGGGTGATCGGCGACGGCAAGCGGTTGCACTTGCGTATCAAGAAGGGGAGCAGGCTCCACGTGTAGTAGCCAAAGGGTATGGTGAGCTGGCTGAGCGAATTATGGCCGAAGCCCAGCGCCAGGGTATTTATGTTCACGATGCACCAGAGCTTGTGGCGCTGCTCATGCAGTTAGATTTGGATGCCGAGATCCCGGCGAGCCTATATCAAGTGGTCGCTGAGCTGCTTGTTTGGGTGTTTGAGCTATCTGAGAATGGGATAAGTCATCGTGAAACGCTCAAGTAGCCAATACAAGCGTTGTATGCAACCATGGTGCTGGGTAAAGAAAAAAGTCATCAATGGCGCCAGTATAACGGTCACAATGTCGCGCCTGTGTCGTTCGATGGGACACTATGAGTCAAACAAGCTTTCTCGATGAAATTCAAGAAATTAACTTAGCGTACTTGCTTCTTGCGCAGCGTTTGCTGAGCGAGGATCGCGAAGCAGCTATGTTTCGCCTGAAAATAGACAGTGAACTTGCCGATTTATTGGTATCACTGAATGCCTGGCAACTCACTAAGCTGGCGCGCAGCAACCAGTTAGTCTGCCGATTTAGCCATTCGAGTGGGCGACGTTTGCGCGAAATTTTAGAAAACCCCAGAGATCAAGGGTTATCTGGGTTACATGCATCACTGCTTTCGGCTTGTGAGCCCTTGGAGTCTTTGTCGTCGGGAGAGTCGGAGTGAGCCAGAAGAGCTTGGTTGATGAAATGCACCAAGTGCAGCTGGCCATTGAGCTGATTGAGTTGGGTGCACGGCTACAGGTGCTGGAGACAGAAACAGAGCTTAGCCGTACCCGGTTGATTAAGCTCTACAAGGAAGTGCGTGGCATGTCTCCACCGAAAGGGATGTTGCCATTTTCAGCAGACTGGTTTGTTACGTGGTTGCCCAATGTGCACTCCTCGTTTTTTTACAATATTTATACAGGTTTATTGAAGGGGGCTGACTGCGAGCGTATAGACGCGTTTGTTAAAGCTTATCGTTTGTACGAGGAGCAGATTTCACTGGAAGGCGTGGAGCCGGTGCTGGGGCTTACTCGTGCTTGGACGTTGGTGCGCTTTTTTGAAAGTGATTTGTTGCAGCTAACGACTTGTACAAGATGTGAAGGTCGCTTTGTTGCCCATGCTCATAGTCCGACACATGATTATGTGTGTGGTATTTGTCAGCCGCCTTCGCGTGCAGGGAAAACCCGTAAAGCACAGCGTTGAACGTATAAAATTGTCACGCTACTAGCAGCAGGGTATAGAACGAATACACTACCTCTTTAACGTTTAGATAGCGGTAAAAGACGCTGGTAATTTCTCATTAAACATTGCATGCGCCTTAGTATGATATTGCTAAGTTGCACTTGGGGTGGAGCTGCTCATGCCTTCTTGGTGAAGAAATGGGTGTGGCTTCGTCGATAAAAAACTGATATCGCAAGGACACTGCTTGTGCTGATTCCCTTAGGTTATGTCGTCGTACTGCTATCTGTATTTGGCGGGTATGTGTTAGCAGGTGGTAGCTTGGGGCCGCTGTATCAGCCCACGGAGTTGCTCATGATTGGCGGCGCAGGGGTCGGTGCTTTTATTGCTGCCAATAATGGTAAAGCCATTAAAGCTACTTTTAAGATACTGCCCAAGCTCAAGCGAACCAAAAAATATAATAAAGCGCTGTACATGGAGCGAATGGCATTGCAGTACAAGATTCTTTCCAAGGTGCGCCGTGAGGGTATGCTAGGGATTGAGCGCGATATCGATAACCCTCAAGAGAGTCCTTTATTTCAAGAGCACCCAACCGTGCTGGCGGACCCACACATCATGGATTTCTTAACTGACTATTTGCGCCTCATGGTCAGTGGCGGCATGGAGCCAATGGAAATTGATGAGCTTATGCTGCATGAAATCGAGGCATTCGAACAGGAAGCTCATATTCCAGTTGATGCGATCTCTAAAGTGGGGGATGCGATGCCTGCATTCGGTATCGTTGCTGCTGTTATGGGGGTAATTAAGGCTTTGACCTACGCTGATGCCACACCCGCTCAGATGGGTGAAATGATTGCGCGAGCGCTAGTAGGTACCTTTTTAGGCATTTTGTTGGGGTACGGGTTTATAAGTCCAGTGGCCAGCTACGCCGAGCGACAAGCAAAAGAAGCAGAAAAAATGTTGCAGTGTATCCGCGTCACCTTACTAGCAAGCTTGCACGGTTATGCGCCTCAATTAGCTGTTGAGTTTGGTCGCAAGGCACTGCATACCGCAGAGCGTCCCAGTTTCACTGAGCTTGAAGAGTACGTTCGTGACGCCAAAAAAGGCGGTAGTGCATGAGAAAGGGTGGGGATAAGCGTCCGATCATTATTCGGCGTAAAAAAGTCGTCCATGCTCACCACGGGGGAGCTTGGAAGATTGCCCTAGCGGATTTTATGACCGCGTTGATGGCGCTATTCCTAGTGATGTGGATTTTGAGTGTCTCCAGCGAAGGGACCCGCCGAGGTGTGGCGGAGGATTTCAGTACGCCCCTGGCTACTGCAATTACAGGCGGCGACATGTCAAGTAGTACCAGCGTGATTCCTGGTGGTGGCCCTGATCCTACTCATAGTGATGGTGAACGCGCTCGTATTGATGTAATGCAGCATACACGCCCTAGTGCTCAAGAACGGCGCTTCTTTAATGATTTGCAGGAGCGCATTGAACGTGCGATTGAGCGCGACCCCGAGTTGCGTGAACTACGTAACCAAATGCGTTTTGATCTAACCCGTGAAGGGTTACGGATCCAACTCTTGGATACCGAGCAGCGACCCATGTTTGAGCTTGGTAGTGATCAGGTCGCTCCCTATATGCGTAGTTTGCTACGCACCATAGCTCCTCTTCTCAATGAGTTGCCTAACGATTTAAGTATTAGTGGGCATACTGATAGTGTGCCGTATGCTGGAGGATATCGTGGCTACAGCAACTGGGAGCTCTCAAATGATCGAGCGAACGCCTCGCGCCGAGAGCTTGTTGCCGGCGGGCTTGATCCAGATCAATTGTTGCGCGTATCGGGCTTTGCTGATCGTGTGTTGTTGGCTGACACTGCGCCAACTGATCCGGTTCATCGACGTATTGAGGTGGTTGTGTTTTTACCTGAAATTGCCGAAGCCATTCGTAACCCTGGTATTCTAGCGCCTGATGCTCAGTTTTCTGAGGAAGAGGTACCGGAAGTGCTAGTGCCACAAAACACCCCACAAGCCAACGACGACCAGTAAGCGCGGCTTGTCACAAAAAAATATGACGTTCACGTGGAGCGGTGCATGGATATAGCGGATTTTTTTGACACCTTTTTTGAAGAGGCTGAAGATCTGCTCGCTGATATGGAGCAGCACTTATTGGAACTGGATGTCGATGATCCGGATAGCGAGCAGTTGAACGCTATCTTCCGGCGCAGCCCACTCTATCAAAGGTGGCGCAGGAACCTTCGGTTTTAGCGTGCTACAAAAAACCACGCATATTTTCGAAAACCTGCTGGATCACGCGCGCAAAGGGGAACTCACCCTGCGTGCTGACCTCGTGGATACCTTTTTAGAGGCCAAAGACATCATGCACGAGCAACTCGATGCCTATCGCAACGAGGAAGAACCCAATCAAGAAGCGTATGAGCGTATCTGCCAAACGCTGCAGCAAATTGCCCTAAGAAGAGATTGGCAAAACACTTGATGCCCCTGCGGCGGCACCGGCCCCTCAAAAATCAGCGCCTGCAGAGGACGACAAAGAAGCATCGGCAGCCGCTAGCTCCAGCGAGCATACCCTCAAAGTGGCGCTTCTCAATGTGGGCGATAAAGATCGTGGGCTGCTGGTAGAAGAGTTAGAGCAGCTAGGCGATATTCAATCCCAGTCGGGGGATGAAAAGCGTTATGAGGTCACCCTAAAAGGGGGCGTCAGCGCCGATGATATTGAAGCCGTAATGTGCTTCATTATTGAGCCAAAACAAATTGAAATCACCACGGTAGCGGCGGAGGAGGCTGCTTCGGCAGCAGAGCCCGCAACACCTGTACCCAGCGCACCGGCTGAGCCCTCTGCGGCAGAAGCGAAGCCAGCCGCGCCAGTGGCCGAAAACAGCACACGCCAGTAAGACGCCTGCTAGCAGTAAACCAGGGAAGGCGGCTCCGAAAAAGGCAGCAGCAGAGTCCTCCTCTATTCGGGTGTCCGTGGATAAGGTCGACCAGATTATTAACTTGGTGGGCGAGCTGATCATCACTCAGTCGATGCTGGACCAAACAGTGAGTGATCTTGGCGACCAGTCGGTCGGCAACAGTTCGCTACAGAATGGCATGAGCCTATTGCAGCGTAATGCCCGCGATCTTCAGGAAGCGGTCATGTCGATTCGCATTATCCCCATGGAGTTCGTATTTAGCCGTTTTCCGCGTGTAGTTCGTGATACCGCTGGCAAACTAGGCAAAGAGATTGAACTGATCACCGAAGGTAAATCCACAGAGCTTGATAAAAGCTTGGTCGAGCGTATCAACGACCCACTAACGCACTTGGTGCGTAATAGTCTGGACCACGGTGTTGAAATGCCCGACGAGCGTGAAGCCCTGGGCAAGCCGCGTACGGGTAAGTTAGTTCTGTCTGCCCGGCATCAAGGTGGCAATATTTGATTGAAGTGCGTGATGACGGCGCCGGAATGGATCGTGATCGCCTGCTAGCGAAAGCCCGCGAGAATGGTCTTAACGTCTCCGATACCATGTCGGATGAAGATGTTTTTCAACTGATTTTTGCCCCCGGTTTCTCGACTGCCAAAGAGGTTACCGATGTCTCTGGACGTGGCGTGGGCATGGATGTTGTCAAACGGAATATTCAAGGCATGGGCGGCCGGGTTGAGATCCAGTCGAAAAAAGGTGAAGGCACTAATACACGTATCGTGCTGCCGCTAACTCTGGCAATTCTCGACGGTATGTCGATTAAAGTCGGAAAGGAAACCTTTATTCTGCCGCTCTCTACCGTACTTGAGTCACTGCAGCCCGCCAAAGGCGATATGTATGCCATGGCAGGGGACGACGTGGTACTAAAAGTACGCGATGAGTACCTGCCCGTAATAGCCATTCATGAAGTGCTCGATGTGGAGAGCGCCATTACGGACCCCGACTAAGCGCATCGCTGTAATTGTGCAGGGCGAAGGGCGTCGCTATGCCATGCTGGTCGATGAATTGATTGGCCAGCAACATGTCGTGGTTAAAAACCTCGAAGATAATTACCGCAAAGTGCCCGGGGTATCGGCCGCTACCATCTTGGGAGATGGCAGTGTTGCGTTAATTCTGGATATCACAGGCTTGCATCGCTTAAGCCGTGCCAAAAAAGAAGCAGGAAACAGCCGCTAACCAACCAGATCTCTCTTATTACAAGGAGGCTGAGCCGTCATGAGTCAAGCAACTAATGAGGCGGTGCTAGCCGCAGCAGAAGCGGAAAATCGCGAGTTCCTGGTGTTCTCTTTAGGTGATGAAGAGTACGGCATTGATATCTTAAAGGTGCAGGAAATTCGTGGTTACGAAAACGTCACACGTATTGCGAATGCACCCGACTTCATTAAGGGAGTAACGAACCTGCGTGGCGTGATCGTGCCGATTGTGGATCTGCGCATTAAGTTTCACCTGGATAACGTTGAGTACGGTGGGCAAACTGTGGTGATCGTCGTCAACGTGGCAGATCGTATCGGAGGTATCGTGGTAGATGGCGTTTCTGACGTAATGACCTTGACGCCGGATCAAATCAAGCCTGCGCCAGAGTTTGGCGTAACGCTCTCCTCTGATTTCCTAAGTGGCCTCGGTAGCCTGGTTGACCGAATGCTGGTGCTGGTCGATATCGATAAGCTGCTGACGAGCGAAGAGATGGCGCTGGTAGATAGCACCAGTAACCGCTAACGACCTGCCACGGGGCACAGGGAGGCGTGCCCATCTTGAGCCAAAAAACAACCCACTCTGGCGCGATGGATAGCGCTGGCTAGTACGGTTGTGTTTGGAGAAATGCGTGTGACACAGCTAGTACGTCAACTGATGAGTAATATGACCGTCCGTCTGAGTTGGGGGCTAGTATGGGCCACCTTCTCGCTGCTGGTGCTCATTGCCTGTGGTATCGGTCTGTATGCGCGGCATCACGGGGCGACCATTGTACAAAGTGCCAGCGACCCACAAGCCCAGCAGTTGGCCTTTACTTCCTTTGCCACCCGCATCCGCTGGGTATTGATCGGCGTTGTGGCCATGACCGTTTTAACGGTAGTGGTAGTGGTGTGGGGCGTCATGGCCGACGTACTGCGCCCGCTGGATCGGCTGGTCGGCTATTTTGAGCGCATGGCGCAGGGTGACCTCAATCAGCAGATCCAGTCACCTGGCAACAATGAGATCGGCAAGCTCTATAGCGCGATGGCCCATATGCAAGGTTCCTTGTCGGAAACTGTTGGCGTGGTCAGGCGTAGCGGCACCACGATTTTTGAGCGCTCCCAACACATTGCCAGCGGCAACAACGACCTCTCCTCTCGCACAGAACAGCAGGCTTCATCGCTAGAAGAGACGGCGTCCAGCATGGAGCAGCTAGCTTCTACTGTAAGTCACAATGCCGATAATGCCCTCCAAGCGAGCCAGCTTGCAGGTGATGCCACGCTCACGGCGCGTCGCAGTGGGGAAGAAGTCAGTAACATTGTTGAGATCATGCAGGAGATTAGCGCCAGTTCTCATCAAGTCGCTGACATTATCACCCTGATCGACAATATCGCTTTCCAAACCAATATCTTAGCGCTTAACGCTTCTGTAGAGGCGGCGCGTGCGGGCGAGCATGGCAAGGGCTTTGCCGTGGTAGCACAAGAAGTTCGCAGCCTTGCCAGCCGCAGTGCCAATGCTGCCAAAGAGATTCGTACGCTGATTGATGCGTCGCTCGGTAAAGTAGACGCTGGTACACATCGCGTGAACCAGGCGGGCCAAACCATGCAGGATCTCGTCGCGGCGGTACAGCGCGTTAGCGACATCATGGATGAGATTGCCTCCGCTTCGGAAGAGCAGAGCAACGGTATTGGCCAAGTTAACCAAGCGGTTGCGCAAATGGATCAAGTCGTTCAGCAGAATGCTCAGCTGGTGCAGCAAGCCGCGCGTAGCGCCAATGAGCTAGAGAGCGAGGCAGCACGCCTGCGTGAAGCCGTGGAACGGTTCCGTGTAGCAGGTGGTGGGCAGCCCGACACACAAAAACGTGTAATCAGCGCCCCTTCGCACTCGCCAACGACAACGCAGCGACTACCGGCCACGAAAACACAAGCGCTGACCGAAGAGTGGGAAGAATTCTAACTCAGCGCTCTCTGCTCTGGCCATGGAATGAACCAAACTATTACCGCGTTAAAACATAAACAATAAGGCAGCATGATGCGTAATAACCAGCCAGTGACTCAACGGGAAGTTGAGCTGAAACAAGACGATTTTCTCGTTTCGCGTACTGATCTAAAAGGGCGTATAACCTACGCAAATCCAGCATTTATCGAGATTAGCGGCTATCAGCATGAAGAGCTGATAGGAGCGCCTCATAACCTAATACGTCATCCAGATATGCCGTCGCCTGCGTTTGAGAACCTCTGGAAAACCGTTCAGACGGGGGAGCCCGGCCGAGGGCTGGTGAAAAATCGCTGTAAGAATGGAGACCACTACTGGGTAGACGCCAGCGTCACACCGATTGTAGAGAACGACCAAGTAATTGGTTACACCTCTGTGCGGGTGCAAGCGACCCGCAAGGCGATTGCTCAGGCTGAACAGCGTTATGCAGAGATACGAGAAGGGCGCAATAAGCGCCTCTACTTGGATAAAGGGCGCGTGCGCCAAAAGGGCTTGTTACAGCGCATTAAGCGTATTCGGCTCGACACAATACGTGCCAAATTAGTTGGCATGGTGGTCGTGGCAGGGGCCCTGCTAGTAGCGAGCGGTGGCGTGGGGCTTTATGGCCTTAATGTGGCAGGCGAACGATTGGGTGAGCTAAATAACGATGGCTTAAGGGTTGTCATTCGCCTTCAGCAAATTGATCAAACGATTGCGCAAACACGTCAGGCACTGATTGAGCCTGAGCGCATGGAGCTGATTAACCAGCGTTTCGAGATGGGGGAAGCGATAGAGGGAAGTGCTACACAAATCGTTGATATCTGGCAGGCGTACTTCAGTCGCGATGTGAATACGACGCCGTTGGCCACTTCGTTCAACGAGCAGCTACAAGCTTTTTTGTCTGAAGGCATGAACCAAGCGGCTAGCGTGCTACAGGCTGAAGAGACTTACCAAGCGTTCACCGGCCTGGATGCTGTTATCAGTGTGATGAACGAGGAGGGTCGGGAGCTACCGCTATGGTCAATCAACTGATCGCTCAAAAGCAGGAAGCAGCGGAGGCAATGGCAGCAGAGGCCGAGCGTGGTCAAACCGCCATGCTTAGCGTACAAGCTGGTGTATTAGGCGCAGGATTATTGTTACTGGTACTGATTAGTGTACTAACGCTGCGCTCTATTATTACGCCACTGAAGCGCGCGTCACGTTTTACGTTGCAAATCGCAGGCGGCAATTTAGCGGCACATGTACCGCCCAAACGCCGGGATGAAATTGGACAGTTGATGGACTCTCTCAACACCATGCGTAAAAGCCTGAGCAACATCATTAGTGATGTAAAAAGTGGCATTGACGTAGTCACCCCAGCAGCTAAAGACATTGCCAGTGGCAACGAAGCACTCTCCACGCGAACTGAACAGCAGGCAGCTTCGCTGCAGCAAACTGCCTCCAGTATGGAAGAGATGACAACCACGGTTAAGCAAAATAGCGATAACGCTCAAGAAGCGCGCCGACTGGCCGATAACAATGCAACCATGGTTACACAAACCGGCGAATTGATGACACAGCTGGTCGCTAATATGCAGCGAATTACACAAAGCTCGCAAAAAATGACTGACATTATCAATGTCATCGATTCGATTGCATTTCAGACCAACATCTTGGCTCTGAATGCCTCAGTGGAGGCAGCCAGGGCGGGAGAGCATGGTCGTGGCTTCGCTGTGGTAGCCGAAGAGGTGCGTAAGCTTGCTGGGCGTAGTGCTGGAGCAGCGCAGGAAATTCGCACACTTATTGACGATTCGAGCCAGGAAGTGAGCGTAGGCGCTGGCTTAGTCGAAAAAGCTGAGGCAGCGATTAGTGAGGTTGCCGAAGCCGGCACGCAGCGTTACTCATATTATGCACGACATCTCGGCGGCTTCTGCGGAACAAAGCAGCGGTATTCCGTAAGTCAACCAAGCCGTTGCGGAAATGGATCAAGCAACACAGCAAAATGCTCTGCGCGTTCAAGAAACTGCACGGGCAGCTGTTGCCCTAGAGCAACAAGCAGGACTGTTGTCGCTTTCCGTTGAAGCGTTTCGACTTAACCAAAGCCCGCTAGCGGCCACTGGCTTGCAGCCGCCTGCGACCGCAACTCCAAAGGCAAATGTGTTGCCAGCGGGGTCTGCACATAACAGCAGTGCCACATCGCCTGTGCCGACTAAGAAACGGCAAATGGCCTCTGTAGAGGAGTGGGAAGAGTTTTGACAGACCAACGCGAACGGGGAGTTGACGCTGGCCAGTGGACGTCTAGTGGGCAGATCGAACGAGATCTGGTGCTGACCGATGCTGATTTTGCGCGCATTCGAGAGCTGATTTACCAGCGCGCTGGTATTGTATTAGCTGAGCATAAGCGCGAAATGGTTTATAGCCGCTTAGCTAAGCTGCTGCGCCATCATGGCATGACGCGCTTTACTGACTACCTGTCGCGGCTGGAGCGTCAACCCGACGCGAAAGAGTGGGAGGCGTTTACCAACGCCTTGACTACCAATCTAACTGCTTTTTTCGTGAATCGCATCACTTCCCATTATTGTCGGAACATATTAGGCATAAGCAAGATCCGGTAACGATCTGGTGTTCAGCCGCTTCGACAGGGGAAGAGCCCTACTCGATTGCTATGACGCTGCTAGAGACACTTGGCGCGAAAGCCTCCCAAGCCAAAGTGATTGCTACCGACATTGATACCGATGCACTGGCGAAAGCACGTCAGGGGATTTACCCCCAGGAACAAGTGCGGCAAACTGGACGAAGCTCGAGTGAAGCGGTTCTTTCAAAAAGGTACCGGCAATCACATCGGGCTTGCCCGCGTGCGCCCAGAAGTCTCGGCACTTGTTGAGTTTATGCCACTGAACTTGCTGGCCCCTCAGTGGCCTATCAAAGGCCCTTTTGATGCGATATTTTGTCGTAATATCATGATTTATTTCGACAAAGAGACGCTAGCTAAGCTTTTGAAGCGGTTTGCGCCGCTGATGAAACAGGATGGTCTGCTATTTGCGGGACACTCCGAAAACTTCTCGTATATCAGCGATGCGTTTAAGTTGCGCGGGCAAACGGTTTATACCCTCGCGAATAAGTGAACAATAAACGTGAGCTAAGCTCCGACGAGGGCGTTTGCCAGCAGGGAGTGATGCCGCGGTGGATACCGTAAGAGGAGGCGTGCTTTGAGCGCTGCCAAGATCAAAGTGTTGTGCGTCGATGACTCGGCGCTGATTCGTGATTTGCTGACCGAAATCATTAACTCACAGCCAGACATGGAAGTTGTCGCCGTTGCGCCTGACCCCATCGCTGCCCGAGATCTGATCAAGCAGCATAACCCAGATGTACTGACGCTTGATGTCGAGATGCCGAGGATGGACGGCCTCGATTTTCTTGAGCGGCTGATGCGATTGCGCCCTATGCCGGTGCTGATGGTGTCGTCGCTAACCCAAAGCGGCTCTGAAATTACCCTGCGCGCCCTGGAGCTCGGTGCGCTGGATTTTGTAGCGAAGCCAAGCCTGGGTATTCGCAGCGGTATGATGGAGTCCGCCAACGAAATTGCTGAAAAATTGCGTGCTGCAGCTCGTTCGCGTCCGCGTCAGGCACGCCATAAAAACACGCCGCCGCCCACTCAGCTTAAAGCACCCATGATATCCAGCGAGAAGCTCATTATTATTGGTGCTTCTACTGGCGGCACTGAAGCAATCCGTGCCGTATTAGAACCTTTACCTGCCAATGCGCCTGCCATTTTAATTACCCAGCATATGCCCGGTGGCTTCACGCGCTCTTTTGCAGAACGCCTGGATCGACTGTGTCGTATTACCGTCAAGGAAGCCACGGACGGTGAGCGGGTTCTGCCAGGCCATGCCTATATTGCCCCTGGCGACCAGCACTTAGAGCTTGCCCGCAGTGGCGCCAACTACGTAGCCCGCCTAAACGATGGACCGCCGGTTAACCGCCATCGCCCCTCGGTAGATGTGTTGTTTCACTCCGCTTCTAAGCATGCTGGCAAAAACGCCATCGGCGTCATTCTGACCGGTATGGGAAAAGATGGCGCGGCAGGCCTATTAGAAATGCGTCAAGCAGGTGCGCCGACGATCGCACAAAATGAAGAGACCTGTGTGGTTTTTGGTATGCCGCGAGAGGCGATTGCCGTTGGGGGAGCAGTCGAGGTCGTTGCACTCGACGATATACCGTCGCGTCTTATGGCGCTGGTTGCTGCTCAGGGCGCGCGCAGCGCGTTTAAGTACCAAGAAGTGTCAAACCCTTCTTGGTTCATGCATTAATAAGGGAAGCCATAACAATGACGCGTTTACTGCGCAATTTAAGTATTCATTCGACCGTGGTAACGGCGCTAACCTGCCTCGTCACGCTGATGTTGGTTGTGGCTGGGCTTGGCGTCGTGGCTGACCGTAATGCTCAGAGTAACTTAGCGACGCTGAATCTTATTGGAAATGAACAGCTTAACGAGCTGAACCGCGCCGATTCTCTGCTCAACCAAGCCATGCTAGCCATGGAGACTGCCTCTAATTTACTGATGGTGGGGCAGACTCGCCAATCTAATGAGCAGGTAGAGATGGCGGCAAATCGTATCGAACGGGCCGAGCGTCGCTTTGAGAAGTATCTGGCCGCGCCGCGTACAGCACAGGGTGAAGTTTTGGGAAGCGCTGTCGATGAAAACTTCCGCGCTGTGCTTGATCTGGTAAAGCAGCAACACGCTAGCTTTGAGTTCATGGATATCAATACGTTTAACCAGCTACGAGGCGAACTGGCCGAGCCACTAAGCGCACTCTCCGAAAGTGTTAATACCTTCGTCGATTATATGGTTTTGGTCGTGTTGATACAATCCGTGTGGATGCTGAGTCTCAGGGAGAGCTGTTTACCTTAATCAACGCGCTAGCGGTAGGCCTTGCGCTGATAGTGACGCTGGCCATTTATATCGGTTTACGCCGCACAGTCATTGCGCCACTTAACAATGCCGTTCAGCGGCTTGATCGCATTGCCGAGGCAGACTTAACGCAGCCGCTGCCAGAG
Organism: Vreelandella lionensis; assembly: GCF_002087295.1. Taxonomy (GTDB): domain Bacteria; phylum Pseudomonadota; class Gammaproteobacteria; order Pseudomonadales; family Halomonadaceae; genus Vreelandella; species Vreelandella lionensis. The sequence goes on along the minus strand of NZ_MWVI01000097.1, from coordinate 114,982 downwards.
GCCGGTAAAAACGAAATTGGCCGTTTATTTTCGGCTATGGCCACCATGCAGCAAAACCTTAGCGCAACGGTGGCACGCGTGCGCGAGGGGAGTCGAGAGATTCACCACGGCACCCGAGAAATCGCCAGCGGCAATGCTGATCTTTCATCGCGTACTGAGCAGCAGGCAGCGTCCATTGAGCAAACGGCGGCCAGTATGGAGCAGATGACAGCCACCGTGAAACAGAATGCTGACAACGCTCGACAGGCCAGTACGCTAGCCGCTGATGCTTCCACCACAGCAGAGCAGGGTGGTCAAGTCGTTGAACAAGTGGTGCAAACCATGCACGGTATCTCCACCAGCTCTCAAAAAGTGGCAGATATCACTAATGTGATCGATTCCATCGCGTTTCAGACCAATATTCTGGCACTGAATGCTTCGGTTGAGGCAGCGCGGGCTGGCGAGCAAGGGCGCGGGTTTGCGGTGGTGGCCGGGGAAGTGCGTAACCTCGCTAGCCGCAGTGCGGATGCGGCAAAAGAGATTAAAACGCTGATTGAGGCGTCTGTTAGTCAGATCAACCAGGGTTCATCTCTGGTAGAAAAGGCGGGCCAGACAATGACGGAAGTCGTCACCGCGGTGCGCCGGGTTACAGATATCATGGATGAGATTTCAGCGGCGTCCCAAGAGCAGAGCGACGGTATTGAGCAGGTGAGTCAGGCAGTGGGGCAAATGGACCAGGTGACTCAGCAAAATGCCGCGTTAGTCCAGCAGGCAACCGCAGCGGCCGCTTCACTAGAAGAGCAAGCAAATCGCTTAGAAGAGGCGGTCGCGGTCTTTCAGGTGCTAAGTGCTCAGCAGGCATCACATGCGTTACCTACGCGTGTATCAGCATCGCACACGTCGGTTCCTAAGGCGTCTGCTGCTCAGTCAACGGCTTTACCGCCGAATCGTCGAGCAACTGCCCAGCAGCACCACGAAGAGTGGGAAGAATTTTAACCCTGACTGAATTCCCAGTCACCCTATAGATGTCGTTATTGAGAGGATGACCAATGGCTGATAAGAACATGAGTTTCTTGGTAGTAGACGATTTTCCCACTATGCGCCGGATCGTACGTAGCCTGCTGAAAGAGCTGGGCTTCACTAATGTTGAAGAAGCCGAAGATGGTCAAGATGCGCTTAATAAATTGCGCGCGGGCAATTTTGAGTTTGTGGTTTCCGACTGGAACATGCCCAACCTAGATGGCCTGGAAATGCTGAAAGAGATTCGCCAGGACAATGCGCTAAAAGACTTGCCAGTACTGATGGTAACGGCCGAAGCAAAGAAAGAGAATATTATTGCTGCCGCACAAGCGGGTGCCAATGGTTATGTCGTCAAACCGTTCACTGCCGCGACCCTAGAAGAGAAGCTGAATAAAATCTTCGAGAAAATGGGTAAATGACGCGGCTGAGCCAAGGCGCTCGGTTAACGAGGAGACAACACAATGAGTCAGAATGAGCAGGGTGGTTCTGCCCAACTGTCTGAAGAAGCCGCAGAAGACCTTATCTTTCGTATTGGTAAGCTTACCCGCATGCTGCGTGACAATATGCGCGAGTTGGGCTTAGACAAAGAGATTGAAAAGGCCGCTGAAGCGATCCCCGACGCCCGTGACCGGCTGGACTACGTGGCGACGATGACCGAGCAGGCTGCAGACAGGGCGTTGAACGCCATTGATCGTGCGCAGCCGCTGCAAGATCAGCTCTCTGAGCGTGCGGAAGCACTCGACAAGCGTTGGGCCGAGTGGTTCGAAGCACCAAAAGAGCTAGACGACGCAAAGGTGTTGGTAAAAGAGACGCGCACCTACCTGAGCGACGTGCCAGAAATTACCTCAGCGACCAATAAGGAGCTGATGGACATTATGATGGCACAGGATTTCCAGGATCTTACCGGTCAAGTCATCAAGAAAATGATGGATGTGATCCGTGAGATCGAGCATCAGCTGGTACAGGTACTCATCGACAATGTTCCCGGTGTTGAAGCTCGTGAAACGATGCAGCGCAAGGCCGAAGATCAGTGGAAAAATGAGAAAGCTCGCCGCAATGAAGATCTTCTTAATGGGCCGCAGGTGAAAGAGAACGCCCCTGATATCGTTACCGGCCAGGATCAGGTAGACGACTTATTGGACGAATTAGGCTTTTAATGCTGGGTTATTAGCTCATTGTAAGCCGCTGCATCTGGCAAAATAGGTAGACTGTTCAGCCGTCCTTTAGGGCGGCTGAGTTTATGGTATGCCTTATTTTGGTCAACTGGCCACTCGTCAGCCGGATAACAGCATGGCAGATAACGACAGCGATCAGGAAAAAACCGAAGAGGCCACGCCCAGGCGATTAGATAAAGCCCGCGAAGAGGGTCAGGTGCCTCGATCCCGCGAACTAACTACCTTCATGATGCTGCTGGGTGGGGTGATGGGGTTGTGGGGTATGGGGCAAATGCTCTATGACCAGCTTGGGATGGTGATGGAGCAGGCGTTTTTATTTGAGCGCCGCCATGCCATGGAAAGCACGCCTATGTTGGTGAATGCGCTGGATCTTGGCCAGCGAACCCTCATCGCTATGCTTCCCTTATTTTTACTGCTCACGGTGATTGCACTGGTTGCACCGGCACTGCTAGGTGGCTGGTTAATCTCTTCAAAATCGTTGCAGCCTAAATTTTCAAAATTAAACCCAGTGAAAGGGTTAAAAAGGATATTTTCTGTTCAGGCCCTTGCTGAGCTGGCTAAGGCGATTGCTAAGTCCATCTTGGTGGGCGGTGTGGCAGCTGGCTTTTTATATTTTAATATTGGCAAATTTATGGGGCTAATGGACCAGCCCGTGCAGCAGGGACTGGTCAGTGCGCTGAATATGGCAGCGCTGGGGGCGGGCCTCATCGTCCTGTCACTGATCGTGGTTATTCTCATTGATGTCCCATTTCAGCTGTGGAATAACGACAAACAGCTGCGTATGACCAAAGAAGAGGTGAAGCAAGAGCATAAAGACTCTGAGGGCGACCCCCATGTGAAGGGCCGTATTCGCCAGCAGCAGCAGGCCATGGCCCGCGGGCGCATGATGAGCAAAGTACCTGAAGCTGATGTTCATTATTACCAACCCAACCCACTATGCAGTGGCGCTGGTTTACCAGGAGGGGCGTATGGGGGCTCCTCGGTTGGTGGCCAAAGGGGCCGATGCTGTTGCCGCTCGAATCCGTGAGATTGGCGAGGAAGCAGGTGTTCCGCGCTTGGAGGCAGCACCTCTGGCGCGCGCCCTGTATCCTCATGTCGACTTAGAAGCTGAAGTGCCCGCCGAACTGTACACTGCCGTGGCCGAAGTGATGGCCTGGGCCTACCGCCTGAAACATGTTGCACAACAAGGAGGCGAGGTGCCCCCCACACCCGATAATTTACCGGTACCCCCGGAAATGGATAGTCCCGGCCGTCGTGCCGATGGCAATGAGGCGCAACCATGAAAGGCTTAAGCCAGTTGATCAATCAGCGTAACTGGATGAACGATGTGAGCATGAAGCTGCTCGCCGGTCCGCTGCTGATTTTAATGATTCTGGGCATGATGATTCTGCCCCTTCCGCCGTTCGCGCTGGATCTGCTGTTCACTTTTAATATTGCGCTATCGATCATGGTGCTGCTGGTCAGTATGTTTGCCGAGAAACCGCTGGATTTTGCCGCGTTTCCGGCCGTTCTACTGTTTACCACACTGCTGCGACTCTCCCTTAACGTGGCTTCGACTCGTGTGGTATTGATGGAAGGCCATGAAGGGGGAGATGCGGCCGGCAAGGTCATTGAGGCCTTTGGTACGTTCCTGGTAGGTGGTAACTTTGCGGTAGGCTTGGTGGTCTTCTTAATCCTGGTCATCATCAACTTCATGGTGATCACCAAGGGTGCCGGCCGTATTGCCGAAGTGGGCGCTCGCTTCGTGCTTGATGCCATGCCCGGTAAACAGATGGCAATTGATGCCGACTTGAATGCCGGCCTGATTGGCGAAGATGATGCGAAAAAGCGCCGCGCCGAAGTTGCTCAAGAAGCTGACTTTTATGGCTCAATGGACGGTGCCAGTAAGTTCGTCCGTGGTGATGCCGTGGCAGGCTTGGTCATCATGGTAGTCAATATCATTGGCGGCCTGCTGATTGGCATGATGCAGCACGATCTGGGATTTGCCGATGCTGCCCGCACTTATACGCTGCTAACGATTGGTGATGGCTTGGTTGCCCAGATTCCGGCGCTGGTGATCTCCACGGCGGCAGGTGTGACTGTTTCACGCGTCAACACCGAGCAGGATGTTGGTCAGCAGATGATCAGCCAACTGTTTGTGAACCCCCAAGTAATGATCTTGGCGGCCATGGTAATGGGCCTGTTAGGCCTAGTACCTGGTATGCCCAACTTCGTGTTCCTGCTGTTTACAGCGCTGCTGGGTGGTTTAGCCTGGTACCTGATCCGTCGAAAAGAGCAGACCTTGGTGAAGGAAGAAGTCTCCGCTGCACCGCCTCAAATACAGGAAACCCCTGAAGCCAGCTGGGAAGATGTTCAGCTGGTAGACACGCTTGGTTTAGAGGTGGGGCATCGCTTGATCCCCTTGGTGGATTCCCGGCAGAAGGGTGAACTGCTGGGCCGTATTAAAAGCGTACGCAAGAAGTTTGCCCAGGAAGTGGGCTTCCTGCCGCCCGTGGTGCACATTCGCGATAACTTAGAACTACCACCCAATACCTATGTGCTCTCCATGAAGGGAGCGGAAATTGGCCGCGCTGAGGCGCAGACCGGTAAATGGCTAGCCATTGATCCTGGTCAGGTCTCTGGGGAGCTTCAGGGTACACCGACCCAAGACCCTGCCTTTGGCTTGCCAGCAGTATGGATTGACGCTAACCAACGGGAGCATGCTCAGGTATACGGGTACACGGTCGTGGATGCTAGTACGGTCATCGCCACGCACCTTAACCATCTGCTGCACCGTCACTCGCCTGAAATGCTGGGCCGCCAGGAGGTTCAAAAGCTGCTGGACAAGTTGGGCGAAGATCAAAAATCGCTGGTCGAAGAAGTAGTGCCGAAGTCCATCACCCTCACCGTGCTGCAGCGCATTTTGCAGAACCTACTGGATGAGGATGTCTCGATTCGTGATATGCGTACCGTGCTGGACACCCTGGCAGAGTATGCGGGTCAGCAGAAAGATCCCAACGAGCTAACGGCTCTGGTGCGTATTGCGCTGGGCAGGGCCATTACCCAGCAGTGGTTCGCGGGCCAAGATACGCTGCATGTGATGGGGCTGGATGCGCAGTTAGAGCAAGTGTTGTTGCAAGCAATGAACGGCAATGGTGCGATGGAGCCAGGGCTGGCGGATACCTTGATGAATCAAGCGCAGCAAGCGCTAGAGAAACATGAAGGCAGTGGTGAAGCGCCTGTGCTGGTGGTTCAGCACTCGCTACGGGCCGTGTTGTCGCGCTTCCTGCGCCGCCGCATGCGCCACTTAGTGGTGATGTCTCAAGCGGAAATTCCCGACGACCGCACCCTGCGCGTTACTACGCTGGTGGGTGGCCGCTAATGGCCACACTTCGAACGGTAACAGCCTTTTACGTTTTGGCAACAGGTGAAACATGAGCGTTAGACGTTTTGTCGGAGCAAACAGCCGCGACGTAATGCGCCAAGTGCGCGAAGTGTTAGGTGATGATGCACTTATTGTCGCCAACCGTCGCACCGAAGGCGGCGTTGAAATTCTCGCCATGGCGGATGACGCCGTTGACCAGTTCGACCCGTCGCCGACGACGCCAGCGGAGGAGCCGAAGGCTAGCCCCGCGCCAGCGCCTGTCTTTTCACTGCCAAAGCAACCAGACCCCCTAGAGGCGATGAGTGAGCGTCTGCTTCGGGAAATGCAAGATATGCGCGAACTACTGGCCCGCCGCCAGCCGTTGCCAACGACTCAAAGCGGTGCAGACACCGCCTACGAGCACCTACGGCAGTTGATGGCCCGGGTTGGCTTCAGTGCAGAGCTGAGCGAAGAGGTGCTGGAAGCATTGCCAGATGAGTTGAGCGCGCTCGAGGCTACTAACGACGCGCCGCTTAACTGGCTGCGTGAGCAGTTAATGGCACGGCTTAACGTGCTGCAGCACGAAGAGAGCTTCTTTGATCAAACGGGCATCGTCGCATTGGTTGGCCCCACTGGAGTGGGTAAAACGACCACTACTGCGAAGCTTGCGGCACGCTTTGTGATGCGCCACGGCACTCGCCCAGTGGCGCTAGTGACCACCGATAGCTTCCGTATCGGCGCTCATGAGCAGCTGCGCATTTATGCACGGCTCTTGGATACGCCAATGTATGCCCTAGACGCTGAACAGCCGATTGATGAATTGGTTGGTCGGCTACAAGGCAAACAGTGGGTGATTATTGATACCGTGGGGATGAGCCAGCGGGATCAGCGGGTGATTGAACAGATCGCCCATTTACAGGGTGGAAAGTCCACCGTGCGTCTGGTGCTGTTGCTCAACGCCGCCAGTCAGCCGGAAACGCTAGAAGAAGTCGTATTGCGCTACCGCCAAGCGGCGAGAGCCGCAGGTGCCGAGTTAGACGACTGTATCATCACGAAGCAAGATGAAGCTGGGCGGCTTGCGCCGGTATTAGACATCGTCATGCGCCACGGTATGAGGGTGCTGTTTGGCTCCTATGGCCAGCAGGTGCCAGAAGATATGGCGGTCGCGACACCACCCGCGCTGATTGATCAAGCACTGTCGGCCAACGTTTCGAGGAGCGCGCGTGCTGAAACAGCCCCACTCAGCTTGCCACGCTGGTCGCGGGATGTGTTAGGGCAGGGGCGCAGGCTCTCCTCGGTGTTAACCCGCTTGCGTCAGCGTGTCGTCGATTTTCACCGCTTGGAAGCCGCCTGGGACATCGCAGCGCTGCCGGGGGTGATACAAGACCAGCGCCTAGATGAGCTGCTAGCCGGAGCCGCCGCCACTCGTGACGCGTTAGGGGTGGTTTGGTCGCCCCGCCGTAACGAGCGAGGTTGTGACTGGTCGATGCCAGATGTTGCTCTGAATGAGCAAGGTGCTTGGCTGGCGCTGACTCGCCTTCAGCACCGTCAGCCAGCGGGCTGGCAGCCACGTTTGGTGCGTTGTGCAGGAGATGTTGCGGTTCATCTTCTGCCTACCCTGCCAGACGCTGAGGCGCTGGCTTGGCTAAACGCTCAGCATCTGACGTGGGTCAGCATGGTGCCCGCGAGCCAGCGGGTACACTGCCAGGGCGAGCGCTATACTCTGCGCTCCCTGTTCCAAGAAAGCACCTTAACCCATAGCGTGGGCATCCGTTTCCGCGGGCAAAGCATGCAGCTTTCCAGCGCCTATGTTGAAGCGCAGGACGTATCAGGTAACCCCGTATTGGCGTGGGTCGGTGAGGTAAGCGACCCTGAAAGCACTAAGCGAATCGTGCGCGCTACTGGCTAACGCCTGCACGTTTGGGCAGCGATGTGTTAACGCTTTTAATCACCCAACTGCAGAGTGACGGACTGGCATCGCTCACCAAGCGTGCTTGGCAGCAGCTTAAAGAGGCCGACGGTGGTGATGTCAGCAGCGAGCTGCGCCTGCTGATGGCCAGCGGCGCGGCTGCAGTAGCCGGCCATCTAGATATCGTTGACGATGAGGACGCTCAGGCCCTGCGAGCCGATTTGCTGCGCTTGTTAGGAACCCAGCGCAAGCGGCGTGATACGGCACTGCTTGATGCATTAGTACACGTTCTGATGGCGCGCGATGCCATTCGTCAGCTAGGTAGCGTCAGTCGTGAGGGCGTGGTTTGAGTGGCCAGGATCAGGCGGCTGGCCTGCGCAAATGGGCCGATTTACAGCGCCAGCAGCGTGGTGCTGATGAAGTCGGCCATAACGTGGAAAGTGACGAGACAGTGCCTGCCGCTCCCGTTAACGAAGAGGAAGCCGCCGCGTATACCCAGGAGGCCATGGCACCTACGGTAGCTGCTGCTGCCGAGCCTGCCACCGTGGCGCCTCCAAGACCGAAAAAAACGCTAGTGGTAGTAGGCTTACCTCATGCTGGTGTAGCGCAGGTGGACAAAGTGCGAGGTCGGCTGGGGCAATGGTCGGCCCTGGGGCGGCAATGGGCAGGTGACCCACAGGATTGGGATATTCATATTGTCATGCCTAACAGCGCCTCGCTGACTGACTTAGCCGAGCGTTACTCACGCTGGGCGTTGTGGATCAACAGTGATGCTGACGCCTTTGCCACCAATGTACCGAGTGTTGCGCCAATTACGCGAGCATGGTGGTCCGCAGCGTCTTCTAGCGGTTCATGAACCCCACCTGCCGCGCCAGGGGTTGCTGGATAGTTTGGGCAATGATTCCGCTCGATATTTAGATATTGAGCTTCTGCTGCTGGCGCGCTAGCGGCGGGCCAGGGGGCATTTGTCGCTCCAGGGGAGAGTTATGCAGAGTTTGGGGGGGTGGGTAAGTAACGCTAAGCAGATGGCTATTGAGGCGTTGATAAAAACTGCAAAGTTGTTAACAGTAAGAAAAATGGGCTGTTTAGGACTAGTAGCGGGGTTATGGTTTTTCGCGTTGAATACGCAGGCCGCAACCGGTAGTTGGAGCAGCCAAGTGCCTAGTGTGATGGTAGCAATGAGCGACCGTACCAGCAGCAGCCAGGCGATAACCCCGCCAGCGGGCGTCCCGCTGCGTAATGCTGCGCTGTCGCGAATTCAATGGCGCTTTGAGTCACCGCCGGGAACGCCTGTGAACGCTTGGCTATGTCATCCTGAACGCTGTGTTGCACTATCAGGCATGCGCGGTAGCACGGCCGCTCTATCGGGAATGTTGGCGAGCGCACCGCTGTACTTTCGGTTTACGCTGCAGCCAGGGCAACGCCCTGTGCGAGTACAGGGGTTACAAGTGATCGTGAACTATCAGTCAAGGTTGTTAAGCCGCGAGGCACGAGGATGTATACAGCACAAGGCAGGATCAAACAGAGTGAGCTGTTAACTCAATACATGCCACTGGTGAGACGTCAGGCCTTAACGCTGCAGGTAAGGTTGCCCGCAAGTATTGAGCTGGATGATCTGATCCAGGCGGGTATGGTGGGCTTGGTAGAGGCGTTAGGGCGCTTTGATGCTGCCCAGGGAGCAACATTTGCTACCTTTGCAAGCCAGCGCATCCGTGGCGCGATGATGGACGAGCTGCGCACTCGTGACTGGCTGCCCCGCAGGTACGCCGCTCGGCACGGGCGGTAGATGATGCTGTGCGTCGTTTAGAGCAGCAGCTGGGGCCCCCCCGGAAGAGGGGGAGATTGCCCGTGAACTGGAGATGCCGGCTAAGTGATTACCAGCAACTGCTCAACGATACCAATAGCGGGCAATTATTGCCGTTCGAAGAGCTCATTGCGGATGGCAGCGAGCCTGCGGGGGACGACACTCACCGACAGCCGTTTGAACAATTATTGGATGAACAGCAGCGGCAAACGCTGATCGACGCCATTGAAGCACTTCCCGAGCGCGAGAAGCTGCTAATGGCGCTGTATTACCAAGAAGAGATGAATCTAAAAGAAGTGGGCGCTGTGCTCGGTGTCACCGAATCACGGGTTTCACAGCTTCACAGCCAGGCGGTGAGTCGGCTGCGTGCTCGCCTACATGAGACTAATTAACCCTCTCACTCACTAACCATAACCGGCGAGGAGCCGTTGATGAATCCATCTACGCTGATCGGTATATTTGCCAGCATGCTGCTGTTGGTAAGCGTTTTATTTTTTACCGCAGAGTCGCCCGAGAGCTTTATTAACTTACCGGGGCTTGCCATTGTGGTCACTGGCACGCTGGCGGCCACGTTTATCAGCTATCCGCTGAAAGAAGTGCTGCGTGTGGTGCGTCTGGTTGGTTTAGTTTTCCGCCGTGAAAACACCTATGTGCGAGATGACATCAATGAGTTGGTTTCCATGTCGCGCCTTTGGTTTAAGGGGGATGTTAGAGCGGTTGAGAAAGAACTGGAACATACCCGTAATCCGTTTTTGCGCACCGGTATCCAACTGGTCATTGCGAATACAAAAGAGGATGAAATCTTCGACATGCTGCGCTGGCGTATTGCGCGGCTGAAAGCCCGCGAGCATGCTGAAGCCCAAATTTTCCGCACCATGGCCACCTATGCACCGGCCTTCGGCATGATTGGTACTTTGGTAGGCTTGGTCAACATGCTCGAAGTGATGGATGCGGGTGACCTGGAAGTAATTGGGCCCCGGATGGCAGTGGCGCTGTTGACTACTTTCTATGGCATCCTGTTGGCCAATTTGGTGTTTAAACCGATTGCCGTGAAGCTAGAGCGGCGTACGGAAGAGCGTCTTATCACTATGAACATGGTGCTGGAAGGCATTTCGCTAATTACCAAGCGCCGTCTGCCATCGTTTATTGAAGAGACGCTTAACTCCTTCGTAGCGAATTACCACGACGAAATTCGTGACGCGAACGTTAAGCCTCGGCCCGATATGGGTTCCGCATTAAAAGGTTACCGCCATGCTCGACCGCGATTCACGGCATGCTTTGGAGCTTCCCGCCGAAGTGGGGGAGAGTGACGAGAGCTGGCTGACCAGTTACCTGGATGTATTGACGCTGCTGATTACCCTGTTTGTACTGCTGTTGGCGCTTACGCCATCCGGCGGTGGCGAAGGGAGTGAAAGCAGTATCATGGATCCCTCGAATGCCGTTACGTCACTGCCATTGGCTAGCTTAGCCACAGGAATACTTCCCCGCCACGATGGCTTACATCCCCAAATGGCAGGGCTTGATATCCCTGGAAGTGAGTGTCTCCCAGGGGCAAGAGGGCGTTACGCTACGTATTGACGATAGCCTTTTATTTCCCAGTGGCAACGATGTACTAACGCCCCAGGGGCAAGTTGTGTTAGAACGGCTCTCTTCGGTGCTACAGACTTTTGATGGTCAAATTTCCATTGAGGGCCACACCGATAATGTGCCGATCGCGACCGCTCGGTTTCCGTCTAACTGGGAGCTCTCAGTGGGACGAGCCATCGCAGTGGTACGCCAGTTAGAGCGGCAAGGTATTGCCATTTCACGTATGCGGGCCGTCGGCTATGCCGACACCCAACCCATGGAAAGTAACGCTACTGCGGCAGGGCGAGCTGCCAACCGACGCGCTGAGTTGTTGCTGAAGCAACAGGTCAAGGGGTAAAGAGATATCTCGAGGCTATCTTCGTGTCGAAGCATCATTCGCTACTTCAATCATTTGGTGCCGTTCTGGTACTGGATGAAGAGTGTAGACACATTCAGGCGGTGAGTAATAATCTCACCCAGCTGTTGGGCATTGCTGAGCAAGAGCACTCGCAACTCTCGCTCAGCAGTGTGCTGGGTAAACGGCTAAGTCAGCGGTTATGCAAGGAGCTGCAGGGACAGCAGCGACTAGCGGGGCCACTGGCATTTAGTCGTGCCCAGCGCGCTACCCGCTTTCAACTGCACGCTTACCGCACCGAGAGTAGCGTGATAGTGGAGATTGAGCCGTTGAACCCACTCGGCAAACGCCGCTTGTTGGGCACCGTCAACGAGCGGCTAATGCGCCTAGCGGAAGCCACCCAACAAGAAGAGCTGTTGGATTATCTCGTAACGGCGGTGCAGCAGCTAACTGGGCATACCGTGTCTCCGTTTGCCATTTCGACACCGATTGGCATGGACTGATTGTCGCTGAAGCGCGGGGGGGGCATCTGCCTGCCCTTTTAGGACAACGTTTTCCGGCCAGTGATTTTCCCCTGACGCTGCGGCGCGCTTATGGAAGCCATCCGGTTCGGCTGATTGAAGATACTGATGCGCCAAGCGAACCACTTGTGCCAAAAGGCACAGGCGCAAACCTGCGTCACTGCTTTCTACGTGCGCCTGCCCCTGCCCGTCGCGCTACTTACGTCGTCTTGGCGTGCGGGGTGCGCTGAGTATGGCCATGCAGGGTGATGCCGGCTTATGGGGGCTGATGTTTTGCCACTCGGCCCCTCCCCATCCAGGAGCGCCGCCCGTACGTGACGCGGTGCGTACTCTGGTACAGATGGCCACCCAGCGGCTGCTGTTACTCCGAGCACGCCAAGAAGCTCGCTACCTGCAACGCGTTCAAGATAGCTTGGTACTGTCGGCCAATGCCCGTTTAGAGCCGCAAAGCCCACAGGAGATTACCCATCAGCAGGCTGCAACGTGGTGTTCGCTATTTCGTGCCCACGGCGTTGCGCTATCGCTGAAGGGCCGTGCTCATGCGAGTGGTACTACACCAGACTCACCTACCATTAGCCAGTTTGTTAAGCGTCTTGAAAAAGCACATCAACATAGTGGCCCCTGGTGTACGCGGGGGATTGCCGCTGAGCCGCTAACGTCATCGCTTTGTATGCCTGAGCAGTGCGGTATCCTGGCTGTACCACTTCCGATGAGCCCGGCGCAGCGAGGGTGGGTGATCTTCTTTCGCCCAGAACAGGTGGAAACACTCTATTGGGCGATGCAGCCAACCTCCGTACCCCAACCCCAGCCTGCGATTATGATGGCGCCTTCTGCTGCCTGGCGTGAAGAGGTAGTGGGAAAAAGCGAGGCGTGGCAGCGTGTTGAGCGACTTGCCGCTAAGGACTTAGGCGAAGATTTGACGCTGGCAATTTCCGCCTATGAAATCAGTACATTAAATATGCACCTGGAGCGGGCACGCATAGCGTTAGCCGATGCCAATCAGCGCTTAGAGCAACTGGCGCATTTTGACCCGCTCACCCAGGTATGGAACCGCTACCGTATTGAGCAGGCTATTGATGCTGAGCTGGTGGCCGCCAAACGCTATGGGGCTTCTTTTGCGCTACTGCTGTTTGATGTTGACCGTTTTAAACAAATTGATGATACCCACGGCCACCATGTAGGGGATGACGTGGTCGTGTCGCTGGCGCGTCTAGTCGAGGAGTCACTGCGTGGCTGCGACCATCTAGGCCGTTGGGGCGGTGAAGAGTTCGTGGTATTGGCTACCCACTCCGATATGGAAGCGGCGGTAGGGCTTGCCGAGCGCCTGCGTGGCTTGGTGGCCACCCTGCAGGTAGAGGGAGTTGATCAGCCAATTACCATTAGCATTGGTGTCGCTGTCTGGCAGCCAGGCGACAGCTGTAAAACGCTGATGGCCCGGGCCGATGCCGCTATGTATCAAGCCAAGCACAGCGGCCGTAATCGCGAAGAGGTTGCGGAAGAGCGTGCGCTTAACCCGGAGGAGCAGGTGCCTCTGTGAGAGAGGCGCCGCTACACAGCGACTGCATGCGTTGAATGGCATCGCCAGCACCTTCCAAACTAAAGGTCATGTACCACGGTTCCTGCTCACCCTGGTCAAATCCTAAAACCAGCTGCTCGCCCGACTGCATCTCAGCGATCAGCGTCTCCATATCGCTCAAATAAAAATGGGCATAAAAGCCGTCATCGCCCCGCTCGGTAATAAACTCCGCCATGGTATCGACAATCGGGTTGTCACCAATCCGCAGCCGAGTGGGTACCAGATTCACCGCTCGGCTCTCTCCCTGCTGCTGCGCTAGGGTGACGCGCATCTCCAGCCACGGTAAATCACAGACTTCTTGAGTAGCATTTATGCTTAGCGTGGCATCGGAGTAGCTGTGGGTCTCTACAGCACGAAAGTGGCGCTCTTCTCCTAGGGTCAGCGCCATGGATTGCCAGTGCCCATGGGTAGCCACTGATTCCACATTAAATGTAGCGGCCAATGAAAGGGGAGCTGTGACAAGCAGCATGGCGGTGACGGCGAAAGTTGATGTTTTCAGGAAGTTCATAGGTCGTATCGTCATCGAAAACCTTAAGCCTATAGCGTGTTGGGAATAAGCAAAAGGGTAAGGTGCTGATTTTTCTCTATCTAGTGTTGTTAACGTCAAAAAACGGCCCATATAGTAGAAAGTCGGGGCTATACTCCCCTACGATGCCACGTATAATCGGCCCGTTTTTTAGCGCTATCGCTACCCATCGTGAAGGAGTTTCGTGAACATGAGTACCGCAGCCAAGGCGATGAAGACATCCAGTGAAGTCCCTATGCAGGCTCCATCTAGGGAAATCTGGGATGCCAAATATCGGTTAAAAGATCGTCATGGCCAACCGGTGGATCAAGATGTCGCAGCGACCTTTGAGCGCGTGGCTCGTGCCCTAGCCGCCGTAGAAGGTGAAAAGGCCGATGAGTGGCTACCCAAATTTCGCTGGGCGCTGAAATGGTGCTATTCCCGCTGGGCGAATTCTCTCTAATGCGGGGGCCGAAGCCTACAAGCCCGCCGTCAGTCTGATTAATTGCACCGTTTCTCGCACTATTCGTGACTCCATGCGCGATATCCTCGACTCCGTGGTCGATGCGGGTATGACATTGAAGTCGGGCGCCGGTATTGGCTACGACTTCTCGACCCTGCGCCATAAAGGTGCCTTTGTGTTTGGCGCAGGAGCAGGCACCAATGGCCCGCTGGCGTTTATGGATATCTACGACAAGATGTGTTTTACCGTGGCGTCTGCCGGAGGCCGTCGCGGCGCTCAAATGGGCACCTTCGATGTGGGGCACCCGGACGTGCGTGAGTTCATCCAAGCCAAGCGCGAAGCAGGGCGGCTGCGTCAATTCAACTTGAGCCTACTCATCACCGATGAGTTTATGGAAGCGGTGAAGCACAACGCCGATTGGCCGCTGGCCTTCCCACTGCATCCTGGTGAGAAAGAGGATGTGAGTGCTGAAGAGGTGATTTACCGTGACTGGCCGGTAGTGGAAGAGGGCTACACGGTGGATGCCGAAGGGCGCGTGGCCTGCCGTGTTGTCGAGGTGATTAAAGCTCGTGAGTTGTGGGACACGATTATGTCCTCTACCTACGACTACGCCGAGCCGGGCTTTATACTGATTGATCAAGTGAATCGCATGAACAATAACTGGTTCTGCGAGGATATCCGCGCGACTAACCCCTGCGGCGAGCAGCCGCTGCCGCCGGAAGGCGCGTGCCTGTTAGGGTCTATCAACCTGACGAAGTTTGTGATCGAACCGTTTAGCGCCGAGCCGCGGTTTGATTGGGAGCGCTATCGAAAAGTCGTAGCGATTTTCACCCGTATGCTCGACAACGTGGTGGAAATTGCTGGCCTGCCGCTCCCCCAGCAACAGCGCGAAATTGAAGCTAAACGCCGTCACGGCATGGGCTTTTTGGGTCTTGGTTCGACCCTGACCATGCTGAAAATTCCCTACGGCTCCCAGGCGTCGCTGACGTTCACTGAAGAGGTCAGTCGTCATTTAGCGTTGGAAGGGTGGAAGCAGGCGCTGGAGCTTTCTAAAGAGAAGGGCATGGCGCCAGTGCTTGAAGAGGAGCACACCATTACGCCCAAGATGATGCGCGAGCGCCCTCAGCTCGCCAGCGACGGCTACGAGGTAGGTGACAAGGTGCCGGGGCGGATTCTGCACGCCCGCTACAGCCAATACATGGCCAAAGTGGCCGAGCTTGAGCCGGAACTGGTGGCACAGTTGGCCGAGCACGGTGCGCGGTTTACCCACCACAGCTCGATTGCCCCCACGGGTACCATCTCGCTCTCCATGGGCAACAACGCTTCCAATGGCATTGAGCCGTCGTTCTCCCATCGCTATTTCCGCAACATCATCCAGTCCGGTAAAAAGACCAAGGAGCAGGTGGAGGTAGTGTCGTTTGAACTAGCGGCCTACCGTCACTTTATGGCTGCCGATGCGGTAGAAAGCGATCTGCCGGACTACTTCATCCGCAGACTCTGTCACTCCCGAGCAGCACGTCGCCGTTCAAGCGGCAGCTCAGCAGTGGGTGGACTCGGCGATTTCCAAAACGGTCAATGTACCCACCGAGTTCCCCTTTGAGCAGTTCCAAGACCTCTATCTGCAGGCCTACGAGAGCCGTTTGAAAGGTTGCACTACCTTCCGCTTTAACCCGGAAGCCTTCCAAGGCGTGTTGGTGCGTGAGGATGACCTGAAAAACACCACCTATGTGTTTGAGCTGGAAAATGGTGAAACCCTTGAGCTAACCGGCGATGAGAAGGTGCTTTACGACGGTGAAGAGCATAACGCCGCTAACCTGTTTGATGCCTTGAAAGAGGGCACCTACGGCAAATGGTAATCGTAAGCGCAAGCAAGGCTTAGCTTGATGAGCTGTCTAAAGAACTGGGGAGAACGTTATGGCGGTTGAAATTACGTCGAAAATTGTCGGTTACCGTATTAAGCAACAAGGGCAGCCCGCGCCTGCTCCAGAGCTACCAGATGAAGACCCATTAACGGTCCGCATTCCATCGCGCCCGGAAGGCACACTGGAAGCAGTGTCTGAAAAAATCTCTTATGTGGGGGCTGAAGGGCGCAAGAAGGTCTACTTGCTGGTCTCGTTTATGCCAGTGGAAGGCGTGATTGGCGGCCAGCGTGTGGTGATTGAGCGTCCGGTGGAGTTCTTCTTTCCCTCGGGCCAGCTCTCCAGCGAGCACCAGTGGATTACTGCGACCATGCGCAGCCTGTCGCTTGCAGCGCGTGGGGGCTATGTCACTCAAGCCGTGGCAGACCTGCGCAAAGTCGCCTGGGACAAAGGCTTGGTACGCTGTGGCATGAATCGCTGGAACAAGCCTATGTTTCACGACTCGGAAGTGGCGGCGATTGCTTGGTCGATTCAGCGGATTCTCTATCGGCGCGGTTTTTTAGATCAGGAGGGCAACCAAGTGCCGGTGGAGACGTTGGTTGCACGCTATGCGCACCGCATGCAGCATGGACATGCTTGGCAGCCGGAGGAGCCCCCGGCGGCTGAAGACTCTGCCGTCGCATCGGCTTCTGGCGAAGCAAGCGGCGGCCCCGCTACGGTAGGTACGTGCCCTGAGTGTCGAGGTGATTTGATCATGATGGATGGCTGCCCGACCTGCTACGCCGGTTGCGGCTGGTCAAAATGCGGTTAATAGCACGCTGATGAAACTGCCGTGTGCTTGGCAAGGGCGCGGCGTTTTATTGTCGCAACCTCAGTCCTTAAATAGCGGCCTGACATTATCGGTAAGATAGCAGTCGTCAAACTCACCTTCCGTGGCCAGCGCCTCAAGGTTTGGAATCGAGACATGGTGGCGGTCGCGGAAGACCAAGCCATCTTCGCTCAGCGCGCTAAAGGTGCGGCTCACGTGTACCGGGCTTAAGCCTAAAATATCGGCGAGCTGCTCCTGAGAGAGCGGAAGACGAAACTGCCCGCCAATATCGTCGTTGGTTTGGCGCAAACGCAGGTACATCTCATGGAGAAAGTGTGCCATTTTCTGGCGTGCGCTGCGTCGGGCCAAGTTCACCAAACGCTCAGTGAGCAGCGCTTGTTGACGGCTGCCGATGGCAAACATGACCGACGTGAGCGGCAGTGACTGGCTAAATATATCCAGCATACGTTTATGGGGGAAATGGCACACCACGCCATCGGTAATCAGGCGCACGTTCTCAAGGCGTTGAGAAAAGGCAAATTCCCGCAGGCCAATGATATCGCCCGGGAGAAACACTTCGAGAATCTGCCGATCACCGTTTTCCAGATGACGGTAAGAGTAAGCCCAGCCGCTGCGCAGCGTGCAAAACTCGTTGGCTGGCGAGCCCATTTCCCACAGTAGTGCGCCTGACTTAATCTCAGTCGGGCTCTCCTCTAACGAGTTTAGCAACTGCTTCTCATCGTCCGTCAGCGTACAGTAGTGGCTAAAGTGGCGAATAATGCAGCTTTTGTCCTGATCCACAGCGTCCTTCTCCTAAACGGTATCAACCATTGTTAAACGGCATCGCTACATACTATAAGAAGTACCCGTTGGGCTTGCTTACTCTTTTGATGTTCCCGGCCCGGGTGCCGGGTAGCTAAGCGCTAGGAAGTGGATGATGCGCGTTTGGCCCGCTCCAGTAGTGGCGCCAGGAAGCGCCCGGTATGCGAAACGCTCTGCTTGGCAATCTGCTCGGGCGTGCCCTCAGCAATAATTTGCCCGCCGCCAGAGCCACCTTCCGGCCCAAGATCAATGAGCCAGTCGGCGGTTTTGATCCCATCCAAGTTGTGCTCAATCACGACAATCGTATTACCGTGATCGCGCAGTCGGTGGAGTACGGTCAGCAGCTGGCGAATATCTTCAAAATGTAGGCCTGTGGTAGGTTCATCCAAAATGTAGAGCGTTTTGCCGGTGTCGCGCTTAGCTAGCTCTCGGGCCAGTTTGACACGCTGTGCTTCACCGCCGGATAACGTGGTGGCGCTTTGCCCTAAGCGAATATACGAGAGCCCTACGTCCATTAGCGTTTGCAGGCGGCGGGCAATGGCGGGCACCGGGCTGAAGAATGCCAGCGCGTCTTCCACGGTCATTTCCAGCACTTCGTGGATGGTCTTGCCTTTATAGTGAATATCCAGCGTTTCGCGGTTGTAACGCTTACCTTTACATACATCGCAGGGTACGTAGATATCCGGCAGGAAGTGCATCTCTACCTTGATCATGCCCTCGCCCTGACACGCTTCACAGCGCCCGCCCTTAACGTTAAAGCTGAAGCGGCCCGGCTTATAGCCCCGCGAGCGCGCCTCTTGGGTACCCGCAAACAGCTCGCGAATGGGCGTGAAAATACCGGTGTACGTCGCAGGGTTAGAGCGCGGCGTACGGCCAATGGGGCTCTGGTCGATATCGATCACTTTATCGAGCTGATCAAGCCCTTCAACCTTCTCATAGGGCGCTGGGGTCAAGGTGGTGGCGCGGTTAAGCTCACGGGCGGCAATGGGCATCAGCGTGCCGTTAATCAGCGTTGATTTACCCGAGCCAGAAACCCCCGTCACGGCAATAAATAGCCCCAAAGGCAGGCTCAGCGTGACGTTTTGCAGGTTATTGCCTGTCGCGCCGCGCACGACCAACTGCTTTTCCGGATTGCCGGGAATACGGTAGGGCGGCACGGCGATTTCACGAGTGCCGGAAAGATCCTGACCGGTGGGCGAGTTGGGATTACCCATCACTTGCTGGGGCGTGCCTTGGGCGACGATTTCACCGCCATGAACACCGGCGCCGGGGCCGATATCCAGCACATGGTCCGCCGCGCGAATGGCGTCTTCGTCGTGTTCGACCACAATCACGGTATTGCCGTGGTCGCGAAGTCGCTCCAGGGTTTTCAACAAGCGGTCGTTGTCCCGCTGATGCAGGCCGATAGAGGGCTCGTCCAGAATGTACATGACGCCCACCAGCCCCGCGCCGATTTGGCTGGCTAGACGGATGCGCTGGGCCTCGCCACCGGAAAGAGTGTCGGCGCTGCGCTCAAGGTTCAGGTAATCCAGGCCCACATTGGCCAAGAACTCAAGGCGGGCATGGATCTCGTTGACGATCTTATCGGCAATTTCGCCTTTACGCCCCGGCAGGGCCAGCTCGGCAAAGTAGCGCCACGCCTCGCCAATGGGCAGGTGCACAATATCGGCAATGTTACGGTCATCCACATAAACGTGGCGCGACTCTTTGCGCAGCCGTGAGCCACTACAGGTAGTGCAGGGCTGAACCGCAATATATTTGGCGAGATCGTCGCGTACCATATTGGATTCGGTTTCCCGGTAGCGGCGCTGGATATTGGGCAGCACGCCTTCAAAGGCGTGTTCCCGAGTGACTTTGCGGCCGCGATCGCCTACGTAGACAAACGGAATTTGCTCGTTGCCGCTGCCGTTAAGAATAATCTCGCGCTCGTGGCGAGCCAGCTCCTGCCAGGGGGTTTCCAGCTCGAAGCGGTAGTGCTTGGCGAGTGTCTGCAACTGGGTGAAATAGTAAATGTTGCGCCGATCCCAGCCTTTAATGACGCCTTCTGCGAGGGAACGCTCTGGATGGCTAATCAGCTTATCTGGGTCAAAGTACTGCTGAACGCCGAGGCCATCACAGGTAGGGCAGGCGCCCGCAGGGTTGTTAAAAGAGAACATGCGCGGCTCAAGCTCTGAGAGCGAGTAGCCACATACCGGGCAGGCAAAGCGCGAGGAGAAGGCGAGGTCTTCCTGCTCGCCATCCATAAAGTGAATCATCGCCGTGCCGTCGGCCAGGTTTAGCGCGGTCTCAAACGATTCCGCTAAGCGCTGGGCGATATCGTCGCGCACTTTAAAGCGGTCCACTACCACGCTGATATCGTGCTTTTTGCGCTTATCCAGCGGCGCGATATCGTCTAACTCCAGCACCTGACCGTCGATTTTCACCCTGACAAAGCCCTGGGCGCGAAGTTCGGCGAGCAGTTGCAGGTGCTCACCCTTGCGGCCTTTTACCACAGGGGCCAGCAGCATTAGCTTGGTGTCCTCGGCGAGGTTCATCACTTGATCGACCATCTGCGAAATGGTCTGGGCTTCTAAGTCTTCACCGTGCTCTGGGCAACGGGGCGTGCCTGCGCGGGCAAACAGCAGACGCAGGTAGTCGTAAATTTCGGTGATAGTACCCACGGTTGAGCGCGGGTTGTGGGAGGTGGATTTCTGCTCAATAGAGATCGCAGGAGAGAGACCTTCGATGTGGTCCACATCGGGCTTCTCCATCATCGAGAGGAATTGGCGTGCATAGGTAGAGAGCGACTCCACGTAGCGACTCTGCCCCTCGGCATAGAGCGTGTCAAACGCCAGCGATGACTTACCGGAACCGGAAAGCCCGGTAATGACGATAAGCTTGTCGCGAGGCAGCTCCACATCGATCTGCTTGAGGTTGTGGGTGCGGGCACCCCTGACCAGAATGCTGTCCATCAACACCTCGAATCGCGTGGCAAAAGCGTAATTATACGATTGCTGTCCCCTTCCCGGCAAAACTGTCTCTGCCTGCGTCACCGCGCTTGGCGTTTCCAGCGTGATGACAAAGCGCTAGAATGGACGGTTATCTCAGGCCGTTCGGCCCATCCACCATACACAAGGGCATTATGCGCAAGGTTTCCGCACTGCTGCTGGTCGCTGAACGCCGTGCAATCAGCGGTTTGGCCGGTCTTTACGCGTCTCGTATGCTGGGACTGTTCATGGTTCTGCCGGTGCTCGCGCTTTATGCCGACACGTTGACAGGCGCTACGCCGTTACTGGTTGGCGTGGCGTTAGGCCTTTATGGCTTAACCCAGGCGACGCTGCAAATCCCGTTTGGTTTGCGCTCTGACCGCATTGGTCGTAAGCGTGTCATTGCGATGGGGCTGCTGATTTTTGCTTTTGGCAGCGTGGTAGCGGCCATGGCAGATAGCATTGGCGGGGTAATTTTAGGTCGCGGCCTTCAGGGGGGCGGTGCCGTGGCGGCCGCCATAATGGCTCTATTGCAGATCAAACCCCCGAGCAGGTACGCACGGCGGCCATGGCCACTATTGGCCTTTCGATCGGCGTATCGTTTGCCCATTTCCATGGTGCTTGGCCCTTGGTTAGCCTCCTGGGCGGGGCTCTCTGGGGTGTTTTGGTTTGCCGCGCTCCTAACATTGGTGGGACTGTTATTCCTTTGGCGCTGGGTGCCGCCTGCGCCGCGCCGGTTACGCCACCGTGACGTAGGGCTGGATCGGAAGCAGTTTAAAAGTGTGATTACCCGGCCGGATTTGTGGCGGCTTGATCTATCGATTTTTGCGCTGCATCTTGTCCTCATGGCAATCTTTGTGGCTATCCCCTTCCGCTTACTCAATGCGGGGGTAGCAGTGGAGTACCATGGATTAGCCTACCTAGGCATTATGGCACTCTCTTTTGTGGCGATGGTGCCGCTGGTGATCATAGCGGAAAAGCGCCAGCGTATGAGGCTGATGTGCCTATTGGCGATTGGAGCCATCGCTGCCAGCCTAGCCAGCCTAGGGTTGTCGCTTTCCCAGGGGCATTGGCTGTTTGTTTGGCTATTTGTTTTCTTTACCGGCTTTAATTTGCTGGAGGCAACGCTGCCTTCCATGCTTAGCAAGTTGGCCCCAGCGTGTGCTAAGGGCACCGCAATGGGGGTGTATTCCACCAGCCAGTTTCTCGGCGCTTTTTTAGGTGGCACGTTGGGCGGCTTGCTGGCGAATACCTGGGGGCTTAACGCAGTATTTATTGGTTGCGCGGTGCTAGCGCTGGCTTGGTGGGTAGCCATGTGGCGGATGCCTTCTCCTCCGCCGCTCTCCAGCGAAGTGGTGGCGTTACACGATACGCAGCCTGATGCGATCAACTTATTGATGGAGCATCTTGCCGACGTGGTTGGTGTGGAAGATGTGATGGTCGTGCCGGAGGAGCGCCTCATGTATTTGAAGGTAAACCGCAAAGAACTCGATCAAGCGGCGCTGGCAAAACTGATTCCACCGCCGCGACCCTAAAGAATTAGCGCTCACCTGCTAAAAACCAGCAGGTAGCGACCTACTCAGTTATTTGTCCGATTACGTAAAGGAGCGACCTCATGGCGCGCGGTATTAACAAAGTTATTTTGATTGGCAACCTGGGCCAAGATCCTGAAGTGCGATTCACCCCTTCTGGCACGGCGGTAGCAAATTTAAACCTAGCCACTTCCGATACCTGGATGGATCGCCAAAGTGGCCAGCGCCAGGAGCGCACCGAGTGGCATCGCGTGGTGCTATTCAACAAAACCGCTGAAATCGCCCAGCAGTACCTTAAAAAAGGCTCAAAAGTGTATATTGAGGGCCGCCTGCAAACGCGCAAATGGCAGGACCAGAACGGTCAAGATCGTTACAGCACGGAGATCGTGGCTAACGATATGCAAATGCTGGATAGCCGTGGCGGCGACTTCCAGGGCGGTGGAGCCCCGCAGGGTGGCTACGCTCAGCAGGCCCCGGCTCAGCAAGCGCCTCCTCAACAGAACTATGGCCAAAACCAGCCCCAGCAGGGCGGCTACCCGCCTCAGGGTGGGGCTCCTCAGCGCGGTGGACAGCCAGCGCTGCAGCACCCGCAGCCGGCACCGAATAACCAAAACAACAGCTATGGCGCCCCCGATCCGGGCAATTTTGATGATTTCGACGACGAAATTCCGTTCTAAAAAGACCTTACACACGTTCGTCGATGCGTGGCGCAGTTGCCGCCACGGTTTTGGGTTGAGTGGGAGAGGCTGTCTTGAAGCTGCTGATACTAGATGCCGGGCACTGCTTAAGTTTAGCGCTAGCCCGTGAAGCGAGCCGGCGCGCGGATACCGAGCTAGTCATTGAGCAAGGCCTTGCTGTTTCGCCGAGTCAGCTACAGGCGATAGCGCCCGATGCGGTGCTCATTCCCCCGCTGGCGCACGCGCTGAGCATGACGCCCGCCGAGGTGAAAGCCCATGCGGATGCCGTTGATCGCTGTGTGGATGCCTGCCAAGCCCAAGACGTGGCGTTGGTGTGGTGTGTCTCGGATCAGCCCTATGAAGAGGGATTTGATATCCCGATTGATGAGCATGTCGTGCCTGCCCCACGTGATGAGTGTTTGCGTCGATTGGTGCAAACAGGCGATCGTACCCGTGCCGAATACCATCGCCATCTGATTGTGCGCTTAGGGCCGCTGTTTGCGTTGGAAGGTAGCCACGCCTGGCTGAGTGAAATTATCGACAGCTTTATCACGGGGCAGACGGTGCGCGCAGCAGAGGACGTAGTGTTTTGCCCCACCTCTGCCGACGCGGTCGCCATGGCGTTGATTGGCATGCTACAGCAGCAGGCCTGCGGCGCTGACGCCTGGGGAGCCTATCACTTGGCGGGCACTGAGCCGGTCAGTGCGTTCACTTTTACATCAATGGTGCGTACTCAGCTGGCCACTCACCTAGAAGGGCGTGGCGAACATATTGATTTAGGGGAGATACAGGCCCTTAATCATCATCACGACGCCAAGCTGCGTCGGGTATTAAACTGCCGTCGAGTGTTGGATGTTTTTGGTGTGCATCAAAAACCTTGGCGGCTGGAAGTGGGACGCATGCTGGATGCGTGGTGCTTAACCCGTGACCAGCAGCGTGATGACGTTGGGACAGGAGAATCAGTTTGATCAATGTGGTGCGCAGCCTGGTGTTCTAAGCGGGTTATTTTACTGCCATGCTGCTTATTGGCGTTCTGTTTCTACCCATCGCGCCGTTTCTGCCGTTGGCGGGTCGCTATCGATTGTTAAACCTCTATAACTACTTTTTGGTGGTTTGGTTTCGCATTGCCTGTGGCGTGCGCTATGACATTCAGGGGCGAGAGATATTCCGTCAGGGCCCTGCGTAATTCAGGCGAACCACCAGTGCGAGTGGGAAACCGTATTTCTGCAGGTAATGAAGCCGCCGGTATGTACTGTGCTAAAGCAGGAGCTACTGCGCTTTCCCATCTTTGGTTGGGGGCTGCGTCTGCTACGCCCGATTAGTCTTGATCGCTCAAAGCCAGCCCGCGCCATGAAGCAGGTACTTACTCAGGGTGTTGAACGCTGAGGCACAGGCCTTTCCGTGCTGATTTTTCCCGAAGGTCCTCGCGTTTCCCCCGGCGTGCGTAAGCGCTACAACAAAAGCGGTAGCGTGGTGTCGTGCCGTGCAGGTGTGCCAGTCCTGCCGGTGGCACACAACGCTGGTGAGCGCTGGCCTGGGCGGCACTGGGTAAAGCATCCAGGTGTACTGCGGGTGCGCATTGGAGCGCCCATTGAGACCTCCGGGCGTACGCCCGATGAAGTCTTGGAAGATGGTAGGGGCTTGGATAGAGGGTCAGCTACAGGAAAGTTCAGAGGTGCCACGGCCAGCGTCTCGCTAATCGTTTTATAACGCAAAACGGCGCCTCGAAAGGCGCCGTTTTTATGCTGCTTAAGTGCTGATCAACCGTTATAGCGCTGGAAGACTAAGCAAGCGTTCGTACCGCCAAAGCCAAAGCTATTAGACAGCACGCGGTCGATGGTGACGTTATCGCGACGCTGGGTCACAATATCGAAGCCATCGGCCTGCTCATCCAGCTGATCAACGTTTGCCGAGGCAGCTACAAAATTGTGCTGCATCATCAACAGTGAGTAGATGGCTTCTTGTACGCCTGTTGCTCCCAGGGAGTGGCCCGTTAGCGACTTGGTCGAGCTCATAGCAGGCGTTGAGTTGCCAAACACATTGCGGATGGCCTTCAACTCAGCCACATCACCAACCGGCGTAGAGGTGCCGTGGGTATTGATATAGTCGATATCGCCCTGCACGGTCGCCATCGCTTGGTGCATACAGCGTGTAGCACCTTCGCCAGAGGGAGCCACCATGTCGTAGCCATCAGACGTTGCGCCATAGCCCACCAGCTCGCCGTAAATCTTCGCGCCACGAGCTTTGGCATGCTCCAGCTCTTCAAGCACCAGCATGCCGCCGCCGCCAGCGATCACAAAGCCGTCGCGCGCCTGGTCGTAGGGGCGAGAAGCCTTGTCAGGCGTGTCGTTGTAGTGGGTGGAGATGGCGCCCATTGCATCAAATACGCGCGAGAGCGTCCAGTGCTCCTCTTCGCCACCACCCGCAAACACCACAGCTTGCTTGCCTAGCTGGATCTGCTCCATGGCATTGCCGATACAGTGAGCTGAGGTTGCACAGGCGGAAGAGATTGAGTAATTCACACCTTTGATTTTAAACGGCGTTGCCAAGCACGCAGACACTGTGCTGCCCATGGTGCGGGTAACACGGTAGGGGCCTACGCGGCGTAGGCCTTTCTCGCGCATGGGGTCGGCAGCTTCAACTTGGTTGGCGCTTGATGCACCCCCCGAGCCTGCAATCAGCCCCGTTCGCACATCAGAAGCCTGGGCTTCAGTTAGCCCGGCGTCTTCGACTGCTTGAGCCATGGAGACATACGCATAGGCTGCTGCGTCGCCCATAAAGCGGTGCAGTTTGCGGTCGATTAACGCGTCCAAGTCGATATCAACGCTGCCTGCTACATGGCTACGGAAGCCACGCTCAGCGTACTCTTCCTTAAAACGAATACCGCTGCGCCCGTTTTTGAGCGCGTCTAGGACCTGTTGCTGGTCGTTGCCTAAGCACGACACGATGCCAAGGCCGGTGACTACCACTCGTCGCATGGGAGCCTCCTGTTAGAAATTCGCAGTGGAGGTGAATAGGCCAACGCGCAGGTCATTAGCCTGGTAGATGTCGCGTCCGTCAACGGACACAGTGCCGTCGGCAATGCCTAGGATAAGCCGACGAGTAATAACGCGCTTCATATTAATGCGATACGTCACTTTTTGTGCGTCGGGCAAAATTTGGCCGCTGAACTTCACTTCGCCACAGCCTAGCGCACGGCCACGGCCAGGATGGCCAAGCCATCCCAGATAGAAGCCCACCAGCTGCCACATCGCATCAAGCCCTAAGCAGCCGGGCATCACGGGGTCTCCTGGGAAGTGGCAATCAAAAAACCACAGATCAGGTGTGATATCCAGCTCGGCGATCAGTTCGCCCTTGCCATGCTCACCGCCTTCTTCGTGAATGTGCTTAATGCGATCAAGCATCAGCATGTGTTAGGAGCTGGCAACTGTGCATTGCCGGGGCCAAATAGTTCGCCGCGCGAGCATGCCAGCAGTTCTTCGCGATCAAAGGCATATTGCTTGGTCACTGAATCGTTCCGAGTATGAAGATGGTTGTTGCGCCTAGTCTACTTCCCGAAACCGCTGAATGCACGTCGCGGGCGGCTTATCGTAACGTTCTAACACTTTTTAATGGGTTGCCGATAACCCAGGTTACCTTATTGTGCTGTTCGGATTAGTGAATTCGCCCAATAAACGGTGTATTGACGTAATATGCTCTATCCAAGATTTTAGTGAGACGGCATGATGTCGTCATCGTTTATTTTTATTAGTGACTGATTAGGACAACAAGAATCGCCATGTGGCTGCCTGTCTCTCTTAATCGCCCGTTGGTATGGGTGGCGCTGATGGCGCTACCTGCCTGCGTGTGGATCCCCGATGCGGCGCTGCGTATGGTCGCGGCTAGCTTCGTTACTTTAGGCTTGTGGGATGCCTGGAACCAAGTGCGTCAGCAGCGTCTACGCCTGCGTCTTTCACAGGATGCGTTGGGGTTGTCTGGTGATGCGATGGTCATTAGTGATGTCCAAAACCGTGTGCTAGCGGTGAATCCGGCGTTTACCGAAATTACCGGTTATGAAAGCCAAGAGATGATAGGCCGAAAGCTAGACACCCTGGCGGCTCAGCGCCATGACAAAGCGTTTTATGAAAACTTTTGGAGCACCCTAAAAGCCACTGGGCGGTGGGAAGGCGAAATGTGGAACCGTCGCAAACATGGCGATGAGTACCCTGAATGGCTCAAAGTGCGTGCCGTCACCGACAAGCGAGGCAAAATCACCCACTTTATCAGCTGGTTCTCCGATATTTCGGCACAAAAAGCTCGTGAGAACGATTTAAGACGTATCGGCTATGAAGATCCGCTAACAGGCCTACCTAACCGGCGTCGCTTGCATGACTTAATGGCGTCCAGGCTGCGCCACCTGCGTGCAGGTGAAAGCTTGGATATGGCGCTGATTGATATTGACGGACTTAAGTCGGTTAACGATAGCTTAGGCGTTGAGCAGGGCGACCGGCTGCTGGCTCGATTTGCCCAGCGGCTCACCAGCTATATGGCGGGAAGCGGAGTGGGGCGGCTGGGGGGTGATGAGTTTATGGTGATTCGCACCACCACCTTTGATGACCACGACAAGTGGCTAGGGAATCTGCGCGACCATATGTGCAGCCCCTTCGAGATTAATGAGCAGTCGCTGCGATTAGGCCTCACCATTGGTAGCTGCCGTGCGCCGGAAGATGGTCAAGATTCCAGCGTGCTGTTTCAGCGTTTAGAGTCAGCGCTTTACAGCGCCAAGCGGCTGGGTCGCAACCACAGCCTGCGGTTTCGCCCCGCGCTGGATAAGCAGGATAATCCCCAATTAGCATTAGTCAGCGACCTGCGTGCCGCGCTGATCTCCGGTGACCAGTTAGAGCTTCACTACCAAACCCAACACCATCCCGGTAGCGGTGAGTTGGTAGGTATGGAAGCACTGCTGCGCTGGCGTCACCCCAAAGGTGGCATGATATCGCCGGGAGAGTTTATTCCCCTGGCCGAGCGTCACGGCTTGATGGCAGAGTTAGGCAGTTGGGTGATCGAAAAGGCCTGTGCTCAGCAAGCGCACTTGCAAAATAGCGGCATGCCGAAGACCACTGTTTGGGTCAATATCTCTGCCCTTCAGCTCTTTCAGGGCGATCTAGAAACCCAGCTTGCCACCTGTCTTGAGCGTTACCAGCTAGAGCCGTCACAACTTGGTTTGGAGCTGACCGAATCGGTGTTACTAGACGAGCGAGCAGGGGACATGGGGCCACGTCTGCAGGCACTAAGAGAGCTTGGCTACTCAATCGCTATTGACGACTTTGGCACCGGTTACTCGTCGCTGGGGTATTTGAAGCGGCTGCCAGTAGATAAAATTAAATTAGATCGCGCTTTTATCAGCGAGTTGCCCAACGATCAGGCAGATGCCGCGATTGTTACAGCGGTACTAGCCATGGCAAAAGGCATGGGGCTGGAAGTGATCGCCGAAGGAGTCGAAACCCAGGCCCAGTGTCAGTTCCTGGTAGAAACAGGCTGCACCCTGGTACAAGGATTTTACTTTGCTAAACCGATGCCCGCCGCCGAGCTTGAGCAGCGCTGGGCACCGCTACCGCAGGCAGAAGGCGCACATTAATTAATCACTAGCGGCTAAACGCTGAATGTAACGGCTGATGCCCCAGCAGAGCGCTGCCCAGATGACGGCCGGTGCTGGAAGGAGCCACGGTGCCAAGCTAACGTTTGCCAGCGCTGCACCGCCTAAGTAAGAGAGCGGCCCGCTAACAGCACCGCCCACGGCGGCAACTAGTGGGTAGCGCCACAGCCAAGCCAGGGAGTGAAATACCAGGGTGGCGAACAGGGGCCACAGCATCCATAACCACAGCGGCAATAAACCCGCTATTAACGTCTGCTCGCCAAAATCAAAACCGCCCGCCAAGTGCAGCCCGCCGTCTAACACCAGCCCCAGCAGGGCAAAAGCTGCGATAAAGCGCCATTCTCCTGGCTGGGCGCAGCGCCAGAAATGCCAGCCAAGCAGTACCGCCCCCGTTAGCGCGGCGACCCAGGAGCCGCCCAATACGCACAGCAGCCAGCCGGCTTCAAAACGCAATGCGTTGAACAGCATCATGCGCAGCGGAGTTTGCCGTGGCGCAGGCTGTGCAGCCATTTACAAGGCTCCGGTAAGCGGCACGGGCTTAGCTGCGGGCTTTGCTAATAGTAGGTGGCAGGTGCCGATGGAGCGCTCAATAAAGCCCCCTTCGCAGTAGCACAGATAGTAACGCCACATGCGAATAAAGCGCTCATCGTAGCCCTGGTTGCGTACTTGATCGAGGCTCGCCTCAAAGCGGTGGCGCCACTCCCGTAGCGTACGCGCATAGTGCTGACCAATCTCGTCAAGGGGGACCACGTTCAGCGACGTTTTACGCATCACGCCAGAGAGCATAGCGTGGTGGGAGGGCAAAAACCCGCCGGGGAAAATGTAGCGTTTGATAAAGTCCATATCCCGCTTGGCCTCTTCAAAGCGCTGGTCACGAATGGTGATCGCCTGCAGCATGGCCTGCCCTATCGTCGGTCAGCAGGCTGTCCACCTTCTCCAGATACGTATTGAGATACTGGTGGCCAACCGCTTCGATCATCTCCACGGAAATCAATCGGTCAAAACGTCCGGTGAGTTCGCGGTAATCCTGCTTAAGCAGGGTGATTTTATTTTCCAGCCCCTCTTCTTTGATGCGCTTGGCCGTATGCGCGTGCTGCTCTTCGGAAATCGTGGTGGTGGTGACGCGGCAGCCACGCGTCTTTGCCGCGTGTATGGCCAGCCCGACCCAGCCTGTGCCAATTTCCAGCAGGTGGTGCTCAGGCCGCACATCCAGCTTTTCTAGCATGATATCGAGCTTGTAGGTAGAGGCCTCCTCCAGGCTGGCTTCCGGATAGGGGAAAACGGCGCTGGAGTACATCCAGTGGCGTTTATCCAGGAACGTCGCAAACAGGTCGTTACCAATATCGTAATGGGCGGCGATATTGCGCTTAGAGCCGGACAGGCTGTTGCGCTGGAAACGGTAAACAAGCCCCAGTGGCCAGCGGGTAAAGCGCGCGCTACCGTTCTCCATATTGCCGTTGCAGTGCTCCAGGTTCGCCGCAAATAGGCGCACCAGAGCCACCAAATCATCGGCATCCCAATCGCCATCCATATAGGATTCCGCAGCGCCGGCCGTGCCGCCAAAGGCAAGCCGTTTCCAAGCGCGGGAGTGTCGGATCACCACGGTCACCTGGATTTCTCCCTCCTGGCCTAGGTGGTGGCATTGGTTGCCTTCAATCAGCGTAATTCGGCCGCCGCGAAAGGCACCCAGCTGCGCCATTAAGCGCGGCTTTAGCCAGCGGGTGAAGCGATCTTGACGCGCTGGCTGACTGTTGGGGGGTGTGGTACGCAGGGTGGTCACTTTGAAGTCTCCTTGCGCTTAGGGTGGTTATAAACGGGGATGCACTTAAGCCATAGGCGAAGCGCTTCAAAATGGATTCCCGCGACCGTTTTCAGACTCATCCAAGGGTGCTTGGCGAGGGTTCCCAGCAGCACATCGCGCGTGGCGGGCGCTGCCTCAAGGGTGAGCGTGGCATCAAAATGAAGCTGCTCGTGCTGCCAGTTTTCCATGTGTAGATAGAGCTGCTCGCCGGGGGCCGTTGAACTTCCAGCGGTAAGTCATCTCCATGGGATTAAACGGCGATACGTGCATCGCTTTGGCAAAGCTTGCCTGATGGGTATGACGGCCAGTCTCAACGTGGCAGGCGTAGCAGGTGCGCTCTCGCCAGGGCATATTGGTGACTTCGCCTAATACAGCCGCTAGGCGGCCATGCTCATCGTAAGCGTAATACATCGTAATCGGGTTAAACATCGTGCCCAGGATGCGTAGCTGGGTCAGCATGCAGATCCGCCCGCTGGGAGCGCTGCCCAGCTGGCGGGTTAGCTCTTCACGCACGGCGGTACGCAGTGGCCGGTCAGTAGGGGCCAGATAATCTTCGCGGCGAAAGCGTGCCAGTGCAGGCCTGCGGGCGCTAAACCCAGGCACGCCGTCGAACAGCGTCGGCAGCCCATCAAGGTCGAGCCAGGCCATCCACACTTGGTAGCTAAATGCATGAGTCTTTGGCGTAAAGCGGCGGTGGCGTAGCGCACCGCGATAGATGCGCGAACGCGGCGCGGCAATCATCCCAGCCCCCCCCCCACGCTATTAGGCATCAGTTCATGCGCAGGTAGCGCGGTAGGCGTGGCAGGTGGCTCTGCTGCTTCATCGCAGCCGAGCGCCTGCGCCACGCGTAGCGCGCTCCAAACGCCGTCTTCATGAAAGCCGTTGCGCCAATAGGCACCGCAAAAGTGAGTGCGTCGCGCTACGGGCGAAATTTCATCGTGGCGCATTTGCGCCGCTTGGCCCGCCAGGGTGAACTGGGGGTGGGCGTAGGTGTAGCGTCCCAACACCTTGGCAGGGTCGATGCTGTCTGAATCGTTGAGCGTGACGCAGAAGGTGGTATCCGCCTCTA
Source organism: Vreelandella lionensis (assembly GCF_002087295.1). Classification (GTDB taxonomy): domain Bacteria; phylum Pseudomonadota; class Gammaproteobacteria; order Pseudomonadales; family Halomonadaceae; genus Vreelandella; species Vreelandella lionensis. Next base: position 83,597 of record NZ_MWVI01000097.1, on the reverse strand, counting down.
GGCATTGCAAGATATTCATGTTGTAAGTCACTGAGACGCGCTCATCGACACCTCGCCCGTCCAAGCGGTAGTTCCAGCTTGCCCAAGCGCGCTGACGCCGGGGTAGCAGCGCTGTGTCGGTATGCAGCACCACCTCGTTATCCTGGTAGGGCATCGCCGATAGAATATCGCGCTCGTCAGGTGTCGCATCGCCTAACATGGCCACCGCTTGGTCGGCGTGGCATGCCAACACCACCTGATCAAAACGCTCGCTGCCTTGGGCGGTTGTAATGGTCACGCCGGTATCGCTACGAGTAATGTTGGTCACCGGTGTATTCAGGCGAATACGTGCGGCATAGGGAGCGGTCAGCGCCGGAATATAGCGCTTTGAACCGCCTATCAAGGTGTACCACTGGGGGCGGTGATTCACCGACAGCAGCCCGTGGTTACGGAAAAAGGCGCACAAAAAACGTCAAAGGAAAGGCGCGTAAGGTCGCCGAAGCTGGCTGACCAAATGGCAGCTCCCATGGGGAGTAGGTAACGGCGCTGAAACGCCTCTCCATAGCCGTGTTGGTCAAGGTTCTCACCCAAAGTCATGTCGGCAGGTAGCCGCTTGCTCTCAAGGTCGGCCGTGGCCTGCTTGTTAAAGCGCAAAATGTCGCTGAGCAGGCGATAGAACGAGGGGTTGAGCAGGTTGCGCCGCTGGGCGAACAACGAGGCTAGCGTATGGCCGTTGTACTCAAAGTCCACATCCGTCTCGTGAACCGAAAAGCTCATTTCAGTGGCTTGGCTGGGCACGCCAAGGGTGGCCAGCAATCTCTGAAAGTGCGGGTAGGTCCAATCGTTGAAAACGATAAATCCAGTGTCGATGGCGTAAGGCGTGCCGTTCACCGCAACGTCCATGGTGGCGGTGTGGCCCCCCAGCCGGCTATCGGCTTCAAACAGAGTCACCTCAGGCTGACTGGAGAGGTACCATCCGGCAGCCATGCCGCTAATGCCGCTGCCGATGATAGCGATGCGCTGTGACGCTGAGGCGCTCATGAGTGCTCCTTGGTTTGCCGCGTCATACGCGGGCCAATCCACCGCCGCAGGGCAGGGGGTAAAATGCCCAAGCATTTCACGATATAGGTGAAGCGCCGTGGAAAATGAATATCCAAACGTCCTTTTGCGAGCCCAGCAATAATTGCTTCGGCAGCTTCATCGGCAGTGACTTGCATGGGCATGGGAAAGTCGTTGCGGTCGGTAAGCGGCGTTTTCACAAAGCCTGGGTGAATCAAGCTCACGTCAATCCCTTCCTGGTGAAGATCAAGGCGCAGAGACTCCAAGAAGTAACTCACGGCGGCTTTTGAAGCCCCGTAAGCCTCCGCGCGGGGCAGCGGCAGATAGGCCGACGCGCTCGAGGTAGCGGCCAAGCGGGCAGGTTTGCCCTCTCGGCGGGCGGCACGCAGTAGCGGGAGTGCGGCTTCAACGCCGTAAAGCGTGCCAAACAAGTTAGGAGTAAAAACGCGCTCGACTAGCGCCATATCGAAGTGTCGGGCATCCAGGTACTCACAGGTGCCGGCATTGAAGAGCGCAATGTCTAATGCGCCCAGCCACTCTGCGATCTGTTCCCCCGCCGCAAGCACGGCTTGATGGTCGCTCACATCCAGCGGCAGCGGGTAAGCGTTGCTATGACCATCGCAAAGGGCATTGAGCGCCTCTTCGTTGCGGGCGCTCAGAACAACGCTGTGGCCCTGGGCGATGAACTGCTTGGCCAGCGCCTCCCCAATACCGGAGGTAGCACCGGTTAGCCAAATGCGTTGGGGCGTTTTCCCATGTGCTCATCCTGCTCTCCTATAGCGGCCTGTTAGCACGCAACGGGCGTGCACATAAACGAGGTCACCCTTTTTTCAACTAAGGCGTTGCTTTAACCAGCGTATGACGCGCCCCATGATAGGAAGGTGCTCATACAGCATGGCGCCAGCGTCAAAGTAGTCACGGGCGCGCGATACTCTCCCGTCCTCTTCAAACGTTAAGGCGCTGCAGCCTTCAACACGAATCGGCTTGCCACCCGCCAAGCGTGGATGAACGAACTCCATTGTCCATGTCACAAAGGCCTGATTCGCTTGTCGTTGCTGCGAGTGATAGGTGAAACGGCCGCGTTCAACGTTCTCATACATCGTGGCGAGATAGCGCTCAAGCGCGTCTCGACCTTCAATGTGATGCAGCGGATCGTTGAAAACAACACCCTCAGTATATACCTCGTATAGTTTTTCTGTACAGGTATTGTCTAGTTTATTAAAGAAGGCGCAAAAGTTGGCCAAGGCTTGATCGTTGTTCATCACGGATTCCTTGCCTGGTTGCGTTGCGTGTTGGGGAAGAGGGACGCGATAGTTGCAGAATAGCGGCGGGACGCCGCTATGGAGAGGTGCTGAGGTTAACGTTATTTGGAGAGCGCTTTGAAGGCATCCAGCGCCCGCTGGCGAGCCGCTTTGTGGTCAACGATGGGCGCTGGGTAGTCAATCGGGTTGAGCATGTCCTGAGGCGGCGCATGGCGCGCTTTGGCAGGCAACGTCTTGAGCTCGGGTAGCCACTGAGCAATAAATTCGCCGCCTGGGTCGAAGCGCGTGGATTGGGTCGTGGGGTTGAAAATGCGGAAGTAAGGTGCCGCATCGGTCCCCGTTGAGGCTTCCCACTGCCTGCCGCCGTTATTGGCGCAAAACTCGCCATCGACCAAGTGGCGCATAAAAAAGGCTTCGCCCCGCCGCCAGTCAATCAGCAGATGCTTGCTGAGAAACATGGCCGTAATCATTCGCAGGCGATTGTGCATCCAGCCGGTCGTCACTAGCTGGCGCATGGCGGCATCCACAATCGGATAACCGGTGCGGCCTTCGCACCAGGCGGCAAACCCTTCGTCGTCATCCCGCCATTGCAACTGCTTGGTGTGCGCTTGAAACGGCTGGTAGCGGCATACCTGAGGAAAGCCGACCGCTACATGCTGATAAAACCCGCGCCAGATGAGTTCGTTTACCCAGGTGGTAAGGCCTGCATCGCCATCGGCAAGGTGCCCGCCGTTTTCGCTCATGACCGCTTGCAGGCACTGGCGGTGGGAAATAACGCCCAGCGCTAAGTAGGGCGAAAGCTCGCTCGTGCCGCGCACCTTAGGAAAGTCACGCTGATCTTTATAGTGACGACCCCGAAAGCGTAAAAAACGCTCAAGGTTATCGCTGGCAGCATTTTCACCCGCAGGCCAGAGACGCCCATCCAGCGGCTCATCATCTAGCGTTGGCAGTGCTGGTAATGGATCACTGTCAATGGCTAGCGGTGACTGCACGCTGGGCGTGTCGCGCAGGGCTAACTGCTCGGCGGTAACTTGCTTGTGCCACGCTTTTGAAAACGGCGTGAAGACGCCGTAGTAGTCGCCTTTGCCTGTCTGCAAGGTACCGGGGGCAAACGCCACCGCGTCGTGATGGCCTTGGGCGGTAATACCGGCCTGCTGAAAAGTCTCCAGCACCGACTGGTCGCGGCGCTGCTCGTTCAGCGGATACTAATAATTGAAGTGGAGCTGCTTGATGCCATGCTCGCGGGCAACCTCTAAAAGCGCCTTGGGGGCGTCGTCGAAACGCCCAATATCGCGATGCAACAGCGGAATATTCAAGCCATTGAGCGAGGCCTTAAGCGCGCTAACACCACGCGCCCAGAAATCGAGCTTATTTGCGCCGTGGCCGTGGTCACGCCACTGCTCAATGCTACGCAAAAAAACCGCCACTACCGGCCCTTTGGCGGCAGCGGCGGCGAGTGCGGCATTGTCATGAATACGTAGATCACTGCGAAACCAAACAAGCTGCAGGTTCATGCAAAGCCCTTAGGTTGGCGACTTTTCGTGCGCTTAAAGAATGCCTGATTCACGCAGCAGAGGGCGTAGTCGGGCGATCGCCTGGGGTAGATCGTCGCCCAGCATATGAACAGGACCGTCGCGCAGATCGTTCTCACGCAGGCGCGCGACTTCACCGCATACGCCGATAGTCACGCCCAGCGCTTCAGCGGCTTTGGGTAGCGCTACGCGAATATAGTTGTCGCATTTCCCGCTGGCCGCTAGAGAGCAGAACCATTGAGGAGTGCAGGCGAGACACCGCTTGTGCAAGGTCTTCGAGTGCCAGCGAATGATCAAACAGCTGGACTCGGTAGCCCTGCTCGCTGGCCATCAGTGCACTCATCAGTACCCACAGCGGGCCTGGGTCATCGGGCATGGCGCTGAGCAGAATCAGCGGGCCGCGGGTTGCCTGGTTGGCGTAGTGCAGGCGAGTACCCACCTGACTACGCAAAAAGGCCTCAAAGGTGCGGCGCACCAAATCATCTGGCTGCGCCGCCCATTTAGCTTCTAGGGTTAGAATGACGGGCTGCCACAGCTCGTTAATCGCCACGCTTAGCGGATAGAGCGCTAGGCTTTGATGGTAGAGCGCTTCCAGCTTGGGAAGGTCGACGGCTTCAATGACCGCCAGAAGCTGCTGGCGCTGGCTAGACCAGTCCCCGCATCTGGGGCGGGGGCCTCTACCGTTTCGGGCTGGTCAAGCAGGTCGGCGACCTGGCTGACCGGCACGCCTCGGTTGAGCCACTGGAGAATGCGTTCAATACGGCTGATATCGTCCTGGGCATAGAGCCGGTGACCCTTAGGGGTCCGCTGGGGGCGAATTAATCCGTAGCGTCGCTCCCAGGCGCGCAGGGTGACCGAGTTCACACCCGTTAAGCGGGAAACTTCCCGAATCGGATAGAGCGGGGTATCGGGTGGGTGGGTCGCCTTGTTGCTCATGGGCGCCATTGCCTCTTGGTTGCCTGCGGCAAATGCCGCAAGGGTCTGTCAATAATTGCGGTGGCCGTGTTGTCGCACCAGTTCGGCGCTAGGCCACTTAGTCGTGTAGCGATTTGCTGAATAGCACCTAATCGGTTAGATAGGTTCACGCTATTATAGGCACCTTTGTACAACTTGTGGCTACTAGGTACAACCTTTGCTGTGTCCCTTTGGGTGTGGCCTCGCGTTAGCTTCCATTAGACCGACCGGCCTAATAATGCCTCTCCCAACTCGTCACCGGAGAGCCATGCATCCTCCACGCGGCTGCCACGAAAGCTGCCGCCGTATAGCCATAAACCGCGCTCGCTGTATAAGAATGACTGACTGCCCGCAGCGCTTTTGCCTGGGGAGGCGGCGCGCTGATCACCACATGATCGAAGTGGCCATACTGTTCAGTCGGCAACTTTGCTCGCAAAGGTGGGCGCGGTGGAGGGAGTGAAGGTTACACTTGCCGGTTCAGCCATAAATCCTCGCGAGTAAGGTAGTGCTCAACTAAATTTATTGTAGCAGTTATGTATAAGTATTGTACAATTAAGCGCTATGCAACGTGCGCGACGGTGCGGTGACCACTTTTTGATATCAACCATCTGATGGATCAGTCGTGGCGACTACGCTGGCGCAAGTGACGTCCAACGCCAAAGGAGTGACACCATGCGGGTATTAATTACCGGGGGAAGCGGCTTTGTAGGCCAACGGCTCTGCCAACAGCTCATTGCCCAGGGGCACGATGTACAGGTGGTATCTCGCACGCCCCACGACGTGCGGGGAAAACTACCCAAGGCATGCGATATCCGTGATAGTGCCCAAGCCTTTGTGGATACACCGCCGGATGCGTTGGTAAACCTAGCGGGGGAGTCCATCGCGGCAAAGCGCTGGAGCGCCGAGCAGAAAGAGCGGCTGATTCGTTCACGGGCGGAAAGTACTCAGCAGCTGATTGCGCTCTGTGAGCAGCTGGCGGCCAATGGTCAGCCCTTACCGAAAGTGATGGTGAGCGGTTCGGCCATGGGCTACTACGGTGATCAGGGCAGCAAAGTGGTGGATGAATCCACCACGCCCCATGACGAGTTCGCCCATCGGTTGTGCGCTCAGTGGGAAGCGGCGGCCAAGCCCGTGGAGACGATGGGCATCCGGCTGGCGATTCTGCGTATTGGGCTGGTGCTCGAAGCGGGGGGCGGTACACTGCAGAAAATGCTGCCGCCGTTCAAACTCGGCCTAGGCGGGCGATTTGGTGATGGTCAGCAGTTCATGCCCTGGATTCACCGGGATGACTTGGTAGCGGCGATTATGTTTCTGATCAACGAGCCGACCTTGTCAGGTGCCTTTAACGGCAGCGCACCGCATCCGGTGACCAACGCCGAATTCACCCAAGCGCTGGCCAAGCAGCTGCATCGTCCGGCCATGTTTCCGGTGCCCGCTTTTGTGCTGAAAGCGGGCTTTGGGGAGATGTCACAACTGCTGCTTACCGGTGCGGATATGCGCCCGGCGCGCTTGAGCGAGGCAGGCTTTCATTTCCAATACCCGACGCTGAAGCAAGCGCTGGCGGCGATTTTATAGCGCCACCAGCGGGTACTTGCCTAGTTCAAGCGGTCGGGTCGACGGTGATAATGACCCGTACGGAGTCAAGCCGCAGGCGGGTATTCTCAATCGCGCTGCTCAGTGCTTGGCGCTCCTGTTTCAGCGCTTCCAGCTCTTCGCTGCGTACTGCCGGATTGTGCTCTGCCAGCGCCGTCAGGCGGGCCCGCTCGGCATCCAGTTGGGCACGCATACGGGTTTCAGCGGCCTCAACAATGCTCGGCAGCTCCCGTTCGGCTTCTCCTTCCCCTTGTGGGAGGAGTTCGCGTAGCTGGTCATGGCGGCGTTTGATCAAGTCCCGTGCAAGCGAATTGTTCACCTTCTGCAGATTTTTGCCCAGCCCGGTGAAGGAGATCTTGCTGGTCAGGTTAGCCCCTGATTCATCCAACAGTACCCGCACGGCGGTGGGTGGCAAAAAGCGGTTCAGGTGCAGCGATTTGGGTGCCGGGCAGTGGGTGCGGAACACCAGTTCCGCCATTAAGCGCCCGCTGGGGATCGCTGGGTGGCGCAGCAGCGCCAGCGCCGTGTTGCCCATGGTGCCGTCGAGAATGCGGCCCATCATTTCGCGCAGCAGCGGGTGTTCCCAGGAGAGCCGCTGAACATCATCCCGCGCCAGCGCCTGAGTGCGGCTATAGGTGGCGGAAAAGCCCTCTTCGCCTTTTACCAGCCCCGGCAGGCCATCCAGCATATGCTGGCTGGGCTGAAGGTGGAGCAGGCCATTGCCGATCTCCTGGCTATCGACCCCGAAGATATCCAGCGCGCGCTCCACGTAGCGGGGCAGTGCCGGGTCCTCGTCCAGCTCGCGTACCGCCTCAATCACCTGCTGTGCTCGTGCTGGGCGGCAAGCATTAAGCTCCAGCAGGCGGTTGCGACCCGCATCCCGTTCGGACAGCTTGGCAGTGAACATCTCGCGCGTCTCTTCGCTAATCTCGTCGAGCGCTTCATCGTCGAGCAGCGCCTCGGCCAGGGCATCGCCAAAAGCACCGAACAGGTCGCTGCCCACCCCATGGGGCGCGCTGAAGGCATCCATACCCTCGTGGTACCAACGCATCAGACGCTCGCTGGGGCTGCCGGTGAAGTTGGGCACGTGCAGCTCGATGGCGTGGCGCTGGCCGATCCGGTCAAGGCGGCCAATACGCTGCTCTAGCTGGTCGGGGTGCTGCGGCATGTCGAACATGACCAGGTGGCGGCAGAATTGGAAGTTACGCCCTTCGGAGCCAATCTCAGAACACACCAAGACCTGGCAGCCATCCTCTTCATCGGCAAACGCGGCGGCGGCTCGGTCGCGCTCGACGAGCGACAGCCCTTCGTGGAAGACCGGCGCATGGTAGCCGCCCAAGACCCGCAGGCCCTCCGCGAGCCCTTCGGCGGTTTCGCGATGGTGGGCAATGACCAGTACTTTGTCGTTGGCAAAGCCCGTCTCGCTGTCGTCGCTGAGTTTTTCCAGCAGCCAGTTGACGCGGGGGTCGATATGCCACCAGGACTCGGTGTTCAGCGGATCGTTGCTTAACTCGCGGTACATGGCGTCCGGGTAGATCAGTACGTCCGGGTGGTCCATGCCGGTTTCGATCAGCAGCTCGTCCAGGTAGTCGTCGTCGCGCTCCAGGCGGCGCAACACGCGGCGGTAAGCCGACGGCAGCTCCAACTCGGCCAAGTGCAGGCGGCGCTCAGGGAAGCCACCCACATGGCGGCGGCTGTTGCGGAACATCACGCGGCCGGTGCCATGGCGGTCTAACAGCGCATCGCGCAGCTGGACGCGGGCGGCGTCCTGCTGCTCAGGGCTTGCCTCTGGGTGGCACAGCGTGGCGAGCAGCGCTTGGCTATCTCGGTCGTCGGCTACGGCGGCGACGCGTTCACGGGCGCTCGCGGTCTGGGGCAGTTCCTCGAGAGCATCGATGGCCTCGGCCACCGCCACGTAGTGCTGCTCCTCCTCTTTGAAGCGCTCGATATCGTGGTAGCGCTCGGCATCCAGCAGGCGCAGGCGCGCGAAGTGGCTCTCCAGCCCCATTCTGTTCTGGCGTGGCGGTGAGCAGCAGCAAGCCCGGGATCTCAGAGGCGAGCTGTTCCACGCACTGGTAGCCGGGGCCGCTGCTTTCTGGGCTCCAGTCCAGGTGATGCGCTTCATCGACAATCAGCAGGTCGAAGCGGCTGGCCAGGGCTTGGTCCTGGCGATGAATGTTGGCGAACAGCCAGCCTTGGCTGGCCAGCACGAGCTGGGCGCTCTCGAACGGGTTGGCGCTGCCGTGGGCTTGGCTCTGGTGCTCGTCCAGCAGTGTCACGTTTAGTGAGAAACGGCGCAGCAGCTCTACCAGCCACTGGTGGGTCAGGCTGTCGGGCACCAGAATCAGCGCGCGCTCTACCCGGCCTGCCAGCAGCAGGCGGTGGAGAATCAAGCCCGCCTCAATGGTTTTGCCCAGGCCTACCTCGTCGGCCAGCAGTACCCGCGGCGCATGGCGTCCGGCCACTTCGTCGGCGATATAGAGCTGGTGGGGAATGAGATCAATACGTGGCCCAGCAAAGCCCAGCGCGCTGTGCTGCTCAATGCGCTGATAGTGGTGCAGCGTACGAAAGCGCAGATCAAACCAGTCGTTACGGTCTACCTGACCGGTCAGCAGGCGGTCACGGGCTTGGTCAAACTGCATGGTGTCGGCCAGCTTCGCCTCAGGCAGTTCGCGCAGGTTGCCTTCGCTATCTTCACCAATGTAGGTGATCAGGCCGCGGGTCTCTTTGCTGTCATCAACGATCATCTGCCAGCCGTCGGCAGAGAGCACGCGGTCGCCGCTGCCGAACATGACGCGGGTGAGCGGTGCTTGGCGGGTGTTGTAGGTACGGGTTTCCTGGCTGGCACTGAACAAGATGGTAACGCTACGGGCGTCGCAGTTAAGCACGGTGCCGAGTCCAAGCTCAGCCTCGCCGTCGCTAATCCAGCGCTGGCCGGGAGAAAAATCGCTCATGATGCCTCGAGGAAGTCGTCAAAATCGGTCGTACGCCGCTGGGCAGGTCACCAGTGGCAAACAGGGCGGGGGATTCTAACGCAAAGCAACGGGGGTATTAAGGTCTATCGTGGTCAATCGCTTAACCAGCGCTCTAACTGTGCTCGAGTGAGCTCTCCCACATGGACGTCCAGCGTCTTGCCTGTCTGGTCAAATAGCACAGTAGTGGGGAGGCCTGGGGCTTGAAACTGGGCCATTAGGGTTTGCTGTGGGTCGCGCAACGGGTAGCGAAAGCTCAGCGACTGCTCGTCTAGGTAGCGTGCGATAGGTAGTAAGTCCTCGCCCTGATTGGCCACCACGACAGTAACGCCCTCGCGCTGGTCGGCCTCTTCCAGCAGCGGCATTTCACGCAGGCAGGGGGGACACCAGGTGGCCCATAAATTCACGATAATGAGCTCATCTTGATTCGTCAGCGAGGAGAGACTAACCGCGTTTCCATCGAGGTCTTCCAGGGTGACGTCGGGCAGTGATGCCACGGCAAATTGCTGGCCTAGCGGGGCCAGCGTGACCAGCACCAACCAGAGGCTAACGGCCCCTACCGTCATGGCGAGTCCGCCGATCATCGCCAGCAGACGTGCACGCAGTGTCCAGCCGGTCCACAGTAAACCGGCAAGTAGTCCACCCAGCGCGTGATAGCCCGGCTGCCACACTTTTAGGGCGTCGAGCGGGGTAGCGCTATAACTCTCCCAGTTAAGGGCCACAAACGCCACGCGTGCCCCCAGTAGCCACACCACCAGCAAGCCATTAAACCAACGGCCATGCTGCTTAGCGGGCAGCCCCAGCAGGTAGCGACTACTGACAAGCAGCAGCAGTGCACAGCCAAAGGCATAGAGGCGGGGTGTGGAAATCAGCAGTGGACCGAGAGCAATGGCATTCATAGTCGTTCCGATAAGCAGGTACACTGGGCCACCATACCATGCACGCTTCACATGACGGAGATGTCGATGCCGCAATCCTCTTTTGACACCCTGCGCGCCCTGGCCATAGGTACCCAGGCACTTGGCCTGGCGCTCATCATTACCCTCGAAACCGTCCTCGGCGACGCAGCACGCCCCTGGCAGGGCGGTGTGCTGGCCGCTATGGTGGCGTGTGCACTGGTCATTGCGCTGGTGCGTATGTACCGCAACAAGCGCCGCCAGAAGCGCTTGGCAGAGCGACTAGACGCGTCGGCGTCAGAAAACCACGAGTGTTAGAAACCGTTGCTTGTGTTTTTGGCGTGACGGTTCCAGATTAAGCCCGGCTTATTCATGAGGCCGACCTGATAACGAAGATAGCGAATGGTATTCTCTTGAAAATTCAGTGTGTTCCGCCAAGAACCTGAACCAAGAGAGCCATCCGCTATGGGTGAAAGCCTATCCATCTGGACGCCCTCATGCAACGGCGATGCACGCGGCATGACGCCCCTGGTCCAGGACCGGCCGTCTCAAGCCACGCTGTCGCGGCTGCTTGGACGGCCGCAATTGATTCCAAAGAGCTATAAGAAAGCGGGAAAATTCCAGCGTTTTGGCATTACTCAACAGCCACTCGCGCTGAAGATGCGAATCCTGATAAGCAATGCCAACAGCCAGTACCTTCAGACCGCTCAATCAGCGCCCTCGTGAATGAGGCGGGGGTAGCTTTACTTTTTGCTAGCGCGCTTACGCTCGTTTTCGGTCAGGTGCTTCTTGCGCAGGCGGATGTGGCTGGGCGTGACTTCTACCAGCTCATCGGAGTCCAGGAACTCGATGGCTTGCTCAAGGGTAAACTTGATCGGCGGCGTTAGAACGATGTTCTCATCGTTACCGGTAGAGCGCATGTTATCGAGCTTTTTACCCTTGGTCGGGTTCACCACCATGTCGTTGGCACGGTTGTTAATACCGATCAGCATGCCCTCGTACACTTCGGTCGCGTGGTCGATGATGAGCTTGCCGCGCTCCTGAAGGGCGTACAGTGCGTAAGCCAGCGCTTTACCGCCTACCATAGACACCAGCACGCCGTTACGACGCTCGATAGACGCATCGGGCTTCAGCGGGCCGTAGTGGTCAAAACGGCTGGTCAGGATGCCGGTGCCGGAAGTTAGCGTCAGGAACTGGCCAGGGAAACCGATCAAGCCACGCGCCGGGATAATGAAGTCCAAACGAACTCGGCCTTTACCATCCGGGTTCATGTTGGTCATCTCACCTTTACGGTAGCCAAGCTCTTCCATGATGGAGCCCTGGTGCTGTTCTTCACAGTCGATGATGACTTCTTCGTAGGGCTCTTGCTTAACACCGTCGATCTCTTTGATGATAACTTCCGGACGGCCAACGGCCAGCTCGAAGCCTTCACGACGCATGGTTTCGATCAGTACCGACAGGTGCAGTTCGCCACGGCCAGAGACTTTGAATTTCTCGGGTGTTTCGCCTTGCTCGACGCGCAGGGCGACGTTGTGAATCAGTTCCTGCTCCAGACGATCTTTGATGTTACGGCTGGTGACGAACTTGCCATCTTTACCCGCGAATGGCGAGTCGTTGACCTGGAAGGTCATAGAAACGGTCGGCTCATCAACAGACAGCGGCGGCAGCGCTTCAACGGCGCTCGGGTCACACAGAGTGTCCGAGATGGCCAGGTCTTCGATGCCTGTGATGCATACGATATCGCCCGCGGTGGCTTCGGTGGTTTGAACTCGCCCAAGGCCCATGTGGGTCATGACCTGACCGATTTTGCCTTTCCGAGTCGTACCATCAACACTGATGACTGAAATCTGCTGGTTAGGCTTCACAGAACCGCGCTTAATGCGGCCAAGACCGATAACGCCGACGTAGCTGTTGTAGTCCAGGCAGAAATCTGCATCTGGAAGGGGCCATCAACTTCAACTTTCGGTGGCTCAACGATGTCCACAATCGCTTGGAACATCGGGTCCATGTTGTCGGCCAGCGCTTCCGGATCCATACCAGCAATACCGTTCAGCGCCGAGCAGTAGATAATCGGGAAATCGAGCTGTTCGTCAGTGGCACCCAGGTTGTCGAACAGATCAAAAATCTGGTCGATAACCCAATCAGGGCGTGCACCGGGGCGGTCGATTTTGTTAACCACCACGATCGGCTTCAGGCCCTGGGAGAAGGCTTTCTGGGTAACGAAGCGGGTTTGTGGCATCGGGCCGTCTACGGCGTCAACCAGCAGCAGAACCGAGTCCACCATGGACATAACACGCTCAACTTCGCCACCGAAGTCGGCGTGCCCAGGGGTGTCCACGATGTTGATGTGGTAGCCCGTACCATTTACCATCCTGCCACTGAATAGCGGTGTTTTTGGCCAGGATGGTAATACCACGCTCCTTCTCCTGGTCATTAGAGTCCATGATACGCTCTTGGCCTTCGGCCTTACGGTCGAGCGTGCCGGACTGGCTTAACAGTTTGTCTACCAAGGTAGTTTTACCGTGGTCAACGTGGGCGATGATGGCAATGTTGCGAAGATTCTCGAATCACGACGCGATCCTGCTGGAAAAATAGGGCGGCATTATAGGGTCTGGGGGCGGTCCACTACCAGCGCTGTCTTAAATAAAGCAGCAAGTCAATAACCTAAACGCGGCAGTTTTCGCTGTTGTGACGCTTCCGTTAAGATAGGCGTTTTCCCAGTTGGGGCAAGCACATGACCATCGGTAACCTGATGCGTTTGTTGAGCGATGGCGAAGTTCATTCCGGTGAACAATTAGGCGAAGCGCTGGGCGTTTCCCGAGCCGCCGTGTGGAAACAGCTAAAAAAATTAGAAGCGCTGGGCGTGGAGCTGGTCGCCGTGAAAGGGCGTGGCTACCGGTTGGCACATCCGTTGGAACCGCTAGACGGTGCCAAAATCGTCGAGCGGCTGCCTGCCGATGCTCGCCACTTGTTGGCACGCTTATTTGTTGAAGATCAGCTTCCTTCAAGTAACGAGTACCTGCGCGAGCGCTTTTCACAGGGGGCCGGGCCATGGCGAGGTGTGCTTCGTCGAGCTGCAAACTGCCGGGCGCGGTCGCCGTGGACGAGTGTGGTCGACCCCCTGGGGGCAGAGCCTAATGGTGTCGACAGGCTGGCGCTTTGAGTCAGGCATTAATGCCCTGGAGGGGTTAAGCCTAGCAGTCGGCGTGGTGGTCTCTCAGGTGCTTGAGCAGTATGGCGTATCGCCCAAGCTAAAGTGGCCTAACGATGTACTGCTGGCCGAGAAAGGTGATGAGTTAGGTAAGTTGGCTGGTATTTTGATTGAAGTGACCGGTGATGCGGCAGGCCCTTGTGAAGTAGTGATTGGCATGGGCATGAACCTGTCGTTACCGGATAGCTTGCGGGCCACCATTGACCAGCCGGTGGCGGCGCTGTTTGATGCCAAGGCAGGTATTTCCCGCAACCAGTTGGCTGCCGATATGGTGTCGGGGCTGTTGGGTATGCTGGCGGGCTTTGAAAACAGTGGCTTTGCGCCTTGGCTTGATGCGTGGAATCAGCGCCATGCTTATGCAGGCCTACCCATCCGAGTGATTCAAGGTGAGCGCTCAAGCGATGCTGTGGCGGGAGATGTGGATGAGAGTGGTAACCTGTGGGTTACTGAAAACGGTCACTCGCGACGCCTATCGGGCGGTGAGATCAGCGTACGTAGGCGCTTATGATTTTGGATTTGGATATCGGCAACACGCTGTCGAAATGGCGGCTTAAAGATGCCGAGAGCAGTGAGATCCGCTCGCGAGGTGCCGTGTGGACACGGGAAGAGTGGCGCCCGGGGGCGGATATTCCCGACCTGGATGTCGTCGAAGCCGTGCGGATATCCAGTGTGGCCAGGGCTGCTGTGCTGGATGAGACTGTGACGTTGCTACGCCGTCAGGTGCGTCACGTTTATGTGGCGCGCTCAACGCCAGAAGCGCTCGGCGTGGTCAATGGTTATGAAGAGCCGGGCCGGTTGGGCGTTGACCGCTGGATGGGAGCGCTGGCGGGCTACCAGCTGGCGGGTGGTTGCTGCGCGGTGGATTGCGGTAGCGCCATTACCATTGACTTCGTACTACCTGGCGGTGTGCACCTGGGTGGTTTCATTATTCCCGGCCTGCGGCTCATGAAAGAGAGTCTGAAGCTAGGAAAGCGCAACGTCGCCATCGACCCGGAAAGCGAAGCCGATGCATTGCTAGAGCCAGGGCGGCGCACGGTGGATGCTGTGAATCACGGTATCTATATGGCAGCCGTCAGTGCGATTAACCGTATCTATAGCGAAGTGTGTGACCAGCAGGGGGTGGCGCTACCAGTGCTGCTCACCGGTGGTGATGCCAGAGTCGTTTCCCGCGGTGTGCAGGTGCCCCATGCGGTATGGCCCGATATGGTATATGGCGGGCTTGAGGCCAGTTTTCCGCTCACCTTTGCCGAACGGGCGGGCAAGATGTCAGGTGCTCCTCGGGTTCCAGAACCGGTATCATTAGAAAAAATTCGCGCAGGCCTTGCATTCTCGATGCTTCTTTGACAGAATGCAGCGCGTTCCAGAGCGGAAGCTGCGCTTAAGAAGGCGTTGCATCCAGCAGGCTTTGATAAATAAAGAGTTTGCAGGCTTGACACCGTTTTGGAGGCTGGCATAATGTGCCGCCACAGCTGGAGAGGTTCCCGAGTGGCCAAAGGGAGCAGACTGTAAATCTGCCGCGAAAGCTTCGAAGGTTCGAATCCTTCCCTCTCCACCAGTTTCATCAAGCGCTGATTTAATCAGCGTTTGGCAATGAAAAGCCGGTAAGCGGGCATTAGCTACTGTTTCTCGTGCAACGGATTGTCATTCTATAGGCAAGTTCGGCGGGCGTAGTTCAATGGTAGAACCTCAGCCTTCCAACTGATGGTGCGGGTTCGATTCCCGCCGCCCGCTCCAGTTTGATGTGGTTTGGCTCATGTAGATCAGGGGGAGAGCACACCCTTGGTAAGGGGGAGGACGACGGTTCAGTTCCGTCCATGAGCTCCATATTGCGGAAAAAGCGAGCGAAGCTCGCTTTTTTTGTCTCTGCCCTTCGGTGGTTTGGGAAGGGTAAAAGTAAGGGTTGTCAGGCGGAGGTTTCTCCGCTATTATGGCGCCCGCTGTTGCGTAGGCGTTTGCTTGCGTGCATGACGATACAGGCCAGTAGCTCAATTGGCAGAGCAGCGGTCTCCAAAACCGCAGGTTGGGGGTTCGATTCCCTCCTGGCCTGCCAACCTTCCCCAGGTTGGTATGTCTTTTCTAGAATTCCTTTCTCGCTCGCTGCACCCTTAGGAGTCTCGTTTTTATGAAGCCTAGTTCCGTAAAACATGGCGCAGAGGTGCAACAGGCGCGCCATGACGGGCTCAAGTGGGCGGCGGTTGTGGCGCTGCTTGTCGTTGCAGTCGTTGGTAATACCTATTTCGCCGATATTGGCCTGCTCTACCGCGTCTTGGGTGTGGTGGTGTCGTGTGCGCTTGCTGGTTTGATCGCCTTAACAACCACAAAAGGTCGGGTTGTAGTTGAGCTTGCCATAAGCGCCAAGAAAGAGATTCAGCGCGTTGTATGGCCGACCCGCCCTGAAACCATTCAGACAACCGCCATTGTGCTGGTAGCTGTGTTGGTGGTGGGTCTGATGCTGTGGTTGATCGATACTCTTCTTGGCTGGGCGATGTCCGGCGTCAGTGGTTAGGAGCATTCATGTCCAAACGTTGGTACGTGGTCCACGCTTATTCCGGGTTTGAAAAGCATGTCATGCGCTCGCTTATCGAGCGTGTGAAGATGTATGGCATGGAAGATCGCTTTGGCGAGATCCTGGTGCCGACGGAAGAAGTGGTTGAAATGCGCGACGGTAAGCGGCGTAAGAGTGAGCGCAAATTCTATCCCGGCTACTTTTTTGTCGAGATGGAAATGGTAGACGAAACCTGGCACCTGGTGAATGAAACGCCACGCGTCATGGTATTTATTGGTGGTACCAAAGAGAAACCCGCCGCGATTACTACCCGCGAAGCCGAAGCAATTCTGCGTCGTGTGAAAGATGGTACCGACAAGCCGCGGCCCAAAACTATGTTTGAGCCGGGTCAGTCTGTCCGCGTTATTGATGGTCCGTTTGCTGAGTTCAACGGTGTCGTTGAAGAAGTGAACTACGACAAGAGCCGCCTGCAGGTCAGCGTACTGATCTTTGGGCGTGCGACGCCTGTTGAGCTTGAATTCTCTCAGGTAGAAAAAGAGTAAGTTCATAATATTGCAGGGTGGGGCGGAGTGCGTGCCACTCTGGATTCATGTAAAGCAGCCCAGCGCTGCTTTACGCGTACCGGGGAGCCGTCAGGCGCTATCACCCAACTGGAGTATTTACCATGGCCAAGAAAGTACAGGCTTACATCAAACTGCAGGTTGCTGCAGGTAAAGCCAACCCGAGTCCGCCCGTAGGCCCCGCGCTGGGTCAGCACGGTGTGAACATCAGGGAATTCTGTAAGGCGTTTAACGCTGCCACTCAAGAAATTGAGCCAGGTTTGCCGACGCCTGTCGTGATCACTGTCTACTCTGACCGTAGCTTCACGTTCGTCACCAAGACACCGCCGGCTGCCGTTCTGCTGAAAAAAGCAGCGGGCATCAAGTCTGGTTCTGGTGAGCCGAACAAGAAGAAGGTTGGTACCGTGACTCGCGAGCAGCTCGAAGAGATCGCTAAGACCAAAGAGCCGGATATGACGGCTGCTGATCTCGACGCCGCGGTGCGCACCATCGCTGGCAGCGCTCGTAGCATGGGCTTAAACGTGGAGGGTCTCTGATCATGGCTAAACTGTCTAAGCGCGCGAAAGTTATTCGCGATAAAGTAGGCCCACGCCAAGCATACTCTTTGGAAGAAGCCGTTGCGCTGCTTTCTGAGCTGTCTACTGTTAAGTTCAACGAGTCTCTTGACGTTGCGATCAACCTTGGCGTTGACCCGCGTAAATCTGACCAAGTTGTACGTGGCGCCACCGTTATGCCTAATGGTACTGGCAAAGACGTACGCGTAGCGGTCTTCACCCAAGGTGCTAACGCGATGCTGCTAAAGAAGCAGGCGCTGACATCGTGGGTATGGACGAGCTGGCTGAGCAGGTCAAGAAAGGCGTGATGGACTTCGACGTGGTTATCGCCTCTCCGGATGCGATGCGCGTTGTAGGTCAGCTGGGCCAGATTCTTGGTCCGCGCGGCCTGATGCCGAACCCGAAAGTTGGGAGCGTAACGCCTGACGTGGCGACTGCGGTCACGAACGCCAAAGCGGGTCAGGTACGTTTCCGTACCGACAAAAACGGTATTATCCACACCACGCTGGTTAAAGTTAATTTTGAAGCGACCGCTGTTCAGGGCAACCTGGAAGCGCTGGTTGCCGACCTGAAGAAGCTCAAGCCGAGCTCCTCTAACGGTATCTACTTTAAGAAGATTACCCTGTCCTCTACCATGGGCCCGGGTTTGACTATCGACCACTCTGCGCTGGTATAAGCGAGTTGTCGGCAGGTTTTTAGTAAGAACCGAGCAAGAACTTTGCGGTCCCTCGTTTGGTGTTATGCCAAGCGAGGCGCCGTCAAAGACCGCAGGTGCCGCCTTGTCTTTTGAAGATGGGGCGGCTTAATCGCCCTAGAGCGCCTGCGCAGATGGTGTGGCCGCCAGTTGGTTAACGCTTTTCGCAAGCCGCTTTCTGGTGAGCACCATCCCCTAAGGCTTCCAGGGTTAGCAGTCATAACCTGGAAGAGATGGTAACCACCGGAGCCTTTTATGGGTTCCGGCACGAAGGAGAGATCACTGTGCCACTAGCACTTGAAGGCAAGAAAGCGATTGTTGCCGAGGTCAGTGAAGCGGCCAAGGGCGCACTCTCCGTCGTAGTTGCCGATTCTCGCGGCGTCACGGTTGGTAAAATGACCGATCTGCGTAAGCAGGCGCGTGAGAACGGTGTAGAGCTTCGTGTTGTTCGTAACACGCTGGCTCGCCGCGCACTCGAAGGCACTCAGTGGGAGTGTCTGAACGAGAGCTTTGTTGGTCCTACTCTGTTGGCTTTCTCTACTGAACACCCGGGCGCTGCTGCTCGTCTGTTCAAAGAGTTCGCTAAAGACGAGAAGAACTTCGAAGTTAAGGCGTTGGCCTACGAAGGTGAGCTGATTCCGGCTGCTGACATCGATCGTCTGGCAACCCTGCCGACTTACGACGAGGCAATTGCCAAGTTGATGTAGGTAATGAAAGAAGCCTCCGCTGGCAAGCTGGTTCGTACTCTGGCCGCCCTGCGCGACCAGAAGCAAGAAGTAGAAGCTGCCTAAGCAGCGTTTCTTGCAGGCGGCGTGAGCGATGTGATCGATACGCTGCCTGAGCCGAGCAATGAACCCCGAGCTCTCGGCCGACCGAGACTCCCGCAAAGTTAGGAATGAAACAATGGCACTGACCAAAGACGATATCATCAATGCTGTAGCCGACATGTCCGTAATGGAAGTTGTCGAGCTGATCGACGCGCTGGAAGAGAAATTCGGCGTTTCTGCAGCGGCAGCCGTTATGGCTGGCCCGGCTGCTGGCGGCGCAGCAGCTGCTGAAGAGCAGACTGAATTTGACCTGGGACTGGCTTCCGCTGGTGATAGGAAAGTTAACGTCATCAAAGCTGTTCGTGAAATCACCGGTCTTGGCCTGAAAGAAGCCAAAGGTGCCGTTGACGGCGCGCCGGCGACCATCAAAGAAGCGATGTCTAAAGACGACGCTGAAGCAGCTAAGAAGAAGCTGGAAGAAGCGGGCGCAACCCGTCGAGCTCAAGTAATACTTGTGCTGATGGCTTTACGCGCTGCGTAAGCTTCCACGGCTGGCGGCGGGCTATCCCGCTGCCGGCCTTTTTCTGTTGTAGTATGCTGCAAGGCAACAGCAGAAGCGCTGCGGTAAAAAGCAGCAAAACAGTAAGACCGTTGTTGTGAAGCGTACGTTGTTGTAACGCGTAAGTTGTGAAGCGCGAGTGATGCTAGCAAGCGACAGCAAAGCGCGAACAGCACTACTGTAACACTGTTATCTATCAAGATTTTTGACGGCGAGCTACCGATTTAGGAGCTTGCTGTCTGCGTCTGAAACGCCCGCGGGGCAGATGACCACGCATCGGTCACCCAATGGTGAACAAGCTGGGGAATACAGATGGCTTACTCATATACTGAGAAAAAACGCATCCGCAAGGATTTCGGCAAACTGCCCCAAGTGATGGATGTGCCTTACTTGCTGGCCATCCAGCTTGATTTCTACTACGACTTTCTCCAGCAGGATCGTTCGCCCGACGAGCGCCACGAGGTTGGCTTGCACGCGGCGTTCAAGTCCGTGTTCCCGATCGAGAGCTTCTCCGGCAATGCGGCCCTGGAATACGTCAGCTACCGCTTCGGTACGCCAGCGTTCGATGTCAAAGAGTGTCAGCTGCGTGGCGTGACCTATTCCGCTCCGCTGCGCGTCAAGGTTCGCTTGATCATCTATGATCGCGACTCTTCGAACAAGGCAATCAAGGATATCAAAGAGCAGGAAGTCTACATGGGGGAAATCCCCCTGATGACCGAGAACGGTACCTTTGTCATTAACGGTACTGAGCGGGTTATCGTTTCCCAGCTCCACCGCTCGCCCGGTGTGTTCTTTGATCACGACAAAGGTAAGAGCCACTCCTCTGGTAAGTTGCTCTACTCTGCTCGCGTGATTCCTTACCGTGGCTCTTGGCTGGACTTCGAGTTCGACCCGAAAGACAACGTCTTTGTACGTATTGACCGTCGCCGCAAACTGCCGGCCTCGGTACTGATGCGTGCGCTGGGTATGAGCACCGAAGAGATCCTGGCTGAGTTCTTCGAAACCAGCAAATTCCACATTGAGAAGACCGGCTTTTCTGTGGAGCTGGTACCGTCACGCCTGCGCGGTGAAACCGCGACCTTCGACATCAAGGATGGCGAAGGCGACGTGATTGTGGAAGAGGGCCGCCGGATTACCCAGAAGCACATTCGTCAGCTGGAAAAAACTGGCCTTGAGCGTCTGGAAGTGCCGATGGAGTACCTGTTCGGCAAAACGCTGGCCAAAGATCAGATCGATACCAAAACCGGTGAGCTGATCTGCCCGTGTAATACGGAAATCACTCCGGAAGTCCTTGAGCGTATGGCTCAGGGCGGTATCACGCATATCGAAACCCTCTATACCAACGACCTCGACTGCGGTTCGTTCATTTCCGATACCCTGAAACCGGATACCACCGGTTCTCAGCTGGAAGCGTTGGTAGAGATTTACCGCATGATGCGCCCAGGCGAGCCGCCTACCAAAGAGGCTGCCGAGACGCTGTTCCATAACCTGTTCTTCACCGAAGACCGCTACGACCTGTCGGGCGTTGGTCGGATGAAGTTCAATCGTCGCCTGCGTCGTGAAAGCGACACCGGCTCCGGCGTGCTGGATCGCAAGGACATCCTCGATGTGCTGCGCGAGCTGATAAATTTTCGTAACGGCTTCGGCGAGGTGGACGATATCGACCCCCTGGGTAACCGCCGTATTCGCTGCGTTGGCGAAATGGCCGAGAACCAGTTCCGTGTAGGCCTGGTGCGCGTTGAGCGCGCGGTGAAAGAGCGTCTTTCCATGGCGGAAAGCGAAGGTCTAATGCCGCAAGACCTGATCAACGCCAAGCCCGTAGCGGCGGCGGTGAAAGAGTTCTTCGGTTCTAGCCAGCTTTCTCAGTTTATGGACCAGAACAACCCGCTGTCTGAGGTGACTCACAAGCGGCGTTTGTCTGCACTCGGCCCGGGTGGTCTGACCCGTGAGCGTGCAGGCTTCGAAGTACGTGACGTTCACGCTACGCACTACGGCCGCCTGTGCCCGATCGAAACGCCGGAAGGCCCGAACATCGGTCTGATCAACTCGCTGGCAACGTACAGTCATACCAATAGCTACGGCTTCTTGGAAACACCGTACCGCAAAGTGAATGCCTGTCAGGTCACTGACGATATCGTGCACCTGTCAGCGATTGAGGAAGGTGACTTTGTTATCGCCCAGGCGTCTGCGGCGGTTGACGAGTCCGGCAAGCTGATTGATGACCTGGTACAGGTACGCCACCGCGGTGAGACCACCTTTATGCGTCCTGAGCAAGTGACGCTGATGGATGTATCTCCGCGTCAGGTCGTATCGGTCGCGGCGGCACTGATCCCGTTCCTTGAGCACGATGATGCTAACCGCGCCTTGATGGGTGCGAACATGCAGCGTCAGGCCGTTCCGACCCTGCGTGCTGATAAGCCGCTGGTAGGTACCGGCATGGAGCGTTTCGTTGCCCGTGACTCCGGCGTCTGTGCCGTGGCGCGTCGTGGCGGCGTGATCGACTCCGTCGATGCGCGTCGTGTCGTGGTTCCGAAGATGAAATCATCGGCGGTGAAGCTGGCGTTGATATCTACAACCTGACCAAGGAAACCCGTTCTAACCAGAAAACCTGTATGAGCCAGCGCCCCATCGTGCGTCCTGGCGACAGCGTTGCACGTGGTGACATTCTGGCCGATGGCCCGTCTGTCGACATGGGCGACCTGGCGCTTGGCCAGAACATGCGCATCGCGTTCACGGTTACAACTTCGAGGACTCCATCCTGCTGTCAGAGCGGGTTGTTCAAGAAGACCGTTTCACCACGATCCACATTCAGGAACTGACCTGTGTGTCTCGCGACACCAAGTTAGGGCCGGAAGAGATCACCTCCGATATTCCCAACGTCGGTGAGTCCGCGCTGGGTAAACTGGACGAGGCGGGCGTTGTTTACATTGGTGCTGAAGTTGGTCCCGGTGACATTCTGGTCGGTAAGGTAACGCCCAAAGGCGAAACCCAGCTGACGCCAGAAGAGAAACTGCTACGCGCCATCTTTGGTGAAAAAGCGTCTGA
Organism: Vreelandella lionensis; assembly: GCF_002087295.1. Lineage (GTDB taxonomy): Bacteria > Pseudomonadota > Gammaproteobacteria > Pseudomonadales > Halomonadaceae > Vreelandella > Vreelandella lionensis. The sequence goes on along the minus strand of NZ_MWVI01000097.1, from coordinate 61,454 downwards.
CGTAAAAGATACCTCCTTGCGTGCCCCGACCGGCATGAAAGGTACGGTTATCGACGTTCAAGTATTTACCCGTGACGGCGTTGAAAAAGACTCCCGCGCACTCTCCATCGAGCAGATGCAGCTGGACGAAGTGCGTAAAGATCTTCAGGAAACCTACCGTATTGCCGAAGACGCTACTTTTGAGCGTCTGAAGCGTACGCTGGATGGCCAAGCGGTTAATGGCGGCCCGAACCTGAAGAAAGGCGACGTGCTGGACGAGGATATCTCGACGAGCTGCCGCGTCAGCAGTGGTTAAAACTGCGCATGCAGGATGAAGCCTACAACGAACTGCTGGCCCAGGCTGATGAGCAGCTCGAGAACCGCCGTAAAGAGATGGACGAGCGTTTCGAAGATAAGAAGCGCAAGCTGACCCAGGGCGACGACCTCGCACCGGGCGTGCTGAAAATCGTCAAAGTCTATATGGCGGTCAAGCGTCGCATTCAGCCCGGTGACAAGATGGCCGGTCGTCACGGTAACAAAGGTGTTATCTCCGCGATCATGCCCATCGAAGACATGCCGTTCGACGAGAAGGGCGAGCCGGTCGACGTGGTGCTGAACCCGCTGGGCGTACCGTCGCGTATGAACGTCGGTCAGATCCTGGAAACCCACCTGGGTATGGCGGCACGTGGTCTCGGGGTCAAGATTGACGCCATGCTGCGTGATGCTCGTGGCCAGCAGGTTGCTGAAATTCGCGACTTCCTGGGTCAGGTGTATAACACGCCGGGTACCCGCGTTGAGGATATCGACTCGCTGACCGATGACGAAGTCATCTCGCGCTGGCGAAGAACCTCAAAGGCGGTGTGCCGATGGCCACGCCGGTGTTTGACGGTGCCAAAGAGCACGAAATCAAGCATCTGCTGAAGCTGGCGGACATTCCTGAGTCTGGCCAAATGGCGCTGTACGATGGCCGTACTGGCGACGAGTTTGACCGTCCGGTCACCGTTGGCTACATGTACATGCTGAAGCTTAACCACTTGGTAGACGACAAGATGCACGCGCGTTCTACCGGTTCTTACTCGCTTGTTACGCAGCAGCCGCTGGGTGGTAAGGCGCAGTTCGGTGGTCAGCGCTTCGGTGAGATGGAAGTGTGGGCGTTGGAAGCATACGGCGCCGCGTACACGCTACAAGAGATGCTCACCGTCAAGTCGGACGACGTCGAAGGCCGCACCAAGATGTATAAAAACATCGTGGATGGCGACCACACCATGCAGGCAGGCATGCCGGAATCCTTCAACGTACTCGTGAAGGAAAATCCGCTCGCTGGGCATCGATATCGAGTTAGAGAGCTAGGAGCCGTCATATGAAAGATTTGGTGAAAGTACTCAAATCGCAGTCTCAGTCCGAAGAGTTCGACGCGATCAAGATTACCCTCGCGTCGCCGGACATGATTCGCTCCTGGTCGTTTGGCGAGGTGAAGAAGCCTGAGACCATCAACTACCGTACCTTTAAACCGGAGCGGGACGGTCTGTTCTGCGCCAAGATTTTTGGTCCGGTCAAAGACTACGAGTGCTTGTGCGGCAAATATAAGCGCATGAAGCACCGCGGTATCATCTGTGAGAAGTGTGGCGTTGAAGTCACCAAGGCTGCCGTGCGCCGTGAGCGCATGGGCCATATCGAGCTGGCATCGCCGGTCGCTCACATTTGGTTCCTGAAGTCACTGCCGTCGCGTATCGGTATGTTCCTCGATATGACCCTGCGTGATATCGAGCGCGTGCTGTACTTTGAAAGCTTTGTCGTTATCGACCCAGGCATGACCACGCTGGAGCGTGGTCAGCTGTTGAACGACGAGCAGTACTTCGAAGCGCTGGAAGAGTTCGGCGACGACTTCGACGCCCGTATGGGTGCCGAAGCCGTTCAAGAGCTGCTGAAAGACATCGATCTGGAAGAAGAGATTAACCACCTGCGTGAAGAAATTCCGCAGACGAACTCTGAAACCAAGATCAAGAAGCTGTCTAAGCGCCTGAAGCTGCTAGAAGCGTTCTACCACTCCGGCAACGCGCCGGCGTGGATGGTCATGGAAGTACTGCCTGTGCTGCCGCCGGACCTGCGTCCGCTGGTACCGCTGGATGGCGGCCGCTTCGCGACCTCGGATCTCAACGACCTTTACCGTCGGGTGATCAACCGTAACAACCGTCTGAAGCGTCTGCTGGATCTGAATGCGCCGGATATCATCGTGCGCAACGAGAAGCGGATGCTGCAGGAAGCGGTCGACGCACTGCTGGATAACGGCCGCCGTGGCCGTGCGATTACCGGCTCTAACAAGCGCCCGCTGAAATCGCTTGCCGATATGATCAAAGGTAAGCAAGGTCGTTTCCGTCAGAACTTGTTGGGTAAGCGCGTAGACTACTCAGGCCGTTCGGTCATCACCGTCGGTCCGACCCTGCGTCTGCACCAGTGTGGTCTGCCGAAGAAAATGGCGCTCGAGCTGTTCAAGCCGTTCATCTACTCCAAGCTTCAATCGCTGGGCCATGCGTCCACGATCAAAGCGGCGAAGAAGATGGTTGAACGTGAACTGCCGGAAGTGTGGGACATCCTGGCCGACGTTATCCGCGAACACCCGGTACTGCTTAACCGTGCGCCGACGCTGCACCGTTTGGGCATCCAGGCGTTCGAGCCGCTGCTGATCGAAGGTAAGGCGATCCAGCTGCACCCGCTGGTGTGTGCGGCCTACAACGCCGACTTTGACGGTGACCAGATGGCGGTCCACGTACCGCTGACCCTGGAAGCACAGCTCGAAGCACGTGCGCTGATGATGGCGACCAACAACGTGCTGTCGCCTGCCAACGGCGAGCCGATCATCGTCCCGTCGCAGGACGTTGTTCTGGGTCTATACTACATGACCCGCGAAAAGATCAACGCCAAAGGCGAGGGCATGGTGTTCTCTGGCCTCAATGAGGTGGAGCGCGCGTTTGGTACACATTCGGTCTCACTACACGCCCGCGTGAAAGTGCGTCTTGATGAAGTCGATGTCGAAGAAGAGACCGGTGAGCGTAGTTTCCACCGTCGCATTTACGACACCACCGTGGGCCGTGCGCTGCTGTTCCGCATTCTGCCGGAAGGCGTGCCGTTCGCGCTGATTGATCAGCCGATGAAGAAGAAGGCGATCTCCAGCCTGATTAACGAAGTGTATCGTCGTGCTGGCCTTAAGCCGACCGTCATCTTCGCTGACCAACTGATGTATACCGGTTTCCGTCTCGCGACGTGGTCCGGTGCCTCTATCGGTGTTAACGACTTCGTTATCCCCGATGCCAAAACCGAGATCGTTGACGCCGCCGAAGCGGAAGTTAAAGAGATTGAAGATCAGTTCTCTTTGGTCTGGTAACGGCGGGTGAGAAGTACAACAAGGGTATCGATATCTGGTCCAAGGCGAACGATAAAGTTGCCAAGGCGATGATGGTCGGTATCTCGAAGGAGACGGTCGTTGATCGTGACGGTAATGAAGTTGAGCAAGACTCCTTCAATAGCGTCTTCATCATGGCCGACTCCGGTGCTCGTGGTAGTGCTGCCCAGATTCGTCAGCTGGCGGGTATGCGTGGCTTGATGGCCAAGCCGGATGGCTCGATCATCGAAACGCCGATCGTGGCTAACTTCCGTGAAGGTCTGAACGTACTTCAGTACTTCATCTCGACCCACGGCGCGCGTAAAGGTCTGGCGGATACGGCCCTGAAAACGGCCAACTCCGGTTACCTGACTCGTCGTCTGGTGGACGTTGCTCAGGACTTGGTCATTACCGAGACCGACTGTGGCACTGAAAATGGCCTGACACTGCACCCGATCATCGAGGGTGGTGACATCATCGTACCGCTGTCTCAGCGTGTACTGGGCCGTGTGGTTGCGCAGGACGTGGTTGACCCGAGCACTGAAGAAGTACTGATCCCGCGTAATACACTGCTTGATGAGAAATGGTGTGCATCGCTGGATACCATGGGTGTGGACGAAATTATCGTTCGTTCAACCATCACCTGTGATACGGCTCACGGCGTATGTTCGTCCTGTTACGGTCGTGACCTTGCCCGTGGCCATCAGGTCAACATCGGTGAGTCTGTGGGTGTTATCGCCGCACAGTCGATCGGTGAGCCGGGTACCCAGCTGACCATGCGTACGTTCCACATCGGTGGTGCGGCCTCGCGTTCATCGGCGGTCGATAGCGTTCAGGTGAAGCACGGCGGTAAAGTACGCCTGCACAACATCAAGCACGTAGAGCGTGCCGATGGCAAGCTGGTGGTGGTGTCTCGTTCAAGCGCCTTGGCGGTTGCCGATGACCATGGCCGTGAGCGTGAGTACTACAAGCTGCCCTACGGTGCCGAGCTTTCCGTACGCGACGGCGATGTTGTCGATGCCGGTGCGGTCGTGGCTAAGTGGGATCCGCACACGCATCCGATCATTGCCGAGGTAGAAGGTAAGGCGCAGTTCATCGACCTTGACGAGGGTGTCACCATGCACCGCAGCGTCGATGAAATGACTGGTCTGTCGTCTATCGAAGTAATTGAGTCTGCAGCACGCCCGATGGCGGGCCGCGACAAGCGACCGATGGTGATGCTGAAAGACGCTGCTGGCGAGAACGTTTCTGTATCCGGCTCCAACACACCGGTTCAGTACCTGCTGCCGGGCAACTCGATTATCTCCGTAGACGATGGCGCGACCATCGGCGTGGGTGAGGTCGTTGCACGTATTCCGGTTGAAGCGTCTGGTAACAAAGACATCACCGGTGGTCTGCCGCGGGTTGCTGACCTGTTCGAAGCGCGTAAACCGAAAGAGTCTGCGATTCTTGCAGAAATCAGCGGTGTTATCAGCTTCGGTAAAGAGACCAAGGGTAAGCGTCGTCTGACGATTACCCCGGAATCTGGTGATCCGTTTGAAGCGCTGATCCCGAAATGGCGTCAAATCGCCGTCTTCGAAGGGGAAGCGGTTGAGAAGGGTGAAGTCATTTCGGATGGCCCGAGCAACCCCCACGATATCCTGCGTCTGCTGGGTGTCGCGGACCTGGCTAAATATATCACTGCCGAAGTGCAGGACGTTTATCGTCTGCAGGGTGTAGGCATCAACGATAAGCACATCGAAGTGATCGTGCGTCAGATGCTGCGTAAGGTAGAGATCACCGACTCCGGCGACTCTGACTTCATCACCGGCGACCAGGCCGAGTTGGTGCGTGTGCTTGAACAGAACGCACGGCTTGAGAAAGAAGGTAAGTTCCCGGCCAAGTATCAACGCTTGCTGCTGGGTATCACTAAGGCCAGCTTGGCCACTGAATCGTTCATTTCCGCAGCGTCGTTCCAGGAAACGACCCGCGTACTGACCGAAGCAGCGGTAACCGGCAAGCGCGACTACCTGCGCGGCCTAAAAGAGAACGTGGTGGTTGGACGTCTGATTCCGGCAGGTACCGGTCTGACTCACCACGCAGAGCTTCGTCGGAAGCGCGAAGACGTAGAGCGTCTGTTCAATCCCTCGGCCACCGAGGTAGGGCAGGAGCTTGGCGCTCAGTTGACAGCCCTTGATTCAGACGACGATTTGTAATCACTGGTAGGCAACGAGCAACAACGAGTGGCTGGCCCTTATGGCCCAGTCTTGCTGGCGAATTCGCCAGCAAGACTTGATGCCACCTAGGGTCAGCCTTTAGAATGCGCAGCCTTTAACAGTGGGGCGGGTGCGCCCGCATCCGCTGCTAGTACTTTTTAAAGGCTAAGGCAACCATTGGAGTCCGCTAAACACCATGGCACCGATTAATCAGCTAGTGCGCAAGCCGCGCAAGCGCCCCGTCACTAAAAGTGACGTGCCTGCGCTTCAGGCATGCCCGCAAAAACGTGGCGTTTGTACGCGCGTTTACACCACTCCCCCTAAGAAGCCGAACGCGGCCCTGCGTAAGGTCTGCCGTGTGCGCCTGACGAATGGCTTTGAAGTGTCTTCTTACATTGGTGGTGAAGGTCACAACCTCCAAGAGCACTCTGTTGTTCTGATTCGCGGCGGCCGTGTAAAGGATTTGCCAGGTGTGCGTTATCACACCGTTCGTGGCGCCCTTGACACCTCTGGCGTACAGAACCGTAAGCAGGGTCGTTCTAAGTACGGTACTAAGCGTCCGAAGTCCTAAGACAGCTTATCGCAGCGCCCGTCGCGCTGTGGCGTTACCTTTCACACGAATATGACGGTCTGATAAGAGTAAGGTCGGGCAACGCTGAAAGCGCATGTTAGTCCCGGGTTTACCTGAAGGATCCTTAATTGAGGGCTTATCATGCCTAGAAGAAGAGTTGTAGCTAAACGCGAACTCCTGCCGGATCCTAAGTTCGGAAGTGAGCGTCTGGCGAAGTTCATGAACCACCTGATGGTCAGCGGCAAGAAGTCCGTAGCTGAGCGCATCGTTTATGGTGCGGTGGACAAGGTTGCCGAGCGTAGCAAAGAAGAGCCGCTGGAAATCTTCGACAAAGCGCTGGAAACCATCCAGCCGATGGTCGAAGTAAAATCGCGCCGCGTTGGTGGTGCGACCTATCAGGTACCGGTTGAAGTTCGTCCGTCACGCCGCCAAGCGCTAGCTATGCGCTGGTTGGTAGACGCTGCGCGTCGTCGCGGTGAGAAAACGATGGTTCAGCGCCTGGCAGGTGAAATGCTGGATGCCGCTGAAGGCAAAGGCTCGGCTGTTAAGAAGCGTGAAGATGTGCACCGTATGGCAGAAGCCAACAAGGCCTTCTCTCACTATCGTTTCTAAGCTCGGCGTTTCTAAGTTTGTGTTTTCTGCTGTCGGTTGCGCTGCGTTAAAGAAATTTTTCGTCATGCTGCCACACGCCGCTGCTATCGTTATCGATGGCGGCGGTGGCATAGGCAGAAATAGCACCGCTGGATTAACGAGCATCGCCAACTAACGGGAGCTTCACCGTGGCACGCAAGACTCCACTAAATCGCTATCGCAATATCGGTATCGTCGCTCACGTTGACGCGGGTAAAACCCACGACAACTGAACGCGTACTGTTCTACACCGGTCTTTCCCACAAGGTGGGTGAAGTACACGACGGTGCAGCGACCATGGACTGGATGGAGCAGGAGCAGGAGCGTGGTATCACTATCACCTCAGCTGCAACTGCCTGTTTCTGGCAGGGCATGAGTAAGCAGTTTGATGAGCACCGCATTAACATCATCGACACCCCCGGGCACGTTGACTTCACTATCGAAGTTGAGCGTTCGCTGCGTGTTCTTGATGGCGCGGTCGTTGTACTGTGCGGCTCCTCCGGCGTTCAGCCGCAGACCGAACAGTATGGCGTCAGGCTAACAAGTATGAAGTTCCGCGCATGGTCTTCGTCAACAAGATGGACCGTACCGGCGCTGACTTCTTCATGGTTGTTAACCAGCTGAAAGAGCGTCTCAACGCTAATGCTGTGCCCATTCAGATCAACTGGGGTACGGAAGAAGACTTCAAAGGAGTTATCGACCTGATCGAGATGAAAGCCATCTTCTGGGACGAAGAGAGCCTGGGCATGAACTTCGACCTCGTCGATATTCCGGCTGAACTGCAAGAAACAGCTGAGAAGTATCGCGAAGAGATGGTTGAAGCTGCCGCTGAAGGCTCTGAAGAGCTGATGGACAAGTACCTTGAAGAAGGCGAGCTAACCGTCGCTGAAATCAAGGCTGGTCTGCGCGCGCGTACCCTGGCCAACGAAATCGTTCTGGTTACCTGTGGTTCTGCGTTCAAGAACAAAGGTGTTCAGGCGGTTCTGGACGGCGTTATCGAATACATGCCTTCGCCGACGGAAGTTAAGGCGATTGAAGGTGGGTTGGACGATAAAGACGGCACCATTGCTACCCGTGTGGCGGATGACAGTGCGCCGTTTGCGGCGTTGGCTTTTAAAATCGCCACCGACCCCTTCGTTGGTACGCTGACCTTTATTCGCGTTTATTCGGGCGTTCTGAAATCTGGTGACGGCGTTTATAACTCTGTTAAGCAGAAGAAAGAGCGTGTTGGTCGTATCGTTCAGATGCACGCCAACTCCCGCGAAGAGATCAAAGAAATACTGGCAGGCGACATCGCCGCTTGTATCGGTCTGAAGGACGTCACCACCGGTGACACCCTGTGCGATATCGACAACAAGATCGTTCTCGAGCGCATGGAGTTCCCGGATCCGGTAATCTCGGTTGCCGTTGAGCCGAAGTCCAAAGCTGACCAGGAAAAAATGGGCGTTGCACTGGGTAAACTAGCCCAGGAAGATCCCTCTTTCCAGGTTAAGACCGACGAAGAAACCGGCCAGACCATTATTTCTGGTATGGGTGAGCTGCACCTGGACATCATCGTTGACCGTATGCGTCGCGAGTTCAAGGTAGAAGCGAACATCGGTAAGCCGCAGGTTGCCTACCGCGAAACGATTCGCGGCAGCGTCGAGCAGGAAGGCAAGTTCGTACGTCAGTCCGGTGGTCGTGGTCAGTACGGTCATGTGTGGCTGCGTATTGAGCCGCTGACTGCAGAAGAGAAGGGGGAAGGCGAAGACGAAATTTTCTTCAAATTCAACTCTGAGATCGTAGGTGGTGTGGTTCCGAAGGAATACGTGCCTGCGGTTGAGAAGGGTGCTTATGAGCAGCTCAAAAACGGCGTCATCGCGGGTTACCCGATGATCGACGTTAAAGTGTCGCTGTTCGATGGCTCCTTCCACGACGTGGACTCCAACGAGACTGCGTTCAAGATTGCTTCTTCTATGGCAGTGAAAGAAGGTGCCAGGAAGGCCAAGGCCGTGCTGCTGGAGCCGGTGATGAAGGTCGAAACCGTGACCCCCGAAGAGTTTATGGGTGACGTCATGGGCGACCTGAGCCGTCGTCGCGGTCTGGTGCAGGGCATGGATGACTCTTCTTCTGGTCAAGTCCTTCGTGCAACGGTGCCACTGGGTGAGATGTTCGGTTACGCAACCGATCTGCGCTCACAGACCCAGGGCCGTGCGAGCTACTCTATGGAGTTCGCGAAGTACGAGGAGGCGCCCTCCAGCGTCGTTGAAGCCGTCATCAATCAAAACGGTTAACCGTTAGCTAGCGTAAAGAGGTTATAGCAGTGGCTAAGGAAAAATTTGAACGTTCCAAACCGCACGTCAACGTCGGCACCATCGGTCACGTCGACCACGGTAAAACGACTCTGACAGCGGCCCTGACCCGTGTGTCTGCTGAGGTTTTCGGCGGCGACTGGCGTGAGTTTGATACCATCGATAACGCTCCGAAAGAGCGTGAGCGCGGTATCACCATCGCTACATCTCACGTTGAGTACCAGTCTGAAGAGCGTCACTACGCTCACGTTGACTGCCCGGGACACGCTGACTACGTCAAGAACATGATCACCGGTGCTGCCCAGATGCACGGCGCGATCCTGGTATGTTCTGCCGCTGACGGCCCCATGCCGCAGACTCGCGAGCACATCCTGCTGTCTCGCCAGGTTGGCGTTCCGTTCATCGTTGTGTTCCTGAACAAAGCGGACATGGTTGATGACGAAGAGCTGCTCGAGCTGGTCGAGATGGACGTTCGTGAACTCCTCGACGAGTACGACTTCCCGGGCGACGACACGCCGATCATCACTGGTTCTGCCCTGATGGCGCTGAATGGTGAAGACGAGAACGGCATGGGTACTACTGCGGTAGCTAACCTGATCAAAGCTCTGGATGAGTACATCCCTGAGCCGGAGCGTGCTATCGACCAGCCGTTCCTGATGCCGATCGAAGACGTATTCTCTATCTCTGGCCGTGGTACTGTTGTTACCGGTCGTGTAGAGCGCGGTATCGTTAAGAGCCGGTGAAGAAGTGGAAATCGTGGGTATCCGCGACACCACCAAAACCATCGTTACTGGCGTTGAAATGTTCCGTATGCTGCTCGACGAAGGTCGTGCGGGTGAGAACGTTGGCGCCCTGCTGCGTGGTACTAAGCGTGATGACGTCGAGCGTGGTCAGGTTCTGGCCAAGCCGGGCACCATCAACCCGCACACTACCTTCGAAGCAGAAGTATACGTACTGTCCAAAGAAGAAGGTGGTCGTCACACGCCTTTCTTCAAGGGCTACCGTCCGCAGTTCTACTTCCGTACCACTGACGTAACTGGTACTTGTGAACTGCCGGAAGGCGTTGACATGGTAATGCCGGGCGACAACGTGAAAATGGTTGTTACCCTGATCGCTCCGATCGCTATGGACGACGGTCTGCGCTTCGCTATTCGCGAAGGTGGTCGTACCGTTGGTGCTGGCGTTGTGGCCAAGATCGTTAAGTAATCTGATTACTTGATGATGAGAGGGGGCTCTTGTGAGCCCCCTTTTCTGCGCACCAATCGCAAATGTATGACATGTGCTTTTGGCGTGCCTATAATGCGCATCCTTTGAATGCGTGGGTAGACGGCTCGCGCCGTCGACATCCATTGGAGTTTAGGGCAAATGCAGAACCAAAAGATTCGCATTCGGTTGAAAGCGTTCGACCATCGCCTGATCGATCAGTCCACAGCGGAGATCGTTGAAACCGCTAAGCGTACTGGTGCTCAGGTTCGTGGGCCGATTCCGCTGCCAACCAACCGCGAGCGCTATACCATTCTGATTTCACCGCACGTCAACAAAGATGCGCGTGATCAGTATGAGATTCGTACTCACAAGCGTGTGCTCGACATCTTTGAGCCGACCGAGAAAACTGTTGATGCGCTGATGAAGCTCGATCTCGCCGCTGGCGTAGACGTGCAAATCAAGTTCGACTAATACACTAGACACTTCGCGGCCCAGCGCTCACCGTTTTTAGTATGTGAGCAGCAGCCGCCGCGCCGTGAGGCGCCACACAATGTGCTAGTGGAATGCTCTGGAAAGGGCAGCCATAGCGGGTGATAGCCCCGTACACTATAGGAGACTGAGTATGACTATCGGTTTAGTCGGTAAAAAGGCCGGGATGACCCGTGTCTTTACCGAAGATGGCGCATCCGTGCCCGTGACCGTTATTGAAGTTGATCCTAACCGTGTAACGCGCGTTAAGACCATTGAGTCTGACGGCTACGCAGCGGTTCAGGTGACTACAGGTTCTCGTAAAGCCAAGCACCTCACCAAAGCGCAAGCTGGACAGTTTGCCAAGGCGGGTGTTTAGGCTGGTCGTTCACTGATGGAATTCCGTCTTGCAGAAGGCGAAGAAGCTCCTGAAGTGGGTGGCGAACTCACCGTATCCCTCTTCGAAGCTGGTCAAATGATCGACGTGACCGGCACCTCTAAGGGTAAAGGCTTCCAGGGTGCTGTTAAGCGCTGGAACTTCCGTACCCAAGACAACAGCCATGGTAACTCCCTGTCGCATCGCGCGCCGGGTTCTATCGGCATGTGTCAGACACCTGGTCGCGTATTCAAAGGCAAGAAAATGGCCGGTCAAATGGGTAACACCCGTTGCACCGTACAGAGCCTTGAGATCGTCCGTGTCGACGCCGAGCGTAACCTGCTGCTGATCAAAGGCGCAGTACCGGGTGCTACCGGTAGCGACGTTATCGTTCGCAGCGCCGTGAAAGCTGGCTGAAGGGGATAATTACCAATGAATCTGAATCTTGCTGCAGGCACGGGTACCGTTGAAGTAGCCGACGCCACTTTTGGCAAAGAATTCAACGAAGCGCTGGTGCACCAGGTCGTTACCGCCTACTTGGCTGGTGGCCGTCAGGGTACACGCGCTCAAAAGAACCGTTCCGACGTACGTGGTGGTGGTAAGAAGCCGTGGCGTCAGAAGGGTACCGGTCGTGCACGTGCCGGTACTATTCGCTCTCCGCTGTGGCGCAGTGGCGGTGTTACTTTTGCGGCGCGTCCTCAGGGACTTCAGCCAGAAAGTTAACCGCAAAATGTACCGCGCGGCGATGCGTTCCATCCTGTCTGAGCTGGGACGTCAAGAGCGTTTAGTCGCTATTTAAGAGTTCAGCGTAGAAGCGCCGAAGACCAAGCAGGTAGCTGCCAAGCTGAAAGAGCTCAACCTTGAGAAAGTGTTGATCGTCACTGAAGAAGTTGACGAAACGCTCTATCTGGCCGCACGCAACCTTCCCCACGTCGATGTGGTGGATGTCGCTGCAGCTGATCCGGTGAGCCTGGTTGCCTTTGATAAGGTCCTGGTCACCGTCTCCGCCCTGCGTAAATTCGAGGAGAAGCTGGCATGAACCAGGAACGCGTATTCAAGGTTCTGCTTGGACCGCACGTGACCGAAAAGGCCGCGATGGCAGCCGAGCGCAACCAGTACGTTTTCAAGGTGGCAAGCGATGCTACCAAGCCCGAGATCAAGAAAGCCGTTGAAGCACTGTTCGGCAAGAAGGTCGGCAGCGTTCAGGTGCTGAACGTTAAGGGTAAAACAAAGCGTACTGCTCACGGCGTTGGCCTGCGGAAGGGTTACCGCAAAGCGTATGTGCCCCTGGCTGCGGGTGAAACGCTCGAAGACTTCTCTGGCGCCGAATAAGGGCAGGAGTACGGATAATGGCAATCGTCAAGACCAAACCCACAGCCTCCGGTCGTCGCCACGTCGTCAAGATCGTTGGTGAGGAACTGTACAAGGGCCGTGCTTATGCACCGCTTTTGGAAAAACAGTCCAAGTCCGGTGGCCGTAACAACTACGGTCGCATCACCACCCGCCACGTGGGCGGTGGTCACCGTCATCACTATCGGTTGATCGACTTCAAACGCACCAAAGATGGCATTCCTGCCACTGTTGAGCGTCTGGAGCACGACCCGAACCGCAGTGCGCACATTGCGCTGCTGAAGTATGCCGATGGCGAGCGTCGTTACATCCTTGCCCCGAAAGGTGTCAGCGCGGGTGACGTGCTGGAATCTGGTGTTAACGCGCCCATCAAGAAAGGCAATGCCTTGCCTCTGCGTAACATCCCGCTGGGTTCTACCGTTCACGGTATCGAACTGAAGCCGGGTAAAGGCGCGCAGATTGCTCGCAGTGCCGGTACTAGCGCTCAGCTGGTTGCTCGTGAAGGTAATTACGCCACCCTGCGTCTTCGCTCTGGCGAAATGCGCAAGGTTTTGGCTGAATGCCGCGCAACCTTGGGTGAAGTGAGCAACTCCGAGCACAGCCTGCGTCAACTTGGCAAGGCCGGTGCGAAGCGCTGGAGAGGGTGCGTCCGACTGTTCGCGGTGTCGCGATGAACCCGGTGGATCACCCGCACGGTGGTGGTGAAGGCCGCACCAGTGGTGGTCGTCACCCGGTATCCCCATGGGGCGTGCCGACTAAGGGTCACAAGACGCGTAAGAACAAGCGCACCGACAAGCTGATCGTTCGTCGTCGTAATAAGACACGTTGATCTAAATTGCCAAGACATTAAGAGGTAACGGCTGTGCCACGTTCACTAAAGAAAGGTCCCTTCATTGACCTTCATCTTTTGAAGAAGGTAGAGGCTGCAGTGGAGAAGAACGACCGTAAACCGATCAAGACTTGGTCGCGTCGTTCGATGATCCTGCCAAACATGGTAGGCCTCACAATCGCTGTCCATAACGGTCGCCAACACGTCCCGGTGCATGTTTCCGAGGACATGGTTGGTCACAAGCTGGGCGAATTCGCTGCTACTCGCACTTATCGCGGGCATGCGGCGGACAAGAACGCCAAACGGTAAGCCAGAGAGGATTAAGAGATGGAAGTCACAGCTAAGCTGAGTGGCGCTGCTTTAGCCGCACAGAAGGCCCGTTTGGTGGCTGACCAGGTGCGCGGTAAACCGGTCGCCGAAGCTCTTGACCTGCTGACCTTCTCCCCGAAGAAGGCTGCCAAACTGGTCAAGAAAGTGCTTCAGTCCGCCATCGCGAATGCGGAAGAAAACAACGGCATGGACATCGACGAGCTGCGTGTCTCGACCATCTGCGTCGATGAGGGCATGACGCTTAAGCGTATCAAGCCGCGCGCCAAAGGCCGTGCGGATCGTATCTTGAAGCGCACCTGCCACATCACCGTCAAGGTAGCCGAGAAGTAGGAGTCGACCAGATGGGTCAGAAAGTCAATCCAACAGGCATTCGACTGGGCATCGTCAAAGACCATGCTTCTGTCTGGTATGCCGAGCGCGGCGCCTATGCCGATAAGCTCAACAACGATCTCGAAGTGCGCAGCTTCCTGGAAGAGCGTTTGAAAAACGCCTCCGTAAGCCGCATTCACATCGAGCGTCCGGCTAACAATGCCCGCATCACCATTCACACTGCCCGTCCGGGTATTGTGATTGGTAAGAAAGGTGAAGATGTCGACCGTCTGCGTCGCGATCTCACCGAGATGATGGGTGTTCCGGTTCATGTGAACATCGAAGAAGTTCGCAAGCCGGAGCTGGATGCCAAGCTGGTTGCTGCTAACGTAGCAGGTCAGCTTGAGCGTCGCGTTATGTTCCGTCGTGCGATGAAGCGCGCGGTACAAAACGCAATGCGTCTTGGCGCTGGCGGCATAAGATTCAGCTGTCAGGTCGTCTGGGTGGTGCCGAAATCGCACGTACCGAATGGTACCGCGAAGGTCGCGTTCCGCTGCACACTCTGCGTGCGGACATTGACTACGCCACTTACGAAGCTCACACCACCTACGGCGTCATCGGCGTCAAAGTGTGGATCTTCAAGGGTGAAATCCTCGGCGGTATCGAGGAAGTACGTGCCAAGGCTAAGCAACAGCAGCCTGCCGGCAACGCGCCCAAGAAGAAAGGTTCCAGGTAAGGGGAGAGCGAGTCGATGTTACAGCCCAAGCGTATGAAATTCCGCAAGATGATGAAAGGCCGCAACCGTGGCCTGGCGCATCGCGGAAGCAAGATCAGCTTCGGGGAATACGGTCTCAAAGCAACTGGTCGTGGCCGCATTACTGCGCGCCAGATCGAAGCAGGCCGTCGTGCGATCACACGTCACGTTAAGCGTGGCGGTAAGATCTGGATCCGCGTTTTCCCTGACAAGCCGATCTCCAAGAAGCCGCTCGAAGTTCGTATGGGTAAGGGTAAAGGTTCAGTTGAGTACTGGGTAGCCCAGATCCAGCCGGGTCGGGTTCTGTATGAAATTGAAGGTGTATCCGAAGAGTTGGCCCGTGAAGCATTTGAACTGGCCGCCCAGAAGATGCCCCTGTCCACCACCTTTGCGAAACGGACGGTGATGTGATGAAAGCCCAGGAAATTCGTGAAAAGTCCGTAGGAGAGCTCAAAGAGCAGCTCCTCGAGCTCCTCCGCGAGCAGTTTAACCTGCGCATGCAGAAGGCCACAGGCCAACTGAGCCAGACTCATCTGCTCAAGCAGGTCCGTCGGGATATCGCCCGCGTTAAGACTATGCTCAACGAGAAGGCAGGTGATTGAGATGGCCGAAGAGAAGAAAACACGTACGCTGACCGGCAAGGTGGTCAGCGACAAGATGGATAAGTCCATCGTCGTTATGATCGAGCGTCGTGAGCGTCACCCGATCTACGGAAAATACGTTAAGCGCTCCACCAAGCTGCACGCCCAATGATGAGGCGAACCAGGCAAAGGCAGGCGATACGGTTTCCATTCAGGAGTGCCGTCCGCTTTCCAAGAAGAAAGCCTGGACGCTGGTCGAGGTGGTCGAGCAGGCTAAAGGTTAATTCCTAGGTCTGTCCAACCAGTGCAGTCAGATTAGGTTTGGAGAAAACCGATGATTCAGACTCAGACAATGCTGGATGTCGCCGACAACAGCGGAGCGCGCCGGGTGCAATGCATCAAGGTGCTAGGCGGTTCACACCGTCGTTACGCCCGCGTTGGTGACGTCATTAAAGTAACGGTGAAAGAAGCTTATTCCGCGCGGTAAGGTCAAAAAAGGCCAAGTGCTGAAAGCGGTAGTAGTTCGCACCCGTAGTGGCGTCCGTCGTAGTGACGGTTCGCTGATCCGTTTCGATGGAAATGCGGCAGTTTTGTTGAACAACACCAACGAACAGCCGATCGGCACGCGTATCTTCGGGCCGGTAACTCGTGAACTTCGTAATGAGAAGTTCATGAAGATCATTTCCCTAGCGCCTGAAGTGCTGTAAGGAGCGAGGCGGATATGCAAAAGATCAAACGTGACGATGAAGTCATCGTGATCGCCGGTAAGGATAAAGGCAAGCGTGGCACTGTTAAGCGGGTATTAGAAAACCGCTTCGTGGTGTCCGGTGTGAACATGATTAAACGTCACACCAAGCCTAATCCCATGGCGGGTAATCAGGGCGGTATCGTCGAGCGTGAGGCTCCGATTCACGCGTCCAACGTGGCCATCTTCCATTCGGAGACCGGTAAGGCGGATCGCGTCGGCTTCCAAGTTAAGGAAGACGGTACCAAGGTACGTATCTACAAGTCGACGCAGACGCAGATCGACGCCTAACGCGAGTCGGGTAGCAAAATGGCGAACTTGAAAGAACGTTATCAAAACGAGGTGGTGGCTCAACTCAAAGAGCAGTTCAGCTACGCCAACGTAATGCAGGTACCCCGGATCACGAAAGTGACTCTGAACATGGGTATAGGCGAAGCGGTCAGCGATAAAAAGCTGATCGACAATGCCATCGGCGACCTGGAGAAACTCTCTGGTCAAAAGCCGCTGGTGACCAAGGCACGCAAGTCCATCGCGGGCTTCAAGGTGCGCGAAGGTTGGCCAATCGGTATCAAAGTAACGCTGCGCTCCGCGCGCATGTGGGACTTCCTGGACCGCTTGGTAAACATTGCGATGCCTCGCGTGCGTGACTTCCGTGGTCTCAATCCGAAGTCTTTTGACGGTCGCGGCAATTACTCTATGGGTGTGCGTGAGCAGATCATCTGCCCAGAGATCGAGTATGATAAAATCGATCGCGTACGGGGGCTGGACGTCACTATCACTACTACCGCCAACACCGACGAGGAAGGTCGTGCGCTATTAGCTGCACTGAACTTCCCGTTCAAGAAATAAGGGTTG
The DNA here is from genome assembly GCF_002087295.1 of Vreelandella lionensis. Classification (GTDB taxonomy): domain Bacteria; phylum Pseudomonadota; class Gammaproteobacteria; order Pseudomonadales; family Halomonadaceae; genus Vreelandella; species Vreelandella lionensis. The sequence goes on along the minus strand of NZ_MWVI01000097.1, from coordinate 44,606 downwards.
GATCATGGCTAAGAAAAGTATGGTAGAGCGTGAGCTCAAGCGTACTCAGCTAGTCGAGAAGTATGCGGCTAAGCGCGCAGATCTCAAGAAAATCATCTCGGACGTGAACGCTTCTGAAGAAGATCGTTTCGAGGCGACGCTGAAGCTGCAGCAACTGCCGCGCGACTCAAGCCCGGTGCGTCAGCGTAACCGCTGCCGCGTGACTGGCCGTACGCACGGTTTTTACAACAAGTTCGGTCTCGGCCGTAACAAGCTGCGTGAAGCCGCTGCGTGGCGACGTCCCTGGTCTGAAAAAGTCCAGCTGGTAACGCCACGTAGAATCATCAGGAGCGCACATTAAATGAGCATGCAAGACACTCTGGCGGATATGTTTACCCGTATCCGCAATGCGCAGATGGCCACCAAGGAGACGGCTACCATGCCGTCCTCCAAGCTGAAAGTTGAAGTGGCCCGAGTGCTAAAGGAAGAAGGCTACATTACCGACTTTACGGTGGCTGAAGGCGTTAAACCCGAGCTCACCGTGACTCTCAAGTATTTTGAGGGCAAGCCGGTTATTGAGCACATTCAGCGGGTTTTCCAAGCCGTCTCTGCGCCAGTACAAGGGCAAGGACAACCTGCCTAAGGTCGCCGATGGTCTGGGTATCGCGATTGTCACCACCTCTAATGGTGTCATGACCGATCGTGCCGCGCGCCAAGCAGGCGTCGGTGGCGAAGTCATCTGCACCGTATTCTAGGAGGCTGGAATGTCCCGCATAGCGAAATATCCGGTTAAAGTGCCTGCCGGCGTTGAGGTTAAAATCAATGCCGACCAGCTGACCGCCAAAGGCGGCCAGGGCACACTATCTATGACTGTTCACCAAGACGTGGTGATCGGTCAGGAAGATGGTCAGCTGACCTTCGCCCCGAGTGAGTCTGCCAAGAGCTGGGCAATGGCCGGTACTACCCGCGCCTTGGTTCAGAACCTGGTAACGGGCGTATCCGAGGGTTTCACAAAAACTCTCGAAATTGTTGGCGTCGGTTATCGTGCCCAAGCTAAGGGCCAGACGCTCAATCTTTCACTGGGCTTCTCGCACCCGGTCGACTACGAACTGCCTAAGGGTGTTACAGCGGAAACGCCGAAAAACACCGTGATCGTGCTGAAAAGCGCGGACAAGCAGATGCTCGGTCAGTGCGCCGCGGAAATCCGCGCCTTCCGTCCGCCTGAGCCGTATAAAGGCAAGGGTGTTCGGTACGCCGACGAGCAGGTGCGTCGCAAAGAAGCCAAGAAGAAGTAAGGCAGGGTTATGAACGCGAAGAAAGAATCTCGTCTCCGTCGTGCCCGCCGCGCTCGCGCCAAGATCCGCGAGCTGGGCGTGTATCGCCTGTGCGTCAACCGTACCCCGCGTCACATCTACGCGCAGATTATCTCGCCGGATGGTGGCAAAGTGCTAGCCAGTGCTTCTACGCTGGACAAAGCACTGCGCGAGGGTGCGACCGGCAACACAGACGCGGCCTCTAAGGTCGGTGCTCTGATTGCTGAGCGAGCTAAAGAAGCAGGCATCACCCAGGTGGCCTTCGACCGTGCTGGCTTTAAGTATCACGGTCGCGTCAAGGCTCTGGCCGACGCCGCTCGTGAAGGCGGCCTGGAATTCTAAAGGGTTTTACGATGGCGAAGAACGAACAGCAAAGCGGCGATCTGCAAGAGAAGTTAGTGCAGGTCAACCGCGTCGCCAAGGTGGTCAAAGGTGGTCGTATTTTCGGCTTCACCGCACTGACCGTCGTTGGTGATGGTAAAGGTCGTGTCGGTTTCGGTCGTGGCAAGGCGCGTGAAGTGCCGGTCGCAATCCAGAAAGCGATGGACCAAGCTCGTCGCAACATGGTCAAGGTTAACCTTGCAGGCCACACACTGCAGTACCCGGTAAAAGCCCGTCATCGCGCTTCCAAGGTGTACATGCAGCCGGCCTCTGAAGGTACCGGTATCATCGCCGGAGGCGCCATGCGCTCTGTACTAGAGCTAGCCGGTGTCCACGATGTACTGGCCAAGTGCTACGGTTCCACCAACCCGGTTAACGTGGAACGGGCGACTGTCAAAGGTCTCTCCTCCATGCAAGCACCGGAAGACGTGGCCGCTAAGCGCGGTCTGTCTGTCGAAGCGATCACGGGGTAAGGCACCATGGCAGCAACGATCAAGGTTACCCAGATCCGCAGCACCATCGGCGTTTTGCCCAAGCACAAGGCTACTATGAAAGGCCTGGGTCTGCGTCGCATCGGTCATACGGTTGAGCTGGAAGACACCCCTGCCGTGCGCGGCATGATCCACAAGGTTAACTACCTTGTGCGCGTTGAGGGAGAGTAATCCATGAAACTCAATACCCTGAGCCCGGCACCGGGCTCCAAACCCGCTGAAAAGCGCGTTGGCCGTGGTATCGGTTCCGGTCTTGGTAAGACCGGCGGCCGTGGCCACAAAGGTCAGAAATCTCGCAGTGGCGGTAGCGTCAAGCCTGGTTTCGAAGGCGGTCAGATGCCGCTGCAGCGTCGTTTGCCGAAGTTTGGCTTCACGTCTGCTAAGTCGCTGGTATCTGAAGAAGTACGCCTGGCTGAGCTTGCCAAAGTTGCCGGAGACGAAGTCACTATGGAAACTCTGAAGCAAGCCAACGTGCTGAAGGATGCTACGCAACACGCGAAGATCATCCTTTCTGGCGAACTGAATAAGGCGGTTACCGTTCGTGGTATCAAGGTCACCAAAGGTGCCCGTGAAGCGATCGAAGCCGCTGGCGGCAAGGTAGAGGACTAAATGGCCAAGTCAGGAAATATGCCGGCGATGGGCAGCGGTCTGAGTGAACTGTGGGCGCGTTTGCGCTTCGTGCTCCTCGCCATCGTGGTGTACCGTATTGGTGCCCACATTCCCGTTCCCGGTATCAATCCTGACCAGCTTGCTGCCTTGTTTAGGGAGCAACAGGGCACCATCCTAGGCATGTTCAACATGTTCTCGGGTGGCGCCCTGGAGCGCATGAGCGTCCTCGCCTTGGGCATTATGCCTTATATATCGGCGTCGATTATCATGCAGCTTATGACTGCGGTCTCCCCTCATCTTGAACAGCTCAAGAAAGAGGGCGAGGCTGGCCGCCGCAAGATCAGCCAGTACACCCGCTACGGCACGGTGATACTGGCACTTGTCCAGGCTACCGGCATGTCCGTGGGTCTGGCTAGCCAAGGCATCGCTTACAGCGCTGACTTCAGCTTCTATTTCACTGCGATCATCACATTTGTGTCAGGCGCGGTGTTTATGATGTGGCTAGGTGAGCAGATCACTGAGAAGGGTATCGGCAACGGCATATCGCTGCTGATCTTCGCAGGGATCGTCGCTGGGCTGCCCAGTGCCGTGGGGCAAGCGTTTGAGCTTGCTCGCAATGAAGGGGCCTGGAATGTTCTTCCGCTGTTAGCGCTGTCAGTGCTAGGTATTGCCACCGTTGCGTTTGTGGTGTTCATTGAGCGCGGTCAGCGCCGCCTTAAAGTGAACTACCCGCGACGCCAGGTCGGCAATAAGATGTATGCAGGCCAAAGCAGCTACTTACCTTTGAAAGTAAACATGGCGGGTGTTTTTTCCAGCTATTTTTGCTTTCGTATTCTTCTCTTCCCGGCCTCTATCGGTCAGTGGGTGGGTGCTGGTGAAGGGATGGAGTGGTTGTAGCGTGCATCACAAACGTTAGGCCCCGGCCAACCGCTTTACATCTTGCTTTTCGCGGCGGCAGTGGTATTCTTCTGCTTCTTTTACACAGCGCTGGTCTTCAACCCCAAGGATGTGGCTGACAATTTGAAAAAGTCAGGCGCCTTCCTGCCGGGCATTCGCCCCGGCGAGCAGACCGCTCGCTATATCGACCAGGTGATGACTCGTCTCACTCTGTTCGGTGCCTTGTATATCACTGCGGTTTCCTTGATGCCCCAGTTCCTGATCGTAGCGTGGAACGTACCGTTCTTCTTCGGCGGAACGTCGCTTCTGATCGTGGTAGTGGTCATCATGGACTTCATGGCCCAGGTGCAGTCGCATCTCATGTCGCATCAATATGACTCAGTGATGAAGAAGTCCAACCTGAAAGGCTACGGTAGCGGCGGCATCATGTGCCGAGGCGCGCCGTTGCGAATTGGAGAGAACGATGAAAGTTCGAGCTTCCGTAAAGAAGATGTGCCGTAACTGTAAGATTATTCGTCGCAATGGCGCTGTTCGCGTCATTTGCATCGAACCGCGGCACAAACAGCGTCACGGCTAAACCTGGGCTGTATTAAGCCGGTGCCGGCATACCCCTTGCCTTAGGGCTCTTAAAGGGGTATGCTGTTGCGCCTTTTGTAGATGAATAAACGAGCAAGCCGCTCAAATTTCGGAGTAAGCTGATGGCGCGTATTGCAGGCGTCAATATCCCGGACAACAAGCATGCGGCGATCTCGCTGACCTATATCTTCGGGATTGGCCGTACTCGCGCTCAGCACATCTGTGCTGCTGCCGGTATCGCGCCGACTGCCAAGATCCAGGATCTGTCTGGCGACGAGCTGGATACCCTGCGTTCTGAAGTTGGTAAGTTTACCGTAGAAGGCGACCTTCGTCGTGATGTCACGCTTAACATCAAGCGTCTCATGGACTTAGGCTGCTACCGTGGTCTGCTTCATCGTCGTAGTCTTCCGCTGCGTGGTCAGCGGACTAAGACTAACGCGCGTACCCGTAAGGGCCCGCGTAAGCCGATCCGCAAATAACACGCAGGCTCTTTAATAGAGAGCTGACGTTAAGACAGGAATAGACATCAACATGGCTAACCCGCGTACTAACCGTAAACAGGTTAAAAAGCAGGTAGTGGACGCCGTAGCGCACATCCATGCCTCTTTTAACAACACGATCGTGACGATCACAGACCGCCAGGGCAACGCTCTCTCTTGGGCAACAGCCGGTGGTTCGGGTTTTCGTGGTTCTCGCAAGAGCACCCCGTTCGCTGCTCAAGTAGCAAGTGAACGTGCAGCGACTGCTGCAGCCGAGTATGGTGTGAAAAACGTAGACGTGCTGGTCAAAGGCCCCGGTCCCGGCCGTGAATCCGCCGTGCGCGCACTGAATGCCGCCGGCTTCCGCGTGCAAAGCATCGTAGACGCGACGCCCATTCCCCATAATGGCTGCCGTCCGGCCTAAGAAACGCCGCGTTTAAGGAGACAGATTCATGGCTCGTTATATTGGACCTAAGTGCAAATTGTCTCGTCGTGAAGGCACCGACCTCTTCCTGAAGAGTGGCGTGACTCCCTTCGAGAAAAAGTGTAAATCCGAGCAAATCCCGGGTGTACACGGCCAGCGTCCGCACCGTCTTTCCGACTACGGCTTGCAGCTTCGTGAGAAGCAGAAAGTACGCCGTATGTATGGCGTACTCGAAAAGCAGTTCCGCAAATACTACAAAGAAGCCGCTCGCCTGAAAGGTGCGACCGGTGAAGTATTGCTGCAACTGCTTGAATCCCGACTGGACAACGTCGTCTACCGCATGGGCTTCGGCTCGACTCGCTCTGAAGCGCGTCAGCTGGTCAGCCACAAGGCGATTTCCGTGACAGGCCGCACCGTTAACGTTGCTTCCTACCAAGTGAAGCCCGGTGACGTTGTTGCTATCCGTGAAAAGGCGAAGAACCAAGCCCGTATTCAAAACGCGTTGAGCATTGCTGCCAACCGTGGCGACATCGCTTGGATCGAAATCGACGCCAAGAAGATGGAAGGCACTTTCAAGGCTCTGCCTGAACGCGGTGACCTGTCTGCCGACATCAACGAAAACCTGATCGTCGAGCTGTACTCCAAGTAAGCAGTTTGATTTACGTTTCTGCTTCTGTAGGCCTGGGCGGGATAGCAAAGCTAACCGCCCAGATGCTCTTGAGTATTGTGCTTTAGAGTACTCAGTATCCGTTTGGCAGCCTGAAAGGTGTTCATATGCAGCGTTCAGTGACAAAGTTTCTTCGTCCTCGCGACATCAAGGTCGAAGAAATCAGCGCACATCATGCCAAAATCGTTCTCGAACCGTTCGAGCGCGGCTTTGGTCACACCCTGGGGAATGCACTTCGTCGCATTCTGCTTTCATCCATGCCCGGCGCTGCCGTGGTAGAGGCTGAAATTGCCGGTGTAGAGCACGAATACAGTGCGCTCGAAGGGGTGCAGGAAGATGTCATCGAAATCCTCCTGAACTTGAAAGATGTTGCGATCAAGATGCACAGCCGCGATGAGGCGGTGCTCTCGCTGAACAAGCAGGGCCCAGCCGTCGTCACCGCTGGCGCCATTGCGCTTGATCATAGCGTCGAAATCGTCAACCCGGACCACGTCATTCACACGTCAATGAAGGTGCCGAGCTGAAAATTCAGCTTAAGGTATCGCTGGGTCGTGGTTACGAACCGGCTGACGCTCGTGGCTCTGATGAAGAGACCCGTGCTATTGGCCGCCTGCAGCTGGATGCCACCTTCAGCCCTGTTCGCCGCGTTTCCTACTCGGTCGAAGCCGCTCGTGTTGAGCAGCGTACCGACCTCGATAAGCTGATTATCGACCTGGAAACTGACGGTACCCTGGATCCGGAAGAGGCTATCCGTCGCAGTGCGACCATTCTGCAAGAGCAGCTGGCCGCCTTCGTCGACCTGGAAGCTGACAAAGAGCAGGAAGTCGACGAGGAAGAGGATCACGTTGATCCTATCCTATTGCGCCCCGTAGACGATCTTGAGTTGACCGTACGCAGCGCTAACTGCCTAAAAGCCGAGAATATTTACTACATCGGTGATCTGATTCAGCGCACAGAAGTGGAGCTGTTGAAGACCCCGAACCTCGGTAAAAAGTCTTTGAATGAAATCAAAGATGTATTGGCGGCGCGTGGCTTGTCCCTCGGTATGCGGCTGGAAAATTGGCCACCCGCTAGCCTGAAGGACGACAAGGCCTCCGCGTGAGTGTCGACTTGAGTCCCAGTTTGGTAAGGAATCACAACCATGCGTCATCGTAAGAGTGGTCGTCATCTGAATCGTACCAGCTCGCACCGTCAGGCCATGTTCAAGAACATGTCTGTCTCGCTGGTCGAACATGAAGTTATCAAGACAACCCTGCCTAAGGCCAAGGAACTGCGTCGCGTTATCGAGCCGCTGATCACCCTGGGTAAGCAGGATAGCGTTGCAAACCGCCGTCTGGCGTTTGCTCGTACGCGCTCCAAAGAAGCCGTCGGCAAACTGTTCAACGAGCTGGGTCCGCGTTACGCCGAGCGTCCGGGTGGTTACATCCGTATTCTCAAGTGCGGTTTCCGCACTGGCGACAACGCCCCGATGGCTTACGTTGAGCTAGTAGACCGTCCGGTAGCTGAAGAAGAAGCTGTAGCTGAGTAAGGCTATCCCTTCTTTTTTAGCAAAATGAAAACCGACCCTTTTGGGTCGGTTTTTTTTATGCTTCTACGCTGGAAATACCTAGGCTTATGAGTGTTAATCAAACATGTGCAGATCAATTTATGCAGTAGGCATGCTAGGCTAAAGCAGCAGCCGTAAGAGCGGTAAACGGCATCGCGGCGTGTTCAATCAGCAAGAGGTCGGTATGGCAACAACACGGAGAATGGGCGCAGCGTCTTGGGTAGCTCAATGGCTGTTAATAGTGCTCGTCGTGACGTTCGTTGGCAGCGCTAGTGCCCAGGGAAACCCGCGTTATGCAGGCATTGTGGTCGATCTGGAGAACGGCGAGGTAATGTACGCTGAAAATGCTGATGAGCCGCGCTACCCCGCATCGCTAACCAAAATGATGACGTTATATTTAACGTTTGAAGCGCTGGAAAATGGCACGCTGAGCCTCAATCAGCCGCTGTCCGTCTCGGCCCAGGCAGCGGCCATGCCCGCGACCAAACTATGGCTCTCGGCAGGTAGCTCTATCCCGGTGGATACGGCCATTCGCGCCTTAGCAGTGCGTTCTGCCAACGATGTGGCGGTCGTGGTGGCAGAGGCACTAGGAGGCAGCGAGCAACGCTTTGCGAACCTGATGACGGCGACGGCGAGTGAGTTGGGCATGAATGCCACTACCTTCCGCAATGCTTCGGGCTTACCGGATGATCTGCAAATCACCACCGCGCGAGATATGTTGACGCTCTCGGTGCGGGTGATGCAGGACTTTCCCCAGTATTACCACTATTTCGGTTTGCAGGAGTTCACCTACCGCGGTACTCGCCATACCAGCCACAACCGATTGGTGCGTGACTACCCAGGGGCCGATGGCTTAAAAACTGGTTTCATTCGCGCCTCAGGCTTTACCGTGGCCACCACTGCTGTCCATTATGGCCGCCGTATGGTAGCCGTAGTGATGGGTGGATTCAGTTCCTCTTCCCGTGATACCCATATGGCAGATCTGCTAGACCGCAGCTTTATGCGTGCGTCGCTAAGAGATCAACGCTCATGGCTTGCTGATACCAGTTTCTCAAGTGAGTTTATGGGGTTTGCGGGACCAGCCCAACCGCTTACTCAGCCTCGCTCACAACCGATGATGGCTAATGTCTCCGCCACGTCGCTATCACCCACACGGCCCATGTCTAACAGTACGCCGGCACAAACCGTTGAGGCCCAGCTTCTCCAAGCGGAGGCCGCACGTGAGGAGGCACCAGAAGCTGCCTCGCAAGATCCACTGCAAGCCTTTATTGAGCAGGAGCGCGTGCTGGCGACGGCATCTCCCACTGCGCAAATGGCCTCTGCTGGCTGGGGCATTCAAGTAGGTGCCTTTAGCCAGGCGGCCCAAGCTGAGCAATTGGCTCGCCAAGCCGTGCAGCGCTTACCCAACAGTGTCGGCGGGCGCGTAGCGATCGACCCACTTCAATAACAAGCCACGGTATTTCGCCCGTGTGGTCTCGCTAAACGAATCCCAGGCGCGGCAAGCTTTCCAAACGCTTCAGGCGCAGGGCATGGATTGTATGGTGGTCAACGCAAGCCTTTAACCACCGCAGTGGTTCACCGCCCCGCTAATGTACGTTGGCGGGGCTTTTTATTGTATGTCGATGATATCCGAGTAGGACCATAACAATAGCAACACAAGGAGCATGTTTATGACGCCATCCTTAAAAGGCATACTTTGCATGTGCTTAGGCGTGCTGTTTTTAGCACTAGGGGACGCAGTATCAAAGGGGTTAGGGGCGGTGCACTCCCCGATACAAATTATTTTTTTCCGCACGCTGGTATCGTTACCGCTCATTGCTCTGTTGGCTTATTTTAGCGGCGGGCTACGTAAGCTGCGCACAAAGCGGCCAGGCGGTCATCTTCTGCGTGGGGTGATCTACACCGCCACCATGGTGTGCTTTGTGTGGGGGGTAACCCTGTTACCCTGGCAGAAGCCACCGCCATTGCGTTTGTCGCACCGCTATTTGTCACGCTGCTATCCGTGCCGCTTTTAGGTGAGCGTATTGATCCGCCAGTGCTTGTAGCATCACTGGTAGGCTTTGTGGGCGTGCTGATTGTAGTTCGGCCGGGCGGAGATGCGTTTCAACTAGGCGCCATGATTTTGCTGGCCGCAGCGGTATTTTATGCCCTGATGATGGTCACGGCGCGGCGCTATGGCGCGAACGAGCACCTCTGGGCCATGGTGTTCTACATGACCATGGTGCCGCTGGTGGTCACCGCAATCAGCTTGCCCTGGGTATGGCAAACGCCGCAGCCCTGGCACTGGCTAGGCTTTGTAGTTCCGGCGTGTTAGGCGTAGGGGCCACGGCATTTATTACTCTTGCGTTTCGCTATGCACCTGCAGCCATTGCGGCACCGTTTGATTACACCGCGATGCTCTGGGCAGTGCTGCTAGGCTGGTGGTTCTGGGGTGAACTGCCCGACCTCTGGGTATGGGTCGGCAGCGTACTGATTATGATCAGCGGGCTCGCCATTGCCTACCATGACCGACGCACCACTTTGAAGCGCCGCCCCACAGCGTAAGCGCTAGGCAAACTGATAGACATCCATTGCCAGCACGCCGTGCTCAACACTGTGGTGTAGCTGGGTGGCGGCGCTGCCGCCTGCTCCCATAGCCGCCAGCAGCGGCTGGAAGTGCTCTGGCGTGGGATGATTGCGCTTGGCGTCTGGGGCGGTTTGCCAGTTGGCCAGCGCGTCACGATCGCCCTCGCGCAGCCGTGCATTAACCCACTCGGCAAAGCTACCTACCCAGGCCGGTATCTGGCTACCCTGTGGCTGAAGCTCATAGAGGTTATGGGTCAAGCTCCCCGAGCCAACCACTAAAATATCCTCCTGGCGCAGCATTGCCAGCTGCTCGCCCAGGGCTATCAGCTCGGTATTACTCCAACGGCTGGGAAGCGAAAGCGACACTACCGGCCGTCAGCGTCAGGGTACATCAGTGAGAGTGGCACCCAGGCACCGTGGTCCAGGCCGCGCTCCACGGGCGTGGCGCCGAGCTGCTTGGCCAGCCGTTGGGCCAGCCCAGGGTTACCAGGAGCAGGGTACTGAACCGCAAACAGCGCATCAGGAAAGCCGCCAAAATCGTGGATGGTGACAGGCTTTACGCTGCTGCTGACCTGCAAGTGTGGGGTCTCCCAGTGCGCGGAAACGACCACCACGGCCTTAGGGCGTAGGGTTTGGCCCAACTCCCGTAAAAAGTGATGGGCGGGGGTGGGCGTTAGGGCAAGCATGGGCGAGGCATGGGAAATAAACAGGCTAGGTAGCATGGGGAAAGCTCCACGGAGATGGCCTGCCAAACTCAGCCACTACGTTGGCAAAGGCGGTGAGGTGGATAAACGGACTCATCCGGCGCGAAACGCGAGAGCCGCTTGGTGTGGGTCGTACTGGCCGCAAATTGCTGAAATCACCGCGATGCCGTTCGCGCCTGTCGCACTGACTTGAGCAGCGTGTTCGGCTTTTAAGCCGCCAATCGCCACGCTGGGCAGGGGGCAGGCGCTGGCAAGCTCTGCTAAGCCATCAAAGCCAATCGGCTGAGCGTGATCCTGCTTGCTCACGGTAGCAAACACCGGCCCCAGTCCCACGTAATCCAGCAGCGCCACGGGGGCGCTTTGCAGCTGTTCCAACGTATTGATCGACAGCCCAATAATGGCCTGGCGCCCCAGTGCCTGGCGCGCCTCTTGAACGGCGGTGTCGCTCTGGCCAACGTGCAGGCCATCGGCGCGGCTGGCGATGGCGACGTTTAAGCGGTCATTAATGATCACGGGCACACCTCTACCTTCCAGCAGTGCTTTCAGCCGTGTTGCCTGGGCAATCATGGCCTTATCGCTGGCATGCTTATCGCGCAGCTGCACCATGGTCACGCCCCCCTTCACGGCGGCTTTCACGGTCGATTCAAGCCCCGTTTCGGCGCATAACGCAGCATCGGTGACTAAATAGAGCGAAAGATCAAACGGCATGGAGCGTCTCCAGCTGGCTAAGAGAAGAGAGATCGTCAGGGGTAAGGGCATACAGCGCATCCAGTAGCGCGACCTGAAAACTGCCCGGCCCACTGGCCTGCTGCCCCGCACGGCTTCCGGCAATGCTGAAGCACGCCAGCGCAGCCAGCGTTGCCGAAAGTGGATGGGCCTGGTTGGCGGCCAAAAACCCCGCTACCAAAGCGCTTAACCCGCAGCCCAGGGTGGTTACGCGCGGCATTAGCGCGTGGCCGCCCGTTAAACGGTAGTGGTGGGTGCCATCGGTAATAAAATCGGTTTCGCCGGTCATGGCAACAATGCAGCACTGCTGCTTTGCCAGCTTGATCGCCGCTTGGGCGGCATCCTCCGTTGTGGTGGTGACATCGACGCCGCGACCTTGGCTGGCTAAGCCAGTGAGCGCCATGACTTCCGATGCGTTGGCGCCAATGACGTTAGGCCGATGGGCAAGCAGCGCGGTGCAGACCTGCTGACGAAAGGCGGTGGCCCCGACCGCTTCTGGGTCTAACACCCTCGGGGTGCCTGTTTCTTTAGCCGTGCGAGCGGCAAGCTGCATCGACTCTGCCCAAGGGGTAGAGAGCGTGCCAATGTTAATGGAGAGTGCGCCCGCTATTGCGGTGAATTCAGCCACCTCTTCAGGGGCATGCAGCATGGCAGGCGAGGCGCCCGTAGCCAGCAGCAGGTTAGCCGTGCTGTTCATCGCAACATAGTTAGTCATGCAGTGAACAAGCGGCGTGGTATCGCGCAGAGTGACGAGCATCTCGCCAAGCGGGGGGTGGGTCATAGCATCCTCCCGGCGGAGGAGGTGGTGAAAAGCACCACGACTACCTACGCCGGCGTTATCCGGTTCAGGTTCAAAGGGTGCTTCTCAGCCGCCAAGCGGCGCCCCTGTCGTTGGGGGTACTATCCTAGCCTTGAGCGAGGCTGTAAAGCCCCAGTGCAGCCGCTACTTTTCAGCAACGATTAGCGGAAGGCGATGCGGGTGCCGTAGGTCAGCATTTCATCTGGGGTAATTGCACGGCCAGAGACACCAATCATCTCATCGCCGCACTGGTCAGCGCAGGTGAGCACGCCATGGGTAAGCCCCAACTGCCCCAGGGTATCGCGAATCTCCCCTGTGCCAAGAAAAGTACGAACGCGGCCGTGGGCATCGCTAAGATCCGACACCCGCATTAGCGTGATGGAAGCGAACCTTATAGATACCGTCCATGGACTCCACTTCGACAATCGGCGAAAAGCCGGTTTGAATCGCGTGGGCTAACTGCTTCAACGTTAGGCGGTCGCCAAGCGTCATATCGATTGCGGTCATGGCACACTCCCATCGGACGCCGCCATTGGGGCATCGCTAACTAAATTGTAGAGTTATTGAAATAGAAGTGTAGAGAGGTTGCATAGAAATTCCAGTGGCTAATTTTCACCAATGAAGTCGCAATAGGTAGCGGTACAGATTAATGCACCGCATCCAACGCATGCTGCTGTAGCTTAATCAGTGGAATAATCTCCAGGGTGCGCTCGTTCGTGCCGGAAAGAATCACCGGCGGTGCCAGCCCTACCTCGGCAGCTTCGGCCCAGCGGTGGGCGCATAAGCACCCGCGGTCGCCTGGGGTCCGGCCCGGAAAGCCCTACTCCGGGCGAGGGGGAACCCAATTGTTTCCCTGTGCTTTAGAAAAGGCTAAAAACTCCTCAGTAACCAGCGCGCATACCGAATGCACTCCCACATCGTCAGGGCCAACGCGGCAAAACCCATCGCGGTAGAAGCAGGTTTTAGGAGAGTGGCAGCAGGGTGTTAACGGCTCACCTAGTACGTTTCGATCGCGGGACATAAAGGCTCCTTGGGTGAGGGCTGGAAATATACAACCTGCGCCCTCATAACAGGGGGAAGTAAGCAAAATGATCAATACGCAAATAGCGGTAGACAGCTTGACGCTGTTAGCAGCCTAAGCCTTGTACAAAGTAATATGTTCGTCAAAGAATTTGCGTTATATCAGCATACTTTTCATGATGCCCCAACCCGCAATAGGAGAGTTGTATGTCGTTTCAAGGTGAACAGCACCCAGGCGTTGCCCCCGTTGCCCCGCAAACTCAGGGTTTTCGCTTAAATCACACCATGCTGCGGGTAAAAGACCCGGAACGCGCCCTGGCGTTCTACTCCAAAGTGTTCGGTATGCAGGTGCTGCGCCGGCTGGACTTTGAAGAGATGCAGTTTTCGCTCTACTTCCTCGCCAACGTGGAAGCCAGCGACAGCGTGCCGGAAGAAACCCAAGCCCGCACCGCCTGGACCGTTAGCCAGAAAGGCCTGTTAGAGCTGACCCACAACTGGGGCACCGAAACCCAGCAGGATTTTGCCTACCACGATGGCAACGCTGAGCCCCAGGGCTTTGGCCATATCTGCTTCAACGTGCCGGATTTAGAAGCCGCCCAGGCGTGGTTTGATGAGCACGACGTAACCTTCGTGAAGCGTGCCGACCAGGGCAAGATGAAAGACGTTATCTTCGTGAAAGACCCGGATGGCTACTGGATTGAAGTGATTCAAGCCGACCGCATGGCAGCCATGGGCGACTAAGATGGCCCATTTGCTGTTTCGGTTGCGCCATGTAACCGATGAAGAGGCCATGGAAGTCCGCCAACTGCTGGATGAGCATGGCTTTGATGTGTACGAAACCCAGGCGGGCTTTTTCCGCCTGGGGGTCGATGCCATTTGGCTGCGCAACCCTGCCCAGCGTGACGACGCAGAGGCCGCATTGGCCGAGTATCAGGCCGAACGCCAAGCTAACGCACGCCAAGCCCATCAAGAAGCGCTGGCCCGCAATGAAGCGCCAACACTCTGGCGGCGCTTAGCGGAGCACCCGTTTCAGGTAACGCTGGTCATGGTGGCGGTGGTTCTGATTGCGCTGCTCACTCTGCTGCCATTTATTGGCCTGGCGCGCTAGCCTGGGAAAGGGCGTCAGATAGGTGCCCGCGCTTAACGTACATCATCACACCGTGTTGGCCTGCACGAAGCTGCGGGGCCGCACCAGGTGGATAGCGGCACCAACTGCCTTTCGGGTCTTCGCTGCTCGCGTCGCACAGCGAGCCTTCCAGCACCAATAGCTCTAAGCCTCCGGGCAGGGCAGGGTAGTCGATGGTGGTATCGCTCTCCCAACGCTCCAGGCTGACCCGCTCATCGCCAAAGGTGTGCAGCATTTTGTAGGTAATGCCCGGCCGACGGTCAGGCTGCCAGGGCAAGCGGTGGGCAGGAATCGCCAGTTGGAGCAGGTCGTTCTCATCAAACTGATGCAACTTAACCAGTATCAGCGCGCCCTCTTCGCCAATCTGCGGCGTATGGCCAGTGCCAATCGGGTTACGCAGGTAGCTGCCAGCGGGGTAGCGGCCATGCTCATCCGCAAACACGCCCTCTAGCACGAGAATTTCCTCGCCGCCGTCGTGGGTGTGGTGGCTGAACTGGCTATTAGGCGCGTAGCGTACCAGGCTAGTGGCTCGGGCCACTTCATCGCCGATGCGATCCAGCATCATTTGTTCTACGCCCGCACTGGGGGAGGCCACCCAGCGGTACTGCTCCGGCGTGACACAGGCAAAGTGGCTAAAATCGGCGTTTAGGCGCATGGCATTGGCTCTTTGCAGTGGTTTAAACAGCGTTAACGAAAGTCGGTGATGCAAGTCTCCCCATCCAACGCGAAAAATGCAATGCAAAAAAATACCGCCGGGTTGGCGGTATTTTTGTCTTCACGGTATGAATCAGTGGCTATGACCATGATCGTCGTGGTCGTGGTCGTGGTCGTGGTCGTGGTCGTCATGATCATGATCATCATGGCCCGGCTCTGCAAGAGCGTCGTGCAGCCACTGCGCATTGTGGCGCATCATGCCCAGGTACGTACTGGCATCGCCTTCACTGGCCAGCGCATCCGCGTAAAGGGTGCCTGCCATGGGTAGGCCAGTCCCTTCCGCCAACTGCGTAATGATCGCTTGGTTGGTCATGTTCTCGTGGAACAGCGCTTGCACGTTCTCTTGCTCAATCACATCCACCAGGGCCGCCATGCTGGCGCCGCTGGGGTCGGCTTCGGTAGAGAGCCCGACCGGCGAGAGGAAATTGACACCGTAGGCGCTTGAGAAATAGCCAAACGAATCGTGCCCGGTGATCACGCTGGCCGACGCAGGAATCTCGCTGAGCAGCTCACGAATCTCGGCATCAACGCTATCCAGCTCTGCCAGGTAGCGCTCGGCGTTGGCTTGGTAGCTCTGCGCGTTGGCGCTATCCGCCTCGATCAAGCCATCACGAATGTTGGTGACGTAAACCTTGGCCTGCTGCAGGTCCTGCCAAGCGTGAGGATCTTCGTCTCCATGTTCGTGGCCGCTATGGTCATCATGAGCATGATCGTCGTGACCGTGTTCCTCATGCTCGTGCTCGTCATGATGCTCATGCTCATGCTCATGCGCATCGTGACCGTGCTCATCATCGCTGTGCGCTGCAAAGGCGCGCGGAGAAAGGCCGTCGGTGGCGGTGACCATCGGGCCGCTGTAGTCGCTGGAGTCAATCAGGCGCTCCATCCAGCCCTCAAACAGCAAGCCGTTGAAGACCACTAAGTCAGCCCCGGCTAGCGCACGGGCATCGCCAGGGCTGGGGGAGAAAACGTGGGCATCGCCATCAGGGCCCACCAGCGGGCTGACCGCTACATGCTCTCCACCGACGTTTTCCACCATATCCGCCAAAATAGAAAAGCTGGTGACAACCTGCACCCGCTCGTTCGCCATGGCGGCAGGCAGTGCCAACACGGCCGAAACGCCCACCAGCCAACGCGATGAAGAGAAAAGCGACATAACATGCTCCTGATTTAAGAAATAACCGTATGAACATCAACCCGCTAGTGCGACTGCTCCAGCGCCAAAGGCGTGGTTTTGCGTCGTAACTTAGCGGCCAAGCTGTGGTAACGGCCAAACAGCGCCGAGAGTAAATACCCCACCCCGGCCAGCAAAATAATGCTGGGGCCTGAGGGCGTGTCCAAATGAAACGACAGCAGCAGCCCGCCGGTACTGGCCAGCATTGCTAACACCACGGCAATCCCGATCAAGCCTTCTAACCGCTTGCTCCAAAACCGACCTGCCGTAGCGGGTAGCATCATAAAACCAACGGCCATCAGCGTGCCCAGGGTTTGAAAGCCCGCCGTTAAGTTCAGTACCAGCAGCCCTAAAAAGACGCTATGAACCCAACCGCTGCGACTACTTTGGCCGCGTAAAAACAGCGGGTCTAAACACTCCACCACCAGGGCGCTGAAAATAATCGCCAGAGTGATCACAATCAGCGTACTGATCGAGGCAATCAGCAGCACCGCCGTCGAGTTAATCGCCAAAATGGAGCCGAACAGCACGTGGGTAAGACCCACACTGCTGCCACCCATCGAGATAAGCATGACCCCAGCGGCCAACGAAATAATAAAAAAGCTCGCCATGGCCGCATCTTCCCGCTGGCCGCCCATTTTCGAGACCGCCCCCGCCAGCAGCGCCACCATCACCCCAAACAGCACGCCGCCCACACTCACCACCGGCAGCGAAAAGCCCGCCAGTAAAAAGCCCAGCGCCACGCCGGGTAAAATCGCGTGGGCCATGGCATCGCCAATCAGGCTCATGCCGCGCAGCACCAAAAACACCCCCAAGCGGCGGCGAGGCCAATGAAAGGGCAAGGCCGCCGACCACGGCACGGCGCATAAAGCCATAATCAAACGGTGCAATGAACCATGCATCAAGCAGTGCCAGCATGACGGCCTCCTAAGGTAAACGGCACCACTTGGGCCGGGGCATGCTGGTGGTTGAGCGCGCTGGGAGCGACCCAACGGCCATGGCCGCCATTCAGCATCAACACCTCATCCGCCAAGCTGCGCAGGTGGTCCATATCGTGCAGCACAATAATGAT
This sequence comes from Vreelandella lionensis, assembly GCF_002087295.1. GTDB lineage: Bacteria > Pseudomonadota > Gammaproteobacteria > Pseudomonadales > Halomonadaceae > Vreelandella > Vreelandella lionensis. Next base: position 27,347 of record NZ_MWVI01000097.1, on the reverse strand, counting down.
CGTGACGCCCTCGTCAGCCATCTGGCGCAAAATGCGAATCAAAATATCGACCGTATCGCTATCTACGTTGGCAAACGGCTCGTCTAGCAGCAGCAGCTCGGCTTCCTGCATTAGCGAGCTGCCAATTAGCGCCCGCTGGCGCTGGCCGCCGGAAAGCTCGCCCAGCGGGCGGTGAGCCAAGTGAGAAATCCCCAGGCGCGCCATAATCTCGCGGCCTTTGCGATAGTGGGCCGCACAGTAGCCTTTCATCGCCCCGTGGCTTGGCCAACTGCCGGTCATCACCAGCTCTTCCACGCTCATGGGGAAGGTGAGGTCTAACGCCAGCTGCTGGGGCAGCCACGCCCGGCGCGCTTTATCCCCCGTGCATACCACCTTGCCGCTAATCGGCCGAAGCTCACCCATAATGGCCTGAATCAGCGTGCTTTTACCGGCACCGTTCGCGCCAATGAGTGCGGTAATCGCGCCGGGCTTAATATCGCCATCCACATGTTCTAACACCGTGCGACGGCCCTGGGCCAAGTGCAGGTCGTGCAGCTGCAAACGCGAAGAGGAACGTTCACTCAAAACGGCCACCCGCCTGCCCACACCACCAGCCCCCAAAGCGCCAGCAACGGGAACACGACAAAGCCCAACCGCTTAGTGGCAGACAACGACATCAGCGAAAAATGACAAGGGCCTTCCTTGTTATGGCCATGCATGTGCTCACTCATCGAGCGTCCTCGCTATCGAATAAATAAGTTATAACATAACATTTGGTGAAACCAAAAAAAGTGGCGGATATTTTACGCGCTCACAGCCCGCTGACAACGGTAAGCGCGCTAATCTTCCGCCCACTCCAAAAGTGCCTAACAAAGTGACAATGGCAATGCAGGCACGGAGCGTAGATAAATAGCCTAGAGAGGAGGTAACGACCTAATAGCGCCAGGTAGCGCCAATCTGCTGGGGCGATACCATCAGCGCGTATTCGCCTTCTAACGTGATGGGGCCAAGAGACACGCGGGCAGGCTGAAAGCGGTTAATCGCGCTGGAGGCCTGATTAGGCTGCGTCCAAATTTGCAGTTCATTAATCAGCATGCCTGTAGCGAAGTTGATGGCACCATCGCGCTCGCGACCGTCAGCGGCAATTCCCCCCCCCGCCACAGTGTTCACCACCAGCGAGCTAACACGCGCCTCAAACCCACGGCGCTCCCGCTCCGCCTGGGCCAGTTGCAACCCCACAGCTTGAACGCCGCTTAATTCGCCCTGCGCTTTAAGGCGCTCGTGGTCTACCAGCGCCGCCTGATGCGGCTGGCGATCCGTCAACATACCGCCCAGGGCTAACGCCGATTTTACGACTCCTACGCGGGCATCAAAACGGTCGTCCGGGTCGTTGGCTTCGCTGGCTTGGTAAGCATCAAACGCAAGGCTTGCGGCATAGATGCCCGTCCAACCCGCATCCCACCACTGCGCGTGCTGGGCCCCCCGCTCAAACACCTCATCGTAAGCTGCCCAATCGGCACTGGTTTGTGCCTGAGCAGGCAGCGACAGCAGCAGCGCCGCCCCCGCCGCCAAGGTACCCCGTGAAAGTTGACGTAAGCGCATAACAGAACACCTAAAAGCCGTGAATTAGCATTAAGCGTAGCACGACGATAGCGCAGGGCCGGGGTGAATCAGACGGGCTAAGAATGGCGAAGATTAATGGCGTTATAAAGCGAAGGATGATTAGATAGGAGCATAAAATAAAGATTAGGGAGGTAACGGTGACTTACTATCGTTATTGGGGGAAAGGCAAAAGCCAAGGGGGAGGCGGTAGAATGTCATTTACTGCCTTACCAACAGCCTGGATGTAGCGGCTGTTGGTTGGTTACTGCTTTCACCTGATAGACCGCTAACGCAACGCCTAGCAGCGCAGCTAAGTTTAGAGCCTAAGCAGTTGCGTAACTTGCTAGTTTTTTGGCTAGGCTTGCACGATATCGGTAATTTTTCACGCTCCTTTCAAGGTCTTTTTCAGCCTTTATCGAGCCTGGGGCTGGCTCCTCCTGTCGCCCAATACACCTATACACAACGCCATGACCGCTTAGGGGCCGTCATTTGGGATGCCAAGTGGCCTGATTGGTTTGAAAATGGCACGTTACAGTGGCCTGCTGGATGGGGCCGCACTGAGCGAAAGGCGCTTCGCATAGTTCTCCCTGTTCTTACGGCTCCTTTCTTTGGCCACCATTGCCAGCCAGTGAACGCAGGTAGCATCGAAGTAGATACGTTTTTTTGCAGCGACGAATATTCAGATGACCTAGAAGCATCACGGCAGTGTATTGCTGATTGGGCCAATATTGTGCCGCCTGATTGGCCTGTAGAGCATTTATGTTCTGAAGAGTGGGTTTATGCGCTGCAAACGCTTAGCTGGAGCATTGCAGGCTGGGCGACATTAAGTGATTGGCTCGGCTCGAATAAAAATCACTTTCCTTATCTGCAAGAAAAGCTTCCTCTCACTGATTATTGGCAAATCGCTTTAGCCAATGCTGAAAAAGCGCTGCAGGAAACAGGCTTTAACAGCATTTCCAAACCATTACCTTACGCAGGTATGACCGACTGGTTTGGCAAACAATCCATCAAGCCAACACCCTTGCAGCAAGCTGCCGAGACAATAGAAATCGCAGATATGCCGCAGCTATTTATCTTGGAAGATGTTACGTGTGCAGGGAAAACGGAAGCTGCCTGCATTCTTACCCAGCGCTTGTTAGCGGCAGGCCACGGCGATGGGCTCTATTTTGCACTGCCCACCATGGCAACTTCTAACGCGATGTATTCACGGCTAGGCTATTTGCATCGACGCTTTTATACCGCTGAATCTTCTCCTTCTTTTGTTCTCGCCCACGGTGCGCGTGACTTAAACGACGATTTTATCGCCGCCGTTGCCACATCTCAGCCTACCGATTTGGATTACACCGCTAGCGAACTGTCGGCTACCAGTCGCTGCAATCAATGGCTAGTAGATTCACGTAAAAAGGCGCTGCTAGCGGAAGTCGGCGTAGGCACCATCGACCAAGCGTTAATGGCCATTTTGCCGTTTCGCCACCAATCGCTGCGTTTATACGGGCTGGCGCGCAAGGTGCTCGTCATTGATGAGGTGCACGCCTACGACAATTACATGCAAACACTGCTCAGCCAACTGTTGGCTTACCATGCCCGGCAAGGCGGTAGCGCTATTCTGCTAACGGCCACGCTACCCCATGCCATGCGCAGTGCCTTAATGGCGGCTTGGCAAACGGGGCTTGGACAGCCGACAACGCAACCGCAAAAAGATGATTTTCCGTTATTGACCCATGTGAGTGTAGGGCAGCCGTTGGAGTTGCCTCTGGGCTCGCGCACAGAGGTGTCCAGAAGCGTTGAAGTCGCTTGGTTAAACGAAGAAGAGCAGGCGATAGAGGCGGTGCTGGAAGCAGTGGAGGCCGGTGAGTGTATCGCTTGGGGGGGCAATACAGTAGATGACGCTATTCGCGCATTCGAAGCCATCGCCGCCCGACACCCTGACCCAGAGCGCTGCCTGCTGTTCCACAGCCGCTTTGCCATGGTGGATAGGCAACGCATTGAGTCCCAGGTCATTGAGCGTTTAGGCAAAGACTCAACGCCTGATATACGCAAGGGGCAAGTGTTGATCAGTACCCAGGTATTTCAGGAGTCTCTCGACTGCGATGTCGATGTGATGCTCCGCGATATTGCCCCTATTGATCTACTTATCCAGCGGGCAGGACGCTTACAACGCCACCAGCGTGGTGAACGCTGCCTGCCGCGCCTGCTGGTACTAGCACCGCCTTGGGCAGATGACCCCGATGAACATTGGCTCAAGCGCACGCTGCCCGGCACTCAGGCGGTTTACCGCGACACATCGTTAAGTTGGTTAACCCAGCGGGTACTGCGTCGCCTGGAAGCAATCCGTATGCCCGAAGAGGCGAGAGATCTCATTGAAAGTGTTTATGGCGCTGTATCTGACGATATTCCTGATGCCCTGCAAGCAGCGCGCTACGAGCAAAAGGGAATGCAGAGAACGGCGGGCTCAATGGCTAATTTCAACGCGCTCAACCTGGAAGCGGGCTATATAAAAAGCGATCAGTGGCAGGAAGAACAAGAGATAGGCACAAGGTTGGTAGATGAGCCTACGGTTAATGTCGTGCTGCTGTCACTCACCGACGATAACGAGCTGGCGCTGTGGGGGGGGGAGAGTCGCCATGCCGATATGCTCAGCCAAGTAAAGTTACGCCAGAGCCAAGCGACAAAGCTCACATCCCTATCAGGCCGCTATGAAAGCCAATGGCTTACCCTTCAGGAGCGCTATAAAGCGCTGAAGTATACCCAGCCCTGGCTGCCCAGCGATGATCCTAATGGCGACTACGACACCCAGTGGGGAGTTAGGTTGCGCAGTAAGGAGCCAGCGCCATGAATCTTTCAATGTTCGCTGGGTTGAAAGCTCATGGCTTCTTCGAAGCTGTACAGGCACTGCTCCGGGAATTCCTGCGGCTCTCGGTCAGTTTCAATCGCAGCGGCACGGCGAGCATCGTCATAAGCCTCGCTCATCAGCTCTGGCAGAGATGCCTTCAGGCTAGGGTTATCTTTCAGCAGGCGATTCACCTTGGTTTGAGCATCCTGAATCGTCAGCCGCCAACTACGCGAACGCCGTTCCGGCTGGTGATCCCACTTCAGCAGGTGCATCAGCAAGCGGGCCAACTGGCTAATCAAGGCGCGTCGCTCGCTTTTCCCCATGCTCTCAATCTCCTCGGCAAGATGCTCCAAATCCAGCTTGTCCACTTTTCCAGCGCGAAGGAGCCCGGCCTGTTCAAGCGCCCAGGCGTAGGCATCCTGCTCGTAATGAATCGCCATTTTCCTGATCCTCTCCCCGCCTCATGACTAATCCTAATATTTTTCAGTGTAAACGAAGCGCCGACACCAGACGACACTATCGAGGTGTACATGAATTTACTTGAGGACTCCTGGCTACCCTTTCTATTGAGAAATGGGAAGGTAGAGTATCGCCCTCCCTCTGCGTTAGCCGATCCCGACGTCATCAACCTCGCCCTGCCGCGAGCAGACTTTCAGGGGGCGGCCTACCAGTTTTTGATCGGCCTGCTACAAACGGCGCTGCCGCCGAAAACCCATGACGACTGGCTTGATTGGTTAATGGAGCCACCCAGTGTTGCAGCGTTGGATAAAGCATTCGCGCCTTTCAGTAGCGCTTTTGAGCTGGACGGCGATGGCCCCCGCTTTATGCAGGACCTTGATCCGCTAGACGATGTGAAAAACGCGACCGTCAGCGGTTTATTGATTGATGCTCCTGGCGCTAACGGCATCAAAAATAATACTGACTTTTTCGTAAAGCGTGGTCGCGTTGAGGGTATGTGTGATACCTGCGCGGCCATAGCGCTCTACACCATGCAGATTAACGGCCCGGCGGGCGGCGCTGGTATCCGTGTGGGCTTGCGTGGCGGGGGTCCGCTGACAACGCTGGTGATGCCGGAGTCATCCGATGCCAGCCTGTGGGAGCGGCTGTGGCTAAACGTCGTTACACAGCAAGAAGCCACCCAGAAAGGGCAGCAGTGGACAACACCGGACCCCGAAGAACCATCGCTCTTTTTCTGGATGGCCAATACGCGGGTAAGCGATAAAAAAGGCACCGAGGTGCTACCTGAAGATACCCACCCCCTTCACGCTTACTGGTCAATGCCGCGCCGCTTTCGGCTGCTATTTGAAGAAGCAGATGAATGCCCATGTGATATTTGCGGACGAAAAAACCAGCGAGTAGTGCGCGAACTTCGCGCTAAAAAACAGGGGGCCAACTACGACGGACCTTGGCTACACCCGCTAACACCCTACCGACGTGACCCCAACAAGCCCAATGAACTGCCGCTTTCCAGTAAGGGCCAGCCGGGTGGGCTTGGCTATCGCCATTGGTCAGGCTTTGTACTGAACGATGAAGAAAGCAGTGGCGCAATCGCGGCTGCGGCGCTGAAAAGTTACATCGACAAACAAAAGCTAGTGACACAAGAGCGAGCGCATGGCGAAGACATTCAGGCGTTGCTGAGGCAAGCGCGTCTATGGGTGTTTGGCTACGACATGGACAATATGAAGCCGCGCGGCTGGTATAGCATTGAAATGCCCCTAGTGGAAATACCACAAGGCCAGCAGGAAAAGCTACGTGCCTGGGTTCAACAACTGACCGAGCTGTCGCGCAATATCGCTTGGATGGTGCGTACCCAAGTTAAAAACGCTTGGTTCTCACGGCCATCGGATGCCAAGGGCGATATGAGCGCCATTGATAACCAGCTTTACGATGCCACCGAGCCTGAATTTTTTAAAGTGTTGCTAGCGCTTCAGCAGGTGCTGCAACAAGACTTGCCGCCACCGCATATCCCTCCTGACATTGCTGAGCGTTGGTACTTCGCCCTTAAGCGTGAAGCCATGCGTGTATTCGAAGACCTAGCCCTAAGCGGTTCCCAGGAAAGCATGGATCTTGAACGTGCTACGGCTGCCCGTCGGCAGCTGCATAGCTTTCTTGGCGGCAAGAGCAAAGGTAGCAAAGTGGTAAGTAACTTTATCCAACAGGGTGATTTTGACCCCTACGGGAAGGCCAAGCGTAATGCGGCCTCTGCTGCAACAACGACAGGAGACGCCTGATGAGTGATGTGGAGACGCCGGAAACAATCGAAAAAGAAGATATTTTGTCCGAGGCGGAGAAAAAAGCGCTCGTCGCTGTGAAGTTGGAGGAAGCCGCCGCCCTGCGCCGCTGGTGGCAGCGGTTGACGTTAACCCCACAGGCTTAGAAAGCATTCACCCCCCAGCCACCACTGCCCGGTGGTGTACGAGCGGTACTGCGCCGTTGTGATACCGCCGAGGCCGCCATGTTAACCCAAGGTTTTCGTGAGCTAGGGGCGATGCTGCCGGAAGCGACGAAACAAACGGATTATCGCGATGAAAAGCTACCAGTGTGGGCATGCATTGCGTTAATCGCAGCGGAGTTACGCGAAGAAAAGAAGGGCGCATCGTTGGCCTTACGCCTTGGTCAGCAAAAAGAGCAAACCGGGAAACCGCTGATGAGCGAGCTGCGTTTTCAACAGCTACTTTCCTGCCGAACGCCTGAAGAGTTTATCCAGCGCTTACGACGGGCGCTGGCGCTTGCAGATAAGAAAGATATCAGTGTCGAGCTGCTAGCGAGCGTTATCTCACTCTGGTGGCAGGAGCATCGTGGACGTTTATCTGCCAAGCCTACTCACCGTCTTGGGTTTGTACTGGCAAATGACTATTTTGCTGCAACGTCTCGCTATAGCCATGGCAGCGACTGATTTTTACGACTGACGATCAACCTTTCTAGCTTCATATAGACATCACGAACGGAGTTATTTATGAGCCACTTTATTCAACTGCACCTGCTGACTTCTTATCCGCCCGCCCAACCTCAACCGCGATGATTTAGGTCGCACCAAAACTGCTTTGATGGGTGGCGCTAAGCGCCTACGTGTTTCATCGCAAAGCCTCAAGCGTACTTGGCGTACTTCTGCACTCTTTGAAGAAGCACTGGCGGGGCATGTGGGTACGCGCACCAAGCGTTTAGGCTCTGGAGCCTATAAAGAACTGAAAGAAAAAGGGCGAGGAAAAAACTGCAGCGGCGAGCGCAGAAAAAATAGCGGGCGTATTTGGCAAGCTGCGTAAAGTAGAAAAAGGCGAAGCTAAAGAGTTTGAGATTGAACAATTAGTGCACGTTGGCTTGGAGGAGCGCCAAGCGATCAGCGCATTGGTTGAAACGCTGGCGGCAGAGAAGCGCGAGCCAAACGATGATGAATTAAAGGCTCTTGCGTCACAAACCTGCCGCCGCCGATGTGGCGCTGTTTGGTCGTATGTTAGCAGCGGTGCCTGAATATAACGTCGATGCCGCCTGCCAAGTCGCCCACGCGATTACTGTGCATGCTGCCGAAGTGGAAGACGATTACTTTACCGCTGTTGATGACTTAAATACGGGTGATCAAGACCGGGGTGCGGCGCATATTGGCGAATCGGGTTTTGGTGCTGGACTGTTCTACCTCTATATCTGTATCGATCGCCAGCAGTTGGTTGAGAATCTGCAGGGTAATAGTGAGTTAGCTGACCAAGCGATTGCTGCAATGGCAGAAGCCGCTGTCAAAACCTCCCCCAAAGGTAAGCAAAACAGCTTTGGTTCCCGCGCCCACGCGTGCTATGTGCTGGCGGAAAAGGGCAACCAGCAGCCGCGCTCACTTTCCACCGCTTACCTGCGGCCCGTGACAGGACAGGATCAAACGCTTGATGCAATAAGAGCCTGGAGCGCCAAGCGCAAGCGTTTGATGATGCTTATGAAGCAGGGCCGATAGCCGTTTCGTCATCAGTGCTGAGCCTGACTATGAAGGACCGCAGCTAAAAGGTGAGGTTAAGAAAGGCAATCTTGCTGAACTGATCGCTTTCTTAAAAACCGACCAGTAAGGGGGCGGCATGACCGACTATCTTATTTTTCGGCTCTATGCGCCGCTTGCCAGTTGGGGGGAGGCTGCCGTTGGTGAGACGCGCCCTACGGCGACTTATCCGGGTAAAGGGGCTGTTTTGGGATTGCTGGGGGCCGCCCTAGGTCTTCGTCGTGATGACGATACAGGCCAAATGCAGCTGCGTGAAAGCATTGCCATGGGCGTAAAACAGTACACCCCCGGTATGCTGATGCGCGACTACCACACGGTGCAGATGCCCGCCGCACAGTCAAAAGTGAGCTATCACACCCGCAAAGAAGAGCTAAACGCGCCGCGTGATGTGCTGAAAACGCTCCTCTCAAGCCGGGATTATCGCTGTGATGGCCTATGGACAGTAGCCGTATGGCTAACGCCAACAGCAACCCTCACGCTTTCTGAACTTGAGCAAGCGCTAAAAACGCCCCATTACCCGCTTTATTTAGGGCGTAAATCCTGCCCGCCCTCTGCGCCACTTGCACCTCAATTACGGCAGTGCGCCACGCTTAAGGAAGCCCTGGATGTGGCGTTTCCTAAGCTGGCGGTTAACTGTCAAGAAGACAGAAAGGCACTGCGTTTTCCCGATGAAGCGTTATACGTATGGGAAGGCGAGGCGAGCGGTTTAGATGGCAGCCAAGTGGCAGAGTACAACGATGTATGGGATTTGCCGCTAAATCGACGCCGCTGGCAGTTTGGCCCTCGGTTAGAGGTTCGCCGTTCAGTGGCAGCAGAGGAGGCACGCTAATGTATCTCTCCCGCGTACGTGTGGACTTGAACGGACTGTCTCGCGAAAAGCTGTTTGATGTGATGAATGCAGAAGCCTATACCGCGCATCAGCTTTTGTGGCAGCTATTTCCCGAGTATGAAGGCCCTCGCCCGTTTCTTTTCCGGCAGGAAATAGAAGAAGCCGAAGAGGGTAGAGCCATAAAAGGGTTACCGCTCTTTTATGTTCTTTCAGACCGCGAACCTGTATCAGTGGCAGGCTTACTTACCGCAGAGAGCAAACCTTACGCACCAGAGCTTAACGTGGGCGATAGGCTGGCATTCCGCCTGCGTGCTAACCCCACGATGGCAGTGCATGTGCCGGGGCAACGTGGCCAGCGCGCCGATGTGTTAATGGCCGCCAAAAAGCCATTCCCGCCGGGGCAGCGTACTAGCCCAACCTGCGTTGATGCGATGAATAGTAAGGCCCGCGAATGGCTCGAAAGCCGTGCTGAAACGTGGGGCTTTCGCCTACCGGTTACGCCTGAGCTAGGTGCCTACCGCCAACACGTATTGAACAAAGGCAGTGGAAAGCCAGTTCAATTCTCGACGGTGGACTATGAAGGCCTGCTAGAAGTTACCCATCCAGGAAAGCTGATCGAAACCATGGCTCACGGCATTGGGCGCGCCAAGGCATTCGGTGGAGGTTTGCTACTATTGCGCCGACCTTAGGAGACAACATGGGCTTTATTCCGCTAAAGCCCATTCCCGAAAAAGATCGGATGTCGATGATCTTTATCGGGATGGGTCAGATAGACGTGCGCGACGGTGCTTTTGTCGTTATTGACGAAGTAAATGGCGAGCGTATGCATATTCCGGTTGGTTCAGTAGCCTGATTGCTGCTGGAACCGGGCACACGGGTTTCCCATGCCGCCATTAAGTTGGCGGCAACGGTAGGCACGCTACTGATTTGGGTAGGCGATGCTGGCGTACGGCTCTATAGCGCCGGGCAACCGGGCGGCGCACGGTCAGACAAATTGCTCTACCAAGCCCAGCTGGCGCTAGATGAAAAGCTGCGCCTAAAAGTGGTGCGCAAAATGTTTGAGCTGCGTTTTGGTGAAGAGCCACCTTCTCGTCGCAGCATCGAGCAGTTACGCGGCATGGAAGGTGCAAGAGTTCGTAAAACGTATCAACTGTTAGCCAAACAGTACGGCGTTAAATGGAACGGACGCCGTTACGACCCAAAACAGTGGGATGCCTCGGATGTTGCTAACCAATGCCTATCCGCAGCAACGGCCTGCTTATACGGAATTACCGAAGCCGCTATTTTGGCAGCAGGCTACGCCCCAGCGATTGGATACCTGCACACCGGCAAGCCGTTGAGCTTTGTGTACGATATTGCCGACATCGTGAAGTTTGAAACGGTGGTGCCTGCGGCGTTTAGGGTTGCTGCACGTAATCCGCCTATGCCGGAAAGAGAAGTCCGTATCGCTTGCCGCGATGCATTCAAGCAATCCCGCATACTCCAGCGCTTAATCCCCATGATCGAAGATGTGCTTGCCGCTGGTGATATTCAGCCGCCACCGCCAGCACCCGACGCAGTGCCGCCTGCGATACCAGAACCACCTTCGGTCGGCGATGCAGGGCATAGGAGCGGATAAATGGCGATGCTCGTAGTGGTTACAGAAGCCGTGCCCCCACGCCTACGTGGCAGGTTAGCAGTGTGGCTTTTAGAGATCAGAGCTGGTGTTTACGTGGGTGTTGTTAGCAGGCGCATTCGCGAAATGATTTGGGAACAGGTCGAAGCGCTAGCTGAAGATGGCAACGTCGCCATGGCCTGGGCCAGCAACCATGAATCAGGGTTTGAGTTCCAAACTTACGGTGAAAACCGCCGAGAACCCATCGACCATGATGGTTTGCGTCTGGTGCGCTTTTTACCACCACAAGTTAACTAGCTGATTTTATTTGATCTTTAATAATTTAGCCTGATTAAAAGTAAGCAAAATAGCTGGTGGATTTTTTATCTGCTATTTTCTTCTTGTAGATCAATTATCTACAACACCCGCGCCTGCGGGGATGAACCGCTGCTCGTATCTAGGTTTAAAGCCATTGCGCCACACATCGATAACTAACCACCCCATAGTAGCCCCGATCCCCGCGCCTGCGGGGATGAACCGAGTGATCCCCGCGCCTGCGGGGATGACCCGCGGGTGGCTCGGTGGTCTTCGTCTGGATCCCACCGGATCCCCGCGCCTGCGGGGATGAACCGTCGATCAGTGACGACCGATCCCCGCGCCTGCGGGGATGAACCGTTCTACCTGGCGTTATTGGTGCTGACGACTCGTGGACTGGCCAAAAACACTCAGCGCCTCACTTACTGCATGATGGCTGTCTGTCATCGCTTGTTCACTTGCCTGTCTTGGCAGTGTCATTGTGCCCGCGCAACATAATGAGAAACGTGATAAAGGGATGAATCGCTCATGCGGCTCTGTATCGTTAGCGAAACATGGTCTCCAGAAATTAACGGCGTTGCGCATACTCTCAACCGGATATGTCGTGAGCTGCAGCGGCTGGGCGTCACAATGGATGTGATTCGCCCTAAGCCTAAGGCACCCGGCAGTGCCGCCTATGCCACCCAAGAACTACAGGTTAACCACCTGGCGCTGCCCGGCTATCGTGATGTTCAGGTGGGATTTGCTCGCCCGTCCACGTTGCAGCGGTTTTGGCAACAGCACCGGCCAGATGTGATTTATTTAGCCACCCAAGGCCCGCTCGGCTGGGCAGCTCGCCAGGCAGCGCAACAGTTGAGCATTCCGCTGGTGGCAGGTTGGCACACCAACTTCGATCATTACTGCCATGATTACGGCGCCTCTTGGCTCTCTGCCGCGACTCGCCGCTATTTGCGCTACTTTCACAATGGCTGCGCACTGACACTAGTGCCCACTCATCAGCAAGCCACAGCTTTACGCCAACAGGGTATCCATGAAGTACAGGTGCTCGCTCGGGGGATTGATGGGGAAAAATTCTCTCCAGCTCACCGTAGTGCAGAGCTGCGTAAGCAGTGGGGAGTTAGCGAGCACCAGCCGGTCGCCCTCTATGTCGGGCGACTCGCACCAGAGAAGAATCTGGCCCTGCTACAAGAAACGCTGCAAGCCATGCGCAATGTGCGCCCCGATATGGCACAGGTGATCGTTGGTGATGGCCCAGGGCGTGCACAGTTAGAGAAGGCACTCCCTGACGCACATTTCACCGGATTTGTGGATAAACATGAGCTAGCTTGCCACTACGCCAGTGCTGATATGTTTGTATTTCCTTCGCTGTCGGAAACGTGGGGCAACGTAGTAACGGAGGCAATGGCAAGCGGCTTGGCGGTAGTTGCTTATCGTCATGCAGCCAGCGCGGAGCTGATCCAAAACGGCCATAACGGGGTGACCGTAGCGCCTAACGACGCCCACGGCTTTCAAGAAGCGGCCGTGGCACTGTGCCAACACCCCGCCGATTACGCACGAATAGGAAGAGTTGCCCGTTTACGCGCGCTAGAACAAAGCTGGTCGGGCATTGCTGAGCAGTTTCTGCGCTACCTACACCATGCCCAGGAGGCCCACCATGCGAGCTCGCCCGCTTGTCGTATTCGATCGTCCTTGACCTGTGGGAGTGGCGGTTTTGCCAACGGGTCACGCATCTCTCGCTCTACCGCCCCTGGCGGCTAACGCTGAAAACAGCCAGTAAGGTTAGGCGACTGGCCGGTGTGGGTACTGCTGATTGCTGCCCAGCCCTGGCTTCAACCTGATGGCACGTGGCGGATGATGCAGTACTCGCTGATCGCCCTGGTAGCTGTCACGGTTTATAAGCTGGTCAAAACCAAGCTGTGCCGAGAGCGCCCCTTTATCACTTACCTGGGAGGCGTACACTGCGGTGAACCCGCTCGAGATCGCTACAGTTTCCCCAGTGGCCACACCATGCACGCCGTCATGTTCAGCGTATTAGTGGCCGCCCACACCCCCTGGCTGCTGCCGATTGTTCTTCCACTCAGCCTACTCATTGCAATTTCTCGAGTGGGGCTAGGGCTGCATTATGTCAGCGATGTACTGGTTGGTGGCGGTGATGGGCTATGGCTTTGCACTGCTGAGCCTTTATTGGATGGGGTAAGAGTCTCTACATGCCAACATGCAAAAGCCACCCAAAAAAAAGGTGGCTTTTTATTTATTATTCAATTACTTACATATCAGGCGGCATGTCGTCGCGATCCTCTGTAGCCGTCATAAATGATTGTTTTAAACATCATGTACAGGCCCACCCCCGAAAACCCTAGAAACAGCACGAACATGCAGAACATCAATACCATCACCATAGCGCTTGTCCCTGTCAGTGTGCGGCCGATGCGTTGACGTCTTATAACCGCTGATTTTGGTTTACCCGAAAGGATAGACCAAAATACTTTGCATATCTGTACAGGAACTATGCAACACCCCTAAGGCGAGAAAAAACGTTATATAAATCAATGTATTAATGATTGAAAAATAAACGCAAAAAAACCACCTCACAGTTGCGAGATGGCTGTTTTGCATCGCTGCCACTCCTTGGCTTCGATGATCAGCACGGCCTTATGCTGATAAGAGTGAGCAGGCTAAGAGTCCATTCACGTCCATGATGCTTACTGGGCCTCCTGCCCTCCTCTACTGTCTATTAGCCCTGCTCACGCTTTGATGGGTTGGAACTTGGTTGCTAACAGTGAAATTGGTTAAATCATCAATGGTGACACTATAAGTATTAACACTTATAACACTGCAGGCATTGGGCCAATCATACCAATAAATAAAAAATATCTTTAATATCAATAAATTAAACAAAAAAATAAAAGCCCAGCCTAACCGAAATTGACAGAAAACTCAGGGATGACATGGGTAATATTGACACATGCGACAAATGCGCACGGTTCACATCTATGCTAAGGAGAGATAAGCAGCGTTGGTAAAACGTTCCACCTCATGGCTACTTACCGGGTGGCAACCCGCACCAACAGCGCTTATGTTACTCATCACACCATGACGCCCCAGCGGGGCATTATTTAGTAGAGAGGAAAGACCCAATGAAACGCACCATTGCGCTTGGCATACTCTTACTGGCCACACTACTCACCATTAGCGGCTGTAACACAGTTCGCGGTATGGGCCAGGATATTGAGCAGGGTGGTGAAGCCATTCAGCGTTCGGCGGATTAAACCATGATGATGACCGTCTACCTTTCACATGGCTTGGAGAGTGGCCCAGGGGCACTGAAAATGCAGGCGCTCAAGGGTATTGCTGAACAGCTTGATGACTGTGAGCCGGTCGTCATGGATTACCGGGGCATGGACGAGCCAGCCGAGCGATTGAAACACCTTACCGCTACTCTGCTGGCTCGTGGTGATGACCCCGCCCGCTGTGTATTAGCAGGCTCAAGCTTAGGGGCTGGCTCAGCGCTGCCGCCAGTACGCAAACACCGGTGTTGGGCTGTTTTTTACTCGCCCCCGCGCTTGGCCTGCCTGAGTACCCAGAGACCTCACCGACGATTCAAGCCCAGCATACGCATATCATTCATGGCTGGCGCGATGATGTGGTACCCCCAGGCCCAGTGATTGAGCGTGCCCGCCTACAGCGCTTGTCACTGCGAATGATTGATGACGATCATCGCCTGCATAGTAGCCTGGACACTATCCTGGACGACTTTACACGCTTCTTAGCCCAGTGTGCGGACGCCCGCCCACCGGTTTAGCCTCAGCAACGCACCGGAAAACGAAAAACGCGTACAGCAGTCGACATAAGCACCCAAAACCTATGCAAATAATATACACCAAAAGGATAGTGCACATGTTTGGACTATTTAAGCGCGACCCAAAAAAGAAGCTTCAACAAGCGTACGAACGCAAGCTGCAAGCGGCGATGGAAGCTTCCCGCAACGGCGATATGCGCGCCAACGCCACACTGACAGAAGAGATTCTTGCCGACATCAACCGCCTTAAGGCTCAAGAGGGCTAACGCGGTGCGCACCGGTTTGGGTTTGGCTGCGCTGCTCACAGGCACCTTAACCACGCACGCCTACGGAAGCTGCCGCCATGGTGTGGGGCATCAGCTAGAAGGGCTGGGGATTCAACACACTTTCAGCCTGCTGCCCTGGGAACAGGCTGAGTGCGACCTCCCCGAGCCAACACTGGCTGATGCCGTGTTTGTACTCCCTGCCCCCATTTCCGCCGAGCCGATGCCCTAGGCGTCATCCGCCAACGCAGGCAGCAGCGTTTTTAGTTTACGGGTAAGCGTATTACGCCCCCAGCCCAGCAGCTCAGCGGCCTCGCCTTTGCGACCACCGGTATGCTTGAGTGCAGTTTCAATCATAATGCGCTCGAAATCGGGTACCGCCTCTTCCAGCAGGTGCGTATGGCCTTCTGCCAAAGCATGATCAGCCCAATCGCGAAATGCTGAACGCCAATCACCGTGAACGCTACTTTCCGACGCACCGACCGTGCGTAGCTCTGGCGGCAGGTCTTCTACCAGGATTTCCCGGCCAGAGGCCATGACCGTTAACCAACGGCAGATATTTTCCAGCTGACGTACGTTGCCGGGCCACGGCAGCCGGGTTAAGTGCGCCTCTGCCTCAGGGGTCAGCACTTTGATATCGGTGGAAAGCTCTTTCGCCGCTTCGGCCAAAAAATGCCGGGTTAGCCGGGGAATATCTTCGCGGCGCGCGGCAAGGCGCGGTAGATGAACGCGAATCACGTTCAGACGGTGGAACAAGTCTTCACGAAAGCGCCCATCATCTACCAACGACTCTAGGTTCTGGTGGGTTGCCGCGATAATCCGCACATCAACTTTTACCGGGGTATGCCCGCCCACGCGGTAAAACTCGCCGTCGGCCAGCACGCGCAGCAGACGGGTTTGCGTCTCGGCGGGCATATCGCCGATTTCATCCAGAAACAGCGTGCCACCGTTGGCCTGCTCGAAGCGCCCTTGGCGCTGGGCAGCCGCCCCAGTAAACGCGCCTTTCTCATGGCCAAAAAGCTCGGACTCTATTAAGTCACGAGGAATTGCCGCCATATTCAAAGCAATAAACGGCTTGCCCGCCCTCGGGCTGTGCTGATGCAGCGCCTGGGCGACACGCTCTTTACCGGTGCCCGACTCACCGTTAATCAGTACCGTAATGTGCGAATGGGAGAGCCGCCCAATGGCGCGAAAGACTTCCTGCATGGCGGGCGCTTCACCGATGATCTCGCGCTTAGGCCTTCCGGCACGCTCACCGGCCGCTGGCGTTCACGGGCGTGGGCTACCGCACGGCGTACCAGCGCCAGCGCCTCATCCACATCAAACGGCTTGGGCAAGTACTCAAACGCCCCCCCCTGATAAGAGGCCACGGCGCTGTCTAAATCGGAGTGAGCGGTCATGACAATGACCGGCAGGTCCGGGTGGGCTTCGCGAACCCGTGACATTAAATCCAGCCCATCAATCCCCGGCATGCGAATATCGGTCACCAGCACATCCGGTGGGCTTTCCAGCAGCCGTGCCAGCGCTGTGTCGGCACGCTCAATACACTCGACCTCTAGGTCCGGCTGCGCCAGTGCGCGCTCCAGCACCCAACGGAGCGCGGTCATCATCGACAATAACCACCCGTGCAACATCGGTACGTGTCGCCTCAGTCATGACGCTTCTCCGGTGCAATTAATAACTAATGGAATCAGTAAACGAAATTCGGTATGTCCAGGTCGTGAGTCGCATTCGATCAATCCTTGATGTTGGTGCAAAATTGACTGAGCAATGGATAGCCCCAAACCGCTGCCTTCCGCGCGGCCAGACACCATCGGGTAAAAGAGGGTTTCGCGTAGGCTTTCAGGAATGCCAGGGCCGTTATCAATCACGCCGACTTCGCTCACTAGCCGGTGCCGCTCGGCGCCTAAAGTGAACTGGCGCCGGGCACGGGTGCGTAGAATCAGCTCCGGTGAGGGGGTCTCTGCATCGCTCATGGCCTGCACCGCGTTACGCGCCACGTTCAATACCGCTTGAATCATTTGCGACTCATCACCGGAAAGATCCGGCAGGCTGGGGTCGTAATCACGGTTGACGGTGACATGGGGATGCTCGGCAATCAGCAGCGCTCGCACTCGCTCCAGCACTTTATGGATATTGACCGGCTCATGTTTAATGATGCGGTTCGGGCCCAGCATAGAGTCCACCAGATCTCGCAGGCGGTCGACTTCTTCCACGATGATATGGGTAAATTCCCGCAGCGCCGGGTCGTCTAAATCACGCTCCAGCAGTTGCGCCGCACCGCGAATGCCGCCTAATGGGTTTTTCACCTCGTGGGCCAAGCCCCGCGCCAGCACCTTAATGGTCTCTTGGCGGGTGGTGAGCGCCTCTTCGCGGGAAATCTGCATCAAGCGGTCTCGCGGCTCGACTTCCAGCAGCAGCTCATCGGCTGGAGGGGCGTTACCGTATAGTCCACCGTGAGTGGCTCACTATTGAGCGGCGTGATACGCGCTTCCCGCTGGGTATAGGGGTGAAAGGCATCCCGCGCTTTGGCCAATACCTCATCAATACTTTCCCCACCGCCTAGCAAGGTATCTAGGCTAATACCCTGTACACGGCTAAAGCTCACCGCTAGCAGCGCTTCCGCCGCTGGGTTCATCCAGCGGACACGGAGTTCACCGTCGAGCAGTAGCACTGCGGTGGTGAGATGTTCTAATAAGCGCTGATACATGGCGTGTCCTGAAACGTCGCTCTAATAATAGTGTGATGAACACTAGCGTGATGGGATCGTTGAGAGAGGAACTGCAAAAAGCGCGCCAATTAAGCACAAACGGCGGCATGCACGGCTGATGGGCAGCCGGTGTGGGCACAGCGAGCCGTTATAGCGCACTGCCGAACAAATTCAGATACTCCTATGCACCATTGTAGTGCATTGCACTATTCAGCAATAAAAATAGTCACCGGATCGGTGCGGTGTTGAATACGCCCTTGGCTATCCAACAGTTCGGCCTGCAGCTGTTGTTGTCCCGCTGGCAAGCCCGCCAGCCAGAACGCATCGCTATGCAGGGCAGATTGGCTTAGCTCGCCATTCACGAGCAGTTGAATTTGGTGGTCGTCGCGTAGCGGCGGCGAAACCGCCACTTCAACCGGCGTCATATTACTTCGCAACGAGGCCCCCGCCGCTGGGTTAGCAATCGCAAAGCGGTCATAGGGCATAAACGGTTGGCCAGGATTCCCCTTGGCGCGGGGAGACGGAGAAGCAGGCCGAGCAGCGGTAGGCACGCTTGGCAGCGGGGCCAGCGTGATCGCTTTACCACCGCGCTCTGGGTTGTCAGTAAACGTCACGTTGCCCTGCGCATCCACCACGCGATACACCGTTTGAGCCTGCGCAGCGCTTACCCACAGGCCCAGCAGCAGCGCAGCCCCTGTGGACAAACCACTTTTTTGACGCAAACGCCATCTACTGATCATTACTTTCTCACCCTTATGTTGCTCCAACAAAAACCCCGCCGAGGCGGGGTTTTTCAGGCTACTCACACCGCAAGGGTGGATGTTAGCACTCTTGTTAAAACGGTGTTTAGCAACCGTTCTTAGCAAGAGTAGTACATGTCGAACTCGATCGGGTGAGTGGTCATGCGAATGCGCTCCACTTCTTCCATCTTCAGCTCGATGTAGGCATCGATCATTTCCTCAGTAAATACGCCGCCTTCGGTCAGGAAAGCACGGTCAGCATCGAGTGCTTCCAGTGCTTGGTCCAGGCTGTTGGCAACGGTCGGTACGGATTTGCCTTCTTCCGGCGGCAGGTCGTACAGGTTCTTGTCCATGGCATCGCCAGGGTGGATCTTGTTCTTGATACCGTCGATACCCGCCATCAGCATCGCTGCAAACGCCAGGTAGGGGTTAGCGGTCGGATCAGGGAAGCGAGTCTCTACACGCTTGCCTTTCGGGCTAGCGGTGTAAGGAATACGGATAGAAGCTGAACGGTTACGGGCACTGTAGGCCAGCATGACCGGTGCTTCGAAGCCCGGTACCAGACGCTTGTACGAGTTGGTAGACGCGTTGGTGAAGGCGTTCAGGGCACGAGCGTGCTTGATGATACCGCCGATGTAGTACAGCGCCATTTCAGACAGGCCCGCGTACTCGTCGCCAGCAAACTGGTTCTGACCATCTTTCCAGAACGACTGGTGTACGTGCATACCAGAACCGTTGTCGCCTACCAGCGGTTTCGGCATGAAGGTAGCGGTTTTGCCGTAAGCGTGCGCCACGTTGTGGATCACGTACTTCATTTCCTGAACTTCGTCAGCTTTCTTCACCAGCGTGTTGAATTTAACGCCGATTTCGTTCTGACCCGCGTTGGCAACTTCGTGGTGGTGAACTTCCACGGTCTGGCCAATCGCTTCCAGGGTGTTACACATCGCGCCACGGATATCGTGGAAGCTATCGACCGGAGGAACCGGGAAGTAGCCGCCTTTCACACGCGGACGGTGACCCAGGTTGCCGCCTTCTACTTTATTGTCAGTTGCCCAAGCGCCTTCATCAGACGTGATTTTGTACATAGAGCCCTGGATATCGGACTTCCAGTGCACTTCGTCAAAGATGAAGAATTCCGGCTCTGGGCCGAAGAAGGCGGTGTCGCCCAGACCGGTAGACTGCAGGTAAGCTTCTGCACGCTTAGCGATAGAGCGCGGGTCGCGATCATAGCCCTGCATGGTAGCAGGCTCGATGATGTCGCAACGCAGGATCAGGGTAGCGTCTTCGGTGAAGGGGTCCAGGAAGCCGGTGCCGTCTTCCGGACGCAGGATCATGTCGGATTCATTAATGCCTTTCCAGCCTTCAATAGAAGAGCCGTCAAACATTTGGCCGTTTTCAAAAAACTCTTCATTCACGTCGCGTGCCGGTACGGTGACGTGCTGCTCTTTACCGCGCGTGTCGGTGAAACGCAGATCTACCCACTTAACATCATGTTCTTCGATTAGCGCGAGAGTCTTGGCTGACATAGTGTCCTCCGGTATGAGCGTGGCTTAAAGCTTGTAACTGTAAGCTATCGATAAAAGTGTTATTCAACAAATCGTTCAACACGCAGCTGCATGTGGCGCGTTTGTCTTTTTTGTTCGCTTAACGTTTGCCTGACGATGGATAACAAAACGCCCAGCGATCATTTCAGACCGGCTATCGTTGTAGCATGCCGAGAGGCTTCTGCATACGATCTAATAGCTGGTGACAAAACTATCTACAATGTATAAGCACAGAGCATGCCAACTCTGCACCATTATGGCATCAAAAATTTATAATGCTTTGTTTTTAAAATACAAAAACCTATGAAGAGATGCCTCTTCATGTAGCAAAGGCCTTTTGGTTGCGCACAAAAGCGCCATTATTTTTTTATTGGCGCACCATAAAAGCTCATAAAAAGGTATCAGTGCACCAAGTTGGTTCAAAAAACCCAGCGCCTAGCGAGCTACCGTCAGAAAACTTTATCTTGCTACGCAAATAAACCAACACCTACAATAAATTACATTCAGACAGGTTTCATAACAAAGGAAGCCGCTTACATGAGTACGGTTTGCTTTATCGTTGACGCAACAGTGACAGGAGCCTTGCTACCGCGACACCTACGTTCCATCCGAGAGTCGGGCCTTGCAGAGCATGTGGTGCCAATTATTGTGACGTGCAATCAGGTAGATGAGCGTCTATCGTCCATTGAGCAGCGCTACCATGTGCACTGCTTAATCACGCCCTCGCAAACGCTAGGCGCACGGATCAACCGGGCAGCCTATGTGAGCCAAGCGGAATGGGTGATGATTGCGCTGGATAAACAGCCCCTGGCAGCACAGCTGTGGTACCTACTCTACCCACAGCTACACACCCTAGCGCTAGACGCGCTCTTGATTAGCGCTACCACTCCTCGGTTATCTGAACGCCTGCTGCAGCGCTTTTTTGGTGCGTCCACAGCGGTGCCGCCCTACGTCGCCATTCGCCGAACATGGTTTGAGCGCTTAGGCGGGTTTGACCCCGAGCTTGAAGCGCCAGCACTGCAGGACTTCTTACAGCGCCTGTACGCTTGCCCAACGCGATTAAAAACCATCAGCGGTGAAGCCTTAGGCCTTGCGCGGGGTTCGCCAACTAGACGCGGCACCCACTCCCCCTCTTCCCGCTTGCCGCCCCCCTCCTCCTAAGCACGCCCGCTTTATCCTGATAACGATTTTCGCCCGCGCTATTTCTCGGCCGTTTATACCTTCAGCCGTTTGCCAAAAAGCATTGCCCCCAGGGTAGTAGTATTCACCGCTTTATTCAGCAGTACCGACCCCACGCTACCTATCAATATCAGCAGCAAACCATACGCAACCACGGGCAGCGTGGCAGGGCCCACCAGCACATCGGTGATGACAAAAAACATCGGGTGCGCCAGATAAATCCCAAAGGAGTAGGCATTGATATAACGCACCCACCCCGGCGCTTGGCGGCCTTTCAAGCCACGCATAAGCGCCAGTGTGAACAGCACAAAAAAGGGAATGACCCACACTTCCTTAGAAGAGAAGGCCAGCCAGTGGGCAAAGGTCGCCAGCACGATCAAGCCGACGAACAGCGCAAGCCAGCGCGGCTGGGAAAGGGTTTGTAGCCAAACAGGGCGCTCATTCAATGTTGCTGAAGGCGTTAACGGGTAGTAGCGCACCAGCACCAGCGCTAAGAAAAACAGATACACCCAGCCAAGCGGCGCAACCCACAGCAAATAGCCGGGGGGGTCAATCTCAAACCAGTAGGCAAAGCCCCAATACGCCATACTCACCACACAAGCCACCCACAGCCACGGCACGGGGTGAATACGCCACAGCTGCCAACGGGTAAACGCCCAGTAGGCCGCATAAAACTGCATGGCAATAATCAAAAAATAGCCATGCCAACCCGCGTAGATAAAGTAGGCCTTTGCGTTTTCCCAAAAGCCCACAGCGTTATCACTTCCAGCTAAGCGCCACCACTCGGCGGTAGAGTAGATCAACCCGTAGGCCAAATAAGGCAGCATGACGTACTTAACGCGGTTGAAGCAGAAAGCCGGGCGGCACCTGCTTATCGTAACGGACAGCAAACACAAACACCGAGATAAACAGAAACACTGGTGTACCCAGCACCAGTGGAATGCGCATCAGGTCGGTCGCCACGTTATCTACCCGCTGGTTAATATGATCTAACCAGTGAAACAAAAAAACGGCCACACAGAGCCGTATGCACGCAGCCAGTAAATCTCCTCGACTTTCTGCATTTCCCCTCCCGCCAAGCCACCGCTGCTAAGCTCATGTGAATGAACATCCCGGCTTACAGCGTTGTCCGACCTCTTAAACGTTCGTAAATTCCTGGAGGCTATGTGCTTAAAAAACCGAAAATAGCGCGCGGCACACGCTGGGCAGGATATGTATGTAGCTTATTTGGCTGGCTAGCGCTGAGTAACATAGCGCTAGCAGGCGACGTTTCCCGAGAGCAGTTCTTTTCATCCACGCTGGGCTACGACTACCCCTACACCATCTATCTACCGGATGGATATGACACAGCGGCGACAACCCCCTACCCCGTGGTTTACCTTCTGCACGGCTCGTTTGGTAACGAGCGGGACTGGGCCACCCGAGGCAACCTACCCCAAATAGCCGACGCCTTATTGAGGCCGGGCATTTACCGCCCGCTGTGTTTGTTATGCCCGGCAGCCGCAGCTGGTGGGTAGATGGCCACAACGAAGCAGCCCGCAGCGCCTTCTTTAACGACCTGCTGCCCCATATCGAAACCACGTACCACGTAGGAACCACACGCCCGTTACGCGGCGTAGCGGGGCTTTCAGCGGGCGGTTATGGCGCGGTGAACTTCGCACTAGAACGCCCCGATATGTTTGCCGCCGCCGCCGCGCTTAGCCCAGCAAGCTACGTGCCCGTACCGCCTAGCAACTCCTCCGCCAACCGGCACCCAGCCTTTTTAAATGAACAGGGCCAGTTTGACCGCGCACTATGGGAACAGCTTAATTACACCGCGCATTTAGAGCCCTACCGCCTTCAGGTCACACCCCGCCCAAACGCCGAACACAGCGACACCCCGCCCGTGCCGCTGTACATTAGCGCCGGGCGCAGTGATGTGTACGATGCAGAATTTCACGCCCGCCAGCTACGCCAAGCCATGGAGCGTATTCAACCAGGCCAAGTGCGGCTGGACCTTTCCCTGGGGCCCCACCTGGCGGGTATGGCGGGCCACCTTACCCGCCGCGCTCAACTTTATGTTTCAGCACGTCGGCGCATCCGTTGAACCAATCGGCGAGTAAAGCACCGCCCGGTGACGACCCTCCGCTTTCGCCTGATACATTGCTTGGTCGGCACAGTGAATCAGCGCCGCTTCCTCCTGAGCGTGAAGCGGAAACAGCGCCACGCCTATACTCGCCGACACGCCAACCTCCCCTACCGATAGCGCAAACGGCTCTGCCAACGCCTGACAAAGCTGATTCGCCAACCGCCAATGCCTCATCATCCCTTACCGGGCCACCCAGCAGAGCCACAAACTCATCGCCACCAATTCGCCCCACCATATCCGTGCCACGTAACCTCAAGCGCATACGCTGCGCCACTTCTCGCAGCAGCTGGTCGCCCACCGCAGGGCCCCAGCGGTCATTCACCGGTTTAAAGTTATCCAGATCGATAAACAACAACGCCAAGGAATCCCCCTGGCGTTGCGATTTGACCAAAGCATCGCTCAGTTGGCTAAAAAAGATCGCCCGGTTCGGTAGGTCGGTAAGGGAGTCGTGCTGGGCTAAATGCAGCACTTTCTGCTCCATCTCCCGGAGGGGCGTAATAGCGTGAGAACTCCCCAAAAAACTCGACACGTTCCCCTGCTCATCCAACAGAGGCGCACCGTTAGTGAAGTGCCACCGCCACTCACCGTTAGCATGCTGCACCCGGTACTCAATCACCCCCTGAGGCTGGCCCGTGTGATACACCTGAGCGATATGACGGCGGCACGCTTCTAAATCATCCGGGTGCAAAATCTGGCTGATATTGCGCCCCCATATCTCCGCCACCGGATGCCCCAAAATACGCGGCCAGTTAGGCGACACATAAGTAAGGCGTGCCCTCGGCACTCAAGGTGTAAATGATATCGTTGGCCTGCTCGACCAACTGACGAAAACGCTGCTCGCTCGACTTTAAGGCAGTCTCAAGCGCCTTGCGCTGAGTGATATCGTTAGCGTAGCCCGTCCACAGCACGCTGCCATCCGGCTCGCGACGCGGCCGATCTATCGCCTCTATCCACAGCATCTTGCCGCTGCGGTGAAATATGCGGAACTCTTGCTGCCAAGGCATCAACGTTCGCGCGCTTTCCGACGAACTCTCAAACACCGCCTCACGATCATCAGGGTGAATGCTATTCAGCAGCGTTTGCGCATCCGCCAGCGCCTCTTCCACGCTCACCCCAAACAGCTCCACCACGCGCTTACCCACATAGGCGTAGCGCCATTTGCCCTCTACGGAGTAATGCAGCTGATAAATAAAGCCCGGCAGCTGAGAAAGCAGCGTATCCAACGATTCACTAAAGGGCAGCGACCCTTGCAGCAGCGTGCCATGCACCGCCCGATAGCTACCTTCCACCACGGGCGAAAGCTGCAAATGCCAATGGCGGGCAGCCTCCCCCCAGCTAAACCGGTAACGCGTAAGGAGCCCGTTTGGCATCGCATGTCTGAATAGCCGCCCACACATTGCTAGCATCCAAACGTAAGCAGCGTAACACGGCCGTTTCGCTATTGTCTCCCGCCAAACCCGCCACTCGACGAAAGGCCTCATTCGCGTGAACGTTCATTGAACCCCATGCCGAACGATCAACAACAAACAGCGGTGTTACCGACTGCTCAAACAGCGCACGGTACGGTTGCATCGCGGCCTCTCCCCTATTCCTCTGAATAGGTCTGTTAAGCGCCCAGCTTAGGGCTGTCTATTCACATTGGCCGAGTTCTGCCAACGCACACTACACTTAACGAGCCTTCTTATTTTTATTCACCCACAGTAAGGACACTCACCATGCACAAGCACATTGAATGGGACGAGCCCGGCAGCGCCAGCGTAGCAGCCTTCTTCAAGGACGACCCCGAACACACGCCCCCCTACCCAGGTGCCGTGCTTTCCGCCCGTTACCAAGGCCGCATCGTGCGGGTCAAAGTAGAAGCCTACCGCGAAGAAGATGCCGTGAGCATTGGCAGCGTGGCCGCCATTCTCGACCAACGCGGCCACCGTTTTCAGTCACACCAAAATCTCAACGTTGGCCGATATGGTGCGACTCCCCGACGACAAACGCGCCATTGAACGCTGGGAAGAGGATGAGGAGAAGGAGTAGTTGCGGAATTTCTGATGCGCGGCCCACGCACCGTACAGCGATGCCTCAACCAAGCAACTAGCATGACAGCCTTTATTTTTACAGCTCATCAATATCTATTCGTTAGAGTGTGGGAGATCGAGTCTCCCCATCCGCACCAATTAAATATCTTCCCCGCTAGCGCGGGGAACGGACAAAAGCAGAAGCCCGCATGTACCGCGAAAACGGTTCATCCCCACTAATGTAGGGAACACACCAACCTCAATGAGTACTCGACGGTTCATCCCCGCTCGTGCGGGGAGCGGATACCGGCAATATCGCTGACGTGGTAAAGCGTCGGTTCACCCCCGCAGGCGCGGGGATCGGCCCCGTTATAGTAGAACCATAAAGATCATATGTCGGTTCATCCCCGCAGGCGCGGGGATCGGAGCTGGTTCATCCCCGCAGGCGCGGGGATCGGGCCATCCGGGGCCACTATCGCCGCAAACTGGTCTTTCCAGCAGCCGCGCTTGTCGTCCCATCCGGTTCATCCCCGCAGGCGCGGGGATCGGCGCTGCTGCGTACTCGTCGGCCTGCCGCGTTCATCCCCGCAGGCGCGGGGATCGGATAGTGTTGCCTACTGACGAAATGGGGCGGGGGTTCATCCCCGCAGGCGCGGGGACCGGATGCGGCGCTTTAGCAAAAACGATGATTTCATCCCCGCAGGCGCGGGGATCGGAGCTTTTAAAATCAAATTTCTTGTATGCGTTCATCCCCGCAGGCGCGGGGATCGGATACGCCTTACTGCGAAACAGTAGCACCCATGCGGTTCATCCCCGCAGGCGCGGGGATCGGAGCTGGTTCATCCCCGCAGGCGCGGGGATCCGGCTACCGTCCGCAATGTTAAGAAAAATGGTTCATCCCCGCAGGCGCGGGGATCGGGTAAGGAACGGTGAGCTGACGAGTATGGACGGGCGGTTCATCCCCGCAGGCGCTGGGATCGGCCTGCGAACGATGCCGCCCAAGTGCCCGACTTCGGTTCATCCCCGCAGGCGCGGGGATCGGAGCTGGTTCATCCCCGCAGGCGCGGGGATCGGTTGGCCTGCGTTATTTCAATCGGCCCGGTTCATCCCCGCAGGCGCAGGGATCGGCGCTTAAGTGCCCAGCCGTTGCCAACAGCGCGCAGGGATCGGTCGTCGAACCACTCTTTAATCTCAAGCCGAATCGGTTCATCCCCGCAGGCGCAGGGATCGGTCGTCGAACCACTCTTTAATCTCAAGCCGAACCGGTTCATCCCCGCAGGCGCAGGGATCGGTCGTCGAACCACTCTTTAATCTCAAGCCGAAGCGGTTCATCCCCGCAGGCGCAGGGATCGGGGATTCATAGCTGTAAAACACGCAGCGCGGTTCATCCCCGCAGGCGCAGGGATCGGTAACCGGGCTTACAGAATCAGCGAGCGGCTGACCGGTCCATCACCGCAGGCGCAGGGATCGGCTGATACCAACGCGGGTTCAACATTTCAGTTCGCAGGGATCGGTCGTCGAACCACTCTTTAATCTCAAGCCGAACCGGTTCATCCCCGCAGGCGCAGGGATCGGTCGTCGAACCACTCTTTAATCTCAAGCCGAATCGGTTCATCCCCGCAGGCGCAGGGATCGGCCAGACCGGCGGTGCGCTTTAACGCCGCGTGCGGTTCATCCCCGCCGGCGCAGGGATCGGTCAATCGGTGCCGGTGGCGTTTGGCTCTAATGCGGTTCATCCCCGCAGGCGCGGGGATCGGAGCTGGTTCATCCCCGCAGGCGCGGGGATCGGGCCACTGCCGCCCTGGAGATCCTCAACCCCAACGGTTCATCCCCGCAGGCGCGGGGAT
>NZ_MWVI01000096.1 GCF_002087295.1 Vreelandella lionensis | reverse complement strand
TGGCCAACGTGACGCCCGCCAGTACCAACACGCCAACTCCGCCCATGGCGAGTTGCCCGAAACGGGTCAGAATACGGGCGGTATTGCCGTGGTTGTAATGTTGCCCCAACTAAGTGGAACAGCGGCCACAGCGAGGCTACCCAGAACGCCGCCGCCATCAAGTGAATGATCAGCAAGCCAGCCAGAACGAGGCGTGGGGTGTTCACCGTATGTCCCGCCTGCACGAACGCCAGCATCACCAGTAACACGCCCACTAGGCTCAAGCTATTGGCTGTTTTTGAGAGGGTTAAGGTATTGAGCTGAATCGCCTGGACCAACAGCAAGCCAGTTACCACCAGTATCAGCCGGGTCCCGGACGCACCCTCGAACACGATCCCGAGTAGCATTGGGTTGGTTGCAGCCCGCCACGAGAATCATCGCGACGGTCCAGACGTCGAGGCTATTTACGGAGAACCACCAGGCCATGGGTCAGGGCTCGACCGAGAAGTTAAAACCGTCGGTCATCATGTGCCCGTCATCCGATAGGCCGCGCCAGCGTACCTGGTAGTCCCCAGCCGAAAGAATTTCACCTGGTTTTACGAAGTAGCGTTCGACCTGTTCACTGCCTGGCTGACCATAAAGAGGAACGGGGCCGTCCGGGCCTGCCACTTCAAACTGGGTGATACGCATCATGCCACCAAACTCGATGCCAATCTCTGCTGGGGAATCCTGAATGGTCACGCCATCCTTAGGTGAAGTGCTTGCGCCCCCTTCATGGGCCAGCACTGGGATTGCTAGCGACAGCAACAGCGTTGCTAAGGTAGCGTGAATGATAGGGAGCGAACTCGTCTTCTTTTGTATAGCGTATCCTTATATATTTTTAGGGTTGAATGGATGCCGTTACTTCATCGCGGAGGCGCTAAAACTGATTCGGCTGAGCCTTCTTACATCGTTCATCTGCCCTGTTTGGCGAACAAGGCGCATGGCGTCGTGCTTTTCTTCATGGAAATGAGTCGGTGTTATAACGTGCCAACCTGAAACAGGGCTGAAAATGGCGGAAAAAATGATCTGTGACAACACTTAGGTATTGGGATCGGTTTCTCCTTTACCTTTGGGCCACCTATAGGTTGTAGGTTTATAACGAAAGCTAACTCCGCCTTCTTCCATTTTTAATGGATAAGGCGATGTCTCGACCAGCAACATGATAAGAGGAAATATCATGGTTAAGCACAAGATGATCTTTGCCATTGGTCTGGCTGCAAGCCTCAGTGTCCCCAGCAGCGGCATTTTCGCTCAAGGTATGAGCCAAGGCGCCCAAGGTCAGGGCAATATGATGGACGGCCAAGTCGGTATGGGTTCGGGCATGATGATGGGCAGTCAAGAAGACATGTACCCAGGAATGATGATGGGAGGGCAAAGCGGGATGATGCCTTGTCCAATGATGGGAGGCATGGGGAGCATGGGCGGTATGCTCGACGAGCAGCAGATGAGTACCATGCGTGAGATGCGCCAAGAACACCGCGCGGCCCAGCTTGAGCGGATGGGCGAATTGATGAACCTGCGCGACGACATGATGCAAATCATGCAGACTGAACGCCCTGAACAATGGAAAGTAAAGACGCTGCATGCTCAAATGGCCAGCCTTCATGGCGATATGATGGCTGATAACGTGCGCATGCATAACCAGATGCAGGACTTACTAACCGACGAGCAGCGTGAACAAATGAGTGGAAGCATGCCCAGCCACCATGGCTCGCAATAAGCCATGGGGATTGCCTATTCCTTATAGGAGTGATGCCATAATGAACGCGAAATGCTTTGCTTTTATGGGGTCAATGGGGTGGTTAGGCTGGCTGATGCCCCTGGCCATGCTGTTATTAGTTGGCTTCGCGATCGCGTCGCTGGCCAAGTACCTCTTCAGTCGTTCACGTTAAGGAGTTGAAAATAATGCGACATATGACAACCAAACTTTTGCTCTCGGGTTTCATGCTGATTGGGACGGTCTCCGCTCAAGCGGCGTTACCGCCAGAGGCAACACTGTATAAGAACCCCCAGTGCGGCTGTTGTGACGAATATGCCCGCCATCTTGAGGAACTTGGCGTAGACGTCACCAATTATTGATGACGTCGAGCTGGGTGATATCAAGCAGCAGGCGGGCGTTCCCTATGGTCTGGGATCGTGCCATACCATCGAAATAGGCGAGTATTGGGTTGAAGGTCACCTTCCGATGGAAGCCGTAAAGGCGCTGTTTGAGCAACAGCCTAAAATAGATGGAATTGGTTTAGCAGGTATGCCGATTGGTACGCCAGGTATGCCAGGGCCACAAGACGGTCCTTACGATGTCTACGCGTTTACAGACTAGGAAGATGAGCAGTTTATGACCCTTTAATTGAGTGATCAAAGCTGGCCTGTTGGTTGCGGTGCTCTTTCGCTGACTCTAAAGCTTTTCATTTATAAAAATTCTACCGATTTCGCTTACGTCAACCATGTTGTTTACGGCTCGAGAGTTTTCCCATAGCCTCGGCCAAAAGCAGCCTATTATTTGCGTCTATCTAACTAATTAAAATTAGAGACAGTGCAAGTATTTCTCAGTAGTTGCGACCGAGGCATGGCCCAGTCGGTCGCGCACGTAGAGCAAGGCATAGGTCTGAGCCTTGGATTGCATCATTGAGTACAGCGTATGCGTGGGATTGGTGATGGCACTCAGGAGATCAATCGATTGATGCTTGCTTAGCACCCAAATTACGGTTCGTGGCGTCTTCAGCGTGACATCTGCGGTCGTACGTCTTCCTCCACTCGCACCGACGTGAGCGAGGAGGCCTGTAGGTTGCCTAACCATTACCGTTTTCATGGCATACGGAACAGTCATCACCCAACCACACTTGGTGCCATACCGATAGAATGCGCAAAGAAGTCGTAGCCGGGCATTCACCGTTGCTGCGGCAAGGCACCGCCCTCGGGGCTTAGGTTCCAGCCCCGGAACTCCACGAATACCGTAGTTTCTCGGTCATTGCCCACATCACGCCAGTCAATAGCATTCACCTCACACCAGCCAAAGAACTGATACAACGCTTTCCGGCATGTTATCCACGACTTCCTGGATTGAACCCTGCCACGCTTGATCAGATGCGCTATACAAATGTCCAGGGCTTCCTCAGTAATCTTTCCCTCCCTAGATATAAGGATTGGAAAGCCGGTGTAATTTGGGTTTGAACTTGCTCGTGCTGGAGAAGAATCCATTCTGCGCTTCTACCAGGGTGTATCACTTTGGCAATCGGTAATCAGCCAAGCTGGCGCACGTACCAGGTGCCTATGATAATATCAGCAGTGGCCACGGTTGGTGCCATTATCAGCATGAGCCCGGTCAGTAACCTGGCTGACCTGTACCTCATCACTCTGCCTTTGGTCCCTAGTCTTTTTTGTTTGATTTTAGCCGTTTCTGATGGTCAGCTAACTGCTTGCGCAGATCCTCTTCGCGGGATAAAGCGATTGCCAGCTGTGTCCGGGTGTCTGAGTGCTCTTCCTGAATATTTGCCAACTCCTCAATCCGCTTAGTCGCTGTCTTCAGCTCGCTACGGGCGTCGCTGGAAGATGTCTTGATCTTGTCGAGATCGGTACGAAGCGTTGCGTTCTCGTCCTGCAGCTCACCGCTGCGCCTCATAACAGAGGCATTCTCCGCACGTAGGCTGGCATGTTCCTGCTGAAGAGAAGAGAGGTCGTCGTTGACGGCCTCGAGCGTTTTCTGGAGCTGCAATTCACGTTTACTAGAGGTTTCCAGTTCCCGTGTAGCGGCTTTAAGCTCGCTTTCAATTGTGGCCAACCGGGCGCTGCTATCGGCTTTCTCGTCTCGCAAGTGGTCGACCAACGTTTGTAGCCGTTGCGCTTCAACACGCATGGTTTCCAATTGCTGATTCTGGCGGGAGAGCTGGTCTTGTAAATCGGTAACTCGTCCCATAGCATCCGCTGCCCGCTGCCTTGCGGTGGCATTCTCCGTCACAAGCGTATGGATCTCCTCCGTCTGCTGCTCAATGCGCTGCCCATCCTGATGGCCGTGTTCACGCAAGGTTGCGATGCTGGCCTCTAGTCGCTCAATCTCGCGTAGCGCCTCATCTCGCTCTTCGTTGGCAGCTTTCTCGCGCTGTTCGGACTCTGCGCGTATCTTCTCGACTTCTTCATCAGCGTGCTGGCTAGCGGAGCGCCATAGTTCAGCCCCAACCCGCTCCAAGACAGTGCGGATCTCATTCGGCATTTCTCGCACAGCGATGGCATTGTCTTTTAGGCTATCGCGCCACTCACGCATGACCGGGGAAATATGCGACAGGGAGCCACCACCCAGGCATTCGCGCACCTGTTCATTGGTGGGCCTGTCGATGCCTTCGGATACCAGCTTCTCGGCAGCATCAATGATGCGTTGCCGTATTTCCGGCTTAATAGTCATGCCGGGCTATCTCCTAGTGTATGTATTGTATGTATGTATTATACATAAGATACATACATACAATATAGTCAACAGCTTCGCTAACCTAAAAATAATGCTAGCGCAGCCTACTAGATGATCTGCTGTGCAACATTCCCACCTAAGAATGCAACCAGTGCAGGAAATCTATTGGGAAAGATCGTGCCAATGTTGAAAGCCATAGCTGTTGCGGGATCGGTGCAACACCCCACCGCAGTGACTAAACACAAAAAAAAGCCTCCCGAGGGGGAGGCTGTTGAATGGTAAAGAAAAAAATCAAGCTGCCGCGGTTGCTGCAGTTGAGTCTTCTTCTCCGTCGATCAAACCGCACTGTTGTGCCATTTGCTCGATGAAGTTGACCGCCTTCTGCGCATCAGCCAGAGCACGGTCGATCTCTTTGGCCTGGTCACCTTTGAGCCGTGAAGCCCATCCAGTGAGGTAGGACGCCGAGTTTTCGGGGGTAGCAGGGAGACCAAAGCGCCTGGCTGCAAGCCAGGCGCCAGCTTCTGCCACTACTTCCTCTCGAGCGCGATCGCTCTTGTCCCGGTTGAGGCGCGAGGGAGCACCAGTAGCATGGATCAGCTCATGCAGGCCGGTGGCCGCAATTTCACTAACCTCATGGAACTGTTCAGGACGGGGCAGGCGTATGCCATCCGTAGAGGGCCTGTAGTAGGCCTTGTCACCGCCCCAGCTTAAAGGGATGCCCGATGCTTCAATCAGCCGTGCAACGAACTGCACGGGCTCAGGTTGAGCTTCTAAGACAGGTGGCTTTGCAGCCTCTGTCAATGGGTCCGCCAGCTGCTCCTCGTTAAACACATAAAAGATACGGTTCACGGGGATGATTTTCTCCTCCGTTGTGCCGTTCTCCTTCTTCTCGCGCTTTTTGTGGAATTTCCAAAATTCCACGGGAGTGGCCTTTTCGCCCTTGCGGGGGTGAGTGCAGAGATCCTTCGCTTGCTTGAAAGTCACCCAGGCAGGGCTGGTGTAGCCGTTTTTATCTGAAGCAATCCAGAGACTGATGATATTTGACCAGCCAGTGTAAGAACGCCCTGAAGAGGCGTTATAGGGCTGGCTCACATCTTTGTCGCCTGGTTTCCAAGGCTTCTGCCAGGGGGCTGTGCCTTCCATCAAACCTTGTATGAGTGCTTCGCGGATACCATCGATTGCACGTTTGCTCATGATCTATCTCCTCTCTCATTCCTGCAGTAGTGCAGGTCTCAAGAAGGGATAGGGCGCTAGGTGACAGCCGGTGGGGGGTCAGTGCTTCCCCTAACTCTAATCGAGACCCGGCAGCGGGAATGAGAGAGGAGAGAATGATGAAGCACACCAACCAGTTGGATATGTTCGCAGTTAGTGAGGCGGCCAAAGTTTATAGTTTCCCTGGAAAGGGAACCGTAGAGACCGCAGAGCAGCGTAAAGAGAGTGAAGATGCTGTTATCTCAGAGGCACTGAACATCATCGAAGCACGGTTCTATGGTCAGCTTGAGAGTGAGGGTGCAAAGATAACGGCTCCTTGGATAGCGGTTGATTATCTGACGCCCAAGTATGCGGAACTGCCTTACGAAGTGTTCTCAGTGACGTGGCTGAACTCGCAACATCAAGTCATCAAGCATGAGGAGCTTTTTAGAGGCACCGTGGATAAGGCGGCTGTCTATCCTAGGGAAGTGGTTAGAAGTGCGATTGAAACGAATGCTTCCGCCGTATTGTTGTGTCACAACCATCCTAGCGGTAGTCCTCACGAGAGTGATGCTGATCGTCAGACTACTAAGAAGCTACAAGAGGCTTTGGATGTGATCGACGTAAAGGTGATAGACCACATTATTGTGGCTGGCACCGAGCATGTCAGCTTTGCAGAGAGGGGGCTGATATAACTTCAACGGTTATGCCGTTTTCATGGCCTCACCAGCATTCCAGATGGTGAGACTTTTTTATGGGCTATCCTTTAATTGTTAAACCTGCTGTGATGTTGATACTGCTCTTCTAACGGCCCACAAAGAAACTCGGTGGCTTGGGGGGTGTTAGGAAAGGCTGGTTAATATAAAAAGGTTAAAGGGTTAAGGCTGGGTTAAAACAGGGTTACGAGCGAGTAAAGAAGCATCAAACCACTGAAAAGTATGCATTATCTTTCAAAAACCGATGCAACGTCACCACTGCTTGCTATGCAACATTCCCACCGCTTGCTGTGCAACATCCCCACCTGGGGCTCAAAGTTATCCTCCTGATGTCCACAGAAAACGTCTTTTTGTCCACATTTTGGCTCATTTAGGCACCATCTGTGCAACATTCCCACCTGCAAGATTTAAGGCATGATAGGTTGACAGGATCGATTCGATTCGCTCTGCATCTCCTGTGCAATATACCCACCTACTATAGAGGGCTAAATTGCTGGTCAGAAAATAACCTGTGCAGTACCCCCACCGAAACGATGCAACATTCCCACCTATAAAACGCTACTTTTCCACAGGCTTACCCACAGTAAATGTGGATACGTTGATAGCTATCAGAGCACTTTTATACCGTTATCATTTGAAGCTGCTTAATATAGTGCCTTACCTTCTTTGTTGTCAAATTGTTACTGATCGACAATCCCCTGCCAGGGAGGAATGACACTTTTGAGCACGCTGGCCGTGCTTTAAAGACCTGTCGCGGGGGCTGATGGTGCAACGTTCCCACCTACGTTCTGTGAGCTACACTCTTGAATGCCTACTGTGATAGCAGTCTGCTTACAAGGGTGACTGGACGTTGGCTACGGTCATTGGCGCGGTGATTAAGGAGGTCTGGAAGCATCTATCTGTGCAACATTCCCCCTATTGAGCAAGGTGATCGAGAGGGTCTGGAATCGGCTATCTGTGCAACATTCCCCCCAATGATGGCACACGCTTGGACTGCAATGCGCGCCTCAATGGTTCCTGCAGCACAGCCCGTTAATTACGATCCTGGCTGGCTGGGGTTTGAAGGGCGACGAGTTGCCCGTGTGTACATTATCCCCCTAAGCAGTAAAGGCCATCTAAATGCATTCAATGATCCAGACTTCACAAAAGGAAATAAGATAATATTATTTTAAAGTGATGTTTCGCTAATAGTATGTAAGTCTTTCTTTAACCGTATTGAGTTACTTTTGTAATTTGCTCTTTTAACAGTTTTGACAAATTTATCTGTAGGAAAGATTGTGTAGTAAATATCAACAAGTTTTTTCCCTTCCGTTATTCTCTTCGCTTTATAACTAGCTATAACCTCATGCTCAACGAGTACGTCTAGGGCAATTTTCATAGCCCGAACATTACTGCCCATGCGATCAGAAAGCCCGCGAGGGCTACCTGACAGGTAAGGAATAAGACGAGGCGTATAGGGATCGTTGGCTGATGCCTGGCTCCAGTAGTGACTCATTCGCTTATGCATGTACCGGGCAAGAGGGCTCTTAATCGACATCGAAGTGCTATAGTCATATAAACGGAAAGTTTGTTTAAGAATGCTCTCAGTTACTAAAGGGTTAAACTGTACATAGCATTTAGTATCGCCTTCACGCATCTGAATATCTTTTCGCGTGGTTAGGCCGACCATAGGAAAAAAGCTTGAGGAAATAACAGTTTCATTATCATTGGTGACCGTTTCAAGCTGTGCGCCACGGCATACAAGTATCGCCTCCTTTATCTCGCTGAGTTTGAACTCATGTTTGTTCCGGCGTAACTCAGCACGCAACTCGTAGAAAGTAAAAAGAACACCAATCTTTACCATCGATCATGACGCTTCCGCCATTAACAGCCAGTTTTCTTAAAGCGTCTTCTATAATCTCTTCACGCTCACCAGGATAAACTAGCTCATGTTTGCCTTTACTATTCTCGATAATAGCTGGCTTAACTTTAACCTTTATAACGCGGTCGCCTATACGGCACTCGCGCTCTCTTACCGCGCTGTTAAGGTCTGTGAATCGACGACGCTTCTCCAGAGAATATTTAGGCAATGCATCGTAAATGTCGATGCTATTACTATAATTTCTGTCCCGGCTATCGCTCAGGCTGAATAGGTCAAGCTGAGGCGGCTTATTAACCGCAACTGCTTGTATGTCCTTGTCTTTATTGCTATCGCTGGCCATATCTAACCTCTGTCAGCCTACAGTAATAACCTGCTATTTCTCTTCGACAAGCCAAGAATCAACGACCTCGGCACCGTACTGATCCTTCCAAGCCCTCAGGGTTTTATGATTGCCACCTCTTGTTTCGACAATCTCCCTTTCATAAGGATTGCGATATTCCTTTATCATTCGCTTCTTACGTATAGCCGGAGACTCGCTGACGCTTTTTTCAGTATTAACCAATTTAATAACGTCCAGGGCCGATTCATTATAATCAGCCATTAACGTTTTTAAGCGGTTAAAAAAAGCACTTTCACGCTTGAAATCTTCTCGATTCTCAAACGATATAAGTTGTTCTCGAAGAGACTTCGATTGCTCCTGCAGCTGTTGGTATTCACGCAATATAGGCATGTGTTTCCAGACAAGGCAATGTGAAAGTGTGCAAAGCACATTTTGTAGCTAACTCGGCTGTATGTCAACGATATGAGACCGTTGGCAGTGGTCTAAAAGCTAGCGCAAAAATATCTCTCCAAGGATGTGTTTTTCCATTAAAAAATGCCCTTATTTCGCAAAATCTACGGGTGATGGCCCTGCCAAAAGCCTAGATTTTGCGTACAGGCTTTCAGGAAATGGCTTTTACCTTGAGAAATAGAATATAGAACAATAACTTAGGGTGATATTTTCCGTTTTTGAGTGATCCTGTGTACACAGTTAAAAAGGCCGTAGTGCTGGCGCTTAGGTTCTCTACTTATTAAAATAGTTATTTAAGAAAGTAGAGGAGAGCAGCGAACCCGAGTAGGCTGTATCAGAGTCACATGAATAAGGCTGTGCTGAATGACTTGGAAGGCAATCTACAAAATTGCGGTAGTTACTTCATATGCTCAGATGGTCGTCAATAGCATTGCAGCTGATTTAGGTGGTCTTCACATATTGGTGCCAGGACGCTGCCCAGTCTGAAGCCAGGCACTAACCCTGATCAGGGGGAAAATCACAACCAAAAGGGAGCAATTGGATGTTTGATCACTTGATTATGCCACCCCGCGCAGGATATGCGGTCATCACTACCAACGATTTCATGGTCATTGTCCGTGATACGGGCGATATTGTTAGTGTCCTAGAGGACGCCGATGCAGTTCTTGAGCACTTGAGCTTAACGATCCCGGGCGGGCTGCGTCGCAAGCGAGTCTATGTCGAGTCCGCACCAAGCGCATCAGATTTTTACGAGGTGATGCATCAAAGCGGGGATTTGCTCGATATTGTTATGTGCTCTGCAGACCAGGCTGATTATTTGCAGCAACACATTGCCAGCTTAGAGGGGGGCCCCGGAAATGGCTGATTCACTAGCGATGATTCCTTATAACGTCACTGGGGGCCTTGCTGAAGCATCGAATTCTTTGACAGAGGCCAAGGGAAACCCCGCGCTCTCTTACCTTATGGGGCTTGGCTCCCGCCGTAGCCGGGTCACGATGCGATCTCACCTCCAGCAAGTTGCCTACCTTAGCGGCGGTCATGACATTAAGAGTTGTCCGTGGCATATGATCCGGCGCGAACATGTGCGCTCAATCATCGAGATGATGAGTGAACTGGGCAAGGCTCCATCCACTATTAATACTGCATTGTCTGCTATGAAAGGGGGGGCGCGTGAGGCTTGGGTTGCGGGTCGCATGGATAGTGAGAGCCACCATCAGATCAGCGATCTCAAGTCTGTCAGGGGCTCAAGGTTGCCTAAGGGCGTACACCTTGATGATGTAGCTATCCAAGCCCTTTGTTCCGCATGCGAAACAGACGAGACCCCCAAAGGGGAGAGAGATGCCGTGTTACTCCACTTACTGGTCAACACGGGGCTGCGTCGATCGGAGAGTGTATCCATAGACATCGAGATGATTGACCGCGGCCGGCAGTCGATCAGGATTCTGGGCAAAGGTAACAAGGAACGCCTCGTCTTTCTGCCCAATGAAACGTTCCTGAAAGTCATGGCATGGCAATCCCGGTTGGGGCGGGATGTCGGGCCTCTTTTCCCTAGAGTGCGCCGACATGGTGTGATTACTGATCTTCGTATTACTGGCCAAGCTGTGTACTTCATCATAAAAGAAAGGGCCGTTCAGGCGGGCATTAAGGAGGGCGCGCCTCACGATTTTCGCCGCACCTTCGCTACGAATATGCTAGATCGATGTGTCGACGTTCTCAAGGTTCAATACGCTCTAGGCCATACCAACCTAGTCACCACACAACGCTATGACCGAAGTGCGGAAAGGCGCCTGGAGGAGGCGATGAAAAGAATATGAAACAACAGAGCAGTGCTTCACCCCAAGCTATGGGTGTCATCTAACAGTGACATAACGTTCAACACCAGCCACGATGGCCTAGCTGGCAAGATAACCGTGACGCTAACGCCAGGTCAGCTCGAGGTGTTCTGGAGCGATCCGGCTGCAGCTTTTGCCAGTGTCTATGGTATTACCCGGGGAGCCTGCCTCGCCTGGCAAGCAGCCGGGTACATGGCGCAGTGTGCCGAGCTGACCACGAAGGGGTGGCAATGCCGGAACCCAGTCCATGGTGGCCATCCTGTAGCAACCCCAGATCGATGGGTAGCCATGCGCGGCAAATACAGCCTAATTCATCAGGAAGGGGTCAGCAAATGACTGGTCAGCGAGAAGTAAACGGTTTATGGAGCATCGGACCTCTCTACTCCCGTCACCCTGCGACCGACCCTCGAGATGTTTTCGTTGGTGGGAAGAACCCCAGCCAAGCGGAAAGTGATTTTGAGAATGGCATCGCTCGCATGGGTGGGTTTTGGCGCCAGCCATCTTATGTGGGGGCCTATCTGACTGCAGCCTCTTTGCTCGTTGAGCAAGGGCAGGCACGTGGTAGCTTCGATGAGATAGGATTACCAGCTTTTTATCTTCAGCGTCACGCTGCGGAGTTGATTCTTAAAAGGCTACTGCAGTGGTGTTTTGAGATTATTGAATGTCGGAACCAGATCAAACCTAGGCAGGCTATTATGATTACAAATCGGCATCGCCGTTCTCTAAATAATGAGCATGACCTGGCGGAAAATTCTAAATAGTCTGAAAAAGGCAGCCAAAGCTAGCCGATGAGAAAATTCCTCCAGAGTGCTTGGCACAGCTAGTTGAAACCATCAGCTCTGTGGAGGCTTCACCGCACTGGTCCCGCTACCGAGTTGATTCTCGCAGCACACAGAAGAAGCTATGGGAAACCACGGAGATAGTTATTCCAGTTGCAAGCCTTCAGACCCAATTGGATCTTGTCGCCAGTGACGTGCTGGCGCGTAGCCTTGAGCAGGAATGTTATGAAAACGAGCTGTATAGCACCTGGGCTGGATTGACGTCAGCCTTAGAGGGATCACAGTAGCCAGCTCAGTCAATCGGCTTGTCGGCTATTCATATCGTACATTGACAGTTCTCACGGGGTTCGTATGGCTGGTCGCCAAAACTGAAACCCTGTAATTACCGACGCCATCTGATCAATGAATTGATCTGCTGAATTTGTCATGAATTCCGTAATTAACCAGTTCGATGTGCCGTAGAGATGTCTCTCTAGGCCATTAGGATCGTAACGGGCTAATTCGCTCAGCCGATGCATCGCAGCAAATATAATGGTAAGACCGTGGCGCTCAGATGGTGGGTTGCTGCTCAGATTTCGTTTGATGTACCCCAAGTCGCGATTCCCAGAGATAGGAACTATGATCCGACGAGTCTTGCTGTGATATGTGCCTAGCCGCTTTTGGGCCAAGAGTTTTTCAGCCTGTGGGGCTTTACCTCGCCACCAATTGAAGCGCTTTTTTCGGCGAATATATGTTCTACCGTCTTCAGTGAACCATTCAAAAGAGTGAGGGATATTTCTGAGCATCCGACCATCTGCATATCTGGGCGACACTTCAGCCTGGAACCAGCATTCACGAGCCTTGGGGTATGGCTGTTTTACGTAGCAAGCACTTTCTAACGGTATGAAGAGCTCTTGGGCCCGACCTGAAGGTATGCAAGAATGCTCTATGCACAAAAGGTACATTCCAGAGTAAGTCTTTGAGGTTGTACTTTTCGGCGGTGTGCGTGACGGTGCTTTCGCCGAGATACGTACACAAAGCTGGCAAGATACCGCCAGACTTAAAAGTTATGGCCTCATTAGCCAGGCTAGGCTTGGCTTTTGCTGGCCTATCTCCGGTTACACCATGATTCTCTGCATGTGTGGCGCCTCGAACCACCAGAAGAGCTTTGGTTGCGTTCAAAAAAGAGTAATAAAGGGAAAGTGGCGACGCTTCAACATCCATATACTTAGCGGCTTCATGGAACCTTCGTGCCTGTGACCAGAAGGATAGTGCCTCACTCTTATTCTGTCGCTTAAGCCAAAGCTCTACGAAGCTCCATGGATCTCTTGTGAGTACGCTCTCAGATGCGAAGTCAGGGTGGTTGATAGCTTTGTGCATCCATACCCGACGATTGCCAATTTTAATATTTTCTCCAAGCACTTTCGCTCCTTAAGAGGCTGTACTGCGGGATATTAGGCTAAAATCTGTAGTATGTTTGGTCGTCATCAGCCTTAGCGAGCCTTTAAGGTAGTTTCGTTCTCATTCATTTATGATTTTAGCTTTCGCGGGCCTGTGAACCTCGTCAGTTTCTGGCTAAGCATCATGCCAGATGTTACACCCACCAAGCCAATCCCTGTTCTGATCGACCAGTCATGATCAAACTTTACTAGCAATAAACCTGTAAATAGCAGGAGGCACATCACTACAATATGGCGATTCCAGTCAAGACGATATGGGCCGAGATCATGACAATGAAAATACTGCTCCTGACTGTCCTTGGCCATTCGAGCGAGATGAGCCTGCAGATCAAGAGTCCTATCGATTTCCTTCCGTGTTCTGGCTTGTCGATGAAGCCGGCGCTCGTAAATCGCCAATCGCACCATCTTTTCATCTGGTAGATGACCTATATCCTGCCAGCTCGTTGTCTACGCCGTAAGCATCAAGTATTTTCCTTGCAATGTTCGGACGCCGCAGTACCTGAATGTAGCGACCATCGAGCATTGCTAACCATTCGTCCCGTTCATCGCTGGGCTCAATTATCGTAATTCGAGATGGAGCTGGATAATCAGCTTGCTGAACCCACGCTGCTATAGCCGGTTGATCATACGATCGCATAAAAGCGACCCTGTGTTTTCCCTCATGAGCAATGAATATCCCAAGTGGCTTGGACCAGACATATAAGGCGTTATCCCTTGAGCCAAAGTAGGTCGCGTAGCGCTCGATCCTATTCATCACCTCCTCTGGTGGCACGTTCTCAGGAAGCCCTTTGATGCTTGCCCCAATAACATGTTTTGGATCTACAAAGGCTCGATAGGCCTGTCCATTCTGGTCTTCCCAGTTTAAAAAAGGTATCAGCACAGCTATTAATGAATCTGGGTGTAGTGCGCAGGTTCCTCGATCATTGTCCACGATGTCATTAAGCAACGGTTGCCCAATTGTCTTACGTGCGTATCTATCCAGCTCGACCTTAAAAGTAGCAAGCTCTTTAACTACGTCTTCATGACCAATTGAAACAGGTTGCTTGATGAGATTCAGTGGGGGATGGTCGGGTTCAGGCACTGCTGATGACTCCGTGTTGACTGGCTCAGAAAGGTGGGGCTGGTTTGACATAATTCGGGGAGCTATTTGCTCCCCGGGTGCCAGCTGGCTAGGAAGTGCTGTCTCCAAAATGCACTCGAAAGGAGTTTGGGTCCAAGATTCCCCAGCCTTCCAGTGCGTAATAGCCCATTGCACCTTCAGGTGAGCTAGGGTCACGAATAAAGAGGATTTTTACCTTAAACTCTTCCCGGATCGAAGTCAGCTGCCGTTTAACCGTGCCAGCCGGGATGCCCGTAGCTTCAGAGATGTCCTGAAGGCTTGGGCGATCCATGTGGTCAATAGCACGGATAATGTCGTATTTTCGCTGTGTGTCACGCGATAGGCTCGGCATAGAGGTCAGTCCTCACCCTCGACACCAAGTAGCTGAACGTCAGAGACTCTTACCCTCAGTGTGTCTTTTTCATCATTATCTAGTCGAACCCAGCAATAGCCAGGCTCATGATCGATACGATCAGTCTGTAGCATGCCACTACGTTGTGCGCCCTTCACGGTAACGCCTACCACGACCCGAGCCCGGGTGGGCTCCTTTGCCATTACTGGCGCTGGTGTATCAAGTTCGGCGCCAGCAGCCTTTTTATGCTGGGGTTGCTCAGTATTAGTGGCCGATTTAGGTCTCGGCGGCTTTTCCTGTGCAACATCCCCCTTACCAAGAGAGGAGTCATCTTTCTCGTTAAACGGGGGCTGCATTGCGGGCTGGACATCATCAACAGTGTTCCCCATGCCAGAGTTTCCAGCGGAGGGGGATGAGTCGAATCCGCTCAGTGGTGGCTGGTCATCATTCGTCCCTAGAGCTGGCGCTGGAACCTGAGCCTCCATGGGAACTGTTTCAGGGTCTTCAGCCAGAGTGCCACCCTTTGCCTGTTTCAGCAGCTCACGGCAGGCTTTTCGGCTGATTCCGTCTACTAAGGCCTTTTCGCAAATGCGTTCAGCCTTCTCTGGCGCAATTTGATAAATCTGCCTGAGCGAATTCAGCGATTCGGGGTCAGCCGTGACATCTTCCTCGTATAGCTTCTGTACGCATTCGGGGAGCTTGAGCAGCGATAGGTGCTGCGAGATATAACCACGCGATTTACCTAGACGCTTAGCCACATCGACGGCCTTCCACTTAGCGTCAATGAATTTCTGAATCCCCTTGGCGATTTCCATCGTAGTCAGGTTTTCCCGCTGAATGTTTTCAATCAGCTCGCCGGCTGTTTCGTCCAGCTCCTCCTGGTCCTTTTTGTTGACGATCGCCTCAACCGGCACACCGGCCAGTTTACAT
The DNA here is from genome assembly GCF_002087295.1 of Vreelandella lionensis. GTDB lineage: Bacteria > Pseudomonadota > Gammaproteobacteria > Pseudomonadales > Halomonadaceae > Vreelandella > Vreelandella lionensis. The sequence continues at coordinate 14,130 of NZ_MWVI01000096.1, read as the reverse complement.
GCACGCCAACGGCGCTCACCTTTCTGAATTCGATACTTACCGTTAGCATCCTTAGGAGATACGATGATCGGCTGTTCCTGGCCATGCGACTTAATTGAGTCGGCTAGCTCCTCAATACCGCCGAATTTCTCTCGGACTTGGCCATTTTTCGGCACCACTTCAGCTGTATCCAGCACCAATACTTCCTTGGCGCCTTTAGAGCGGCGTGAGAGGCTTTGCAGGTTGTCTAGTTGTCCTAATGCCATGTCAGCCCACCTTTTCCATGAGTTCTTCGATAACTGCACGGATCTCTTTGCCAGCCTCTCGTGCCGATGTCTTTTTTATGCTCCAAACGGGTACGCCATTGAGGTTGGCCACGTCGAGTTGCCCTCTAACGCCAATCTCAGATTTGTAGACCAGATCCGGCACCGCCTTGCGAAGCTCATCTCGCGTGATCATGTCCTCCTCGAAACCGCGTTTGAGGTTATTGATCACCATCCCGGTGTTTTCCAACTCGGGATTCAGCTCCTCCTGAACGCTTATGATCGTGTTCAGCAGACCCTCTACGCCATCCAGTGCGAAACCACTTACTTGCACCGGACAAATGACATGAGTGGACATAGTGAGTGCAGCTACTAGCTTACGGCCCAAACTAGGGGGGCAGTCGACAAGCACGTAATCGTAATTATCCAGTATGCCGCTAGCCTTCAGGTTTGTGATCGGGTTGACCACACAGTTGAGCGGTAGGGACTCAATCTCAGATAGCTCTGGATCGTTCTTGGTTGTCCAAATCAGATCCATTCCGCGCACGCACTTCATCGGCTGGATTTCATGCATGTTCTCATCGAACAACCGGACTGATGGTGTGCCTGTATAGTTTGCCTCATCGCTCTGGCTCAACCGGCTAGATGTGTTGCCCTGTGGGTCGAAATCAACTGCTAGTACGCGATAGCCCGCCTCCACGAGGTAGAAGACTGTTTGAAGGCAAATGGGTCGATTTTCCGACCCCGCCTTTCTGATTGGAGAAACTGATTATTTTGGTCATGGAGTTCCCGGTAGCCGACCTGGAAAAAGACAGGTTGAGAATGTCCTTGTGCAAACGGCGGCGATCCTTGCCAAGTTACGCATGCGAAACATGATAATCCACATAAACTGATACGGCAAATAGTATAAACCGATCTATCTAGCGCATAAAAAAGGCCTGGACAGAGCCAAGCCAAAGACAGGATATGAGTAGGGTTCAGGCTGCTTTAGATGCCTGAACAGCATCCTCAGGGGTATCCTCTAGCGTAGGGACTGATTCACCCCCTAGTAGGGTTATCAGCTCCTCGACAACGGCCGCAAGAGCTGGGATGTGAATATGGGCATCCGCATCAAACCTTGATGCTTCATCATCACCCGAATCAGCATGCTCAAGCAGTGCATCATCGAATTTGATCTTCTTTAGGCCTAGATCATCCTGAAGCTGCATCGCCAGTTGACCTGTCCGAGCAATCGAAAGGGCTGAACAGATGCGGCCTCCATCAAGGTGCTGCTGTATCTCGTCACTATCGAGATCGACCTCCGAAACCTTAATCACACCATCATTGCCAGAAGGCGATTCGAGCTGGCAGAACTCTCCAAGAGCCCAGCCTTCAGCACGCTCAGTCGAGGCAGCCAACCAACGGGTCATCAAAGCTGTTGGACGATCGCTAGTTGCCATTGGCGTGACTTTGAGCGATCCCAGTGTAAGGCGCAACAGATCGAGTGCTTCTTCTGCTTTCTTACGACTGGCAGCGTCAATGAGTATCCATTTACGCCTGATGTCGATAGCCATCAGAAAATGCCCGGTTCGCTTCAGGGAGGTGGGCAGTAGCTCTTCGTATACCTGCTCTTTGAGCAATTGTTTCTCCGCACGGCGCAGGTGACTTCCTGAGGCCTTCTCCATTTCAGCCGCCCTCTCCTCCACCAGCTATTTGACCGCGGCTACTGGGAGCAAACGCTGCTACTGCCGAAAGCGAAGAATGAGATATTGAGACTGGAGTGTGTATGCCAATACTTCACCGCAAACAGCCCGACCACCCTACCCTTCGAGCCTCTGTGGGCGCGCAGGCCCTGGAAAGTTTTTTTCGATGAGGCTGGTCATTTCGTCAGCCCCAAAGAATGAGCTATGTGCCCTATATGGACAGTGCGTTGTCGAACACGATTAGGCCCTACGATCTTATTATTTTAGGCAAGGGAGCATGGTATTTAAATGGTGAAATAATAGATAACGGTATAACTCCCCCCCTCCCCTAGGCGCTATAGTAAACTGGCCAGTCATTTACCTCGGATAGTCAAGCGCTTCAACACCCAAGGCCTCTCGGAGAAAGGTGTTGGCTGCCCTCCTCCCAACGTTATCTCTTTGCGGATAGTCGCTGATTCAGCCGCATTGTTCCAACACAGCTGGTATGCCGCGAGGACGGGTTGGTAGTCGACCACTCCGCCCTCACGGAGGCAGCGGAGTATGAAGCGCTGATCTTCTTTGGTAAGGGGAAGCTCATTCAGCTGGTCCAGTCGGTTATCATTGCTATCCATATTATATCTATGCCAGACGACGAATTATATTAAATTCAAGCAGAATGAAACATTTAGTGTTTGCCACTTGACTAAGGGATGTACAACCGTTGCCCATTGCCACTATAGCTGGCGCTTATAGTCTCCCGAGCTGTATGGCCATAATCCACGACCCCAGGAACCGCCTCTTCCATCCGCCAGTGATTTCCATCCCGCGGGGCGAGGCTAACTCTCGCCAAGCCAGGGGGAAGCCTTACAGTGAAACAATGTAGATGGATGTCATCCAGGCCTTCAATCATCTTGAGATTGATCTCATCAATCTGATCCGTCTCGACCGCATACACTGTGTAGCTCCCATCCAGGCCAAGCTGTTCCTTGGCCACGGTGGTCAGCAATTCATCGAACTTCAGAGGGGCATCTGAAATGACCTTGGTTATCCTTCACCTTGTCCCCACTGAGTGCCACCGTTCGGGCTGTTTATGCTATGGTCTGTCAGCAAGCATAGGCGCCGCCCATCGACCCATAGCTCTCGAAAAATACCCTCGTGGGTATACACACCTACAAGCACATCTAAAGGCTCTTCGTAGTACGTGGATGAAGGTGCCAGGGTGCTATCGTTGAATGGCTCTTGACGGACTTGTAACGCTACAGCAGTTTGCCTGGCCAGCGGCACGCTCTTGTTCTTCATGCCCCATTTCCATGAGACACGATCTTTAGGCTTGAAACGCTCGTGCGATTGCTCTTCGTTTAGGAGATCCAGTGCCAGGCTAATTGTCATCTTCGTGATAGCTGGGTCACTTGGATCAACTTGGTTCAGCATCCATCGACTGCTTACGCAGGCCGGATATTACGCGCCCCAAAGAGGCGAGCCAACTTTTGTTGCCTTGCTTCATGCATCTATCCTCGGAGTCTTTCTATTCCGCCCGACAGCCACGGCCACACCTATTAATGTCCATGCAGCAAGTAGCGTAAAACCTAAGTGGAGGAATGCTCCGTAAGGCGGTCCCAATTTGACAGAGAGATAAAGAGACGCACCAAACGCGATGAGCCACCGGAACCAATAATCAACTGACCTACTTGCGACCCAGCGCGCCTGCTCAAGCGTCAGAGGACGGTGCAGCCAGCGAAAGGGGTAAAGGGTCTTCTCCCGTGTACCACGGCCTACCTTGAGTGGCTGACGTGGAAATAGACGGTTCACGGCGAACTGCGGAAACATTCCTTCGATTGCTCGCCGCATAATACTAACAGTGCGTTGGTCTTGTAGAGACATGGTGCGCCCTCTAGCTGGGCGCCCGGACTGCCGGAGAGGGAGCCAGGGCGCATTTCTTCAAGGTGCAATAAGGTTACAGGCTACGGATTTCAGCCGCACGAAGAGCACCACGCATGATATGAGCTTCACCGTTCTCATCCTTGTAGAGCGTATTCGGTGTAGACCGGATACCCAGCTGCTGGATCAGGTTGCTGTTCTCACTCACGATGTTCATAGCTTCGGCGCTCGGGGAGCCAGACACACTGCCGCCTCCCTCAAATGTGGCCAGCACTTCGGTAGGGTTCTCGGCGTCGACTATTTGTGCAGCCTGGTGGAGCGAGCCCTCGCCCATGAAGCCTACCGGAATCCAACGGATGGTGACTTCATCCAGAACCGCCCGGGACTCTTGATACATTTTCTGGCAGTAACCACATTGAGTATCAAAGACGACATACAGAACCTTGTCGCCGCTCCCCTCTTCAACGTAGAAGGCATTTTCCTCAACTTGCGCAAGCGCTGCGGCCTCATCCTCATCTGTAAATCCGTTGTCCTGAGAGGCAGCTCGCTTCGGCATGCTGGCCAGCGGGCTATTCTCCATGTGCTGCTCCATGTGAGCCTGCGTCAAGTTTTCGCCACCCTCGCCCAGAATCATCCCGATAAAGGCATGCGTACCATCCTCAGTGGTATAGATCACATTAGTGTCGTTCTCGACACTAATAACCCAGCCATTGATGCCATCTAGGCCGGTATCGAATGTTTTGTCGACCTTGGCTCCAGGGATGCCCAAATCGGACACGGCCTTGGGAAGCTCTAAGCTGGAGCCGGCATTGTCGTCATTGGCGACGGTAGTTCCCGCGAAAAGTGCGGAGGCGACTGCAACAGCGGAGGCGATCAGGGTAAGGTGTTTCATCAATAAGCTCCTTGAGCAAAGTTAAGCGCCAGTGGTGCTGGCGTAGTCTTCGCCATGCAGGGCATGGCCACATCAGGTTCTAATCATCTGCTGTTTATGGCAGCAGCTCTTCAATTCCCGCCTCGCGCTGCGAATCGGCACGCTCACGCGCTTGCTGGTTAGCACGACTGACCAGCTCTCGAGCCTCCTCATAAAGGTTCGATGCGCTGTAAGTGGTGTCTCCATGACGATCAAGACTTGTCTCGATCGTGGGGGCATCTGTTGGCAGGCCTAAACCAGCCAGTACGGTGTCAGTGATGTCAGGAATAGTGCCGTCCAAGACGGCTGCTTGACGGACGATGACCAAAGCGCCATCTGCTGCATCAACGATCGCTGGGCGAACGCCATTGTCGACGCCAGCCAATGTGGATACGGCTGAATCTCTTGCCTCACCGTCCCCTAGCAGCTCACTGGCTGCTGCACGGCGAGCATTAACGTATTTGGCCGTATCGAATGTCACCACGGCTGGTGATTCAGCGTTTGACGAGGCCCATGGGAGGTCTAAGGGAATGACGGTTATAGCGAACGCCATCGCACCCAGCACACCACCTGCCAAAGGCAATTCCCTAGCCAAGGGGTGCTGAAATCGGGATCTGGTTTTTTGGTCTGTCTCGCTCATGTGCCTGCCTATCGTCTACGCATGAAAAAGCCCCAGGAATAAACCAGGGGCTGTGAATAGAACATCAAAAGGGAAATTCCACTCCTTCGTCTCCATCACCTGCAGCACCAGCGCTACGCGGATCACGGAGGATGCGGCAAGTGTCCACCATAAGGTTGGTATACACAGTGCCGTTATCAGCCTTACGGAAGGACAATTCGCCCTCGACAAAGACCAACTGACCGCGCTTCAAGCGATCCTTCATAACCTCGGCGAAGCGACCACCAAGGATGCAGTTAAGCCACATCGGATCATCACCCACTTTCTTGGCCATGTTGATACCGAACCGAACGTAAGTTTTGCCATTGCCGTTGGTCCGAACTTCTGGTTCGCCAATGTGAACAAATCTGTAGAATCTGTCCCCACATGTTCAAATCTCCTCTCTCTCACATTCCCAACGTAATGGGTCTCGTTGGGGGATAGGGGCGCTACTGACACTAAGGAGCGAACCTGTGCGGTTTATTTTCCTAACGCATGAAAAAGCCCCCTGACTCAGATGAGTCGAGGAGGCTTTGAAGTGGTCACCTCGGGAGGTGACGAACGATTCTTGCCTTGGGCTGGAGATAACTCCAGTGCGCCAAGTTAAGGAGGAAGTTACCAAAAGCTCTCTTGGTGAAGCTCACAATGAATGTATCTTCGGCGCTCTCTATGGCCTGTAAAGTGCTTTCCCGATGCAATTTGCGATCAGGGCGACGCACCTGGATGACAGGTCCATCCTCGACAGAGAAAGCGAACCCCTCAAGCTCACCAAGCGAGAAGACCTCGAAGGCCACATTCACATCCGTTCCCAAGTCAGCCATTTGACGTGGCGTTGGCTGGCGCCAGCGGCGACCGGCCTCACGAGGCAGAATGAAAAGAGAGCCTTGCGCTGAGTCGATGGCAAACGCCACCTTATCAGCACGGAGGTCATCTAATTGCAGCCCGCCGAACTCACGACCAAAAGCTATGGCATCTTCTTGATTAATAATCAGCTCAATATTCATGTCGCTCTCTCCTCTCATTCCTGCGATGCAGGTCTCAAAAGGAGATAGGGCGGGGACTGCCATAAGTGGACAGCTAGAGCGCCTGTAAAATGTTTCGCATGCAGAACATCCCTAGGCTGTAGAGGTAGTTTTTTACGGGGTTAAGAAATGGCAAGCGACAGAATAAAAAAGTTCATCGCATTTTGCCGGGATATGCGACTTTGATCTTCAGAAAGAAATACGCCGTGTCCCGGTAGCCGTAAGCCATTCGCTTGATGACTTTGATGTGATTGTTCATTCCTTCCAGGGCGCTGGTGTTGAGTCGATAAAGGGCACTGGCAACGATACCTTCTAGGTGCTTGGCGAAAGCAACCAGCGACTTGAGCCCACTGTCGATGGCCATTCCAAACTACGCTTTACAGCGTCGGCGGGCCTCGGCTTCACTAGGTGCGTACCATAGCTCTTTGAGTTAGCTCTTAAGCAGGTAGACCGTGGTCAGCGGCTCTTTGGCGGCTAGCAATACGTCCAACTTGACGGCCTGCTCAGGGTCCAGGTTGGTGCGGTTGCGCAGGAGCAACCAGCGACTGCGCTTGATCACACGCCGGCCAGCATGGTTCTCGCGTAGCCGGTTTGCCTGATAGACCCGCACCCGGTCGATCACCTCGCGACCGAACTTGGCGACCACGTGAAACAGGTCGTAACCGACCCTGGCTTTTGGGCAGTGTTGCTTGGCTTCCATGTCCATTGCCGTATTCATGCCCATGGCGACCGCTTCTTTTTGCTGACAGGTATCCCTGTCCAGCCATTCGAAGGCAGCGCATGCGCATGAACGCCCCTCGCCGACCCACAGGACTTGCTGTGTGTCGGCGCAAATAGCCACCATGGCATAATGGTTCCCCTTGTGCAGGACAAACTGACGCCGCACCCGGGTCAGGTCTGCCTGGGCTGTCTCATGACTCAGGCGCCGATGATCCATAGTCTTGACCGTATACCATTGAAGCCCCACCAGCTCGGCCACATGCTTGATAGGTGAAAGTCGAACCAGGGTTTCGACCCAGCTCACCATGGCGCAGGTCAGTGGCTGACGTCCGGCTAGCCAGGCAATACGCTCTCATCGGGGGCCGCAGGCCGGACGACGTACTCGGCGCACAGGGATGTCTAGCCATACGCGATACTGGAACAGGTCGCGCTCACGCACACGGCGATAACAGACATCATGAATGAGCCAGGTGGATTGGCCACAGCGACTGCAGCAGGGCGGGTGTGAGGCGGTGAGTTTGAGCTTGATCAGCAGGCCATTGGCGCCGAGTGATTCATAGCAAACCAACTCGAAGTCTTCCCAGAACAAGGTAAGCAAACTAGCATCCATGGCACGGCGGTGGTCTGGTTGGGACATTTTTTTGGCTTAAACCTTTACTACCGCCGTCATTCTCGTTTACGGGTGGTATCCTCCAGTGAAACCTGAAAATGGTTTGGAACTCTTATCCTCAGCTGCCAAATAAAGATCTCAATGCTTAGGCATGAGGTCTAGCCATCTCAAGTTGCCGCTATCAGGCTCTCCTAGAGCATCGAGCCTATGTCTGAGGCCCCCGTTGGGTAGGCAAACATTCTCGTATTGAGGTCCGTGGTGGTCAGCCCATGACGAATGGCCAGCGCGAATACGTTGATGACTTCATCCACGTTGGGGCCGACGAGATGAGCGCCCAGTACCTTATCTGTCTCTTCTTCGATAAATATCTTGAAGCCATAGACCGGCTCGGCGGCCTGACGGGCGGTAAACCAGTTTTGTGTGTGTTGACTCGAGACGCGGAATTTCAGCCCTTGCTCACGGGCCTGCGCTTCGTCGAGACCGGCGGAGGCGATAGGCGGAATGGTGAAAGCGACACTCGGCACCCCTTTATAATTCGGTGTGCTACGTTTGCCATCGATCAGGTTGGCGGCCACCACCTTGGCATCGTGACTCGACACGGGGGTCAGGGGCGGCCCCACCTGGGCGGCATCGCCTGCGGCATAAACGGCGGGGTTCGAGGTACTTTGCAGATGCTCATTGAGCGATAACCGCCCCTTCTCGGTCTCGATACCGGCCGCTTCCAGGTTGAGGGCCTTGAGGGCTGGCTTTCTTCCGGCCGCGTGCACGACTAGGTCTACATCAACCGTGCCGGTCTCGCCATTCGAGGAGGTGCGAACACGATAGCCGGAGGCCGTCTTTTCGATGGCGTCCACGTTGCTCTGGGTTCGCACATCAATGCCCTGATCACGGAAGGATTCCATGAGCCAAATCGACCAGGACCGGATCGAAGGGCTTGAGCATCCGCTCGCCGTGCTGTAGGACGGTGACTTGAGCTCCAGCCCGGGCAGCCAGGTGAGAAAACTCTGCGGCAATAAGCCCCCGCCGACCAGGGCAATCCGCGGCGGCAAAGTAGCCAGTTCCAGAAATTGTTCGTTGTCTATGAGGTGTTCTTCGCCTGGAATACCCAGGGTGGCTGGCTCGGCTCCCGTGGCAATCAGGATATGCTGTGCTTCAAGTACCTGGTCCTCAACCTCTAGGCGGTTGGGGCCGGTAAAACGCGCCTGTCCATGGTAGGTATCGATGCCCTTGTCGCTGAACATGGCCTGGTGTTTTTCAGGCACAGGATCGGTAAACTCTCGCTTGAAGCGTAGCAGCTCGGCCCAGTCGATACGGACCTCTCCCTCCACGCCCTTGCCTTGCATGCGGTGAGCATGGTCCAGCGCCTTGGCCCCCTGGATCATCATCTTCTTGGGGTCGCAGCCGCGCAGGGCACAGGTGCCCCCAAAGGGGCGGGAGTCGAGGATCGCAACACGCCAGTTGGCGACTTGGGCGCGCATGACGACTATTTTAGCGGCGGTGCCGGTACCGATAGCGACGAGATCGTAGGATGCTGCCATCTTGTTTACTCCTTTGCGTAGCGGCGACTTGGTAGCCGCTAGTCGCCGCGTTGAAGTCATCGCTGTCCAGGCTTCGTTCTACCGTGGCCCGAACAGCGATACCCTGGAAATGCGTTATTCCCCTCTGAACCGTGCCACTTATTCGGGGATCAGTGGCATGTCTTTCGGCTCCACGGTGGGCAAGGGGGCCATTAGCTTTTTCTCTACCGCGATTTCATGGAATGTGACATGCCAGCGGTTGGCCCGGTGATAGTTTCGAATGAAGGCGTCCCGAATATCCGTGCGCTGGCTCATGCTGGCGTAGTTGTGCCAGAGCGTCATGAACGCACGCGCCGCGAACCACTGGGCATTCACGGTCATCCGGTCATTGGCGACACAGGTATCCTGATCGGGCACCTAGTCAGGGCTCCTGGTTTCTTCAAGCGGCGCCGGCAGGGCGTAACCGCCAACTTCCAGAATCTTCTTCATCTCATGGATGTTGGGGTTGCATACATCCTCAAGGTAGGTCTTGATCGCTTCCTTGATTTGCGAGTCTTTCGTCGCGGCGAGGTACAAGTTGCACTGCCCCATGCAAACGACTTTACGCCGAAAGCCCTCGACGACGGCCACGTACTCGCTTGCGGAGAGGCTGTTTCTTCCCGCCCCCGCTTGAGCATAGTAGCGTTCGGCGTAGTCACTGTAGGACGTGCGGCCTTCGGGGCGGCCTATTTCCACTTCAGACATCGTCGTTGCCTCCTTTCATTGACATTGGAGAGCCTCTTGCTCCGATAAATCAACGGCCATCCTGCAGGTATTCATGGGAGCGAGCTGGCAGGGATAGGCCCTCCTCACTCGTTGGCGAATCTGAAAATCCTGACCTTGCTGACTTCAACGTAGACCTGTAGTTATTACAGGGACAAGGTGGTTGTTGTTTATGTCTGGTAACTGAAGAAGCCAGCCTGCCCAAGGTCGACTCGGTAGCCTTGTGGGCAGGGGCAGACTTTGTCTGGCTCGCCTCACTTGCCTGGCCAGGAGGTCGGGTGCAGTTCCAGAACTGTGTCACGAACCCCGGCCTCCTTGACCGAGGCAGCGCCGCCAAGGCGCATTGGTTGCGACCGAGGACAGGCTTGAAGCAGTACGCCGGACGCAATCCGCATGGGCGCCGTCACGCTACCTTATTCGTAGAGCTGTATATGCAGGGCACGGTTGATCAGCGCAAGATGGGTAAAAGCCTGCGGGAAGTTGCCAAGGAACAGGCCCGTCGTCGGATCGCTCTCCTCGGCATAGAGCCCCGCATCGTTGGCGTTGGCGTTGGCCAGTAACCGCTCGAACAGGGCGCGAGCCTCCTCGGCTCGACCAAGCATTAGAAGTATATCGACCAGCCAGAAACTACAGATCAGAAACGCATCTTCGCTGCCGGAAAGCCCATCCGAAGCCAGGTAGCGGTGTACGACATCGCCATGACATAGGTGCTCTTCCACTGCTGCAGCCGTCAGTTCAAGTACGGCCTTGTCGATAGGAATGCCCATCAATGGGATCAACAAAAGCGCGGCATCGAGATAGTCATGACCGAAGGCCTGCGTGAGGTAGCCGCCACTGAGCTTGATCCCCTGAGTCACGATGGCCTGAAATATGCCATCTCATGCCAGTTCCCAGGCGGGCTGAGGACCCAGCAGGCGCAGTGTGCGGTCGAGTGCGACCCAGGCCATGGTATTTGTAGACGTGATGACGCGGTTCCCCAAGCATTTCCTAGATCCCTTGATCGGGTTCGTGCCAGTGGGCGGCGACATGATCGGCCATTTCTCGAACAAGGGTCGCCAACGTCACATCAAGGCTTGTCACCCCGCGCAGCAGGACAGTTGTTTGACGTCCTTGGTAAAGGTCTGGGCACAGAGCTTGAGCCCCTCGACCATAGTCAAGTAAGGAAAAAGCTCATCAGCGATGTCTTGTACCGTCATCCCGGCACGCAGGGCCATGACCGCCGTCTGAATGAGCTCGCCGGCTTCGCCGGCCACGGCCTTGGACCCCGAGCAGGCGCCCGCTGTCGCGTTCGGCGACGATCTTGATGAAGCCGCCGGTCTCAAAGTTGACCAGCGCACGGGGCACGTTATCCAGGGTCAGGGTCCGGCTGTCGGTAGCGAATCCTTGAGCCTCGGCCTCGGCTTCGGACAAACCGACGGTTGCGATCTGCGGGTCGGTGAAGACCACCGCCGGCATGGCACTCAAGTCCAGGCGCGCCTCGCCCCCCGTCATATTGGTGGCGGCGCGGCTGCCGCCCGCAGCGGCGACATAGACGAACTGCGGCTGGTCGGTGCAATCCCCAGCGGCATAGATAGTGGGTACGGTGGTACGCAGAGAATCATCGACCAGAATCGCTCCGCGGGCAGTCTCTACGCCGATGGCGTCAAGGTTCAGCGTTTCGATATTAGGCGTGCGGCCCGTCGCGACCAGCAGCTTGTCGGCCTTGATGCCCCCCGTGTCCGTCGTGAGCACGAACTCATCATCGGTATGCACCACCTGGCTGATCTGGACGCCTCGTAATACATCAATGCCCTCGGCCTGGAAAGCGGCTTCCAGGGCCTCGCCAATGGCCGGGTCCTCGCGGGAGAACAGGCGGCTACGCGCCAGGATCGTCACTTTGCTGCCCAGCCGCGCGAAGGCCTGGGCCAACTCCACCGCGACTACCGATGCCCCGATCACCGCCAAACGCTCGGGAAGGGTGTCGCTGGCCAGGGCGTCGGTCGAGGTCCAATAGGGCGTGCCAGCCAGCCCCGATACCGGTGGAATGGCGGGACGCGCGCCGGTCCCGATGAAGACACGATCGAAAGCGACCTCGCGCTCGCTGCCATCGTTCTTGTCAACAATCAGGGTCTGGGCATCACGGAAGCGGGCCCTGCCGCGGATAACCGTAATGGCCGGGTTGCCTTCTAGGATGCTTTCGTATTTACCGTGACGTAACTCTTCCACACGGCTCTGCTGCTGGGCCAGTAAACGGCCACGATCAATGGTTGGTGCCGTTGCCGGGATGCCGTCATCGAACGGGCTTTCGCGGCGATGATGGGCAATATGCGCGGCACGGATCATGATCTTAGAGGGCACGCAGCCGATGTTGACGCAGGTACCCCCTATGGTACCTTGTTCGATCAGGGTGACACGGGCACCCCGCTCGACACTTTTCAACGCCGCTGCCATGGCAGACCCGCCACTGCCGATCACGGCAATATGTAGACCCTGTTCGCTGCCTCGGTCACTGCTGGCTCGCTCTGTGGCCTGCGTCAGATCGGCGCCGTAGCCCTTGGCACGGATCGTCTCAAGCAGACGCTCGGTACCCACCTCGCCCGGGCGCATTATTACCGCGCGGCCCTGGTCATAAGAGACCTCAGCCTCGACCCCGGGCAGTGCATTGAGCGCCGCCTGAGTCGAGTCGGCGCAACTCGTGCAGGTCATGCCGGTAACTGTAATCGTGGTTTGCATAAAAATTCCTCGGTAATCCTTTCGCACAACTCCCGCAGCCCTCGATGAACGTGGGCTAGGTGGTTACTGGGCTTGTTTAGTTTTCTCGGAGGCCAGGCGCGACGGATAGCCCGCATTGGTCGTAGCGGCGGTCAAGTCCGCCACGCTCGCCTCGGCATCTTCGAAGGTCACGGTGGCGCTTTTTTCCTCGTAGGAAACCGTGGCGTTCTCCACACCGAGCACTTGATTGAGCGCTTTCTTGACGGTGTAGGGACAGGTCGAACAGGTCATATTGTCAACAGCCAGGGTGACGGACTGTTGAGCGGCGAAGGCCGTCCCGGCACTTGCCGCGGACAAAAAAAGCGTACCGATCAAGGTGCTAAATTTCATATAAGAAAGACTCCAGGAAAATTTGAAGGTGTATTAGCCAAGGAACAGCGGGGCGATATACGGCCAGGCAAGCACCAACACGACGAGTGCCGTCGCACCCCACAACGCTATCTTGATCACTCGCTCGGCAAGCGGCGTGCCGCAATAGCCATCCACATCACAAGCGTTGGCCCGGCAGGCGCTCTTGGGCTTGCGATAAACCTTATAAAAACCGATACCGAGCATTGCCAGGGTGAAGGCGAGAAAGAGCGGCTGGTAGGGCGCAAGGGCCGTGGGATTGCTCATCCAGGCCCCGCCGATGCCCAGTGAGAGAAATACCACCGGCAGAATGCAGCAGGCGGAGGCGAGTATCGCGCCAATGACACTACCGCTTGCCAGTAGGCCTTTGCGCCCTGATCGGCTCGTCGTGGTTTGCTCGCTTCGATCAAGCGTCTGGTCTTTACTGTCTTGCATAGTGATTCTCTTGCAATTTGGGTATTCATAGCTACTGTAGCCCCTGTAGCTACTACAGGATCAAGAGGAAAGTAGGCCATGCCATTACGCCGAGGGGAGCTAGCCAGACGAGCCGGTTGCAACATCGAGACGGTTCGGTACTACGAGCGCATTGGGCTTATGCCGAATCCGCCCCGAAGCGAGAACGGCTTTCGTAGCTATGAAGAGCGCCACCTCACACGGCTGACGTTTATCCGCCGAGCGCGCGAACTGGGATTTACGCTCGAAGAGGTGCAGGACCTTCTACGACTGGTTGATGGCGGGCATTACACCTGCGCTCAGGTACAGGAGCTTGCACTCAGGCATACCGACGATATCCAGCGCAAGATAAATGACCTGCATCGCATGCAACGCGCCTTAAAAGAAATGTCGGCCCAATGCAGCGGAGAGGAAGTTCCCAAATGTCCCATCATAGAAATTCTTTCTGAGACCTCTTAGCCGAATACCTATTACTGCGGTGTGGTTCATCTTTTACCTCTTCGCATCAGAGCGGCTTAAGGCAATCTCTGTGATTGACGTCCTCCTTCTCTTTCTCGCTGATCGGCGAAGAACATCAAGTAGGAAGGGGAGTCGCCTC
>NZ_MWVI01000095.1 GCF_002087295.1 Vreelandella lionensis | reverse complement strand
GCCCCGTGCACCGCCTGCTCGGGGCTTTTTGCTGTGGGCGTACTATGCCCGCGGGGTATCAGCAATAAAAAAGCCGCTCGTTAGGAGCGGCTAAGATAGGTTGCTAAACGATTAGCGGTGGTACTGTTTCTCGCGTTCAGGCTGCCAGAGAATGGCGTCTACCCGTAAACGAGTTGTCTGCTGGTTGGGCAGTGGCCAATCGATAGTATCGCCTACCTTTAGGCCTAACAGGCTAGCTCCAATGGGCGCCATAATAGAAATGGCGTCTTGGGTGTTACCCAGAGAGTGCGGGTAAACCAGTGTACGTATCATCTGCTGATTACGCGTGAGATCGGTAAACTGAATTTGGCTATTCATACTCACAACGTTATCAGGGATTTCTTCGGGATCGACGACTTCCCCGCGACTAAGCTCATCTTGCAGTAGCTCAGCCACCATTTGATCCTTTTCAGTCGCTGCATCAATCAGGCGCTGCAGACGGTCTGCATCAAGCCGGTTGATTATGAGGGGAGGTCGCTGCCCCATGATGCTCTCCTTGGCAAACGCAGTAGCAAAAGGCTGGCTGCGTTGTTATACAAATGGTGTTGAATGGCATAAAAAAAGCCCTCTCCATAAAGAAAGGACTATTCAGATAGTGTACGCCACTTCTCAGTAAAAGACGACGCACGCTTAGAGCGAGGCACATAGAAAGTGCTATGATGCATGCCGCAACGCGAGCAAAGCTTTTAAGTACGTTCGTGTCTATTGGTGGCATATTATGTTTGAGGTGAAAGGTGAGTGACACGGTACCCACGTCATGGCTAGTTTACTGTCGGCCGGGCTTTGAAAGCGATGCGTTGGCAGAAATGCAGCACCATGCGAAGCAGCAGGAGATTATCTGCGAGCCTACGCAAGGAGAGGGCTGGGTAAGTTTAACGCGCCATGATGGCGAAGCGATTAATGATTTACACCGTCAGGCAGCCTTTCAACGGCTCATATTTGCAAGGCAAAGTTTAGCAGCGCTGCCCGCGTTGACCCTGTCTCGAGATGATCGGCTTACGGCGATTTTAGATCAGGTCACAGCAAGGCGCTGGAGCTTTGAAGAAATTTGGCACGAAACGCCGGATACTAATGATGGCAAAGCGCTAGCCGGATTAATTAAAGCGCTGACAAAACCGCTTCAGAGTATGTTGAAAAAGCGTGGTGCATTACGGGGTAAGGCGGGTGCTCGCCGCTTGCATATTTTTTGGACAGACGGTGATCGTGTGCAGCTAGGCATGAGCTTTCCCGATAACCGCAGTGAGTTAATTAACGGAATTCGTCGCCTGCGTTTTCCATCCAGAGCACCTAGCCGTTCAACGTTGAAGCTCGAAGAAGCCTGGCACGAGTTTAGCCGCCGGGAAGAGTGGGACGAGCGCCTAGCTACGCATATGCAGGCGGCTGATTTAGGCGCAGCGCCAGGTGGCTGGACATGGCAGCTTGTGCAGCGCGGTATGTATGTCTATGCCATCGATAACGGCCCAATGGACAAACAGCTCATGGCCACCGGGCAGATCGATCACCTACGTGAAGATGGCTTTACCTGGGAGCCGCCCCAGCGTTTGGACTGGCTGGTGTGTGACATCGTCGACAAGCCAGTACGGGTCTTGGCCATGGTTGAGCGCTGGCTGACGCGCAAGTGGTGCCGGGAGGCCATTTTTAACCTCAAGCTGCCGATGAAAAAGCGCTGGGATGAAGTAACTCGCTGTTTGGCAACGCTAGAAGAAGCGTTAGCGACAGCGGGCGTAGGAGCCACTATTCGTTGTCGCCACCTCTACCATGATCGGGAAGAGGTGACGGTATACGTTAGGCTGGCTCACTAACCTGGGCAGGTATCCGCCGCTGGGCTAGTAGCCTGGCTCATAAATGCGGATGGTTTCGTCTTCGGTAAGTAGCGGTAAAATACGCTGCATTGCCATGGCGCGCTCTTCACTGGCGTGCCACTCTTTCCAAGCGCGCAAGTCGCGCCATTTGGTAATCATTAAACGGCGGTCTGTGTGGCCAAGCTCAACCAAGGTTTCACCACCAACGAAGCCTCTAACTCCCAGTGACACACGCATTGCTTCGCGCGCTGCTTGTTCATATTCGTCCTCTAAACCGGGCATAATGCGTCGTTCAATGATGATTTTTATCATAGTGTCTGTTTCCTAACCGAGAGAGTCGATGACTGATAATACCCATGACCACAACGCGTTTGACGCTGAACTAGATACCACCGGGCTATATTGCCCTGAGCCTATTATGCTGATGCATAATAAAGTCCGTGATATGACGGCAGGCCAAGTATTGAAGGTCGTGGCAACCGACCCTGCGACTACGCGCGACGTGCCCAAGTTTTGTCAATTTTTAGGGCCATGAGCTAATCGATAAAAATATCGCAGATGATCAGTACATCTACTTTATCCGCTTGGCATGATCTTGTGGAGCCAAGGCAAGGCACTCACCGACTAATGGTGTAGTGCCTTGCTTGTTAGCAATTATATGTTGTCGCTGCTAGGCACTACCATCATGGCTAATGCCTCAAGCGTTGCGGGATCCTCCTCCAAAATGCGATTGGCAATATGGCGTTGGAAGAAATAGACGGTTTGATGTCGGGAATGCGCGTCGTATAGACACTTGTCGCCCAGCAGAATGGGTGTCATGGTGGCTTTTTGCTCGTCTGCCACCATCGCTTCTATGCTGCCATTACTATATAAGCGCCATCCGTAAACAGGCTTCATATGCCAAGGCGCATTAGGATGGTTCATGCAGAGTGCATGTGTGCCCAAAGTATCAGGAAGCTGCTGAATCAGCGTAATTTCGCTAGAAGCCTCATACTCAAAATAGCTGGCAGCGGCGTTTAGCTCATCGTACTTATGGTCAGGGGGAAGCTCGAAAATTTCGTCGGTTTCAGGGTCTCGGTAGCCGACGAAGAAACCACTTTCATGGCTATCTAATTCATGACACGCCGCCAGCGACTCCATCCAAGGAACAAGCCCCCCAACGTTGCCATCTTCCCTAAGCCCCCAGGCAAGAATGGGCAGGCCGTAGTAGGTGTCGGGACTCGCAGCGAGCTGGTAGACCAGCTCTAAGCCATCTAGCTCTGGTGCTAAACGAACTAAACACTTTCGCGCCTGCTGACGCTGACGCACGGTTTCCAGGTCGATGACCTGGGCAGAGCGAGTTGACAGGGGTGCGCCCATGGTGTCCCTCCTTGTACTGCGTGGTCACGACATTGGCAGACAGTGAACACCGCCTGCCGCTACCTTCACCAATAGCACAGCTTGAGCGCGAGGTTAAGCGTAAACGTCATTTTTAATCAGAAGTGCAGTATTTAAACGAGGCTTTTAACTGCTTATGTGCCTCCCATTCCTTCTGAAACTGCTGCCAAGGAGCCTCCGGGTTGCTCATAGAAAGCCATGCACTTTGATACTCGTTAACCGCTTCAGGAGGAGAGACCGGGTGGATATCAATTAACCGGTTAATGCTGGTAAGCCACTGCTGGGAGTGTTGTGCCAATGTGGTTAGCCACGCAGGTTCATCCACCGACAAGCACGTCTCAGAGCCTGTAGCGCGCTTTAGTAGTTGGTTAGCTTCGCTAAGGCGCTGTTCGGCGAGGAGCAGGGCACGCAACACCTCTGCGGTTAGTGGACGCTCCTGCAGCGTTTTGAGATGCCCTTCAAGGGTCGAGGAGTCTTGTTCCCAAGACTGGCTGAATTGCTGAGCAACCATCTGCTCCAAGTACTCGGTAGCGTCTAGCTGTCCGCTTAAGTCGACTTGTGTTAGAGCGGGCAGTGGGCTACTGGCTCTGGAAAAGCTTTTTACCCACTCTTCGGAATCAAAAATGGCATTCCAACTGACGGCGGGTAACTGCTCGGTTTTTAACTCGGTTAGATGTGCGAGGCGTGCTTTGTCATCTTCACTTTAACTATCTGGCACATCACTATTCCAGCAGGCATCCAGCCGCTGCCAAAGGGTGCGCTCATAAAGCCAGTGCTGGCTGGGTGGCGCAACTCGGCCAAGCTGGTTATTACGAGCGGCAATCAGGGAAGTGATTTGGCACTCACGAAGTGCATAGATGTTGAGCATGCCATCACGGGTTTCAGGCAGCTCAATTAAGCGTTGCTGGCGTTCAGGAAAGGCACCAATGTTACGAGGCTCCATCCGCTCAGGTGGAGGGGCGTTGAGCGCATCCGCCAACTGTTGATGGTAGCTAGACCAAGCTTGATCGGCGCTGTGATCACCGCATGCCATAAGAAATAGGCTAGCCGAAGCGGCTAGCCACTTGCCGTAACGTTGCTTGGGAAGCATGGATTACTCCTGTTGGCTGATCGTTTTTAATCGCCAAGCCAGCAATACAGCAGCTGTGCTGAGACCAGCAATCAGCCCAATCCAGTATCCGTGTACGCCCATTGGGTCAGACACA
This sequence comes from Vreelandella lionensis, assembly GCF_002087295.1. Classification (GTDB taxonomy): domain Bacteria; phylum Pseudomonadota; class Gammaproteobacteria; order Pseudomonadales; family Halomonadaceae; genus Vreelandella; species Vreelandella lionensis. Next base: position 106,823 of record NZ_MWVI01000095.1, on the reverse strand, counting down.
CCTCCCAAACCATAGGTTCCTAACCAGTGGCCACCTCCTAAGCCCACAATCCAATAAGAGAGCACGGTGATAACCATGACGATGCGCGTGTCTTTATAACCGCGTAGTGCCCCTGCCAAATTCACCTGCAATGAATCCGATAGCTGAAAAACAACCGCTAACGTGATAATAGTTAATGCTAGTGCCTGGATCTCAGTATTGGATGTGTAGAGTGAAATCACCGGAGCGGCCGTAAACCATAATAGCGTGCTGTTGATAGCCGCGACGATAATGCTAATCGTAATGCCATTCCAAGCGACTTTGCGTGCCATCGCTAAACGTTGCTGGCCCAGCGTATTACCTACTCGAACGGTCAACGCCATGCTTAACGACATGGGCAGCATAAACAGAATGGTGGTGTAACTGAGGGCGATTTGGTGCGCACCTACAGTGACTTCTCCAAAGCTGGCTATAAACAGCGCGATCAGAGTAAATAGAGTGACTTCAACAAAAATCGCGACGCCGATAGGCACACCCACCACCACAAGTTCACGAATGCCCGCCAATTGTGGCGGCGTAAGCTGCTCCCAAAGTGAAAAGCTGCGGTAGGTGTTTCCGCGCCTTGTATAAAGCGCCATCGCGATTGCCATTGTCCACATCGAAATAGCGGTGGCAATACCGCAGCCAAAAGCCCCCAGCGCCGGTAGCTGTTGCAAGCTATTAGGGATGCCAGCACCCAATAGATTGACTAGGCCATCACCACCGTAAATGAGCAAATAGTTAAAGGGGATGTTAACGGCAAGGCCCACAAGGCTGATCCAGAGAGCAGGGCGAGTATGATTCATGCCATCTGAAAAGGCGCGTAACGCTTGAAAAAGCGCGGTCCCAGGCATTCCAAAAGCAACGGCGCTTAGATAAGCCGCCGACTCCTGTGCAACACCAGGAGGAACGTTCATCAGTTCAAAAATAGGTGTAACGGCGACCCATAATAAACCTGCGGCAATGATGCCTAATGCCAACGCCACCCAAAGGGCTTGATGTACGGCCGGGCGTATATCGTTATTGCGCTGGCCGCCCAGTAAGTGCGCCACGATCGGCGTTAGCCCCATCAGCGTGCCGGTCATAAACAGCATCAGCGGCATCCATAAGCTTGAGCCTACTGATACGGCGGCTAAGTCCGTTGCGTTGTGTCTACCTGTCATCATGACATCGACAACGCTCATGCCCGCCCGGGCTAGCTGAGCGCCGCAAATAGGCAAGGCCAGCGCAACAAGTGTGCGAGTTTCTGGCCAATAGATGGATTTGATATCGCTAGTAAAGCCGCCCAAGGTATGGCTCCCCTTTAGCAAAGAGACCTAAGAAAGGCCGATAGAGTAGCAGGAGTCGCTGCGCTTTGCTGTCTCCTCTTTAGCTGGTTAAGCCGCAGCGGGTATACTGCGCGAAATGCATGGGAAAAGTGGCAATATGGTGATTGAAGAGCAAGAGCGTTGGACCCTGGGCGATATTATGGCGCTGTTTGATGGCGTCTTTGCGGCGCATTGCCAGACGCGTTTGATAAAAGGAGGCGATGAGCCGCTGTATCGTCCGGCAACCGAACAAACACCCTATCATCAGGTCATTTTTGCGCGTGGTTACTTTGCCAGCGCGCTACATGAAATCAGCCATTGGTGTATTGCGGGTAAAGAAAGGCGACTGTTAGAAGATTATGGCTATTGGTACTTGCCCGATGGCCGTAACGCCCAAGAGCAGCAGGCATTCGAAAATGCTGAAATTGCTCCTCAGGCGCTGGAACAGCTATTCACAAAGGCCTGCGGGCGTACCTTTCACGTTAGTGTGGATAACCTAGGGGGCGAAGTAGAGGTAGATCGAGATGCCTTTGCGCAGAGAGTCGCTGCCCGGGCGCAGCGCTATTTAGCAGAAGGGTTGCCGCAACGCGCCAATGCGTTCTACTTAGCCTTGACGCGCTACTATCAGCAGGGCGATACGTTGGAACAGGCAATAGCCGCAGGCAGAGCGCTGCTAGCAGCCACTGAAGTTAGCGCTTAATCTTTTTCATTAAGCTGTTGGTGCAACGTGAGCATCACCTCAACTTCGTGCTCCGGACGCATTGGCTCTAAGCCCAGGTCGTTAAACATCTCGCTACGCAGGCGGTGCCATTCACTAGAGCTGAGCTGATCGTAAAGTACCTCTGCGGGTGCCAGCTCTACAAAGGGGTCCAGGCCGTAGGTATCAAACAAACGCGCCAGCGCGGCCTCATCTTCGCCGTTATCGCTGGTGTATAGCGTGGCAGAGAAGTGGTCGTTCTCTAATTCACGAATCACATCTAGAGGGCTGACGCCTAAGCTCTCTAACTCCTCAATGCTATAAGCACCCATCACATTGCTATCTTCGGTGATCCAGCTGTCGTCCGGCTGGATCAGCGTTTGTTTGATTCGCCCGTCGGGTAACGACCACGCAATAGAGAGCGGCAAGCCATTATCTTCGCCTATTTCAATGGCAATAAATCCAGGATAGTCAGCCACGCAGTTGCTCCTTTTAAGCGTCCGCTTCAATTCGGAAAAAACGCTGGGCGGTGCGAGTGGTCGCCGCGCCAAGCTCGGTATCACTCACGTCATGCCAGCGGGCTATTTCTTTAACAATCCAGGGCAGTAGCGCTGGTTCGTGGCGGCGTCCCTTCAATTTAGCAGGCAAATTGCGGGGCAGTAGGTAAGGGCAGTCGGTTTCCACCATCAGGCGGTCTAGCGGTATATCGCGCACCATGTCGCGCAGGTGATGGCCTCTGCGCTCATCGCATATCCAGCCCGTCAAACCAATGTGCAGATCTAAATCAAGATAGCCATGCAGCGTCTCTTGGTCCGCCGTAAAGCAGTGTATAACCGCCTGGCTAATATCATTTCGCCAACTGCGCAGTATGTCTTGCATCCGCTTGCCAGCATCCCGCTCATGCAAAAACAGCGGCAGGCCGCTTTCTGCTGACAGAGCCAACTGCGCCTCGAACGCATGCTCCTGCTGCTCTGGGGTTGAAAAGTTGCGATTAAAATCTACCCCGCCCCCGCCAACCGCCACGACCTCCGGCATACGGTAAAGCTGCCGCTTTTCTGGGGCGACCGTGTCATTCCCCCCACGGGCATCATGGGGATGAACGCCCGCCGTTGCGTAGACCCCCGTGTACTGCTGCGCCATCTGCACGGCCTGCTTTGCATGGGCGACATCGGTTCCGGTCACGATAAGCGTCGTGACATTGGCCGCTTTGGCCCGCGCCAGCACGTCACCCAGGTCGCGCTGAAAACTTTCATGGGTCAAATTCGCGCCAATATCCACCAAAGGCGTCGAAGAGCGAAATTGCAGTGCTTCGGGTACAAACGTATCGGCCTCAGTGCTTGCCAAACTGTATTCCTCCGCCATGTGTCATTAACGCTATTGTAACGCTGGCGGCCCACAACCACTAATGCTCCTACCGTTCACACACAGTACGAATGGCACGAATTGCAAAAAAACTGGCTTGTTAGGTAAACAGAAGCCGAGTGTTTACTTTTACTATGCAGGTGGTTCATCGCATAAATGCACAGTAAATACTGGCTTAATAACAACAATAGACAGGTATATATCATGCAGCTATCACGTCGCTTCGCAATGACAGCACTATCCGCAGCGGTGCTTACAGCGGTCTACGCGCCTCAAGTAACGGCCAATGAAGGCATCTCTGATAATGAGATTCGGATTGGCTATTTGGCTGATATGTCAGGCGTTTAACGTGACCCCATCGGCCCGCTTGGCGAAGATGCCATTCATATGGCGATAGAAGATGTTGGCGGTAGCGTGCAGGGTGCCAATATCGTTGTCTTTAGTGCCGATGACCGAAATAGTCCCGATGTCGGCTCTAGCGTCGTACGTGAATGGATCGATGAGCGCAACGTCGACATGGTCACAGGCTTGGTGGCGTCATCGGTCACATTAGCGGCAGTAAGTTTGTTGCAAGAGGCCGATAAGCTGGGCCTAGTGAATGGCGCGGTTTCATCCGGTGTTACCAATGAGCACTGCTCGCCTAATCATATCCACTGGGTTTACGACACCTGGGCAATGTCCAATGGTACCGCCAAAGCGATTACGCAAGAGGGCTATAAAAACTGGTACCTACTCAGCGCTGACTACTCTTTTGGGCATGCGCTAGAAGCGGACGTTGAACGTGTAGTGACTGAAAATGGCGGAACCATTGTAGGCCGCGCTCGCCATCCATTCCCCAATAACGATTTCTCATCGTTCATGTTACAAGCGCAAGCCTCTGGCGCGGATGTCATTGCCTTAAACAATGCCGGTGGCGACACCATTAACGCCGTACAAACAGCGGGTGAGTTTGGTATTACGCAGGCCGGTCAGGTGCTGGCAGGTATGGTGCTGTTTAGTACCGATATCCGCAGTATTGGTCTTGAGAATGCGCAAGGGCTTCAGTTTACCAAGGCGCGGTATACGACCTTAACGAAGAGACGCGGGCCTGGGCAGAACGGTTTCGTGAGCGCACAGGCAGCATGCCGACCATGGTTCACGCCGGGATTTATTCCAGCACGCGCCACTATCTAGAGGCCATTGCAGCGGTGGGTACCGACGATACACAGACGGTGCGACAGCAGATGGCCGATACGCCGATTAACGATATTTTTGCCAAAAATGGCTATATCCGTGAAGACGGCCGTATGGTGCATGATATGTATCTCGTCGAAGTGAAAACGCCAGAAGAGTCGGCCGATGCAGACGACCTTTTCCGCGTCGTGCGCACTATCCCAGCAGAGGAAGCGTTCCGGCCGCTGTCTGAAAGTGTCTGCCCACTGGTAACGGGTTAATTCATCGCTGAAGCCTTTTAGACCATAACAACAAGGACTTAGCATGACGCTTACCAACTCAATCCACCGTAATACCATTGGCGCTGCGCTTAACCGCAGCGCTCGCAAATACCCCCAGCAGCTTGCGCTTCGCTTTGCTGACCGTTCATGGAGCTATCAAGCCCTCAACGTGGCCGCTAACCAAGTGGCTAACGCTCTTTTAGAGGCGGGGCTTGTCCCAGGAGACCGACTAGCGGTATATGGAAAAAACTCAGATGCCTATGTGATTGCCTGGCTGGCAGCGGTTAAGGCTGGGCTTGTGCATGTCCCGGTCAACTTTGCCCTGAGCAGTGAAGAGCTTGGCTACATTTTGCAGCAGTCAGGCGCCAAGGGAGTGCTGAGTGATGCCTCACTTGCGGACAAAGTGCGCGAGGCCACTCAGGCAATCACGCTGACGGTGAATGGCACCTTGCATGCTGTGGAGCCTGGCGGCTTCGACGTATTAGCCTGCGTCGGGTCGTCCCACTCAAGTAATGAGCCCGACGTGGCGCTAGAGGGGAGTAGCCTTGCCCAGCTGCTCTACACCTCGGGTACGACCGCCGCGCCCAAGGCCGCGATGATGAGCCATCAGGCGTTAATGGCAGAGTATATGGCGTGCATGGTAGAGCTGGATATTAAAGGCAGTGAGGCGATGTTGGCCGCGTTGCCGCTTTACCACTCGGCACAAATGCACGTGTTTTTGATGCCCGCGTTACTGCTTGGTGCCCCGGTTATTCTCCTGGAAGCGCCAATGCCAGACAGCTGCTTAGCCGCCATTGCTCAGCACCAGATTACCTCATTTTTTGCACCGCCGACGGTATGGATTAGCCTCTTACGCCATCCGCAGTTCGGCCAGCACGACCTCTCTACCCTGAAAAAAGCCTATTACGGTGCCTCTATTATGCCGGTACCGGTACTGGAAGAGATGCAGCAGCGCTTTCCTGGCGTGGGCTTATACAACTGCTACGGCCAGAGCGAAATAGCCCCATTAGCGACTGTTTTACGACCTGAAGAGCATGCGGAGCGCCCGGCATCGGCGGGCCGCCCGATCCTTACGGTAGAAACGCGCATCGTCGATTTAGAAGGGAACGACGTTGCCCCTGGTGAACATGGTGAAATTGTGCATCGCTCGCCGCAGCTAATGGTGGGTTACTGGGATAAGCCCGCGATGACCGCTGAAGCGTTTCAAGGCGGCTGGTTTCACTCAGGAGATGTCGGCTATATCGACGAGGCGGGTTACCTATATATCGTAGATCGTATTAAAGACGCATTAATACCGGCGGTGTGTTGGTGGCTAGCCGAGAGGTGGAAGAGGCACTCTTTAAGCACGCGGCGATTGCTGAGGTCGCCGTGATAGGCCTTCCGGATGAGAAGTGGATTGAAGCGATTACGGCAGTGGTGGTGCTGAAAGAGGGGCAGGAGGCGAGCGAGCAGGAGCTGATTCATCACACCAAAAGCATTGTGGCGCCCTATAAAGTGCCTAAACGGATTGTCTTTACTGACGCGCTCCGAAAAGCACGGCAGGGAAAATTTTAAAGCGCCACCTGCGCCAAGAGTTTAAGGAGTCATGATGGACGAGCAGACACACGCGCTTTTTCACACCATGATTACCCGCTGCTTAGCACAGGAAGTGGCGCCGTTTTACCCGCAGTGGGAAGACGCAGGAGAAATACCGCGCTCTTTATGGAAGGCGCTGGGCGCCGCTGGACTGTTAGGCATTGATCTAGAGGAAGCGTATGGCGGTTCGGGGGCCGATATTCGGTGACTCAACTGGCACTGGAGGAGATGTCTCGCCAAGGTTTTGGTGGCCTTGCCAGTGCCTACAACATTCACGCCAATATCGTCATGCCCTATGTGCAGAACCTGGGGTCGCCTGCACAGAAAGAGACATGGCTGCCGCGTATGGCTCAAGGTGAGTGCTTAGGAGCGATTGCCATGAGCGAACCCCACGCAGGCAGTGATTTAGCGGCGATGAAAACCCGAGCCACGCGTATAGACGATGGTTGGCTGCTCAACGGTAGCAAACTGTTCATCACCAATGGTCAGGTAGCCGACCTGGTTATCGTGTGCGCGAAAACAGACCCCTACGCTGGCGCAAAAGGGGTCTCACTGTTTTTGGTGGACACCGCGTTGCCCGGATTTTCTCGTGGTAAGCCGATCAAAAAAATTGGCCAGCACGCTAGTGATACGGCGGAGCTGGCCTTTGATCAACTGAAACTGCCTGCTAATGCGCTATTAGGTGAAGAGGGCGAAGGGTTTAGCTACCTCATGCAAGAGCTGCCCCGGGAGCGTTTGGGCGTGGGTGCCCAAGCTTTGGGGGCGATAGAAGGTGCGCTAGCGCTAACGCTTGAGTACGTCACCCAGCGGGAAGCCTTTGGCCAGCGAATCGCCGACTTTCAAAATACCCGCTTTACGCTGGCGCAGATTAAAGCCCAGCTTGAAATGGCAAGAGCCTATTTTGAACAGTGCGTCGAACGGTACCGACAAGGCACCATGAGTAGCACCGATGCGGCTATTCTCAAGTTACAGCTGAGCGAACTGCAGTGCCATGCGATTGATCGCTGCTTGCAGCTGTTTGGTGGCTACGGCTACACCCAGGAGTACCCCATTTCACGCTTTTATCTGGATGCACGGGTTCAAACGATTTACGCCGGCAGCTCCGAGATCATGAAAGAGGTGATCGCGCGTTCGCTGCTGGGCAAGGCCCCGTGATGCAAGGGGCTGAGTATTGTTAACAAGGAGCATGTATGCAGCTGGATAGCGTAGTCATTGTGGGCGGTGCGCGCGCCGCCATCGGCGCTTTTGGTGGGGCGCTGTCATCCTTTGCCCCGCATGAGCTTGGTACCCTTACGGCCATAGAAGCGCTGCGCCGAGCAGGGGTGGAAGGCAATGACATTGATCACTCTGTGTACGGTCATATTATTACCACCGGCCCGAAAGAGCCTATTTGGCCCGCCATATTGCGCTCAATGCAGGCGTCCCAAAAGAAGCCGGTGCCTTTAATGTCAATCGCCTATGCGGCTCCGGTGTGCAAGCGGTGGTGTCAGCTGCGCAGCAAATTGCCTTAGGCGACAGCCGACTTGCTTTAGCAGGCGGTGCCGAAACCATGTCCCGTGGTGCCTATGTGTTAGCCCCCCAGGCGCGTAATGGCATCCGTATGGGGGATTGCTCCATTCAAGATTTAACCCTCGGCGTGCTTAGCGACCCGTTCGGCAGTGGCCATATGGGGATTACCGCTGAAAATATTGCTCAGCAGTACGGGCTGAGTCGTGAGCAGTTGGATCAGTTCGCGCTTGATAGCCATCAAAAAGCAGCGCGGGCTATATCAGAAGGGCATTTTGATACTCAAATCGTTCCAGTTGAGGTGACGAAAGGGAAGCAAACGCTGACCTTTGCCCGTGATGAGCATGTCCGTGAGGGCGTTGAACTTGGTGATTTAGCGCGTCTAAAACCTGCGTTCAAACGCGATGGCGTGGTCACGGCTGGCAACGCCTCGGGTATTAATGATGGCGCGGCAACGCTGGTCTTGGCTCATGCTGAAGAGGCTCAGGCGCGGGGGCTGACGGTACGTGCTCGGCTGCGGGTGGCCACCACGGCGGGGGTCGAACCATCGCTAATGGGTTTGGGGCCTATTCCAGCAGTCAAGCGCTGCCTTCAGCAGGCAGGGCTTACGATCAACGATATCGATGTGATTGAATCCAATGAAGCGTTTGCGGCCCAAGCGATGGCGGTGGCATCGACGCTTGGTTTTCCATTGGAAAAGTTAAATCCCAATGGCGGGGCGGTTGCCCTTGGCCATCCCGTGGGGGCGACAGGCGCTATCTTAATCTTGAAAGCGCTGCATGAGCTGGAGCGCATTCAGGGGCGCTATGGGCTCATTACGCTCTGCATTGGCGGTGGGCAAGGTATCGCGCTATTGATCGAGCGCTAAGCCGCCCCGGGTATCTAACAACAATCAAAGGTATGTTTTATGTCGACGATAACGCCAAAACTGCTTCCTCCTACGTCTTCTGCCACCAACCCTCCCATGCTGATCAAGGATCTGCTGGAGTCCGGTGTGCGCATGGCGGGCAACAACCAAATTGTGTATCGCGATCAAAGCCGCCACGACTACCGCCGATTTCAAGAGCGGGTCCATCAATTGGCCCACCTTCTGACCTCACAAGGCGTTCAGGCTGGAGACGTGGTGGCCGTACTGGATTGGGACAGCCACCGTTATTTGGAGTGCTTTTTCGCCATCCCCATGATCGGTGCGGTACTGCATACGGTGAACGTACGTTTAGCACCCGAACAGATTCTTTACACCATGGAGCACGCAGAAGATGTCTTTGTGCTGGTGCATGAAGACTTTGTACCCCTGCTGGAGCCGCTGGCGCACCAACTACCCAACATTCGCGGCTACTTACTCTGCCAGGAGGCACCAAAAGAGGTGGCTACGTCGCTACCCCTGGTGGGGGAATTTGAAGCGCTGCTGGCTGAGCAACCAAGCCATTACGACTTCCCCTCTTTTGATGAAAATGGCGTGGCCACGCTGTTCTACACCACCGGCACAACGGGTAATCCTAAAGGGGTGTTTTTCACACACCGCCAGCTTGTGTTGCACACGTTAGGCGAGGCCAGCTCGTTTCAAGCCCCCGGTTTTGAGCTGCTGAACCGAGATAAAGTGTATATGCCCATTACGCCGATGTTTCACGTTCACGCCTGGGGGGTCCCTTACACGGCCACGCTGTTAGGGGCGACCCAGGTGTATCCGGGCAAATACGAGCCTGAGATGCTGGTGAAGCTGCTGGTCAGCGAAAAGGTCGACTTTTCTCACTGCGTGCCGACGCTGCTTAATATGGTGGTCAGTGCCGATGCGATTGCATCGAAGAAGGTGGATTTAACCGGCTGGAAAGTCTTGGTAGGCGGCAGCGCCTTAACTCAGGCACTGGCAAGTCGTGCCTGGGCGTTGGGGATCGATACCCGCAGTGCCTATGGTATGTCGGAAACGTGCCCGCTGCTCACGGCCGATATTTTACCCAAAGAGGTCGCCGAGGCTGACTTTGAAAGCCAGTTGCCGTGGCGCTGTAAAGCAGGGCTTCCGGTGCCGTTTGTAAGGCTGCAGGTGGTCGATGTTGACGGCCAGCCGCTCCCCCATGATGGCAAAAGCGTCGGGGAAGTGCGTGTCCAAGCCCCGTGGCTAACCCAGGCTTACTATAAAGAAGAAAAGCGTAGCGAGGAGCTGTGGCAAGATGGCTGGTTGCATACCGGAGATGTGGGTTCTCTGGATGAGCACGGTTTCCTAGCGATTAGCGACCGTATTAAAGATGTCATTAAAACCGGCGGCGAGTGGCTGTCCTCATTGGAGCTGGAAAGTTATATCAGCCAGTGTCCGGGTGTTGCCGAAGTGGCGGTGATAGGCGTGGCAGATGATAAGTGGGGAGAGCGCCCGGCCGCGCTGGTGGTGCCCAGTGATCTCAAACAGCCGCCTACCGTAGAGGCTATTCAGGGCTTTATGGAACAGTTTGTGGCGCAAGGCAAACTCAACCGTTGGGGTGTTCCCTCTCTGATTCGTATCGTCGATGAAATCCCTAAAACCAGCGTCGGCAAGCTAGATAAAAAGCGCATTCGTACCGAGATATAAGCGCGAACCTCTCACCTTGTCGCCTGTGCTTTACGGTAGGCGGCAGGGGAGTTACCTGTCCACTGCTTAAAGGCGCGGCTAAAGCAGGCTAAGTCCTCAAAGCCAAGCGTTTCTGCAATGGAAGATAGCGTACGCTGGCTTCGGGTCAGCGCTTGAATAGCGTAGTCACGCCGGTACTCATCCTTAACGGCTTGAAAGCGCGTACCCTCTAGTTGTAAATGCCTCGAGAGCGTCCGTACGGAGACATGCAGCGCCTCGGCAACCTCTGAACAGTACACGCCTCCGGCAAGTGACGACTGTGGTGCTCTCTCACCCGGTGGGTGGCTAAGCGGTATTCAAACGAGACATAAAACCAATCCGCCGGTGCGCGTTGTAAAAAAGCCTCCAAATGCTGCTTTGTTTGCCGAATAGGCTGTTCTAAGAGCGACTTGTCGAAGTAAACAGCCGTTTGTGGCTGGTCGAACTTCACTTTTCCCGGATAAAAATAGAGGTAGTCGGCGCTGTGGGCGGGCTGCGGGTAGCTGCACTCCATTAAAACGGGCGGTATCTTGCGAGCAATCATCCAGGAAGCGATGCCGTGGAAAAGTTTTATCATCAGCTCATGGACTAAAATGCGGCTGCCTTGCAGCGGCGCATGCTCTTCCAGCGCCAGACGAGCTAAGTCGTCTTCAATCGTAAAGCTGTAGCCAAAATCATCCAGAAGTATGCGAAAAAACTGGGTATAGCGATGCAGGGCGACCTGCAGGGTAGGCGCTTCCAGCATACTTAAGCACAGCAGCTTGAGGGTTCCACAGCGTAAAGGGCGTGAGAAAAAACGCGGTGTTTCATCGTCTAGCTCAACGGCCAGCAGGCGGTAGAGCTCAGCAAATTGCTCAACGGTGACGCGCCCATTAGGAGCACTGAGTAAAAAGGGTGAAATGCCTGCTTGTTCTAAATAGCGGGTGGGTGGTTGCCCCGCAGCGGTTAGGCCACGAAATAACTCATTAACAAAATGCATGGAGACAGTCACTGTCACGGTGATTTCACCTTACCAGCGTTTTTCAACACCGCTTTATTGTTGTTAATTAGCCTATGACGTTAGCACGTTGTTTGGCTTGGCTCTACAAGGGTGCATCGTAATTCGGATGCATGCGTTACACTGTGCGCCTCACGACGAAGGAGGACACTGCGTGACCCTGTTACGACTCGAACAGCTGCAACTCGCTTACGGCACCCAAGTACTGCTTAACCGCGCCGACCTAACGGTTGAAAGAGGCGAGCGGCTGGCGCTGGTCGGGCGCAACGGCACCGGTAAATCCACGCTACTAAAGCTGGTGGCGGGCGATATTCAGGCCGACGACGGCTCCATCTGGCGTGCCCCGGGCTTGAAAATCGGCGTGCTGGCCCAGGAACTGCCTGAATCATCGGGCATGACGATTTTTGATATGGTCGCTCAAGGCCTACCGGAAGCGGGCGAGCTGCTCTCTGAATATCAGCATCTCATCAATGACCCCGACCCGGATATGAACCGCATGGCGACGCTGCAAACGCGTCTTGAAGCCATTGACGGCTGGTCGTTCCATCAGCGTATCGACGTAGTGTTAACCCGGTTGGGTCTGCCGCCAGAAGCCGAGATGAGCGCGCTTTCCGGTGGCTGGCGTCGTCGTGTGGCGCTGGCGCGCGCATTAGTCTCCGAGCCCGATTTACTGCTGCTCGATGAGCCGACTAACCACCTGGACCTGGACACCATTGCGTGGCTGGAAGAGCAACTGCTGGCTTTTAACGGCGCGGTACTGCTGATCACCCACGACCGGGCGTTCCTGTCAAAGCTTGCCACCAATATCCTGGAGCTGGATCGCGGTAAGCTGGGCCGTTATCCAGGTGCTTACGCCGAGTACCAAGAGCGCAAGCAGCACGAGCTGGGAAGTGGAGTCGCGTGAAAATGCGCTCTTTGATAAAAAATTGGCGCAAGAAGAAGTCTGGATTCGCCAGGGCGTGAAGGCTCGGCGTACTCGTAATGAAGGCCGGGTGCGTGAGCTTGAACAAATGCGCGTGGAGCGAAGCCAGCGCCGCGAACGCCAGGGCACCGCCAATCTCACCGTGGACAGCGGCGAGCGTACCGGTAAGCGGGTTGTCGAGCTGAAGGGCGTTACGCAGCGCTTCGGGGATGATGTCATCCTAGGCAATGTGAACCTAGAAGTGATGCGCGGTGATCGTATTGGCTTCCTTGGCCGTAACGGTGCGGGTAAAACCACGCTACTGAAGATTTTACTCGGCGAGCTGGCACCTACCGAAGGCAGCGTGCAGTTAGGCACTAACCTGAAAGTGGCCTATTTCGACCAGTTACGTGCCGGGCTTGAGCTGGAAAAAACGGTTTACGATAACGTCGCCCAAGGTAGCGACCGAGTCAGCGTGGGTGGTAAAGACCGCCACGTCATGAGCTATCTGCAGGACTTCTTGTTCACCCCAGATCGCGTGCGTCAGCCGGTGAAAGCGCTATCCGGGGGCGAGTCCAACCGCCTGCTGTTAGCCAAGCTGTTTACTCAGCCCGCTAACGTGCTGGTGCTTGATGAGCCCACCAACGACCTAGATATGGAAACGTTGGAGCTGCTTGAAGAGCTGCTGTTAGATTTTGATGGCACTCTGCTGCTGGTTTCCCACGACCGAACGTTCATGGATAACGTGGTCACCAGCATGCTGGCATTCGAAGGCGAAGGGCGCGTGCGTGAATACGTGGGCGGCTATACCGACTGGATTCGCCAGGGCGGTAAGTTGCCCCCTGCACCGTGGGAAGGCGCGGCGCGTCAGCAAACCGAGCCCACCAGCGAGGCCGTTAAGAAAGCCACTCCAGCCCCAGCGGCGGAACCGGCTAAAAAAGCCGTTAAGCTCTCTTACAAACTACAGCGTGAGCTAGATGCGCTGCCCGCTGAGATTGAACGCTTAGAGGGTGACGTAGAGACGCTTGAGCAGGAGATTGGCGACCCGGCGTTTTATCAGCAGGAGGCCACCGCTGTGACGGCTAAACTGCAAGCGCTAGAGAATGTTCAGCAGGCACTGGAAGGGGCGATGGAGCGTTGGATGGAGCTTGAAGCAATGGCCAATGGCGAATAGCTAGCGCTGTTATATGCTAAAGGCCCCGGATGGGGCCTTTACCGTTAAAAAAGCTATTCGTCGCTTTTTTCACCTTTTTTGCCCACACGAACGGCTAAAACGTCGCACTGAGCGCCGTGTAATACGCCAGTAGAGGTGGAGCCAAGCAGCAAAGCAAAGCCGTGACGGCCATGGGAGCCAACCACGATGAGGTCAACGTCGTGCTCTTCGGCAAAGCGATGAATCTCAGTGTCCGGCATACCTACCACCACATGCTGGTCAGCGGCCTCGACGTGAGGTGCGGCGATCTCCGCTAAGCGCTTCTTGGCATGCTCATCTAGCTGGTCCTGGATGCTGGTAAGATCCATAGGAATATCGCCGCCGTAAGCGAATCCCAGTGGCTCAAGAGTATGCATAATAGAGATTTTGGCGCCGTTGTTGCGCTCAGCAATCGCCACCGCACGCTCGAGAATTTTGTGAGAATCTTTGGTTAAGTCAACGGCAACCAGAATATGGCGATAGCTCATGGCGTATCTCCTTGATGGTGTTTAACAAAGAAAGGCTTTGTTAGATACCCTTTACTTTAGGCTGGGTGCTTTATCTTAACAACGACCTGGATCATGGTTTTTGTAAAACGCTAATTCAGTTTGGCGAAATAGGGTGGATAGTGCAATGGAATGGTTAATCATCGTCTCGATTCTGATGTTTGTGATCGCGCCGGTCATGTGGTTAAAGCCAAGCCCGCGACAAAAGCGTCAAATGGCGCTGCGCGTCAGCGCAGCCCAGCATGGAGTAGCCGTTAAAGTGGCCAAACCACCTCTACATCATTTTAGAGGCACGATGCCCGCGTATCGCTGGCACTACCCGCAACAGGCGCCTGGGCCTGATTTTGTACTGGTACGTGATTCCAACGCTAGTGACGCTTTGGAGCCTTTTCACGCGGGTTGGCGCTGGCGCATTGCGCCACTACGGCCACTATCTGAAACGGCTCGTGTGCACCTGCAAACACTGCTGGAGCGTCTACCACAAGATGCGTTGGTATTGGAGTCTAATGCGCATGCGCTGACTCTATGGTGGTGGGAGTCACAAACTGCCGAACGCTTTATAACGTATCTGGCTGATATCGAGCCGCTAAAAGCCGCGCTCAGTGGATTATCCGACCGCCCACCTGCAAAGCCGCTAGAGGCAGGTGGCGCGGTAGAAGATAGGGTAGAAGGTAATTAGTTTTTAGGGCCTTCCAGGTCCCTAGCTTGCATCGCTAAGCCATTTGATTCAATGAGCGCTAGCCACTGCTCAAGCTGTGTCAGGTCGCTATCGCTAAGGCCTGCTAGCATCTCCTGGCGCGCTGCGAGAACGACGTCATCAATCTTCTCAAGTAACGGCATAGCCGCTGGGGTAAGGTAGATGCGCTTGCTGCGACGGTCGTTGTCGCAAGCGCGCCGCTCTACTAAGCCCTGTTCTTCAAGCTGGCCCAAGGTGCGCACTAAGGATGGCGCTTCGACGCCAATGGCTCGCGCTAAATCACCCTGAGGGTTGCCTTCGCCCAACTTCCACAGATGATACAGCGTTACCCAGCGGGTTTGGGTTAAGCCCAACGGTGCCAATCTGCGGTCTAGAATTGAGCGCCACAGGTGGGGCAAGCGAGCAATACGAAAACCAATTGTTGTTGAAGCCATAGTTAACTAACTACCGAAAAATGTAAGTGGGCGAATTGTCATAAGCTGCGTCGCTGAATGCAAGGTGTTCTGCTACTCCGGCTCTGATGAATCGCTTTGGATGCCGCCCTTACCAGGAATAAAACGGCGTAAATTAAGAGCACTCAGCCCGCTAGGCTGAATGGTGCTATCAGCCATCGTCGCCTGATCAGGGTCCTCTGAAACAGTAAACCGAATCAGCCCCAGCCGCTGGCCACTGTCCGTCATAATATCAATGCGCCACTCCCCTGAAGGGTCTTGCGGGAAATTCTGTTTGTGGCTCCATGCTCGGTAACCCTGTTCGCGTCCGCCGTTAATCGCCAGCTCTACGGTGTCCATCTCTGCACCGTTATGATGCCAGGTATGGTAGATAGTTTCGCTTAATCCGCGAGGCGCACGAATAGCGGTATACACATACAGCCCATTACTGCGGATAGCATCAGGCGTCAATGCCATGGTGCCTTGAGGTGTGCGCTGCTGTGTATCAAACGCTGGGGATAGCGCTGTGCTGGTCATCCAGAGGCTAGCGGGCGGTACCCACACGCGACCAAGCCATGCCCCATAAGCCAGCACCACGGTTAGTGCAAAAAAGCCTAGCCAGCGCGCGAGGGAGCGCTTTTTCAATAAATGCCAAAAGCTAGGTAGAGCCACTAAAACAGTTAATACCAATGCTAACAGTAGGCTCTGTCCCGTGGTGAGGTGCACCATGATGGGCAGAATGACCAGTAGTACCAAGAACACACACTGGGCATGAAACATAAAATAGAGACTACGCCAGCGCCCAGCGAGCTTGTAGTAGAGCGGATCGATAATCGACCACACGGCCATGCCAATCACCAACAGCGCGAACAGCGCTTGGCCGCTGTTCCACACGGTGGTCACCAGAATAAACGGCAAGGTAAAAAACAGCGTCTCCTGGTGAATCATTTGAGCGATAAAAGCGGTAATGCCTTTCGGTAGCGTCGGATGACTGCGATGGGCCAGCCAGCGGCCAATCAAACTTTCAGATAGTAGCAGTAGCCAAGCAAACAGCAGCCCCAGCGCCAGAGCAGCCCCCAGCCACTGTTGGCGATCAACGAGGAAAAAGCTGCCTAATCCGGCCGCAAACGCCATGGGCGGCCAGAGCCAACTCCAGGGCTTTAGGCGCTCTACGATCCTTTCGACGCGCTCTTGCAGTGCTTCCATGCGGGCGGGAGTTAAGAGTGTCCCCATAGCGTTAAAAACTCGTCAATGAAACGTATATGATCGTTGGGATAGCGGGTAAAGTCGATGTGATACGCCATTATGCGCTAAAAAAGCGTAAGAAATGTGTGCATTTGGAAAGGTGTCTATCAAGCAAGCGGATTAGCCAAAAGTCAGGGCTTGACGTACTGGTGTAACTCAACCAAGCTAAGGCAATCAAACGACCGTATGAAATGCGTGGCGGGCTCGTCAACGGCGTGCCAGCCCGAACTTGTGGAGAGAGCGCGCATGATCTATCAAGGCAATGCCATCACGGTGGAGCGTCGTGACACCCTGGGTGGCAATGACATCGCAATGCTCACTTTCGATTTGAAAGATGAGTCCGTCAACAAGCTATCCAGCGCCGTTATGGCAGAGCTGGGCGATGCGGTAAAAGCGATTCAGGCCGAAAGCGGTTTGAAAGGGCTGATGATCCGCAGTGGCAAAGATGCCTTTATCGTCGGTGCTGATATCACCGAATTCCACAGCCTGTTCGACAAGGGCGAAGAGTATCTGGTGGAGATGAACCTCAAGGTTCATGATATCTTCAATGCGATTGAAGACCTGCCTTTCCCTACCGTGACGGCGATCAATGGCTTGGCGCTCGGCGGCGGTTGCGAAGTGCTGCTGACCACCGATTTCCGCGTGATGAGCGAGAAGGCCAAGATTGGCCTGCCGGAAACCAAGCTGGGCATTCTGCCGGGTTGGGGTGGCTGCGTGCGCCTGCCGCGCCTGATTGGTGCCGATAACGCCGTTGAGTGGATTGCGGGTGGCACTGAAAACCGCGCAGATGCAGCACTTAAAGTGGGTGCTGTGGATGCGGCTGTTGCCCATGAGCTGTTGGAAGAGGCGGCGCTGGATATTCTTGACCGCGCCAATGCAGGCGAGCTGGATTACCAGGCCCGTCGGGAAGAGAAAAAGTCACCGCTTAAGCTCAATGCCATTGAGCAGATGATGGCGTTTGAGACCGCCAAAGGGTTTGTGGCTGGCAAAGCGGGTCCTCACTACCCAGCGCCGGTTGAAGCCATCAAAGTGATTCAAAAAGGCGCAGGCAGACCCGCGCCCGTGCGCAGGCCATCGAGGCAAAATCCTTCGCCAAGCTGGCGCTGAGCAGCGTTGCCTTCAACTTGGTGGGCCTGTTCATTAACGACCAAGTCGTTAAAAAGAAAGGCAGCAAATACGAGAAGCAGGCGCAGCCGGTGAAGCAAACCGCCGTACTGGGCGCTGGTATTATGGGCGGCGGTATTGCCTACCAGAGCGCCAGCAAAGGCACGCCCATACTGATGAAAGACATTAAGGATGACGCCATCGAGCTTGGCCTGAAAGAGGCGCGCAAGCTGTTCTCTAAACAGGTAGAGCGTAAAAAGCTCACCACCGAGCAGATGGCCGAGAAACTCTCCAACATCCGTCCAACGCTCTCTTACGGCGATTTCGGTAATGTAGATTTGGTCGTCGAGGCCGTGGTAGAGAACCCCAACGTCAAAGACGCCGTGTTGACTGAAGTAGAAGGCATGGTAGGGGAGAACACGATTCTGACCTCCAACACCTCGACCATTTCGATCAACCGTCTGGCTAAGAACTTAAAACGCCCTGAAAACTTCTGCGGTATGCACTTCTTTAACCCGGTGCACCGTATGCCGCTGGTGGAAGTCATTCGTGGCGAGAAGACCTCCGAGGCGGCCGTGGCAGCCACGGTGGCTTACGCCCGCGCCATGGGTAAAACGCCGATTGTTGTTAACGATTGCCCAGGGTTTCTGGTTAACCGCGTACTGTTCCCTTACTTCGGTGGCTTTAGCTTCCTGGTCGAGCAGGGCGCCGACTTCCAGCGCGTTGATAAAGTCATGGAGAAGTTTGGCTGGCCCATGGGCCCGGCGTACCTGTTGGATGTGGTCGGCATGGATACCGCCGTGCACGCCAACGAGGTGATGGCTGAAGGTTTCCCGGATCGTATGGCTCGTGAAGGCAAAACGGCGATTCAAGTGATGAACGACAACAAGCGCCTGGGCCAGAAGAACGATAAAGGCTTTTACGCCTACGAAGAAGATAAGAAGGGTAAGCCGAAGAAAGTCAGCGACGAGCAGGCTTACGCGTTAGTGAAAGAAGTGGTGAAAGAGCAGAAAGAGTTTTCGGATGAAGACATCATTGCTCGCATGATGGTCCCGCTGTGCCTGGAAACCGTGCGCTGCCTGGAGGATGGCATTGTCGATACGCCAGCAGAAGCCGATATGGCGCTGATTTACGGTATTGGTTTCCCTCCCTTCCGTGGCGGTGCGCTGCGCTACATCGACGCGCTGGGCGTATCTGAGTTTGTTGCGCTGGCCGACCGTTTAGCCGCAGAGCTGGGGCCGCTTTACGCACCCACCGAGAAGCTGCGTGCCATGGCACAGAATAACGAGCAGTTCTACGCTGGCACCACTGCAAACGCTCAGGCCTAAGTCACCACCCACAGGAGAAATAAGATGAGTTTGAATCCGAGAGATATCGTGGTGGTTGACGGTGTTCGTACCGCCATGGCAAAAGCGAAAAATGGCGCCTTCCGCAATGTGCGTGCCGAAAACCTTTCCGCTGCCGTGATGCAGGCGCTGTTTACTCGTAACCCCAACCTAGACCCGTCGGAAGTGGACGATGTGATCTGGGGATGCGTTAACCAGACGCTGGAACAGTCCATGAACATCGCCCGCAACGCGGCGATCATGACCGGCATTCCGCGCTCTGTGCCTGCACAAACGGTCAACCGCCTGTGCGGCTCTTCAATGACCGCGCTGCATATTGCCGCTGCGAACATCAAGGCCGGTATGGGCGACTTCTACGTGATTGGCGGTGTGGAGCACATGGAGCACGTCCCCATGGCGCATGGGGTCGATGTAAACCCTGCAGCGAGCAAGTACGCAGCCAAAGCCGCCATGATGATGGGCCTGACGGCCGAGCTGCTGGGTAAAATGCACGGCATCTCCCGTGAAGATCAGGATAAGTTTGGCGTGCGCTCGCATCAGCGCGCACAAGCGGCCATGGAGAAAGGCTACTTCGATAACGAGATTATCGGTGTAGAAGGCCATGACCAGCGCGGCTTCAAAGTGATGTTCAAAAACGACGAAGTCATCCGCGCCGACGCCAGCCTTGAATCCATGGCGAACTTAAAGCCAGTGTTTGACCCTCGGAACGGTACCGTTACCGCAGGCACTTCCTCGGCGCTGTCGGTGGGTGCATCTGCCATGGCGGTCATGAGCTACGAGCGCGCCCAGGCGCTGGGGCTAGAGCCGATTGCCAAAGTGCTCTCGACCGGTGTAGCGGGTTGTGATGCCTCCATTATGGGTTATGGGCCGGTGCCTGCGTCTAAAAAAGCACTAAAAGCGGCAGGCTTGTCCGCTGCAGATATTCAAACCGTTGAGCTGAACGAGGCGTTTGCCGCTCAAGGCCTGCCGGTGCTGAAGGATCTTGGCTTCCTGGATGCCATGGACGAAAAAGTGAACCTGAACGGCGGCGCGATTGCCCTTGGCCACCCGCTGGGCTGCTCCGGTTCGCGTATCTGCACCACGCTTTTAAACGTGATGCAGCAGCGCGATACCACGCTGGGCTTAGCCACCATGTGTATTGGTATGGGGCAGGGCGTTGCAACGGTGTTTGAGCGTCTAAAGTAATACGCTCGACCTGCTTTGCAAAAGCAACAAAAACGGCACCTTCGCGGTGCCGTTTTTCGTTTTAAAGTGCTTTAAAACAGACCTTTAAAATAGCCCGTTATCCAGCCCGGCGGCCATGGTCATGCCCAGCTCTTCGGCTTGGCGGGTGAAAGCCTCCTGCCACTCGCCGCGAAAAATAAGCGGGTCCTGTACCCAGCGCCAACGTAGCCCGGTGATGATGCTTTCCACCGCCCGTTGGGTGCCCGTGCCGTCATGGCCCGCGCGAATATAGAGCGCGCAGGGCAGGCCCTGCTTCTCTTCTAGTACGCTGTAGTAGCTGCGGTCAAAAAAGTCTTTCAGCGCGCCGCTCATGTACCCAAGGTTTTCGGTGGTGCCCAGCACAATGCCATCGCAGGCGAGAATATCCGCTGGGCCCGCCTCGAAAGGCGTTTTGACAATGCACTCCACAGCCTCGATGTCCTGGTGTTCAGCGCCATGCTGAACGGCACGGCACAATGCTTGGGTATTGACGGAGGGAGAGTGAGCGACGATTAATAAGCGTTTCATGAGGATGTCTTCAGGCAATTGGCGGTGTGTTCAAGAGGTGCCACACTGTCAGCACTTAATGACACAGCCTAGAGGCCTTAGGGCAAACCAATCAAACGCTTTCAAACCGCGTATGGGATAGGGTGTTCCGTGTTGAACGATCAAAAAGGGAATCGCGTCATGCGTCAGCAGGCCAAAACGATAGGGATCGCCAGTCTTTGTTCATTAACTCTGTTGTTGGCAGGGTGTGCGGGTCAATCAAGTGCCCCTGCCCGTAACGACAGCCGTTCAGCTCCTACCGCGAGCAGTGAAGAGATAGCTCCTGCTGCGCCCGCATCGAACTATCAACCCGTCAGAACGGCGCAGGCGGAAGATTGGACCCCCCCGCTGCAGGCGAGCCCGGAAGAGGACGCCGCTTACTATGTGAGCCGGTTATCCGACCGCCGTTTTGTCAGCCAGTATGGCGGGCCCGATAACCCAAGACCCTGGTATATCGCAGCCGAGCGTCTGGGCGAAATAGGTATGCCTGCCGTTCCGCTGCTGTTTGCCCGCCTCAATACCGAGGACCAGTACGAACTCATGCTGGTGCTCTACGCATTGCAGTTAGCCACACAAGACCCGCTCGTGACCTTCCAAACCGGCGGCGAAGCCGTTCAACTGCCGACGGTACTGGACCCAAGCGCCAATGGGGAAAATCGGCGCATTGCTCAGCAGTGGTGGGAGCGCCATGCGGCACAGTTGGAGTTGCGCTAACACATTCGCTACATTGACCCTTGCCACTTATTTCGTTGATTAGGAGAGTTCTATGGCATTTGCACTATCTAGCATGCAAGTCACCAGCGCGGCTTTTGGCAACCACCAAGCGATTCCTGCCAAGCATACAGGTGAAGGCGAAGATGTTTCCCCTGCGCTCGCTTGGCAAGGCGTACCGGAAGGCACCAAAGGGTTTGCGGTGATCTGCCACGACCCTGATGCCCCGCTGGTGAAAGAGGGCAGCTATGGGTTTGTGCACTGGGTGCTTTACAACCTGCCCGGGGATATCACCTCGCTGGATGAAAACACCACGCTAGGCACGCTGGGTATGGCTGATTTTGGCAAACCTGGCTACGGCGGCCCAATGCCCCCAGAAGGCCACGGCAGCCACCTTTACTATTTCTGGGTGCTGGCGCTGGATGAACAAACAACGCTGCCGGAAGGACTTACGTTGCCTGAACTATTGAGCGCCGTTGAGCCTCACTTGTTAGGCATGAACCGTCTCGTCGGCACCTACGAGCGCGCCTGATTTACCTCCCCAGGCTGGAGCATTCTGCTCAAGCCGTGTAGGCTCCATCGCTTTCTACGCCCTGCGTATTTGTCTGCTGCGATGGAGCCTTTATGAGTGACCTGCCTAATTGTCCTGCCTGTGCCTCTGAGTTTACCTACGATGATGGCATTCAATACGTCTGCCCAGAGTGCGGTAATGAGTGGTCGAAGAGCGGTGAGTCTGGTGATGCAGAGGCGGAGTCAGGCATTCGCGATGCCAACGGCAATATGCTCGCTGATGGCGATACAGTGACGGTGATCAAAGACCTAAAAGTTAAAGGTAGCTCATTGGTCGTGAAGGTAGGCACCAAAGTGAAGAACATCCGCTTGGTAGATGGTGATCATGATATCGACTGCAAAGTCGACGGCATTGGTCCTATGAAGTTGAAATCGATATTCGTCAAAAAAGCTTAATCCAAACGCCTGCGATTCGTTCGCGGGCGTTTTTTTGCCTAGCAGCTAGCGTCATAGCTTTCCTAAATGATAATGATTGGCTTTTTTGATGTTATCAGCTGCGAACGTGCTAGGAAATTGAGCTATTTGATAAGGATTTTGCAGAAGGGCTTCACATCAAATTTATACAGGACTAAAATGGTACCCAATTAACGGGTAAGCCAACGGCTCGCCCTAACGTGATGGAAAACGGGAGTGACTATGCTCAAGCTTTCTCGGCTGACAGATTATGCCGCTGTGGTGATGGCGCAAATTGCCCGTCACCACCAGGCGTCGCATACAACGGCTGATTTAGCGGAAGCGGTTCAATTGCCACATCCCACGGTGAGCAAAACGCTTAAAATGTTGGTGAAAGCGGGGCTTTTGGAATCTCAGCGTGGTGTCCAAGGCGGTTACCGTTTGGCTCGGCCAGCCTCCCAGATTACCGCCGCCGACATTATCAGTGCGATTGAAGGACCAGTAGCCATGACCGAGTGCAGCCAAGCGGAGGGCGAGTGTGAACTTGCCGCCACCTGTGGGGTGGCCGATAACTGGCAGCGTGTCTCGCTGGCCATTCGCACGCTGCTTGAAAGCGTGACGCTTGCTCACTTGGCGGACACCGCGCCCATCAAGCTACCCGTACAGTTACCGATTCAAAGTATCAGCCTATCGGCGGCATCGGCTTAAACCGTTAGGCAATTTAACCCTATTCACGGCGAGCTAACCTCGCCACCCAACTGCCCGGAGGGTATCACCATGGCAAGCGAAGAAATGGAACAGTTGGTTCGTCGCGAGTACAAAGATGGCTTTGTAACCGATATTGAAAGCGACACACTGCCACCTGGCCTGGATGAAAACACTATCGCCTTCATCTCCAAGAAGAAAGGCGAGCCGGAGTGGATGCTGGAGTGGCGCCTGGACGCTTACCGTCAGTGGTTAAAGATGGAAGAGCCGTCCTGGGCACACCTGAACTATCCGCCCATCGATTACCAAGAGATCTCCTATTTCAGTGCGCCCAAACGTCCTGAAGATCGCCCTCAGAGCTTGGATGAAGTCGACCCTAAACTGCTGGAAACCTACGAAAAACTGGGTATTCCTTTGCATGAGCGCGCAGCTCTGGCGGGTGTAGCCGTCGATGCGGTTTTCGACTCCGTCTCTGTCGCGACGACCTTCAAGAAAGAGCTGGCCGAAGCAGGCGTGATTTTTTGCTCCATTTCCGAAGCGATTCGCGACTACCCGGATCTGATCAAGCAGTACCTCGGCACCGTCGTGCCCGTAGCGGATAACTACTTCGCTGCCCTGAACTCTGCCGTGTTCACCGATGGTTCGTTCGTCTTCGTACCGGAAGGCGTAAAGTGCCCGATGGAGCTCTCGACTTACTTCCGCATCAACGCGGCTAACACCGGTCAGTTTGAGCGTACGCTGATCATCTGTGAAGATCGCGCCCAGGTCTCCTACCTGGAAGGCTGCACCGCGCCGATGCGCGACGAGAATCAGCTGCACGCGGCGGTTGTCGAGCTGGTGGCGCTGGATGACGCCTACATCAAATACTCCACCGTTCAGAACTGGTACCCCGGTGATGAAGAGGGTAAAGGCGGTATTTACAACTTCGTGACCAAGCGTGGCGACTGCCGCGGTGAGCGTTCACGCATCAGCTGGACGCAGGTAGAAACCGGCTCTGCGATTACTTGGAAATACCCCTCTTGCGTGCTGCGCGGTAAAGACAGCATCGGTGAATTCTATTCTGTTGCAGTAACGAACGGTCGCCAGCAGGCAGATACCGGTACCAAAATGATTCACATTGGTGAAGGCACGCGCTCCTATATCGTTGCCAAAGGTATTCAGCAGGTAAGAGCGATCAGTCCTACCGTGGCCTAGTCAAAATTGGGCCGCGTGCCAAGGGCGCGCGTAACTTTACCCAGTGCGATTCGCTGCTGATTGGCGACAAGTGCGGGGCGCACACCTTCCCGTACCAAGAGATCGGTAACAGCACGGCGACCATTGAGCACGAAGCAACGACTTCCAAGATCGGTGAAGATCAGCTCTTCTACTGCCAGAGCCGCGGTATCTCAGAAGAAGATGCGGTCAGCATGATTGTAAACGGCTTCTGTAAAGATGTTTTCCAAGAACTGCCGATGGAGTTCGCGGTGGAAGCGGAAGCACTGCTCAATGTCACTCTGGAAGGCGCGGTGGGCTAACCGCTCCGGCACCCAACTTATTTTTAGGGCGTCGCGCTCGCGACCCGCAAGTATTTAAAAGGCGATCACTATGTTGCAAGTTAACGATTTACACGTCACCGTCGAAGGCAAAGAGATTCTGAAAGGCCTGACGCTCACCATTAATGCCGGTGAAGTGCACGCCATCATGGGCCCCAACGGCGCGGGTAAATCCACGTTGTCAGCGGTTATTGCTGGTAAAGATGGCTACGAAGTGACCCAAGGCAGCATCACGTTTGAAGGCAAGGACGTGCTGGAAATGGAAATCGAAGAGCGCGCCCAAGCGGGCCTGCTGCTAGGTTTCCAGTACCCGGTGGAAATCCCAGGGGTAAAAAACATTTACCTGCTGAAGTCTGCGCTTAACGCTCAGCGCGCTGCGCGTGGTGAAGGCGAAATGCCTGCGCCGGAATTCATGAAGCTGGTCAAAGAGAAGCTCGGCTTTATGAAAATGGATGCCAGCTTCCTGCAGCGTGCAGTGAACGAAGGCTTCTCCGGCGGCGAGAAAAAGCGTAACGAAATCCTGCAGATGTTGGTACTACAGCCGAAGCTGGCCATGCTGGATGAAATCGACTCTGGCCTCGATATCGACGCCATGAAAGTCGTCGCGGACGGTGTGAACAGCCTGCGTGCCGAAGAGCGCGCCATTCTGTTGGTCACCCACTACCAGCGCCTGCTGGACTACATCGTGCCGGACAAAGTCCACGTTCTGGTCGATGGCCGTATTGTCAAAACCGGCGATGCCGAGCTTGCCAAAGAGCTTGAGGCCAATGGTTACGAAGGCATTGAGGAGTCTGTGGCATGAGCGATACGCAAACGTTTTTGGACACGCTAGCCACGCGTAGCCAACAGCGCGCTGGTGAGCCTACCTGGATTGCTGCCCGCCGCCAGGCGGGGGCCGCTCGTTTTGATGCGATGGGCTTCCCCACCCGCCGCGACGAAGAGTGGAAGTACACCGACGTGCGCGCCATCGCCAAGGGCAATTTTGCCCTGGCAGATAACGCGGAGTTCTCCCAAGCCCAGGCGGCTGCCATCACGCTGCCGCTGGACGCTTACCGGCTGACGTTCGTGGATGGCGTTTTTTCTGCGGCGCTGTCTGATTTGGATGCCCTGCCGGATAGCGTGCAGGTGATGCCGCTCTCTAAAGCACTGGCCGAGAACCATGAAGCCGTGGGCGGCCCGCTGGGGCGTTTAACCGGGGTCGATTTCTCCACGTTCGCCGCGTTAAATACCGCCTTTATGGAAGAGGGCGCAGTGGTGCGCATCGCGCCGGGCACCGTCGTCGAAAAGCCCATTTTGCTGCAGTTCCTGTCTCGTGCGGGAACGCCGGTGATGAGCCATCCGCGCATTTTGGTCGAAGCCGCTGGGCGTAGCGAAGCTACCCTCATTGAGCACTACGTGGGTGAGGCGGATGCCGCCAACTTTACCAACGTCGTGGCAGAGCTAATGCTGGACCGTGGGGCAATTTTGAACCACTACAAGCTCCAGGAAGCACCCATTGGTGACCTGCACGTAGCGAGCATTCACGTCGAGCAGAACCGCGACAGCCGCTACACCTCGTACAACCTGAATTTGGGTGGCGCGCTGGTGCGCAACGACCTGATCAGTGACTTGAACGGTCAGGGTGCTGAGACGAACTTCTACGGCCTGTTCTTTGGCCAGGGTCGCCAGCACGTGGATAACCACACTAAGGTGAACCACAACGCGCCGCTGACGTTCTCGAACGAGAATTACAAAGGTATTCTGGATGACCGCGCTCACGGTGTCTTTAACGGCAAAGTGTACGTGAAGCGCGATAGTCAGAAGATTGAAGGCTTCCAGAGCAACCAGAACCTGCTGCTGTCGGATCGCGCGCAGATCGACGCAAAACCCGAGCTTGAAATCTACGCCGACGACGTGAAGTGCTCCCACGGCACTACCACAGGGCAGCTGGATGCAGACGCGATCTATGCGCTGCGTACCCGGGGTATCGACGAAGCTACTGCTCGTGGCCTGTTAACCCTCGCCTTCGCCGGTGAAGTGCTTGAGAAAGTGGCGCTGGATGCCATTGCCGAGCGCGTTGAGCTGGCGGTAGCCGGTAAGCTGCCTGAGCGTTTCAATCTCGCCGGACTGGTTGAAGCGGCGGCTGCGCTCAACGATTAATCAAGGAGTCATCAATGCCCCATAGCGTGATTGAGAAGCCTACCGAGCGCAGCGTTGCGGCCTATGACGTTGAAGCGCTGCGCCGCGACTTCCCGATTTTGAATCGTGAGGTTCACGGCAAGCCGCTGGTGTATTTGGATAATGCCGCCACCAGCCAAACACCGCAGCAGGTGATTGAGGTATTTAGCGATTACTACTCGCGCTACAACGCCAACATTCACCGCGGCTTGCATACGCTCGCCGATGAAGCGACGGCAGCTTTTGAGGCTACGCGTCATCGTGTTAAAGCGTTTCTCAATGCCGAAGATGCCCGCCAAATCATCTTCACGCGGGGCACCACTGAAGCGATCAATTTAGTGGCCCAAAGCTGGGGCCGCAGCCAGCTGAACGCCGGGGACGAAGTGCTGATCTCGATGTTGGAGCACCACTCCAATATCGTGCCCTGGCAACTGCTGGCGGCGGAGCGCGGCTTCACCATCAAGGTCATCCCAGTGGATGCGCACGGGGCGCTCGATATGCAGGCGTATCGAGAGCTCTTGAGTGAGCGCACGAAACTGGTGGCGGTGAATCACGTCTCTAACGCGCTGGGTACGATTAACCCCGTGAAAGAGATGGCAGCGCTGGCGCATCAACATGGGGCGCTCATCTTGGTGGATGGCGCCCAAGCGACGGCGCATCAGCAGGTGGACGTTCAATCCATCGATGCGGATTTCTATGCGTTTTCAGGCCATAAAGTGTACGGCCCAACGGGTGTTGGCGTGCTATATGGCAAGCAGGCGTTGTTAGAGGCCATGCCGCCTTGGCAGGGTGGCGGTGAAATGATCAAAACCGTTTCCTTTGATGCAGGTACCCCCTTTGCGGATATGACGCATAAATTGGAAGCGGGTACCCCCGCCATTGCCGAAGTGATTGCGCTTGGCCGTGCGCTTGAGTGGATGGAAGGCGTTGGCGTTGAGGCGATTGGCGCGTGGGAAGCCGTGCTGCTTAACCGTGCGACTCAGGCGTTGAGTGGCATTGAGGGCCTGCGGATATTAGGCACTGCGCCGCATAAAGCGGGCGTGCTCTCCTTCGTTGTTGAAGGCGCTCACTCGCAGGATATTGGTCTGCTGATTGACCAGCTGGGTGTAGCAATTCGTACCGGGCACCACTGCGCCCAGCCGCTGCTGCATCACTTTGGCGTTGAGGCGACCTGTCGTGCATCGTTTGCTGCGTACAATACCCTCGATGAAGTAGACACGTTTGTGGCAGCGCTCAACCGTGTGATTGGAATGGTACGCTAAGGACATCTATGGATATCGAGCAAATTGCGAGTCTTGAGCGCGGTCAAAAACTCCCGCTCCAGCGGGATGTAGAGGCTATCGCGATTCCGTTCGGCAAAACGGACACGCTGGCGGAAGACAGTATTGTCAGCGTAATGCAAGCCAAAGGTAGCTCGGTGAGTGTTGGTTTTGAAGGCCGCTTGTATCTCATTGAAGGGCGTAACCTTGATGCGCTGGGGCTTGAGTCGCTGCCACGTCCGACACTGTCAGAAAGTGCTACCGATGAAGAGATTGAGCAGTTTGTCTGGGATCAGCTGCGCACCTGCTTTGACCCGGAAATTCCGGTGAATATTGTCGATCTAGGGCTGGTGTACGGCTGTCGGATCGAGCGCTTGATTAGTGGCGAGCGGATGGTCACTATCCGTATGACGCTGACCGCGCCAGGCTGTGGTATGGGCGATGTGATTGCGGCCGATGCGCGCAATAAAATTTTGGGGGCACCGCAAATCAATAAGGTGCATACCGAAATTGTCTTTAGCCCACCCTGGAGTCGTGACATGATGAGCGACGAAGCCAAGCTTGAGCTCGGCATGTTCTAACTCCTGCTGGGGAGCTGGATGCACAGCCTGTTTTTACGTTGGATAAAGCGTTTTCTAATGTCGCTAGGAGCCTTGCTGCTGCTGGCGACATTGCTGTTTATAGCCGGTAATTTATGGGTACTTGCAAGTACCGCACGCTATATCGACGGTCATTTAGAGCAGTGCCAACCCACAGACGTGGCGATTGTCTTTGGCACCTCCCACTGGACTCGTAGTGGGCTACGTAACCCGCATTTTCATGCCCGCATGCGAACGTATGCACGCCTTATCGCTGACCAGCGTGTTCAGCACCTGCTCATCTCTGGCGATAATCGCACCCAAGCCTATAATGAGCCGCGTGCCATGTGGCGCGATCTGTATCGCCGAGGGGTGCCTGCGGAGCAACTGACAATGGATTTCGCTGGCTTCAGCACCTATGACACGATGGTGCGGGCGCGGGATGTGTTTCAGCTTAAAGAGGCGCTGCTGGTTACCCAAAGCTGGCATTTGCATCGGGCGATTTTTATTGGTCGGGGGCTGGGGATGAACGTGACAGGTTGTATTGCGGAAGAGCAGCCTGCGGCAGATGAGTGGCGGTTAAAAATGCGGGAATGGGTAGCGCGAATTGCTACTCTGGGAGATCTCTACTTATGGCAGAGGG
Organism: Vreelandella lionensis; assembly: GCF_002087295.1. Taxonomy (GTDB): domain Bacteria; phylum Pseudomonadota; class Gammaproteobacteria; order Pseudomonadales; family Halomonadaceae; genus Vreelandella; species Vreelandella lionensis. The sequence goes on along the minus strand of NZ_MWVI01000095.1, from coordinate 77,631 downwards.
GGGCCTACTTTTTCGGCCCCGCAGAGCCTATCGAGCTTCATCGCCAGGAGGGTGGCGATAAAAGTAGAGAAGAGAGTAGGGAAAACACGCCTGAGGCGACCGTCAATATCAACGCCGCTCTCTTTTTTCAGCAGTCGCTGCAGGCTGATACAGTCCCTGAGCATTAAAGCCGAGTTAACGCCGCAAAGTTAGCGGCGAGTATTACGTTTTTGCAGGTTGTATAGCTCGCGAATCAGCTTACGGCATCCCCGCATGCACTCATCCACTACCGGCTCGATAGGGTCGGGTAGGGGGTGGGTAAACAAGGTTGAGAGGGCCTGCATCAGTACACGCTCTTGTTCCAACAGCTCATTGATCAAGACTTGGCTATCGTTGCCAACGAAGCTCTTTAAACGGCTCCAGAGCCATAAAAAGTCATCACGCTCAACGTCAGCATCCCGAGGCAGCATTTTTAAGTGCGCGCGGGCAAGTTCCTGCAGCTTACGCATCTGCTTGAGTCGCTCAGTATAGTGCGGCTTCAGTGCATCGCGCAGCGAGGGGCGCAGGCGTTCGATATTGTCCTGGAAATAATCAATGCTATCGGCCAGCGCTTCCAGCACGCTGTCCATCGCCACTTGGCGATTGTCGAGAAACATGAGCGTCTACCTCCTTCGGTGACGCAGATTGTGGGGGTGACAGCGTTGATTTGCCACCCCTAATGCGGATTATTTTTGTATTTACCCGTTAGCCTTTAGGCTTGGGCGGCGCTTTACGCGCAGGCACGGCGTTCTTTTCAATATGCTCAATGATCATGCCAGCGATATCTTTACCGGTAGCGCTCTCGATGCCCTGCAAACCTGGTGAAGAGTTGACCTCCATAATCACCGGGCCGTGGTTAGAGCGCAGCAAGTCCACCCCTGCTACCCGTAGTCCCATGGATTTGGCGGCGCGAATCGCGGTTGAGCGCTCTTCCGGGGTGATGCGGATCACACTGGCAGCGCCGCCACGGTGAAGATTGGAGCGGAACTCGCCGTCGGCGGCCTGACGTTTCATGGAGGCCACGACCTTATCGCCAATCACGACACTGCCGATATCTGCACCGCGCGCTTCTTTGATGTACTACTGAACCATGATGTTGGCCTTCATGCCCATAAAGGCTTGAATCACAGACTCTGCGGCTTGGTTGGTTTCAGCCAATACCACACCAATACCCTAGGTGCCTTCTAGCAGTTTAATCACCAGTGGTGCGCCTTTCACCATGGTGATCAGGTCGGGAATATCGTCCGGCGAGTGGGCAAAGCCGGTAATCGGCAGGCCTAATCCCTTGCGCGACAGCAGCTGCAGCGAGCGCAGCTTATCCCGAGAGCGGGTAATCGCGACCGAATCGTTAATCACGTAGGTGCCCATCATTTCAAACTGGCGCAGTACCGCACAGCCGTAGAAAGTCACCGAGGCGCCAATACGCGGAATCACCGCATCAAACGGCTCAATCTCTGCGCCTTTATAGTGAATAGAAGGGTGGTGCGAGGCGATGCTCATGTAGCAGCGCAGGGTATCGACCACGCGGGCGGTATGGCCGCGCTGTTCGGCGGCTTCCACCAGTCGGCGCGTAGAGTAAAGGTTACGGTTACGGGAAAGCAGGGCAATATGCATGCAGGGCTCCGGGCCAAAAAGGGTCGTTGTTTAGATGTGTTTAAGGCTCGCCGTGCAAAAATGCAGCGCCGGGGGCTACCAGTAGGCGGCGCATAGCGCGCCTGCCAAGCAGCATCGCGTGGCGCATATTGCTACGGTCAGTCAGGGTTAATTCAACCGGAAAGTTCAGTTCACCCAGTTGCATTGGGGTGCGAATGACATAACGCCACTCGCTGTGCCCATTTGAGCTGGTGACGCGACGACGGTCGTGCAAATGCAGGCGGTAGCGGTGAGCAGGTGTCTCTGGCCCACCACTATGGGTAATAAAGCTTACCCATAACTGTCCATCAGCATCTTCATGGGTTTCAATTTCTTCGGCGTGCAGCGCCGACGTGCGTGCGCCTGTATCGGCTTTGCAGCAAAGGTGAAGCCCTAGTTCAGGTAACGTCACCATTTCACGGCGGCCGATGACCGCTTTGGCCTGATAGGGTAATTCCTTCACAGCGCACTCCTGACGATATAAGAGAAACAAGACATAGTGATGACGCTTCCTGCTAGCCTTTTTGGGAAGACTGCATGGCCGACAAGCGCGATTGGATCGCTGAGCCGACAGGGGCGTCGCGCAAGGTCAGCATAACGGGCAAACGCAATCGAGGAATCAGGGCAATATCCTTTACAACGGCCGCAAAGTGGCTGCGCTCATCTTCTGCTAAACGCTGTAAGAATAGCGGTAAGCGCTTGGCATCTTCCAGTAATGGCCAACCGCGACCGGCGATGGCGGCCACTAGATCGGGCCCGCAGGCGGCACTATCGCTCAATAGGCTGGTATACCAGTCTCCCGCATAAGCAGGTGTTGAGCTGCCCACGCTACGTACGCAGGCGCAGAGCGTTTCTAGGTCGCCGCTGCTGGCGGCCTGCTCGCCCTGGTTACGTAATGCTTCTACCAGAGCTTGAGGAAGCGCTTGGTGCTCAAGGCAGTAGCAGAGCGAGTGAAGAACGCTGGTCGGCAGGTCAGCAATGCGCAGTGCCAGCGCGTCGGCTGTCGGTGTGTCCAAACGCACGACGTAATCCGCAATGCCTTGTAAGCCTAATGCTTGCCAGTCAATTGCCTGCTGGCCGCTTAAATAGGCTTCTACAGGCTCTAGGTGCTGGCTGGCAGGTAGGGCGCTGGCATAGGTGGCCCGGGCATTGAGCATAGCCTGAAAGGTGATATCAGGCGTAAAGGCCAGGGGATTATCCTTCATTAAATGGTCTACGTCTGCTGATTCTGCAGCGTCGAGCACATTCGGGTCAGAAGCAGCGGCATTGCGACCCAGGGTTTCCAGCAGGCGGTTAATAAAGCCATCGCGCTGAGCGGGCGACAACATACCCTGTTCATCTAGCGGCAGCGCTAGAAACCAGATAGCAGGCTCCTCCATCGCTCCTAGGCGAAAGACAATGGCCAAGCGCGCCTGACCCTGCCAAGGCTCTGGCCAAGCTTGCTCAGCATTTTCAAACGCGCGCAGGGTTTCCCTGGAGCAGGTAGTCACTCTGCGCCCCATATGGTAAAGCGACACCTCAGCGCCACTGCGTGTAAAAAATTCATCAAGGGTGTTAATTGGCTGCATGACATCCTTCCGCATTTCAAGCCTGCACTCTACCTTGCTGCCTTGCCACTGTCGGCCGCAAACGCTGATTAATCCGTGCTTTATTGTCTAAGTGGTTAAAAATTGAGCAACTTTGCGTAAGCCGCGTGAGACTAGCGGTGGCGACACCTTTCCATAGTTTATCCACAGCCTCTTGCAGGTTTTCTGTGAATCGGTGAATAACTCCATTGAGCACGCCTTTGAGTGGCAACTTACCCACAGAGTTGGGATAATGAACGCTAAATATGACCAACCCATAAGGTGTTTATGAGCGTCCATCAACAGCTTCAAACCGCGCTTCTTGAGCTTGAAGCCGCCATGAAGGCCGCTAATCTGTGGCGCACGCCCACCCCAGATGCGGCCGCTTTTGCCAGTCAGCAGCCTTTTTGTATTGATACCATGTCGCTGCCCCAGTGGGTGCGCTATGTCTTTGTTGCCCGCTTAAATGCGCTCATTGATGCCGGGGCTGCCATGCCCGCCAAGTGTGAAGTCGCTCCAGCAGTGGCGGCGTATTTAATGCAGGAGAAGGAAAGAGCAAGCGATCAGCTATTGGTAGTGAAAGCGGAGGAGCGTGTCGACAAGCTGGTCACAGAGAGTTAACCACGCGAGTAAGCCAGACCAAATAGCAATGCCCAGAGCGCAAAGCTATGGGCATTTTCTACGTGTTAGCGAAGGTGGGAGCTAGAAGCTAGAAGCGGTAGCTCAAGCCTGCCATGACCACCATGGGATCAATCTCGACGGTGCCCGCACCTGCGCCATTAATAGAGGCGTCGGTGTCGATGTCTAAGTACCAGGCAGCAGCGTTGAGTGCCCAGTGGTCATCAATGAGCAGATCAACACCCACTTGAGCGGCCGCGCCCCATGAGTCGTCTAGCTCAAGCTCGCCAATGGCGAGGCTCTCATCGGAGAAGCGCGTGTAGTTAATACCCGCACCCACGTAGGGCTGTACTTGAGAGTCGCTACCACCCAGTGGGTAATACTGTAGCGTTAGAGTGGGCGGCAGGTGCTTTGTTGATGCTAGGTTGTCACCGTTGAGTTCAATGTCATGCTCGAAAGGGAGCGCAGCCAGCAGCTCCACGCCCATCTTGTCGTGGAAACGGTAGCCCAGGGTGAAAGCGAAGTCGGTTTTATCCTGAACATCGACCGCGAAGGCACCACCTGCGAGCGAGCCGTTGTCGCTTTTCGGCGCGACGTTGGCAACGCCAACGCGGGTAAAGAAATCGCCAGCGCCATAGGCAACGGCTTGGCTGCTAACTGCTAAGGTGGCAGCGGCAAGCCCAGTGGCGAGTAGGGTAGGCAGTGATAAATGGCGCATAGCGTCGCTCCTGACCGATAACATGATGGGTGAGTGGTTTAAAGTTGTCGTAAACCAGACAGCAAGTGTATCGAGCCAACGAGGGAGCGTTATTGACCTAGGGCAAACAGCTGTGAACTGATAAGTTCAGCGCCTAGCAAGGTAAATATCTGAAGGGGGAGGGGGCTAAAAAAGAGGAGGCTTAACGGGTTAGCTTCAACCCGTTAAGCCTTAGGCTAATTAAGCGACGTTACGCTCGTTTAGCGTTCAATATGCTGATACTCGCCAGCATCGGCGGTCATGCTGCCTACTGCCAGGATGGCAATGAAAGAAGCGATAAAGCCCGGGATGATCTCGTAAACGCCAGGGCGACCCATGAAGGAGCCGTTCCAGCCCAGCGCAATCCAGATCATAACCGTGGCAGCACCCACCACCATACCGGCGATAGCACCTGCGCCGTTTGTACGCGACCACATCAGCGACAGGATAATCAGCGGGCCAAAGGCGGCACCAAAACCTGCCCAAGCGTTACTCACCAGCCCCAGCACTTGCGAGTTCGGGTCAGAGGCAATCACGGCTGCGATCAGACCCACTAGCACAACACTGACACGACCTACGGCTACACACTCTTTGTCTGTAGCTTCTTTACGCAGGAACAGGCGATAGAAGTCCGCGGTCAGTGATGAAGATGACACCAGCAGCTGGCTAGAAATAGTACTCATAACGGCAGCAAGCAGGGCCGCGTAGAGGAAGCCGGTGATCAGCGGATGGAACAGCAACTCAGCCAGGATGATAAAGATCGTTTCCGGGTCTTGGACTTCCATCCCATTGCGAACCGCATAGGCGCGACCAAAGATGCCGAGAGAGACCGCACCGATCAGGGAAATAGCCATCCAGCTCATGCCGATGTTGCGGGCAATCGGAACATCTTTCAGCGTACGGATAGCCATAAAGCGCACGATAATATGCGGCTGACCAAAATAGCCCAGGCCCCAGGTAACGGCAGAGAGCCAACCAATGAACGTCAACCCTTCAGTCCACGACAGCAGCGTGGGATCAACTTCATTGAGGGTCTGTGAGGCTTGAGTAAAGCCACCACCGCCTTCACCAAACAGTACTACTGCAGGCATGATGACCAAAGCCAGCATCATGATGCAGCCTTGCACAAAGTCCGTCATGCTCACGGCCAAAAAGCCGCCAACCACGGTGTAGGCCAGCACCACCCCCAGCGTGATTACCACACCCACCGCGTAGTCGCTCATACCGCCGATGTTGATAACGCCAGCAAAGGCGCTCTCAAACAGCTTACCGCCTGCGACCAAGCCAGAAGCAGTGTAAACGGCGAAGAAAATCACGATGACGATAGCGGAGACCGTTCTCAGCGACAGCGCCCGAGTGGGGAAACGGTTGGCTAGGAAGGCTGGAATGGTAATCGCGTTACCATAGTGAACTGTCTGTTCACGAAGGCGCGGCGCGACCAGAATCCAGTTAAAGAGTGCGCCCACAAATAGGCCAATCCCGATCCAGGCCGAACCCAAGCCAGAGACGAACATCGCCCCTGGTAAACCCAGTAGCAGCCAGCCGCTCATATCCGACGCGCCAGCCGACAGGGCGGCTACTTTAGGGCTGAGGGTACGGCCACCCAACATGTAATCCTCAGACGTAGATGTCGATTTGCGCATAGCATAAACGCCGATGGCAATCATGAGCGCAAAGTAGGCAAAAAGGCTGACCCAAACGCCAATATCCATAAAATATCTCCAATTCATCAGGACGGAGCTAGCTCCGACAGGTGCCTGCGCCGACCAAGTAACGTTGGCCGCCGCGCAGTCTTGTTGTTGTTAACCCCTTTTCGTACTCAAGTCGCTGACCCTAGCGAGTAACCGCTAGGGATGTCATTAGAGAGGTTATGGCTACGTTTATGTGCAATGTTCCCTATGCCCAGCACACGGCCTGGAGGGGCCACGAATGTGAAGGCAATCGCTCTATTATTGTCAACCATGAGACGGTTCCTTTTCAGGAGTTCAGGTTAGTAGTATTGATGAGCCGTTCACTCATCGCCTAGCGCCAGAAGCGACGCGTTGCCACCCAGGGCGGCGGTGTTATTAGTAATCGTTTTTTCGGTCACAAAGCGCTGCAAATAGTGCGGCCCGCCTGCTTTAGGGCCAGTACCTGACAGCCCTTGGCCACCAAACGGCTGAACACCAACAACAGCGCCGATGATATTACGGTTGATGTACACATTGCCTACCCGAATTTTCTGCGCTATTTCAGCGGCAAAGGATTCGTTACGGCTATGCACCCCAAAGGTCAGTCCATAACCCCGGCCGTTAATGTCATTGATGACCTTATCAAGCTCGCGTGCTTTGAAGCGCACAATGTGAAGCACCGGGCCAAACTGCTCGCGCGTCAGGGCATCAATACTGTCAATGGTAAAGGCGACCGGCGGTACAAAGGTGCCGTGCTGGGTGTGCTCGGCAGACATCGGTGTTTCGGCTACTAAGCGGTTCTCGCCTTTGAGCTTCTCGATGTGCTCCATCAAGCCTTTACGGGCGTCTTCATCAATGACCGGGCCGACATCGGTACCCAGGTCACGAGGGTCGCCAATGCGCAGTTCGCTCATTGCCCCCTTGAGGATTTCGATAACGCGGTCAGCAACGTCTTCCTGAAGGTAAAGCACCCGCAGGGCCGAGCAGCGCTGGCCAGCACTCTGGAAGGCAGACTGAATCACATCCACTACGACCTGCTCAGGCGGGGCAGTGGAATCAACAATCATTGCGTTCATACCGCCGGTTTCAGCGATCAGCGTGGGTAGCGGCGCGTTATCACGAGCGGCGAGAGCACGGTTGATAATCTGTGCTGTGTCGGTACCGCCGGTAAACACTACGCCGGTAATGCGCGGGTCAGAGGTCAGCACACTGCCTACGGTAGGGCCGTCACCCGGCAGCAGCTGCACCACATCACGGGGCATGCCCGCTTCGTATAGCAGCTCGATAACGCGGTTAGCGACAATCGAGGTTTGCTCGGCGGGTTTCGCCAGAACAGTGTTGCCTGCGACCGCAGCGGCAACGATTTGCCCGCAGAAGATGGCTACCGGGAAGTTCCAAGGGCTAATGGCGGCAAAAACACCTTTACCACCCATCATCAAGCGGTTGGATTCACCGGTGGGGCCAGGCAGCTCGATGGGCTCGCCAAACGACTCTTCAGCGCGCATGGCGTAGTAACGGCAGAAATCAACCGCTTCTTTGATTTCATCGACGCCGTCAGTGAGCAGCTTGCCGCCTTCACGGGAGCAGAGCGCCATCAGCTCGGCCATGTGTTCTTCCATCAGGTCGCCCAGCCGACGCACAATCGCTGCGCGCTCGGCTACGGGAGTCGCGTCCCAGCGCGGGAAGGCTTCCCAGGCAGCGTCGAGGGCTTTCGCTGCCTGCTCTTTGCTGGTCCACTGCACGCTGCCGACGGTTTGGCGGCGGTCGAAAGGCGAAGTGACGCTATGGGTATTGGCGCTATCGTCGGCCACATCAAACGCTAGCAGCGGCTTGGTGGGGTACTGCTTATCCATGAACGTCGCCATTTTCTCCATCAGCGGGTAGTAGTGGCTACGGATGTTTAAGTTGACCCCACGGGAGTTGCGGCGCTTCGGGCCGTAGATGTCTTTTGGCAGCGGGATGCGCTTGTTGTAGAAGGTTTTTTGCTGGCGCAGTGTTTCGATAGGGTGCTGGCACAGCGACTCCACCGGCACGTCCGGGTCGACAATCTGGTGAACGAACGACGAGTTGGCACCGTTTTCCAACAGGCGGCGCACTAGGTAGGGCAGCAGGTCTTTATGGGCACCGACCGGCGCGTAAATGCGGCAGTAGGTGCCTTTAGGCGCACGCTCAAGGGCCGCATCATAAAGTGCTTCGCCCATGCCATGCAGGCGCTGGAATTCAAACGGCCGGCTGTCGTGGTTCGCCAGCTCCAGAATGGTGGTCACGGTGTGGGCGTTGTGCGTCGCAAACTGAGGGAAGATGCGGCCACGGGTGTCGTCAGACAGTAGGAACTGCGCGCAGGCCAAGTAGGCCACATCGGTACACGCCTTGCGGGTATAGACCGGGTAGCCATCGATACCAAGCTGCTGAGACTCTTTGATTTCGCTATCCCAATAAGCACCTTTTACTAGGCGTAGCGGAATTTCATCGCCCTGCTCATCCGCCAAGCGGTTGATGTAGTGCAGCACTGGCAGCGCACGCTTTGAGTATGCCTGAACCACTAGGCCAAAGTGGCCCCAGCCTTTGACGGCGTCGCTCTGGTAAATCGCGCGGAAGACTTCCAGAGAAAGCTCCAGACGGTCGACTTCTTCAGCGTCAATGGTCACAGCCACATCCAGCTCGCGCGCTTTGGTGACCAGTTGAATGACGGTATCTACCAGCTCGGCCAGTACCTGTTCGCGGCGGTCAAACTCATAGCGGGGGTGCAGGGCAGAGAGTTTGATGGAGACCGATGGTGCCGGGGTTTTGTCGCCCAGAGATTTGCACGCTTTGCCCACTTGCTCAATGGCACGGGCGTAGTCGTCAAAGTAGCGTTTGACATCGTCGCGGGTGCGTGCGGCTTCACCCAGCATGTCGTAAGAGTAGGTGTAGCCTTTATTGAATAGCGGCTTAGAGCGTTTCAGGGCTTCGTTAATATCGCGGCCAAGCACGAACTGTTTGCCCATGATTTTCATCGCTTCCATCATCGCCCGGCGAATCACCGGCTCGCCCACTTTATTAACCATGCGGTTAATAAAGTGGGCGGGCTGGCCCTCTTTCGGGTGGTCCAGCTTCAGCACGCGGCCGGTCATTAACAGGCCCCAGGTCGAGGCGTTAACCATCCACGACTCGCTCTTGCCTACATGGGAATGCCAAACCGCTGGGCCTAGCTTGTCTTCGATCAGCGCATCTGCGGTGGCTTTATCTGGAATACGCAGCATCGCTTCCGCCAGGCACATCAGCATCAGGCCTTCATGGGTATCCAGGCTGTACTGTTGAAGCAGCTCGTCGATAGTATCAACGGCGGTATCCATGTTGCGTACGTCGCGCACCAGCGCTGCCGTGTTGGCCTCAATGCGCGAAAAATCGTCTTGGTCGGCGTTCAGCAGTTTAATCAGCTCGCTGACGTAGGCATCTTCATCGACGATATAGTGTTCGCTGACACGCTGCATTAGCGTATCAAGGTCGGTTTGCCAGGTGGCAGGGTCACGCATTTTTTTAGCAGTGAGGATTGAGGCACCCGTAAGACAGGTCTGAAACGAACAGCTTGAACGAATAGCTGTGTCAGCTAGCGTTTAAAAAGTGATGGCAGGGCAGATGCCCAGACTGACGTTCGAATGTAGAGCTAGCCGTCGTTAGGTGTATGTCGTTTTCGTGGCAAAACGTGTCAATTTCACGGCAAGCTGTGCCTATTTACGACTTTAGTAGAGTTGGGTGCGGCTCGCTAGCGGCAAACAACGCGACTTTTTTACTACACCCACCAACGTAATATCAGCGAGACGAGAGCACGCCTGCCCCTGCGGGGGTGGCTGAGGATGATAACGCCGTTGAATGAGCCGTGGAACGATTGTTGGTATCTAAGGAGGGGCTGGCAAAGCCTTGGCGTAGCTGGCGCGGCGAGGCTCCGTAGCTGCGGCGAAACGCGTGGGAAAGTGCGCTCTGGTTGGCAAACCCTGTTTGTATGGCGATATCGGTAAGTGGCAAACGACTTTGCATGACCAACTGGCGCGCCGCGTGAAGCCGCTGCCGTCGTACATACTGCCAGGGGGAGAGGCCGGTTTGGACGCGAAAACGCTCAGAAAAATGTGCTTCGCTAAGGCAGGCGAGCTTGGCCAGGTCGGCCACCCGCAGTTCATCGGCTAAGTGACGGCAGATAAACCGGTCAATCTGGTTAAGGTCAATGCGTCGCTGGGCAGCGCTCCCTGAGGCACCTAGGCGGGCTTTTAGCGAGCCTAACAGCGTGGCCGCTAGGCGGTCTTGCTGAAACGAGGTGGCAGAGTTGTCTAATCCTCGGGCCAGTTCGCTGTCGACAAAGGTAAGATAGAGGCGCAGCGGGCTGTCTAAGGCAAAAAAGCGCGGCGCATCAAATAGCGCCACCAATTCACGGTGCTCACCCGTCAAAGCGGGAGCATCTTCTGGTAAATCTAGAATCAACTGACGATTATGGCCGTTGCCAGAATAGTAGTGCTCGTGGTTAGCAGGCACGATGCAGCCGGAAAAAGCGTTTACACGGCCACCCAACCCCTCGATTTCAAATTCAGAAGAGCCACATAGCGTGATCACTATCTGATGGAAGTCATGGGAGTGATGCTTCGTCGCCGTTTCCAGGGGTATTTGACGAATGGTACTCGGCATACGGTTCTCCTCGTCGCTGCTGCTCTATTAGTAGCGCTGACGAAGCGCTGTATGTGCCGCTACATGATCACGTAATGCTTTTAGCTCCGCGTAACCCTCTTGGTTGAGGAGCGGCTTGCCCTGAGCAATCTGCCAGCGTCGCCCGTGTGTATCCATTAGGTGTGAGGCACGGCGGCGAACGTTGTCTAAATACTCATCATGGCGGATAGGGTAGCCAATCAGAGCATTCCACTCGGTCTCGCTGACCTTGCTCTCCAGCGCCTTATCAAACAGCGCGATCAGATCCTTGGGCTCGGTGCGGTAGCGAGGCGTTCCTGCGTTCATCAGCACCAGCAACACAGCCCCCATTACCAGTAAACAAACGCCAAACACCAGTAAGTAAAGTGCCATGCATAGCTCCTGGCCACATCAGGATAGACGCCAGCTTATGCGCCCAGTTGAGAATAGCCACCTAGTATACGCCTGCGCCTGCTGAGACGAAAATTTTAACCTTTTGCGAACTTTTTCTCTGCAGGGTGTCTGAGTGTGTACAGACAACATCGCGATAGCAGTCGCTAATAGTGTTGTTCTGGCTATTGTTTTCGATCCCTTGCTTCCGCTGCTTGTTTCAAGCAGCGGTTTTTTTTGTCTGCGAGTTAACCGGTAGCGAAAACGCCATGGCTAGTGGCGGCGAATAGTCAGTAGTGCCATCAGAATATCCCGCCGGGTGACGATGCCGATTAACCGTTGCTGCTCAACGACCGGATAAATCTTAGGCTTGGCGCCCAGCATTTCTTGCGCCAAGTCAGTAATGCTTTTATTCGGAGAAGTAGTGAGCACGTCTTGGCGCATCAACTCTCTGACCAGTGGTGCTTCGTCATCGTGGTAGATGCTGTCCAGCACGCGGCCTAAAACATCCTGCTCAGAGATAAAGCCGATTAAGCGGTCAGCCGTATCCACCACCGGGGCGCCCGGCAAACGGTGCAGGGCAAGCCCTTGGGCAAGGGTAGTGATAGACGTTTCTCCAGAGACGCGGTAGCAGTCGCGGGACATAATATCGCGTACGGTATCCGGGATTTTTTTATTCATTGGAGCACTCCTTAACGTGATCGACAGGCCACTGCCGATTCTCTTACTGTAGGTGATTTAACTCACCCTGTGCTGCCCCCATACTGTCTCTATTCAACGCTTTGCCAATTTTTCAAGTCCGCTTCAAATGCTGTGAGGAGTCGTTATGGATGCTCGTGAATATCTGAACCGTAAAGGCGTTGGCCTAGATCGAGACCCTGACAGGCCCAATACGCTGGAAGAGAAAGCCTGGGAGCGTGCCCGTGGCGCAGGCAGTCATCGGCCCAAGTCGGGAACACCCTACGACTGGGAAGATTGGGAGCGCTACCACGACGACTTGGCAGAGGGCGCAGACACCCTAGAGCAAAAAATAGATAAAGAGGCGCACCGTAAAGCGCTTGCCCATGAAAAGGAGCAGGCCGAGAAAGCACAAGCGGCCGTTGGGCACTTTACCCCCTCAGCGAAGCCTATAGCCCCTGAAGAAAAAGCTTCACCAGAACCACCCGCCACACCCGCGAAAGAACCTGCCAACTTACAGCTAGCTTATCGCGCCCTGGCCGTGCTGCTACCGCCCTTAGCCGTTGGTTTAACCGAAGGCGGGGCCCAGCGTGTGTTAATCAGTGTCGTGCTGACGCTAATAGGTTGGTTGCCCGGTGTTGTCTATGCACTTGTTTGGCTGAATAAACGGTAAAAACCGCCTTACGCTTTTGGCCCATTGGCAGGGGATTCTAAAGGCGTATAATCCCCGTCAACTTTCTTCTTGTTTGAGGTTTACTGATGGGCTATTTGGTTGGCGTAACGGCGCTCTGGGCGTTTTCGTTCTCTTTAATTGGTGTGTATTTGGCGGGTCAGGTTGATAGCTACTTTGCCGTGCTGGTCCGCGTGACCCTAGCAATGCTGGTGTTCCTACCTTTTCTGCGCCCAAGCCTGCTGCGCGGTAAGCAGCGCTTGGCATTGATGGCGCTGGGCGCGATTCAGTTAGGCATCATGTACACCTTCTTTTATCACTCCTTCTTGCTACTCTCCGTGCCTGAGGTGCTGCTGTTTACCATCTTTACGCCGGTGTATATCGCGTTGTTGGATGACCTGATGTTCAAACGCTTTACGCCGATCTATTTGGTAACAGCTATTTTGGCAGTACTAGGCGCCGGGGTGATTCGTTACGACGGCATCGACAGCGGCTTCTGGCTCGGCTTTTTGGTCGTGCAGGGCGCTAACCTATGTTTCGCCATCGGCCAAGTCGGTTACCGCCGCCTAGCGGCAGACCTACCGCCCACTCTTGCTTGGCATAACGTGTTTGGCTGGTTCTTTATCGGGGCTATGCTGGTAGCGCTGCCTGCCTTCTTGCTGTTTGGTAATAGCGCCGCGCTGCCATCCACCACTCTGCAGTGGGGCGTATTGGCGTGGTTGGGGCTGGTGGCATCGGGCGTTGGCTATTTTGCCTGGAACCAAGGTGCAACCAAGGTAGATGCGGGCACCCTGGCGATTATGAACAATGCGCTGGTGCCGGCTGGTTTGGTCGTTAACCTGGTGATTTGGAACCGCGATGCTGATGTGGGCAAGCTGCTTTTGGGGGCGGCGATCATGGGCGCTTCGCTGTGGCTAAACCCACTGGTGGCTGCAGCGCCGCAAGGTGGCGGCTGCCTAAGCTAAACCGCTGATTTTTCCCGGTGCGCAAGGCGTACCTCTGGCGCACCGGGTGATTTGCTCGATACTGCCTTCCTCTCCATAATGTGGGCTGATGCTAGCGAGAGTCGCCCATGTCTAATACCACATCGTCAGGTTCCAACCCCGGTAGCCTTAGTCATCCAGTGAAGCCGTTCAAGACGATTGGCTTGATTGGCCGCTTAGGCAGCGACAAAGTTGTCGACTCCCTTCAACGCTTGGTCCGTTACTTAACGGAACATGACTATAAGGTACTCATCGAAGCCCGCACCGCCACGGCGCTGCCCCAACACGGCTTACCTGAAGCTAGCCGCCGCATGTTGGGTGAACTGTGCGATTTAGTGATTGTGGTGGGCGGCGATGGCAGCTTGTTAGGCGCTGCACGCACCCTGTGCCGCAGTGGTACGCTCATTTTAGGCGTTAACCGTGGGCGGCTTGGCTTCCTCACGGATATTTCTCCCGATGAGGTAGAGACCCGGGTAGGCGAAGTGCTGGCGGGGGAGTTTGGGGGTGAAGAGCGCTTCTTGCTGGATGCCGTGCTCTACCGCAATGGGGTCGCCGTAGGAAATGGCGACGCGCTTAACGAAGTTGTGGTGCACCCCGGTAAAGCGGTCCGCATGATTGAGTTTGAACTGTTTATCGATGGGCAGTTTGTCTACAGCCAGCGCAGCGATGGGTTGATTGTCGCCACTCCAACCGGCTCTACCGCCTATGCGCTTTCCGGTGGTGGGCCGATTATGCACCCGAAGTTGGATGTGGTGACGCTGGTGCCGATGTTCCCGCACACGCTCTCCAGTCGGCCCATTGTGATTGATGCGGCCAGCGAAATACGCATTCATATTGGCGAAACCAATCAGACCTACCCCCATATTAGCTGCGACGGGCAAACCCGCGCGGTGGCCAAGCCTGACGATGTCTTGGTTATCACCCGTAAGCCGGAGCGCGTTCAATTAGTGCATCCCATTGGGCACAACTTCTATGACGTGCTGCGCAGTAAACTCGGCTGGAGCCACCGGCTAGGGGATTAATATGGAGGGTTACGACTTAATTGGTGATATCCACGGCTGCGGTGCCACGCTAGCGGCACTGCTGGAAAAGCTTGGCTACCACCAGCGCGGCGGTGTTTATCGCCACCCGCGGCGCAAAGTGATTTTTTTAGGCGACCTGATTGATCGCGGGCCGCGTATTCGCTTGGCAGTGACCATTGCACGGCGCATGGTAGAGGCGGGCGAAGCGCATATTGTGATGGGCAATCACGAGTATAACGCGTTGGCCTATACCCATCCCGCGCCCTCTGGCAGCCACAAGCGCTGGCTGCGCGAACATACCCCGCGCCACAACCGCATTATTCAAGACACTCTTGATCAGTATCGCCACCATACCAACGAGTGGGAAGACACGCTGGCCTGGTTCAAAACCATTCCGCTGTTTCTAGAGCTAGACGGTATTCGCGTGGTACACGCGTGTTGGGATGATGCGCTGATCAGCGAGCTCAAGCAGCGCTTACCGACTGCCAGAATGGATGATCAGTTTCTGGTAGAGTCCAACGACCCAGGCTCCCAGGCGTATCGAATCCTTGATCGTCTTACCCGTGGCCCCCATATCCGGTTACCAAAAGGTGTCGCGATTCACTCGGGGGACGGTTTTACCCGACAAAGCTTTCGCGCCCACTTTTGGGCAGCTAACCCGCAGCAGTGGGGAGATGTGGTATTTCAGCCAGATAACCTGCCCGGCGATTTGGAAGCGCGACCACTCACCGACAGTGAGCGAGAGCGGCTAAGTTATTACGGCCCAGAGCAGCCGCCGCTATTTATTGGCCACTACTGGTGCGAAGGAATTCCCGCTCTGCCTGCCGCAAATATCGCTTGCCTGGATTATAGCGCCGTAAAGTTTGGCCGTTTGGTTGCCTATCGTTGGAGCGGTGAAACCCAGTTGAACGCTGATCATTTCGTATGGATTCAAGTACCTAAAGAGGAGCGTGCGCTGCCCAAACCCTGGGAAATAGATTTTGATTAAGCGTGCTGTGGATGATTTACACATGGTTACATAATTTTTGCAAAACTGCTGAACTAACCTAGCTGCCGGTTATCAGAGTAAGTGTTCCCTTGAATGATCCCTTGCTTTTATCCGGCGGCCCCCTCCGCCGGATTTTTTTTGTTTATCCGTTGGTAAAACGGCGCTTAAGCGCGACAACTACTTGGTTATAAGGGAGATGCCATGCATCCAGTCATGCTCTTACCCACGGGCGCAGACACACAGACACTGCGCAAAGCGTTGTGGCACTACCGTATTGGCCATCGGATCACCGACGAAGCGGACGGCCAACTGCTCTGGGTGGCCGACCCCCGCCAGCACGACGAACTGCGCGCCCTGGTAGGCCGTTGGGAGCGTGGCGAACCGCTGATCGTGGATAATGCTCACCCACCACGTTCCCGCAGCGCCCACAGTATTATCGCTATTCTGCGCCAGGTGCCAGTCACGGCGTTGATGATAGGAGCGAGCCTGCTGGTATTTGCCCTAAGCGGCATTTTTGGCGACCTACTGATTGTGGCGCTCACCATTGTGCCGGTGGGTATCTCCGGCGGCCAGTTGGTGTATGGGTCGCTAGCAGACACCGTGATTGGTGGGCAGCTGGCGTTTGCTATCTCCCGCATTTCTGCACTTTGGCTGGATGCACCTGATTTTCAACCTGATGTGTGTGTGGTACTTCGGGCGGCAAATTGAGCTGCGCCAAGGCAGTAAAAGATGCTCCTCCTGCTTTTAGTGGCGGGCATTGGGGCTAACGTCGCCCAATACGTGACCGGAACGGTACTGTTCGGTGGTATGTCCGGCGTGGTGTATGCACTGCTGGCCCATGTGTGGCTGATGTCTCGCCGCGCCCCGCAAAGCGGTTTCTTTGTGCCGCAAATGTTGGTGGTGTTTATGCTCGGCTGGATGGTGTTCACCATGACCGATATTGCCGGTACCGTCGGCTTTGGCAACGTGGCCAATGAAGCTCACTTGGGCGGGCTGCTCGTGGGGCTCGCCACGGGCTGGTATTATTCCTCCAAACGTAGCAAAGCCTAACGCCGCCAATTTGAAAGCAGCAAATACTTGAGGTGCTAACCGTGAGCGATATGACCTTCGATAAAATGATCAACCAGATGACGCCTGCGATTTATGAAAGCCTTAAGCAAGGGGTGTCGCTACGCAAATGGCCTGACGGCCGCCGCTTAACGCCGGAGCAAACCGAGCTGTGTTTGGAAGCTGTCATGCGTTATGAAGTTGAAAACAATGTACCGGAAGAGAATCGCGTAGGTTATTTGGAGCGGCGTACCTGTGGGGCGGGTGCTACCGGCGCAGGCGTTAGCCCAGAAATGGCGGGCCTTGGCCGGGATGCCACGCGTGACTGATTTGTTAATTCCCGAGGGCTCTCCCGTTAAAGGGTGTCTGCAAAAAATGGCGGCGGCGCTGCCTAGCCGTCAAGACGAGCAAGTGGTTTACCATCTGCGCGCTGGTGAGCATCGGGTGGCGTTGAATGAGCGTATTGGCTCCCCCATGCGCCTTGCATGGAGCGGTGCTATTGCCTGTACCCACTGCGGTCGGGCAACTAAAAAAAGCTTTGCACAAGGCTACTGCTCCCCTTGCTTTAAGCGCTTGGCGCAGTGCGATACCTGCATCATGAAACCGGAAACCTGCCACTACCATCAGGGCACCTGCCGCGAGCCGGAGTGGGGTGAGGCGCACTGCTTTCAGCCCCACATCGTCTATCTGGCTAACTCTTCCGGCTTGAAGGTAGCATACTCGCAAAACACAAATGCCCACCCGTTGGTTGGATCAAGGCGCTATTCAGGCGTTACCGATTCTCGAAGTGAACACTCGCCAGCAGTCCGGGTTCGTCGAGATGCTCTTCAAAGAGCAGGTGGCCGACCGCACTAACTGGCGTGCCATGTTAAAAGGTGAGGTAGAACCACTCGATCTGCGCGCTGAGCGTGACCGGTTGTTGAACACATTGGCAGATGGTTTAGGCCAGCTACGCAGTGTTCACGGCGAAGACGCCATTCGCACGTTGGATGAGGCTCCTTTGCAGTTCGACTATCCCGTGGCTGTGTTTCCCCGCAAAGTAGTCTCTCATAATTTTGATAAGCAGCCGCTGGTTGAAGGCATCCTTCAGGGCGTGAAAGGGCAGTACCTCATGTTCGACACGGGTGTGATAAATCTACGTAAATTCACAGGTTATGAAATTTCGGTGGAGTAAAACTTGGCGTTTCGCCTAGCCAGAGTGGCATCGGTTGACTAAGGTTATGAGGGTCACAATAGACTCTGCCCTCGTCACGCAAGGAAGCCTCGATGCCATGGCTAAAACTGCTGCACATCGCCGCGCTGGTCATTTGGTGCGGCGCACTTCTCTATTTGCCTGCGCTTTTATTGCAAGCGCTGCAGCTACGTAAAGACGCTGGCTTCGCCCAGGGCACACCGCCCATGCCGCGGTTTTTTTATAATTCCATTGCCACACCTGCGGCACTCGCTGCGATTGCCTCTGGCACACTGCTATTTCTCCTGCATGGCCTGTTAGGCGGCTGGTTGATACTGAAACTGGGGGCAGTGGTGCTGATGGTTGCCGCTCACGGCTGCTTTGGCTGGCTCATCCTGCGCCTTGAGAAGGGGATTTTTAAAGGGGTGAAGACGGCCAGCTTGTGTGCGCTGCTGTTGGCGCTGGTAGGCATCTTTGGGGTGCTAGGGTTTGTGCTCTCTAAACCGCTGGAGTGGAGCTAGCTCAATGGCCAATGTCCAATTACGGGCTGCCATTGAGCCGCTCGGGTTACTATTCTACTTCAACGCCCACCGCGTGCTCGTACACCAGTTGGCCACCGAGCCACCCGGCCAGCGCAATCAAACCGGCCGTTACCAGCGAGATGGCCAACCCCCACGGCAGCACCGCACTGGGCTCAGTGAAACGCAGCAGCCAATTCAGCGACGCCAGAGAGAGCATGACTACGGCCACAATCGCGTGACTCCAGCCGGTAATCAAACGGCGGATGCGCGCTACCGACACCAAGTCAATGATGCCTGCCACCGAAGCAATCCAACCGCCAAACGCGCCAACACCCGCCAGCCAAAGCCCGCCGCGCAGCCAGAATGCATCCTGGGTATACCAGTAGGCAATATCGCAAGCGACCAGTGCCATCAGGGCCGCCACCGGGAAGTGAATCATCACCGGGTGAAGCGGATGCCCCGCCAGCGATGCGCGGCTTTTGATCGAGCGTTGGGGAGTAGGTGTCATCGTCACTTCCTGTGGTTAGACAAAGCGAAACAGTCGGATAGATCAACTGCACTTCAGGGAAAACGCTAATGAGGGAACGCAATAGCGCTACGTCCGCCATCATGTCGTGTTTAGCATCGCGACGAGCCCGTCAAGCCGCCTGCTGGCTAGGGCTTAGCCTGCTACTCAGTGTCGCGGGCTGTACTGGCGACAGATCTATCTTAGCCCTTGCGGGGCCCGCCGCGCGAGACGTTCGGTTAATTTGGTGGGTAATGCTGGGCTTTGCCACCATCGTGCTGGTCGGTGTCACCGTGGTTTGGCTGTACGCCTTCAAACCGCGCAACGTAGAGCGCACGCCTGCCCAAGAGCGACGCATTGCCCGCCGCTGGATTATTGGTGGAGGCCTTGTGTTGCCGATCACCAGTGTGACTGCACTGCTGATGTTTGGGGTGCCTGCCGGGCAGCGCATGCTGCCGCTCCCGCTAGGCGAGCCGCCTGAAGTGATTGAAGTGATCGGCCACCAATGGTGGTGGGAGGTGCGCTACCCAGGCGCCGAAGGCGGCGAAGTCGTCACCGCTAACCAGCTCGTCATGCCCGCAGGGGAGCCGGTGGATTTCCATGTGAGCGGCGCAGATGTCATTCACGCGTTTTGGGTGCCGCGCCTAGGCGGCAAAATCGACATGCTGCCAGGAAGGGTGAATAAAATCCGCTTGGAAGCTGATGAGCCCGCCGTGTTTGGTGCCCAGTGTGCCGAGCTGTGCGGGGTGGGCCATGCCCATATGCATTTGTATGTCGAAGCCGTGCCGCGTGAAGCATTCGATGCATGGCTGGCAGCTCGCCAAGACGCAGAACTAAACGAGTTAGCGACCCAAGATTCAGCCCACGATAGCGCAAGAGAGGCCTTTACGACCCACTGCGCGAGCTGCCATCAAGTGGCTGGCGTCAGCCAGGGCGATGTAGGGCCGAACCTCTCGGATGTCGGTAGCCGCAGGATGCTGGGTGCCGGTGTGATGGCCCTGGAAGAGGGCGCGGTGAGCCAGTGGCTGCAGCAGCACCAAACGCTGAAGCCGGGCAATAAAATGCCTGCCCACGACGATATTGATACGGACACCTTGGATGCCCTGGGTGCTTGGCTGGAGACCTTGACCCCATGAAGAGCGTGAATCAAGAGGCGGTAGAGCAGGACCCGCAGCAACTACACGAAGACCTACATGACATTTGGGGCAACCCGAAAGGGCTAAAGGCCCTCACCATCGTGAACCATACGACGCTAGGTCTGCGTTTTATGATCACTGGGATGGTGTTTTTCCTGATTGGCGGCATTCTTGCCATGCTGGTGCGTACCCAGCTAGCGATGCCCGACCAGGACTTTATGTCGCCGGAGATCTAGAACCAAGTCACCACCATGCACGGCACGGTGATGATGTTTCTGTTCGCCATTCCCATGCTGGAGGGGCTGGCGATTTACCTGATCCCTAAAATGATTGGTGCCCGTGACTTGGTGTGCCCGCGGCTAACCTCATTGGGCTATTTCTGCTACCTGTTTGGCGGGATCATCCTCACCTCCAGCCTAATTATTGAGATGGCGCCTTCAAGCGGCTGGTTTATGTACACGCCGCTGAGCAGTAAAGAGTTTGCCCCCGATTTGGGCTCCGATTTTTGGCTGCTGGGCATCACCTTTGTGGAGATATCAGCGCTCTCGGCGGGGGTGGAGCTGGTGGTGTCTATCTTACGCACCCGCACCCAGGGCATGGCGTGCATAAGATGCCGCTGTTTGCGTGGTATATCCTCGCCATGGCGCTAATGATCGTGGTGGGCTTCCCGCCGCTGATACTCGGCAGCGTGCTGCTGGAGCTTGAGCGAGCAGTCGGCATGCCGTTTTTCCAAATTGTGGGCGGCGGCGACCCGGTGCTCTGGCAGCACCTGTTCTGGCTGTTTGGCCACCCAGAGGTGTACATCATCTTCCTGCCTGCCGCCGGTATTGTCTCTACCCTGATCCCGGTATTTGCCGGGCGGCCCATTGTGGGGTACGGCTGGGTAGTGGCAGCGATCACCATTATGGGCTTTATCAGCTTTGGGCCGTGGGCTCACCACATGTTCCATTGCCATTCCGCAGCTGGCCCAGGCGTTTTTCTCGGCAGCCAGTATGTTAGTGGCCGTGCCCACGGCGATTCAGGTGTTTGTCTGGCTCGCCACGCTCTGGCTTGGCAAACCCAAAATGAAGCTGCCCATGCTGTGGGTGATGGGCTTTTTGATCATCTTTGTGTGCGGCGGGTTAACCGGCGTCATGCTGGCGCTGGTGCCGTTTAATTGGCAGGTGCACGACACCCACTTTGTGGTGGCGCACATGCACTATGTGCTGGTGGGCGGCATGTTCTTCCCGCTGATCGCGGGGCTTTACTACTGGTTGCCGCTCTTCTCCGGGCGAATGCCCTCCGAGAACCTGGGGCGCTGGGGCTTCTGGCTGACCTTCCTGGGCTTTAATGGCACCTTCTTAATCATGCACTGGACCGGGCTGCTTGGCATGCCCCGGCGGATTTACACCTATGAAGCGGGCTCAGGTTGGGAGATTTTTAACCTGCTCTCGTCGATCAGTAGCTTTGTGCTCTCGGCAGGGATTGCCATGGTGCTGCTGGATATCGCGCTGCACTTTCGGTTTGGCAAGCCCGCCAAGCATAACCCCTGGAATGCCGATACGCTGGAGTGGGCCAACACCATGCCGCCCAGCGCCTATAACTTTGTGAGCCTCCCCAGTGTGGAAACCCGCCACCCGCTGTGGGATGACCCGAACTTACCGCATACCATGGCCGAGGGTAAGCACTCGCTGGCGGTGGCCTCACACGGCAGGCGTGAAATGTGGGGCACCGACCCGATTACGGGCAAGGTGCGCGAGATTATTCACCTGCCCGGTAACTCCTGGTGGCCGCTGTTTGCCGCTGCCGCGCTGGCGGTGGTGTGCCTGAGCCTGCTGACCAAGGTGTACGCGTTGGCAGGCGTATTCGTCATTATTGCCGGTATCTTTCTGCTGCGCTGGTCGTGGGAGAACGGCGCGCATCCTAAAGCGGCACCGGACGCAGGCGTAAAACCGGGCGTTCCACCGCTCCATTCGCGTACGATGGACGGCCCCGGCCTTTGGGCGATGGGTGTTTTTCTGATCGCCAACGGATCGTTTTATCTCTCTTACCTGTTTGGCTGGTTCTACCTCTGGACCGTTTCACCCGAATGGCAGATGCCAGAGACGCCGCCGCTATCACTCATGCTTATGTTGGCGGCGGGCGTGGCGGTGCTGGCCGGATGTGTGGTGATGGAGCGGCTGGTACGAGGGTTGCGCCAGCAGCGTGACGCCGGGTTAGGCGCAGGCTTCTATTTAGCCGCTGCGTTAGGTGCACTGCAAGTGGGGCTAACGGGCTGGGCGCTGTGGCAAGCCGAACTTGCCCCCACGCAAACCTCCCACGATGCGGTGATGCTGGTCGGCCTTGTCTACGCCCTGTTCCACGGCGGTTTAGCGGTCGTCTTGGCCGTGCTTCAAGGCCTGCGTGTGGGCTATGGCTATGTGGGCGCTCATGCTCCCTTCGAGCCGGGCGTAGTAGCCCTGCTATGGCGCTATAACGTGGTCACCTTTGGACTATTAATTGCAGCGCTAGCGGTGCTGCCCCGCGTGTTAGGAGGGTAGGGCGATGGAACGACTTCACTTTACTCATCCTATCCATTTAGTAGTGGGGCTAACGCTCTGGAGCGTTTGGTTTGTGGCCGTGTATAGCGGCCTGTCAGTGGCCTGTGCGGTGGCTCCACCGCCGCCGGAGGCAAGATCACTCACGCTACTCAACGCAGCCCTGGGCGGTTTTACCCTTCTCTGTGCTGCTGGGCTTGTGCTGTTGGCGTGGGGGTGCTGCCGCACAGCCAAGCAGCACCAGGGGCGTCAGCGCTTTCATGCCGTGGTATCCGGTTGGCTCTACTTGTTTTCTGCTTTCGGCGTGGCGTTTGCGGGGCTACCCATCATTGGCGTGCCGCCTTGTCTGTAACCGTGAACACAGACTCGCCTGCTAATGACGACGCACCGCTCTATACGCTTCATGGCATGTGGTGCACTAGCTGTGCGCTGGCGGTAGAGGGCGCGCTAGCTCGCGTACCGGGCGTCGCGCAGGCCAGCGTTCATTCCCTACCGCAACGGTATGGGTAAACGGCTCTCCCTCAGCAACCCAGTTGGCGGTGCTAGCCCCCGTGGTGAAGCGGCTGGGCTATCGGCTGAGCGAGCTAGAACCAGTACAAGATGCCCAGCAGCGCTTAGCCCAAGAGAGCCGCTACCTCACGCTGCGCCTGATTGTAGGTGCGGTGTTGGGTATGTGGACTATGCTGGCGTCGCTGCTGATCTACGTGGGCGCGCTGCCCAATGCCACCATAGAGCTGGTCGTCGCGTGGGTGGCCGGTGCCTTTTCACTACCCGTCGTGCTCTATTCCGGCCTGCCGTTTTACCGAGCGGGGTGGCGCACGCTATTGGCCCGACGCCCCGGCATGGATGTATTGGTAAGCCTGGGTGTGCTTGGCGCCATGGCGGTCTCGGTAGGGCTACTGCTGCGCGGCTCTTCAGAGGTCTATTTCGATACTGCGGTGATGCTTATTGTGCTGCTTCTGGTGGGCCGGCTGGTCGAAACCCTGTGCAGGCAGCGGGGGCTCAAAGCCTTTGATGCACTAAGGCTGCCGGAGGCTGATGTGGTGGTTTGCCAAGGCGGGCAGCGCTACACGCAGCCCGTTGGGGAAGTCTCCATAGGAGCCGTGATTGAAGTGCCCCCCGGTGAGCAGGTGCCTCTGGATGGCCTGCTTGACTCGCCCGGCTGGCTGGACACCGCCACGCTCACTGGGGAAAGCGTGCCCCGTTACCTGCATGCTGGGCAGCGGGTCTATGCGGGCTGCCGCTATGCGGCGGGGCTAAACGCAGCGCCTTTGAAGGTGACTGTGACGGCCACCGTCGGCCAGCGGCGGGTGGATAAACTGTGCGAGCAAATGCGCCGCTCCCAGGCAAAAAAGGGCGAATTGCACAAGCTGGCCGACCGCTTTGCCTCATGGCTAAGCCCCGTAGCGCTGCTGCTGGCTGTGCTGACACTCCCACTCGGGCTGCTATTGGGCCTTGGTCTAGAAGACGCTGCTGTGCGTGCGCTGTCTGTTTTGGTGGTAGCTTGCCCCTGCGCGGTGGGGCTGGCGGTGCCGCTGGCAAGCCTTGCCGGTAGCAGCCAAGCGTTACAGCAGGGCATTGCGCTTCGTGACCCTGCCGCTTTTGAAACTCTGGCGAACGTACGCGGCATTGCTTTCGATAAAACCGGTACGCTCACCCGGGGGCAGCATCAGGTAGTCCATGCCGCGCTGCGCCAAGGCGAAGATCTCACGATGTTTCAGACGATGCTGCACAGCGCCGTCAGCCAAAGCGAACACCCGCTAGCCAGCGGTTTGCTGGACTGGGCGAACAAGGCTGAAACAGCAACGCCGCCCAACGTACTTCATAACGTACTTCATCTTGAGGAGCATCCCGGCAAAGGCCAGCAAGCAACGTTTCAAAACGGAGAGAGGTGGTGGTTAGGTAGCGCCGCATGGATAGAGCAGCAGCTTGGCGCGCCCTTGTCAGATAACGCCCAACACCCTGACTACGCCTTTTCTTCACAGGTGGTAGTGGCCAACAGCCGCGGTTGGCTCGCCACGCTCTACTGTGCCGACCAGCCGGTAAGCGATGCGAAAGCGAGCCTTGCCGAACTACAGCGCTCAGGGTACATCGTGGCGCTGATCAGCGGCGACCGCCAGGGGCCGGTGGGCTGGCTTGGCCTGCAGGTGGGGCTAGCAAAAAACGCGTGCTACGCCCAGCGTTCGCCGGAAGCCAAAGCGGCGCTGCTCAAAGCGCTGCCTTCGCCTACGCTCTATGTGGGCGACGGGGTGAACGATACCTTAAGCCTTGCCGAAGCCGGGGTAGGCGTCGCCCCCATGCAAGCCAGCGAAGCCGCCCGCGACGGAGCCGCCGCACAGCTGCTTTGGCCTGGGGTGAGCGGTATCGTAAGGCTATTGGCACTGGCTAAGCGCACCCGCCGAGTCATGGTACAAAACCTAGTGTTTTCGGCACTCTATAACACGCTGGCGCTTGGGCTGGTGATCATGATGGCGGTACCGCCCTTGGCCGCCGTACTGGCGATGGCAGCAAGCTCGCTCAGCGTGACGTTAAATACAGCGCGCCTTGCGTGGGCAGAGCCTGACGAGGCTAGCGATAGCCCAGTACCTGCCCTAAGCGCTCAGCGTTCGATGCCACCCACTGAGGGTCAATCGCGCCCCACTGCTTAATGGTGTAGTGGCCAATGTTGTGGCGCTCGCCGTCGCCTTTTTCAAATACGCACTCAATATCCAATTCCCCCAAGGACGTAATGGTGTCTTGGGCGGTGCGCCTCGGCATGCCGGTGGCTTCCATCAGCGCGGGTACGCTGGCCACGCCTTGCTCAATCAAGTGGGCCACGTAAAGGCGGCGGTAAAAGCTGGATTTTGTTTTGCTGAGCGACATGGAGAGGGCGTCTTCTTAGTGATGGGTATTCCTGCAGTCTATCAAATAAATCCCATTGTGCCCGGGGCAGGCGAAAATCACGGGTATTCAGCCCCTGCTCGGTGCGTGGCTGCATGTTCCACTGGCGGCTAGCACGCTGAAACCGCTGGGCGATCAAGTCAGCGAATACCCCCTCGCCGCGAAAGCGCTTACCAAAAGCCGCATCGTAGGTTTTACCGCCACGGCACTGGCGCATCAAGCTCATTACCTTAGCGGCGCGCTCGGGGTAGTGGGCTTCTAGCCACGCTTCAAACAGCGGCGCGACCTCGTGGGGTAGCCTTAGCAGCATCCAGGTCGCGGTGCGCGCCCCAGCACGGCTGGCGGCTTCCAGAATGCGTTCAATTTCGTGGTCGGTCAGCCGGGAATAATCGGTGATACCAGCGTGCCCACCGGTATTCCCGCCGTATTCAGCTCGCGAATCACTTTCAGGCGTGCCTGCGGCGATGCCGCACGGGGTTCCAGCGTGCGCTTTAGGTTAGCGTCTAGGCTGGTCAAGCTCACGAACACCCGCACCAAGCGATGCTCCGCCATTTCTGCTAGTAGATCGATATCCCTCAAAATCAGCGTGCTTTTCGTCACTAGCGTCACCGGGTGGCGGCAAGCCAACAGCAATTCCAGCAAGCGGCGAGTGGTTTGGTAGGTGGCCTCTAGCGGCTGGTAACAGTCGGTATTGCCGGAGAGGTTAATGGGGCGGCAAACATAGTGGGGGTGGCAAAGCTCCTCTTTTAAATGCTCCACCAGCCCGTGGCGGGCGATCAATTTGGTTTCAAAATCCAGCCCCGGTGATAAATCCCAATAGGCGTGGGAGGGGCGCGCATAGCAGTAGACACAGCCATGCTCACAGCCGCGATAGGGATTAAGCGAACGATCAAAAGGTAAATCTGGCGATTTGTTCCAAGAGAGTGCGCTTTTACTGGCTTCCTCGCGCACTTCTGTTGCCAGCGAAATAGAGGCTTCTTCCTGCCACCAGCCGTCATCCTCCGCCACGCTGCGGGTAGGGGCGAAGCGGTTATGCGGGTCGTAGGTTGCACCGCGCCCTTTATGCACGGTAGCGCGGGAAGGGTCAAACGCCGCCATCTGCCACCTCGTAAGATATGTCGCTATATATGTTTAAACATACAGTATATGGCGTATGAAAGAAGGTGCAAGTACCAAGCGATTGGCTTCACTCAAGCAGGAATAAAAGACACTGCTAGCCCATACTGATGAGTGCGTGATGGTTTGCCTGGAAAGAGGGAATTTGCCTTATGAGCCTGCAAGCGCATTTTGTACTGATGGCACGGTATAACCAGTGGATGAATGCAAAGGTATATGACGCAGCCAGCAGGTTGAGCGCAGCTGAACTGGCCGAAGAGCGAGGGGCTTTTTTTGGCTCTATTCTAGGTACGCTGAACCATTTAGTCGTTGCCGATACGCTTTGGCTAAAGCGGTTTGCGACCCACCATTCCTCCTCAACCACTTTGGCCGTTATGGAGCCGCTGCCTATTCCAGGCCGGCTTGATCAGCCGATGTTTGATGATTTGGAAGGTTTAACAGCACATCGTAAATGGCTAGATGACGTCATTATCAACTGGATCGTCGCGCTAACAGATGATGAGTTAAACGCCGCTCTGAGTTACCACAACACGAAAGGCGTGGCATCAAGTAAACGCTTCTCACAGCTTATCTACCACTTCTTCAACCACCAAACCCACCATCGCGGACAAGTGAGCACCTTGCTCTTCCAGGTAGGTATCGATGTTGGCGACACAGACCTGCTGGCCCTAATACCAGACGAGCCTGAAAAACGATAAGATACTTAGCCCTGTCTAATAGAGCCTTATTGCTGATAGAGCTGTACCAAAGGCAGCCATGAATACTCTGGTAAGTGTTATAGGCTGCTGATTTTATTTGATATTTTTGCTATCTATATATTAGTGTGTCGGTCGGCTCACAAGAAGCGCCGCTCTAAGGAAGGAATTTCAAGCCCCATATCATCGGAGTACTCGTAGGTTATTCCATTTTCCTGCTCTAATATGCTGGATGCATAAGATCTGAGCCACAATTTTATACTTTTAGCTGAAAGTACATAGCCTTTTGAGCTTTCACTTCCTTTCAGCCGGTCTGGTAGTGCCCAGCCTGTTTTTTCCAAATTAGCTACCGTCACGATGAGATGCGCGAGTAATGGTTGTTCCGGGGCTACTTCTTCATGGAAATGGGGCCAGAACTCTTGATCACCTTCGGAGGCTTTCCATCCCTTATAGTCGTTAACCTCTGAGAGGTTTTTATAAGGATGTGAATGAAAGGTTCCAACTAGCTCTATATTGGGCCAGTAGTGTTCAAAAAACTCTTTTTTGCTACGTAATGAGTCAAAGTTGGGGGCTACCCACTCGTTATGGCGAACTGCGGAAGTTTCAACGGTGGCCATTGTGGCGATGACTTTGGCAGGTAATGTACCCTTGGCCGGAATAGAGTAGCCCCATAACAGCCCAAAAGTTTCCAGTTGGTCAAACCCTTTTGAGCGCAGAGTGCTTCTATGGCTAAATTTGTATGCTTCAATAGCGGTAGTGAACATCTGCGGAACGATGTTATCTTCGATATATGCAATTTTCTTCATATTGTTAATTATTCCTATGTGAGTTATGTAAGTAGCGTAACAAATAGTTTAATTTTCATTAAATAGCACCTTGCCAATAACGAACGGATGTTTCACCCACCACGCCATGCTGCGTACCAATCTCAATCACCGCTTGTTGGAGCGCGCGGGCCAAAGTTGGTTGGTGGCATAACGCTAACGACCGAATCATGCGCGTAATACGCAGATGGTTATGGCCCCCAGCTTTCAACCAGATATGGGTTTGTATCGATAGCGTTGGCTGAGCGGTGATGACGTTGCCATCCCGTGTTAGCCCCAAAAAATTTAACATTACATCCAGTGAGCGTTGCTGGTGGTGGCGTAAGCGCTCGTCATTCGCAAAAGCTGCTTGCACCGCAGGCGTTAAGAGCGGCGCAAAGCTATTAAAACGGCTCGCTTCTGGAATAGGAAACAGCCACTGAATATAGTCGTGGGTATGCTCTAGCCAAAAAGGCGAGAGCGCCCAGATATCTTCAAGTAAACGCCCTTTATGATCAGGGGATTCACCGCGATAAAACGCGAGTAAGCGGGTATCGTTATCCATTATGTCTCCCCATTAACATTTCAGCGTGGCCATGCAGCGCCAATCCGAGCGCAGGCAGTTTTCGTACAAAGCCTCAGTGTGTCTCGCAGGCAAGCGGCGTGTCCTGGTAGTGCGCTAGTACCTGCTCAGCACTCTTTTTTAATGCCTCACGCCACGTGGCAGGGGCGGTGACTTTCACATTGGCGCCCATGCCCATCAGCCACCAGAGGGTTTGCTGGTCATCCGGTACTTGGGCGGTTAACCGGTACCAGTTACTGTCGGGGAGGGCTTCAATGGTTTGCGTCTCAGAAAGCGGTGTTTCCTGCAGCAACCACGCCACAGGTTTTGCGATTTCGGCTTCCAGTGTCACATCGCTTGGCCCTTGCCGATAACCAAACGCGCCGCTCTGAATATAGTGGTCAATATCAAAATCAGATTGTGACTGCCAGGGGTGTTGGCTGAGCGAGGCTTGTTTAATGCGATGCAGGGCAAACTGACGCAAATCCTCAAACCCGTTTACATGGGCCAGTAAATAAGTCGCGCTATGGCGGCTGACGATGCCTTGCGGATGAAACGTGAACGGGCTTTCCGTTTCGCTGGAGCGCGACAAATAGACAAAATCAACTGCCTTTTGCTCAAGCAAGGCTTCAGAAATAGTTTGCCAAGTGGACTCATCTATTTCAGCCGGAATCAGCGCTTTACCATTAGGAATGGCACGTACTTTTTTTGCCCATTGGCTAAGCCCGTTGGCGTTCATTTCATCCAATAACCGCCGAGCATCGGTAAAGTGGGGCGATAATTGTCCGACCACCACCGGGGGTAAGAGCCCTTTTAAATACTCTTCCGCTAGCACCAGCGTTAAGGCGCTGGGTACATCCAGTGCCGGTAGCTGGCACTGAAAATCACGATCAAAATACCAGCGGTAAGGCTTCTGGCTATCGTCGCAGCCAATCGGAAACTGAGTGGAGAGCTTCTGGCTAAGGTCACGCTGTAGGGAGCGAGTGTCGATCTTAAAACCGCGCTCGGCAAGCTTCTCCTTTAGCACAGGGGTCGCGATACGCCCAGGAAAGCGGGGAATCAGCTGCAGCATGGTTAAATAACGAAAGAGCGTATCGCGTGCTTCGGACATAGTAACGCCAACCTTGGCCACTGTGATAAAGATTAAGAGTTTACCGCGCCTCACAAAACTTAGCGACTCTCTCGGGTAACCCATTGGTCTCTTTGGCGATTAGGTGAGCGCGATGACGCCAGAGCATGGCAACTCGCACATCGGGTTGCGCATTGGGCAAGTGCCACCAAAGCTCGGCAGGGTGAGTATCTGCCGTGACTTCGAGAGACGTGCCAGGGTGCCCCTCCAACCAGCGATCCACCTCCATTGCATTGCGGCCCACGCACACCGGAAACAGCGGTGCATCAACCGGTAGCGCAACACCTAACGCCAGCAGCAGCGTGTTCACTTCATGGTCGCACGCCAGGTGCCAACGATGCCGACTAGCTACAAAGGGGGCGGTAAGATGCCCCGCCACACAATGCCAAATCAGATGCGCCTGCAAATAGTGGCGCGCTTCTTCCGTCAGCGTGGCGCTATAGCGAGGGCAAAAATAGAGAAACTTGCCATCGGTGCTGGCGCTACCGAAATATTGATCAGTAATAGGAGACAACATTAAGAACTGGCTAAAAAAGCTCATAACAGGAAGCGTTTCGGCCCATGTGTCGCGATCCGCCTGCCACTTCGCAAGCTCCTGTCGAGCGCAATCATCAGTAATTAAACAATTGGGCATCATCACCATCATCTTTACCCTCCGCGATGTTAGAGGTGCACGTTATAGTGATGATGCGACAACTAATGTCGCGTTATTTTTGAATATGCATACTTAGGCGTTATGTGGAGAGGAGGGCGATAAGAGAAAGTAGTAGCCTGAATCACTAGCCCGCCATGCATCATAATGATAACCTCACTATCATTAACTCCCTCCGCTGTTTAGCATGAAGCATATGTTGCGACATAAGATGTCGGAGCATGGGGGTATCAATAGAATTTGGTATAAAGCCAAATGCGTGGCCATGGTGGCTGCGTAATAGAAGAGTGGCTAAAGCCGCTACGATAAATATGGATCAAAAGGGATCATTGTAATGAAAAT
Source organism: Vreelandella lionensis (assembly GCF_002087295.1). Taxonomy (GTDB): domain Bacteria; phylum Pseudomonadota; class Gammaproteobacteria; order Pseudomonadales; family Halomonadaceae; genus Vreelandella; species Vreelandella lionensis. The sequence goes on along the minus strand of NZ_MWVI01000095.1, from coordinate 46,933 downwards.
GCTGAAGTTAGGATTTGCGGTGGTTAGTATGGCCGTGTTATCAGGTTGTGCCACTCTCACTAACGACCCAACAGTACCTGTCGCTCTATCGTTTAGTGATGGCTCTGATGGGCAATGCAAGTTACAGAATAAGCGTGGTTCGTGGCAAGCTACTATCCCTGGTACTTATCCTATCCGGCGCTCAGATGATGACCTGAAATACGATTGTGAAACATTCGACGGTCGCGAAGCGTTTGGTTCAATCCCTAGCACTGTGGGAGCTAAGATCGTAGCGAGTGCGGTATTTATCGACTTTGGCATTACGGATGCTATTACCGATAAACACCGGGACTACCCCTCTAACTTTGTAATCCCAATCAATCGTGCCGAATCTCAGCAGTAAGGCATAAAGATAAGCACCAAAATAGGTGCTTATCTTCTTTCCAGGGGATATGTCTAATGTTGCACCGCTTAGCTACCTTTCGCACAGTGACAGCAAGTTTCATCTTTCTTGCATTAGCAGGATGCGGCTCGGTAGGAGTGCAGCCTGTCGCAATGGGGGTTGCTAAACCCGCTAATTGTGCGTTGGATCAGTACGTCAGTGAAAATGACATCGAGCAACCTTATGAAGTGGCTTGCATGATTTCATCAAAAACGGGCACAACGCTTGGGCATGATAAAAGTGCTTCAGCAGCGATCAACAACGCTCGTGCGGATGCCTGCGCCTGTGGCGCTGATGCGATTGTTGTGGAGTCTGCAGAAGAAGAGGGCATTACCCTTTTCACCTGGGGTCAAGGCAAAGCTCAGCTAAAAGCAGTACGATACTTAGATTAAACCACGCGCTACCAGCCCAGCATTGCTGGACTGCTTCGTAAATCTGATAAGAGATGGTAATGCAAAAAGTTTATCAAATAGTAGCGTTTGCATTTTGCGTGCTTTTACCGCTAGCGGCTACTGCACAAAGCAGCACCGATGATGAATATAGCGCCCGTTATAACAAATGCATGGATGCCTCCGGTGGCGTCACGGTGAACATGCTGAACTGTATTGCCGATGAAATAGCCGCCCAGGATACACGATTAAACACGGCGTATAGCGATGCCCGTAGCGAGCTTTCCGAAGAGCGCCGCGAAGCTTTACTCGCCGCCCAGCGCTTATGGATCTCCTACCGAGACGCCAACTGCAACTTCTACGCCACGGCGGGCGGTACGCTGGCGCAAGTAGTGAGTAATGAATGCTTTTTACGGGAAACCGCCCAGCGTGCTACTGAGCTGGAAAATATGGTGGGGTGGTAGGTGGTCTACGCGTAGATACCCAATGGGGCACTTTAATAAGCCACGGTGATGGGTACTCTATCTTAGCCAGGACGGAGCTTGGTAAGCGTTAGATATGAAGGCCAAGCGTATAGCCAGTTAATCAGAGTGGGCCAAAAGAACGCGCTTGAAGCTTGAGTAAGGAGACAAATGCAGTGATCTTGAAGGAAAAAGATGCTTTAGCGTCCAGTGATAAGCGCAGCCAGTACGGGTACCAGCAAGAAAAGGATGTGGCGTTTTACCTGCGCCGCGAGTTTGGGGATCACGACCAAGTGCTAGTCTTCAACGATTTGCGCTTAACGCATAACGGAGAAAACGCGCAGATCGATCATCTGGTGGTTTACCCGTTTGGTTTTATCGTCATTGAATCCAAAAGTATTAGCGGCAAAGTCAATGTGAACGCTGAGGGGGAGTGGTCTCGCAGCTATCGCGGCGAATGGCGAGGTATGCCGTCTCCCATACGGCAAGCCGAGCTGCAGCAGGCCTTACTGAAAGACCTGTTACGCGCAAATGTTGAGAAGTTCGTTCGCAAAATTCTCGGCATTCAAGGCCAAGTAGGTGGGCGAGAGTGGCATGTGCTTTGTGCCGTCTCCAGCTCGGCCATTTTAGACCGCAAGAAAATGCCAGCAAAAATATCTGAACTCACGGTGAAGTCTGAGTTTGTTGTAGAGCACGTTAAGAAACTGATGGGTTCGCTAGGTTCGTTATCGGTATTAAAAGGGCGTGCCCGTTTCAACGAACAAGAGCTTTCAGCGCTAGGCAACTTTTTAATTCAGCAGGATGCCGAGGCTAGGAAAACTTACCAGCCCTCACAGCCCGCTCAAGAGCATGCAGTACCTACCATTCGAGAGCCCGGCGTGGTGGAAGCCCCTCGCACAGCGCGCTTAACCTGCAGGCATTGCGGCGAAGCACATCTGCTGGAAGACCGCTACGGCAAATATGGCTATTTCGTCCGCTGCGGAAGTTGCCATAAAAACACGCCGATGAAACCCACTTGCGCTGAGTGCCAATCGCGCTCCGTCGTGGTGAATAAGAGCGGCCCGACCTATACCGCCACCTGCAAAAGCTGTAGTCACAAATTCATGCTCTTCCAGGCGGAGGTTAGTGCGAAAGCATAATCACTTTGCGGCTCTGTTCCTCTAGCGGGCAATAGCAGCGTGGCGTGTTTTTGTTGTGGTAGACGAACGCGCAACACTTACGCTGGTGAACCACTTTGATGCTAAAGCGACACCTGGCGAGTGGCGATAAGCCACCAGTTCTACGCCATAGGCCGCTGCATAATCTAAACACGCTATATTGCGCCCAAGGCGCATAGGGAAACCCGTCATCGCATAATGACCAAAAAAGACAGGGTTGGCGTTGGTTGAGTAGCCATTTTCACGCGCCAAGGTTGGTTCCAACTCCATGGGGTGAGTGAGCCCTACATCATTAGGCCACCAGCGCACACGTTTACGTGTGGTACGGAATCCGGTCGCTGATGCGTAGGGGCGCAGGGCATGCTCGCAGCCAGCTACTACACGGTCTATTGCAAAATAGGTAGGCGAGTAAGTGTCTTGATAGGCCGCCATGGCATGGTCATCCAAGCAGTGAATACCGGCTGCCTTGAGATGCTGAATTGACGTTTCATGCCACCATGCGTGCACCACGCGGCACTGCCCCACTTCGAGGTAGAGTGGCTGTGTTCGCAGCCACTTAAAATGATCCAACAACAACGCTAAGCCGTCTTCCTCAGCGGCAAATTCATCGACCAGCCGTTGGCGATCGTGATGTTGTCGCGTTGCTTGAATAAAGGCGCGAGGGTTGTCTTGGTGCTGGTAGGTATCGCGTACCCAGTTCAGCTCATGGTTTCCCACTACCATTAGTGCCTGCCCCGCATCGACCATTTGACGTACCAAGCGAAGCACCGCACATGGGGCCTGCCCCTTATCAATAAGATCGCCGACAAACACCGCCAAGTGCCCCGGCTGGCTCCAACCCTGGCTCTCTTCGCGATACCCTAAGCGCATTAGCAGCTTCACTAACGTGTCGAACTGCCCGTGAACATCCCCGATGATATCGTAATGCGTTATGCTACCCATGCGCGGTCTCCTACTGTGGTGAGCAATCAGCTTCCCACAGCAGTGCGACATTAGGTGTCGCTCAGGTGGCTAGGCTTGCTTTTGGCAGCATAACTCTTGGATGGAGATAGCTCTCTAAGCACTTTCCACTGGCCGGTGGCGTGACGTTTATAGAATATCAGCATTTAATGCACTGATCTCTCAGTAAACCACTGAAGGAAAGCGTATGTTCCAAACCCTGGCGTTGGAGAATTTTACCGCCTTTAAGGAAACCTCTTTCGAGTGGTCGCCGGGCGTGAACGTGCTTATCGGTGCCAATGGCACCGATAAAACGCATATCATGAAATTAATGTATGCCTTGCAGATGCAGGGTCACGATGCGGCTGAACTGAAAAAGAAGCTGGCGGCGGTTTTTCGCCCTAGCCGCGATAAAGTATCACGCTTGGTTAACCGCAAAAAAGGCAGCAATACGGCGCGCATTAGCTTGTCCAACAGTGCGGCCCAGTCGTTATCGCGTACCTTTGATACCACTAGGCATCACACGTTTGAACTCCAGGGTGAGTGGTGCTGCCGAGCGTTCCCCCGTATTCATTCCCGTTAAAGAGGTGCTCTCTTTCGCTCCCGGCTTTATCTCGCTCTATGATAAATATGAGCTCGCGTTCGAGGAAGTCTATTACGATATTATCAAACAAGCTTACTTGCCTGCCCGCAAGGGAATGCCACTCAATGATGAAAAGCCACTATTAGAGCTCATCCGCAAGACGGTAGGTGGAAAGGTGACATTAGAGGGGGATGAATTTCACCTTAGCGCAGGAAGTAAGAAGTTGGAAATGTCGCTGGTGGCAGAAGGGCACCGCAAATTGGCTCTGATTTGGCAGTTGATCCATAATGGCTCGCTATTTGCCAACAACACACTATTTTGGGATGAGCCAGAAGCGAACCTTAACCCTGCGCTCATGCCAGAGGTGGCTAAAATTCTGCTTATGCTTGCAGAGCGTGGTGTGCAAGTATTTGTAGCAACCCACGATTATGCCTTTCTGCGGGAATTGGATTTTGCACGTCAGGAGACGCCTACACGCTACTTCTCCCTTGAGCTAACGCAGGAGGATGGCGTTATTGCACATAGTTTCAGCCGCTACCGGGACATTCGGCCTAATAAAATTGCGGACGAGTTTCAGCGTCGTTACGACTTGGAAGTTCGTCACTCGCTGGGGGACTTTTCGTGAAACCCTGGGAGGCAAAGCCGGAGTGGTGCGAGTCGGATTTATACTTTGATTTTTCTCAAGCTCGTCAAGTAATTAAGCTAGACGACCAAGTGGCAGCCGCTGTTTTAACGCATGTATTAAAGGGTGGCGTTGATTTTGTTGTGGAGTGGGACACGCAATTATGGCTACTGGAAATTAAAGACCCAGAGAGCGGTGCTATTCCTGAACAGCATCGAGAAAAGCAGAGGCAACGCTTTCTTGCGGATATCGTCAGCCAATCGCTTATCGAGCGGCACTTATTCCCAAAACTGCGTGACAGCCTTATCTTTTTGGGGCTGGAGTATGGCGTTGTCAATAAGCCGCTGCGCTATATTACCTTAATAGGTTTGAGTGACTTAGAGCCTGCTCAGTTAGCAGGTTTACGAGACAGGCTCTGGCGAACAGAATGGGTGTCTGGGCCGCGTTATAGCGGTTGGCGCAAATCCTTTGATGTGCAGGCGTTCAACGTTGATCAATGGAATCGCCTGATGACCAAGTGCCCTATACTGCGTATCAGCCAGCAGTAGGCGGCTTTTCTTGGCGTTCATTACCCTACACAAACCCCATTGGCTGGCGCTGCCCTTGCTGTTCGCGCTCTTCCAGCGTTAGCGCATCTAGCAGCGTGTTCAAGCGGATGGGCAGCCCACGCAAGTCCAGTTGGTCTAGCGCTGTACGCACGTTGCCGGGGGTTAGGCGGCGCTGGGCTAGGTGGTTGGCGGGAATGGTGGCTAAACGGCGGTGGTCGCGTTCGGGTAGAACGGCTTTCAGCAGTTCGCGCAGCGGCTCGGGGGCTAGCGGTAAAAACTCGACCTTGAGATCAAAGCGGCGCATTACTGCGCGGTCTAGGCTTTCCACGCGGTTGGTGGTGGCAAGCAAAATGCCGTCGAAGTTCTCAATTTGCACCATTGGAGGCTTCGCCCCCTGAGCTGCTGGTGGTCTTTACCGATGGCTATATTGCCACTCCGCCCCAGCCGCCCGGTTACCCAGTGCTGTGGTGCTTGGCAGAGGACGGGCAGGCTCCGGCGAGCTGGGGGCAATCGTTAGCTTTAGGTGTTGCCGACACCATAACGTAGTGATGACTACCACTCGCCACTGTCCATCAGCGACCCTTGCTCAACGGCTGGGTTGTAGATGTAGCACCATGCGTCACCGTACTGGGTAGGTAGTGTCGTGCGGTTATAGAGGCCTTGGCTTGGCGCGTGGTGAAAGTAGCCCTCCAACTGGTCGAGCCGCGCTAGCTGTTCAGCGTTAATGGCATACACCTCCACCGCAACGCCTGTGGATGGCGTGAGCTTAGCGCCTGGGTAGGGGCCAAGGTCGTAAAGTGTGATTCCCGTTAAACGGTCTTGGCCCAGCATGTCAGCGCCGTTTAACCAATGATGATTGCGATGGCCGTGCTTTAACGTGCCGTATACTGCTACTCGCGGGCAGCGCTGGATGGCTTGGTGAAGATGCTGCATGACGTTCACCTCGTACAATATGATAAGAGATATTGCAGAAGCGCCCTGGCAGCTTGCCAAGGCGCTGTGCTTACTTACCTTTTAACCTAGCGTTTCTTACGCACCGGTTTTTTTTCACCCGTTGTTGGCTCTGCGTGTTGGGTTTGATGCGCCGTGCTGGGAAAGTGGGCGCGCACCAGCTCAAGCAGCCCCTGCGTAGAAGCGTCGAAGTCGGCGGCGTTGGCGTCGATGCGCTCGCTGATTTCACCCGCAATGCGCTTGCCTAGTTGTACGCCCCACTGGTCGAACGAGTTGATGTTCCAAATCACGCCCTGCACGAACACCTTGTGTTCGTAGAGCGCAACTCAGCGCGCCCAGGTTTTTCGGCGTTAGCTCGTCGAGCAGCAGAGTGCTGGAGGGGCGGTTGCCGGGGCAGCTGTAGGGGTCGAGCTGGCTAAGCTCTTTGCTGTCGCCTTGGCTGCCTTCCATGAAGGCGTTGGCTTGGGCCAGCATGTTGGTCAGCAGCGCGAAGTGGTGGTCTTCCACGCCCGGTTCCGGCTTTAGCGAAGCGATAAAGTCGATGGGCACATAGCGCGTGCCCTGGTGCAGCAGCTGGAAGAAGGCGTGCTGGCCGTTGGAGCCGGTTTGGCCCCATACAATCGGGCCGGTTTTGTAGTTCACCGGGTGGCCGAACCTATCTACCGACTTACCGTTAGAATCAATATCCAACTGCTGCAGGAAAGAGGGCAGCTGGTTCAGCGCTTGGTCGTAGGGCACGATGGCCTGGGTTTCCGCGCCGATAAAGTTGATGTACCAGATGCCATTCAGCGCCATCAGTACCGGCATGTTCTGAGCGAAAGGCGCTTCGATAAAGTGGCGGTCCATCTCATGGGCGCCTTCCAGCAGCTCAATAAAGCCCTCAAAGCCAATCGAGAGTGCAATGGGCAAACCGATGGAAGACCACATGGAGTAGCGGCCGCCCACCCAGGCCCAAAACTCGAACACGTTCTCTTCGCGAATACCGAACTCCATCGCCGCTTTTCGGTTGGTGGAGGCGGCAATAAAGTGCGCGCCCACATCCGCGTCTTCGCCAGCGTTCTCCAGGAACCAGCGCCGCGCAGTCTTGGCGTTGAGCAGGGTTTCCTGGGTGGAGAAGGTTTTGGTAGAGACGATAAACAGCGTGGTGGCGGGGTCTAGCCGCGACAGCACTTTCTGAATATGGGTGCCGTCCACGTTAGAAACAAAGTGGAAGTGCAGCTCCGGGTGGCGATACTTCAACAGCGCCCGCACCGCCATGTTGGGGCCGAGGTCCGAGCCACCAATACCGATATTGACCACGTCTTTAATGCGCTGGCCGTTATAGCCTTTCCACTCGCCGCTACGCACCGCTTCCGAGAACAGCTTGATCTGCTCGCGGGTGCGGGTGATTTCTGGCATCACGTCTTCGCCGTCCACATACACCGGCTCATCGCCCAAATGGCGTAGGGCGGTGTGGAGTACCGGACGGTTCTCGGTCACGTTGATAATGTCGCCAGAGAACATCTGGGCGCGGCGCTGTACCAGGGCGGAGTGGTCGGCTAGCTCAATCAGTTTGGCCAGCACTTCATCCGATACCTGATGCTTGGAGTAATCTAGAAAGAGGCCGCCGACGCGCAGGCTCATTTTTTCAAAGCGCTGCGGATCATTCGTAAAGTAGTCACGAATTCGGTCATTGGCGGTTTTATCGCGTCCGGCGCTCTTGGGCCTGCTAATTAACGCTGCGAGTGAGTTGAAACATAACGGGCGGTCCTGTTGTTTTTGCATCTGTTTTATATCGTTATCGCTAAAGGGGCGTGTGCAACCCCTGGCGTCGCTGTTATTTATGTAAAAATAATAACTATTTCGCGCTTGAGAACAACAGTTAGCGATAAATGGTAAGAAAAATGGTTAATAAAACAGCGGGGTGGTGGACGTCTTGAACGGCTGACTAAACAGCAAAAGGGCGAGGTTGCCTCGCCCTTAGTGTGCCGCCTTTAGCTGGCAACGGCGACTTGGGCAGCATCACGCTTGATAAACGCGTAGCCCAGGCCGGTAATCAAAGAGCCTACCACAATGGCTCCCAGGTAAAGCAGAGCCGGGGTAATGGCGTTAGGAATCAGCAGCACGAAGATACCGCCATGGGGAGCCATCAGTTTGGCACCCACCAGCATAGAAAGCGCACCTGTAACCGCGCCACCGGCGATACAGGCGGGAATCACGCGCAGCGGGTCTTTCTCCGCGAAGGGAATCGCGCCTTCCCTGATAAAGCACAGGCCCAGCACGAACGAGGCTTTACCCGCTTCGCGCTCGGGGGCAGAGAACTTATTACGCGCCACGAAGCTGGCAATACCCATACCAATTGCGGGCACCATGCCGGCGGCCATGATCGCGGCCATTGGGCCGTAGGTTTCAGAGGCCAGCAGGCCGACGCCAAAGGTGTAGGCCGCTTTGTTGACCGGGCCGCCTAGGTCAAAGCACATCATGGCTCCGAGCAGAATGCCCAGCAGCACAGCATTGGTCGAGCCCATGGACTCCAAGAAGCTGGTGAGCGCGCTCAGCACGGCAGCCACCGGCTCGCCAATCACGTAGATCATCGTCAGGCCGGTGACCAAGCTGGCAATCAGCGGGATGATCAGAATCGGTTTGAGCGACTCAACGCTGGAGGGCAGTTTTACATGGCGCGTGACGGCGAGGGCCACGTAGCCCGCCAGGAAACCGGCCAGAATACCGCCGATAAACCCGGAACCAATCTCGGCGGCGAGCATGCCGCCAATCATGCCGGGGGCAATACCAGGGCGGTCGGCGATGGAGTAGGCGATGTAGCCCGCCAGAACGGGAATCATCAGCGCGAAGGCCGTGCCGCCACCAATCTGCATCAGCGCAGCGGCCAGGGTGCCTTCTTCCTGGAACGCTTCGATACCGAACACGAACGAGAGGGCTATTAACAAGCCACCCGCCACCACCATGGGCAGCATAAAGGAAACACCGGTCAGCAGGTGTTTATAGACGCCTTTCTCTTTCATGCCTTTTTTGGCGGTGGCGCTGCTGCTGGCGGCGCTGGTGCCGTCCTCAACGGCGGCATCGGTGAAAGCGGCTTCAAGGGTCGGGCGCGGCTTTTTCAGCGCGTTACTGGTAGACGTGCGAAAATACGCCTACCTGCAAAGCGTGAAGGATCCGCTTCGATATCGCAGGCCAATACGACCACGTCAGCGTCGGCGATTTCCGCTTCCGTGAGTTTGTTTTGCGCGCCCACTGAGCCTTGGGTTTCCACGCGAATCTGGTGGCCCATGGCCTTACCCGCTTCGGCCAGCGCTTCGGCGGCCATAAAGGTGTGGGCAACACCGGTGGGGCAGGCGGTGACGGCAACGATTTTTTTGCCATTCCCGCTGCTGGCCGGGGCGGCAGCAGTGGCTGCCGGAGCACTGTAAATCGGCGCTTCCCGCTTAGCTTGGCTTAAAAAGGCGCTGGGGTCGGGCAGGGCGCTGGCAATTGGAGCCTGGAATAGCCGCTTGCCTTCGAACCGCTCTGGGGCGGGCACGTGGTCGGCAGCCACGACGATCAAATCGGCGTTAGCAATCTGCTCGGCGCTGGCGGCTTGCAGTGGCGCAATCTCGCCGTGCATCTCTACATGAACGTTCCAGCCCAGCCGCGTGGCGGCTTGCTCTAGGCGCTTGGCGGCCAGGAAAGTGGTCGCCATGCCGCTTGGGCAGGCGGTAATCAGGATTAGGTTCATCGCGTGGCTCCCTCGGTGTGGGTGTCGTCAAGACGCCGTACCCGGGTCTGTTGTTGGAGTGAGTCAAAATCATCGGCGTGGGAAGTGCCCACACCAACATGGCGTACCGCTTCGGCAGAAAGCGCCGTGGCGAAACGAAGCGTATCTTCGGGCGAGTGCTGGCTTAGCAGCCCGTGGAGCATACCGGCCACAAAGGTGTCGCCCGCGCAAACGGTATTGGTGGCGGTGACGGTCGGCGGCGTGGATTGCCAAATGCCGTGCTGGCTCACCCATAAAACGCCTTCGGCACCCGCTGAAATAAGCGCGTGTTCGATGCCGCTGGCGTGCAGCCGCTCGGCGGCGGCTTGGCGCTGTTGGTCAGAATCAAGTGCGCTGCCAGCCCAGTCGGCCAGCTCGGTTTCGTTGGGCTTTACGGCGGCAGGCTGCGCGGCAATCGCCGTGCGCAGCCCCGGTCCGCTGGTATCCACCCACAGCGGCACCCCGAAACCTTTCAGGAAGGCAAGCAGCTCGCCAAACGCGGGTTGGTCGATGCCGGGAGGCAGGCTGCCTGCGACCACCACGGCCTCAGGCGGCGCGCTACCTTCAAACAGGCTGCTTAGCGTGATGCGTAAAGCCTCCAGGTGGGCGGCTTCGATGGGCATGCCGGGGCCGTTGATATCGGTCACGCGGCCGCTCTGCTCGGCCAGTTTGGCGTTGATGCGCGTGTTGCCTGGCACCCGCACGAAGGCATCTTCGACGCCGTAACGGGGGAAGGCGAGGCTGAAAGGGGCGTCGTTCTCTTCGCCCAAGAAGCCGCTGACAATCACCTCGTGGCCTAGGCTTGCCAACACCCGCGCGACGTTCACCCCTTTACCTGCGGCTTCCAGCTGCGCGCCGGTGGGGCGGTTGACGTGCCCCAAGCGTCAGCGCATCCAGGTTGAAGGCGAGATCCAGCGCTGGGTTGAGCGTAATACAGACAACTCGTGCCATTAGCTGGCCTCCAGGGCGTCGCGTACTTCGTCGCTGGTGGCTTTACTCAGCGCTAACTGGGCGCTGGCCTGGGCTTGGGCAAGATCAAACTCGCGCAGGCGGGCTTTGACCAGCGGGATTTGGCGTGCGCTCACCGATAGTTCATCAACACCCAAGCCCTCCAGAACCGGCACGGCCATGGCGTCGGAAGCCAGCTCGCCGCAAACACCGACCCATTTGCCGTGAGCGTGGGCGGCTTCGACGGTCATTTGGATCAACCGCAGTACCGCTGGGTGCAGGCCATCGGCTTGAGCGGATAGCTCTGGGTGGCCGCGATCAATCGGGAGGGTGTACTGGGTTAAATCGTTGGTGCCGACCGAGAAGAAGTCCACTTCGGCATCCAGCGTCGGTGCTAGCAAGGCGCTCGATGGTACCTCGATCATCACGCCAAGCTGTACATCGGTGGCGCGCTGCTGCGAGGAGATCTCGTTGAGCAGGCGGTCGTAAATGGCTTTGGCGGTGCGGAATTCAGCGACGTCTTTGGACCATCGGCAGCATGATGCGTAACGGTTTGCCGACGGCGGCCATCAGCAGCGCGCGAATCTGAGTTTCCAGCACTTCTGGTTGGGTCAGCGCTAAGCGAATGCCGCGCAGGCCGAGGAAGGGGTTGTCTTCCTGGGGCACTGGCCAGTAGGGCAGCGGCTTGTCGCCGCCGACGTCCAGGGTGCGGGCGACGAGCGGGCGGCCATTAAGCGCATCGGTGGCTTCACGGTATTCGGCGATTTGCGTAGCCAGATCGGGAGCGCTGGAGTAAGCCATGAACAAGAACTCGGTGCGCAGCAGGCCGACCCCTTCCGCGCCGCGCTCTACGGCATCGGCGGCGTGGGCGGTGTTGCCCAGGTTGGCGGCAACCTCAACCCGGTGGCCGTCGCGGGTTTGCGCCTGCTCGAAGCGCAGCTCCCAGGCGTCCGCTTCACGCTGCTGCTGGTCGAGCAGCTGCTGCTCGGCGCGGCGCAGGCGCTCCTCGGAAGGCTGCGAGGTCACGCGGCCGCGCTCGCCATCCAGAATCATCATGCCGCCGTTGTGTAGCGCCATGATCGCTTCACCGGCACCGACTACCGCAGGAATGCCCAGCGCACGAGCCAGAATCGCGCTGTGTGCGGTCGCGCCGCCGCGAACGGTCAGCAGGCCGCGCACGCGGGAGGTATCCAAACGGGCCACATCAGAAGGGCCGATATCGTCCATCACCAGAATATAGGGGTGATCGGGCGGCTCGGGCAGGGTAACGTCGCAAAGCACGCCGAGCACGCGGCGGCCGACATCGCGCAGGTCGGCGGGGCGTTCGGCCAGCAGGCGGTCTGCCAGCATCTCTTGGGCGTGGGCGGCGGTGTCGATGGCTTCCCACCAGCCTGCTTCCGCCGAGCGGCCTTCGCGAATGGCGTCAATCGCCGCCTGGTGCAATTCGGGGTCGTCGAGCATCTCTTCGTGCATAGAGAGAATGTCGGCCACTTCGCCGCCAGGGGCGTTGTGTACCAGCGCCTGCAGCTGGGCAGCGCCCTCTTTCAGAGCGGCCTCTAAGCGTGCGATCTCTTGGGTGGGGTCGCTGGCATGCTCCGGGTAATCAAACTGCATCGGGCGAATGACGAACACCGGGGCAATCGCTAACCCTGGGGAGGCTGCCACGCCGGTGTGCGGCTTGTCGGCGGCCAGCGGCTCCACAGCAGGCTTGCTGGCGTTGGCAGCGGGCGTGGCATCGCGGCCCCCGTCGAACGGAGTGACTTTTTCACCCAAGCCCTCTTCGACAGCGGCGGCAATGGCATCTAGCGCGGCGCTTGCCTGTTCGCCCTCGGCAGAGAAGATCAGCCATTGGCCACGTCGCGCACCCAGGCCAATCACTTTGGTTAAGCTGGCAGCAGATACCGTGGTGGCGCTGCCTTCTTCCAGGCGCACGTTGATGGGCATGGGCTGGGCGCGGGCGATCTGTACCAGCTGTTTAGCCGGGCGAGCGTGCAGGCCGTGGGGGTTCAATACGCGCACGCGGCGGGTTTGGGTGCTGGCGGTTTCACCGGCCCGCGCTGCCAGCAGCTGGGCGCTATTTTTGCCCACAAAGCTGTCGCTTTCGCCGTTCTCTAGTACCGCCATCAGCTGCTCGCGCAGCGGCCGGTGGGCATCGCCGCTGGCGGCCAGGCAGAACAGCGCATGAACCGGATGACCGCCGTGCTCGATGGTGCTATCGGCGGGCGTCGCCACGCCTAGTGCGGGCTGGTTCACTCCTTGAGCGTGGCTTGAAAGCCATAAGCCTTTGCCCAACCACTGGGGCTGGGCGCTCGCCACGGCACTAATAAAGCCGTTATCCACGCAGCCGCTTTGGCGCAGTCGCGCTGCCGCCGCTAGGGCTAGTTCCTGCGGGTCGCGGGCGGGGAAATTGATGCACAGCGTATCGGCATCCAGGCGCGGTGCTAATGACGGCTTCGAGAGCAGGCGCGCAACATCGGCGGCGGAGCTGGCGCGGGCCAGCTCGGTTGCTACGCCGTCGCGGTCGAGTACGTGGGTAAGCTGGCGCAGAATATCCAGGTGCTCGTCGTTTTGTGCCGCAATGGTGACCAGCACATGTACGGTGTTGCCGTCGTGCCACTGCACCCCTTTAGGGAACTGCAGTACCCGCACGCCGGTACGCTTGACGTGATGGCGGCTTTCCGGAGTGCCGTGGGGAATGGCAATTGCGTTGCCTAGGTACGTTGAGGACTGCGCTTCGCGGGCGTGGAGGCCATCGCGGTACTCGGCCGCAACCAAGCCAGCCTCTGCCAGGGCGTTGGCGGCGCTGTCGAGCGCAGCTTGCCAGTTGTCCGCGTGGCGGTCGAGCAAGATGTCATCGGGGCCGAGTGTCAACATAGGGGTCTCCTGTAAACGCGGTCAGGCAACGGCAACGTCTGCGATTGGCGGCGAAAGTGCGCGCATAAAACGTTAGTCGTAGATCGTTGTGGTTGGCTGGATGAATCGTGTCACCTGTGTATAGTTGGCTATGCTGAATCGATTCACTTTTGGACACAAGGGTTGTCTTTTTAGACTTTGGTCTGAAGAGGGTAAAACGGCTGCTAAACTGCCGTCTTCATTTAGGGAGAAACCAGCATGACACTTGCCGATATTGCCCGGCTCGCCGGGGTTTCGCGCACCACGGCAAGCTATGTAATCAACGGCCAGGCCGAGCAGCGGCGCATTAGCCCGGCCACTATTGATAAAGGGATGGCCGTCGTGCGTCAGCACCGCTATCACATTGCCCCTCAGGCCGCCGCGCTGCGCCGTGGCGCTAGCCGGTTGATCGGTTTGATCGTGCCAGATTTAGAAAATATCAGTATGCCCGCCTCGCCAAGCGCCTAGAGCGCGGTGCTCGCGAGCGCGGCTACCAGTTGTTGGTGGCAAGTTCGGATGACTGCGCGGACAGTGAGCGCACGTTGGCCTTAGCGCTGCGCGCCCAGCGCTGTGAAGTGCTGATTACCGCCAGCTGCCTGCCGGAAAACGATACTTTCTACGTCGACTTGGCAAACGAAGGGTGGAGCGTCGTGGGCATGGACCGCGGCCTGACGCCCGAGCGTTTTGCCAGTGTGGTGAGCAATGATCAAGAAGCAGCCTACGCGCTGACGCGTTCGGTGATGGATGGTTCAACGCGACGCATTGCCTGGCTGGATGCGATGCCCGAACTCTCGGTTAGCCGTGAGCGCCGTGCGGGATTTCTTGCCGCACTGGAAGGGAAGGGGGTTGAAGCCGTTACCTTTAGCGGTGGGCGCTACGAGCGGGATGTGGGCGTTGAACTGGCGCAACAGCTCTTTGCTGCAGGCGAAGTAGATGCGCTGGTCACGGCTTCCTACGCGCTCATGGAAGGTGTGTTTGATGAGCTGCTTGCCCAGGGCGGGCTGCCGGAGACGCTGCGGTTAGCCACTTTTGGTGACCACCGGCTGTTAGATTTTCTGCCTCAGCCGGTTAATTCGGCGTTGCAGGATTATGACCGCATCGCCGAGCTGACGCTTCAGTGCGCGCTGGGCGCGATGAATGGAAGCTACCAATGCGGGCAGCAGGTGGTAGCGCGCCACCTGCGTACCCGCTGAGCGCAGGGTGCGCGCGGTTTATACCGTGCGGGCCTGTGCCCAGGCATTCGCGTCTGGAATCGACATATCATAGCGTTCGCTAAGATAGGGCGAGGAGAGCAGAAAGTCGGCGCTAGCCGCATTACACGCCACCGGCACGTTCCACAGCGCGGCAAGGCGCAGCAGTGCTTTCACGTCCGGGTCGTGAGGCTGCGGTGCAAAGGGGTCCCAGAAGAAGATCAGCACATCGAGCTGCTGCTCCGCGATGCGCGCTCCAATCTGCTGGTCGCCGCCTAGCGGCCCGCTCATTAAGCCTTCCACTTCTAGCCCCAGGGCGGTTTTCAGCCGCCCTGCGGTGGTGCCAGTACCAATCAGCGTGTGCTGGCTTAACGTATCCTGCCAGCGCGTCGCCCACTCCAGCATCTCGGTTTTTTTGCCATCGTGGGCAATCAGCGCAATACGCTTGCGCGGTTGCAGCGTCCGCACGGCTTGGCGGGGTGGGCGGGCATCGTTCATGGCATTGCTCTCCTGGTCATTCGCTTATTATTGATAGTGCGGCGAGGCGGTTATTTACTCGGCGTCAACGGCCAGTACTTTCATGGTGTTGGTGCCGCCGTGGGCGTTCATATGGTCGCCGCGAGTAAGAATGACATGCTCACCTGGGCGTGCCAATCCATGGGCCTTCAGCAGTTTGATGGCTTCATGGTTCACCTCGGTGGCCTCCATGTGCGTAGTATCGAATGGAATCGAGACTACGCCAACGGTAGAGCGCCATGCGCCGTTGGGCGATGGGGCTGTGGGCCAAGCCGACAATCGGCAAGCCAGAGCGGATGCGCGAGGCAATCAGCGGCGTGTAGCCGGTGGAGGTCATGCAGGCAATGGCGCGTACACCGGTTAGGTGGTTGGCAGCGTACATAGCGGAAAGTGCGATGGTTTCATCGATCCGCTCGAAGCCTTCATGAATACGGTGGCCGGAGGCTTGGGCGATGCGCTCGCGCTCGGCACCTAGGCAGACGCGGTCCATGGCTTCGATGGTTTCCACCGGGTAGTCGCCTGCCGCCGTTTCCGCCGAGAGCATGACCGCATCGGTGGCGTCGAGCACGGCGTTAGCCACGTCGAAGACTTCCGCACGGGTAGGGAGCGGCGATTCGATCATCGACTCCATCATCTGCGTGGCCGTAATCACCGCGCGATTCAGAGAGCGAGCATGCTTGATAATGCGCTTTTGGGTGCCAATTAGCGCTTCATCGCCAATCTCTACGCCCAGGTCGCCACGGGCGACCATCACCGCTTCTGACGCTTCAATGATGGCGTCCAGAGTTTCGTCGTTGGCGACGGCCTCGGCGCGCTCCAGTTTGGCGACCAAGCCAATCTCTTTGCCTTCCTCACCCAGCAGCGCGCGGGCTTCTTGCATATCGGCGGCGTGGCGCGGGAAGGAGACGGCTAAATAGTCCACGCCAATCTCAATGGCTGTTTTAAGGTCCTGCTTATCTTTGTCGGTGAGGGCCGGTGCCGACAGGCCGCCGCCCTGTTTGTTAATGCCCTTGTTGTTAGACAGCTTGCCACCCACGTGAACTTGGGTGTGCACTTCCTGCCCAACAATAGAGGTGACATCCAGCACTACGCGGCCGTCATCCAGCAGCAGGCGGTCGCCGGGTGAAACGTCATCTACCAGCGCTTTGTAGTCGCAGCCAACCCGTTCGGTGGTGCCGCTATTGGCATCCATGGCCATATCGAGCACAAAAGCTTGGCCGATGTCTAAGTGGATAGCGCCTTCTTTGAAGCGGGAAATACGAATTTTAGGGCCTTGCAAGTCGCCGAGTGCCGCTACGCTGCGACCTAAGCGCTGAGCGATCTCGCGCACCTCGGTGAGGCGGCGGCGATGATCATCAGCAGAGCCGTGGGAGAAATTCAGCCGTACCACGTCAACGCCCGCTGTTAGCATGGCTTTCCAACACCCCGGGGCGGTCACTGGCTGGGCCAAGCGTGGCGACGATTTTGGTACGACGAAGGGGAGTTGGGGACGTTGCGCGTGTCATAGTGGTACTCCTAATGAGCAGCGTGGGCTGAACATAGTCTATAAAAAAGGGCTGATGAATCGTTGATTAAGTATTGGACTACGATAGCCTTTATATAGTAATTTTACTACATATTGGATAGTTATTAGCCTTTAGGGGCGGTTATGGCAGGTTTTAATCGGCCTATAAGTGACTAAATACGTATTTTTAGTAATTTTTTTACTGGATACGCCATCTACGACCACTGCTTGATTGAGGTGCCACCATGACAATAAGAGTTGCCATTAACGGATTTGGACGGATTGGCCGTAACGTACTGCGTGCGCTGTACGAAAATGGCTACCGTGATCGCGTTCAGGTAGTTGCGATTAACGATCTGGGCGACCCTTCCCTAAACTCCCACCTGCTGCGCCACGATACCGTTCACGGCCATTTCCCATTTGCGGTCGAGCACGATGCAGAGAGCATCAGCGTGGATGGGGATCGTATTGCGATCTCTTCTGAGCGCGACCCGGCCAACCTGCCCTGGGCCTCTATGAATATTAACCTCGTCATGGAGTGTACCGGCCTGCTTACCAAGCGCGAGGCAGCGGCCAAGCATATCGCTGCAGGCGCAAAGCGCGTGCTGATTTCTGCGCCTAGCCCGGATGCGGATGCCACTATCGTTTACGGCGTGAATGACGACTTTCTTACCGCCGAGCACACCGTGGTATCCAATGCTTCCTGCACCACCAACTGCTTGGCTCCGGTCGCTAAAGCGCTGAACGATGCAGTAGGCATTGAGAATGGCCTGATGACCACCGTTCACGCCTACACCAACGACCAGAACCTGTCGGACGTTTACCACACCGACCCCTACCGTGCGCGTAGTGCCACTCACTCCATGATTCCGACCAAAACCGGCGCGGCTGCGGCGGTAGGCCTGGTATTGCCGGAGCTGGCGGGTAAGTTCGATGGCCTGGCCGTGCGCGGGCCGGTGATCAACGTTTCCCTGGTGGATCTAACCTTTACTGCGGGTCGTGATACCACCAAAGAAGAGATCAACGCGATCGTTGAGAAAGCCGCCGCTAACTCGCCGGTGCTGGCCGTCAACGCCCAGCCGCTGGTGTCTATCGACTTCAATCACGATGCGCACTCATCCACCTTTGACGCTAACCACACCCGTGTAAACGGTCGTCTGGTGAAAATCATGGCGTGGTATGACAACGAGTGGGGCTTCTCCAACCGCATGTTGGATACCGCCATCGCGATGCAGAAAACCGCCAAATAACGCCTGTTTGATCTTTAAGGGCAGGTATCGCCCAGCAGCAGCTCGGTTTTGAGCAGCTGCTGGGTTTTTGGTATCCGCCCCAAAATCATTTTGGCGGCGACTCGCCCTTTGCCTGCGCTGTCCTGGCGTACGGTGGTTAAGCGTGGTGCCCGGTACTGCCCTTCGGCAATGCCGTCAAAGCCGGTAATTCGTAACTCCCCTGGGACGTGAATGCCTCGCTGTTCTGCTAGCGTTAGCGCAGTGAGTGCAATTCGGTCTGACATGCATAGCAGCAGATCTGGACGCTGCTCAGCGGGCAGGTCGATGATCTCGGTAATCACCGGCGAGCACACGTCAAACACGTTCTCTTCAATATTCCACAGCGGAACCTGTTCGGTATCAAAGCCATGTTCGGTGAGCGCGGCATGAAAACCAGCCAGGCGCGCACGGCTTATCGTGCTGCTGTCGGGCAGCATCGTGTGCTCTTTGGTCACCCGGCCATTGCAGTGCTCTTTGGTTAAACGCAGGTTGATAATGGCAGGACGAAGAGGGCGCTGCTTAAGCGCATGGGTTGCCATCGCGTAGCTGGCGTCGCGGTCATCGATATGTACCGTGGGGCAGCCGTCAATATCAAAATCCACCGACACCAGTGGGCGCTGCGAAGGCAGCTCACTCAACAGCTTATTGTTGGGCATCAGCCCGTAAACGATAAATCCATCGGCGATATTAGCCGAGCCGGGCGGCTGGGAAGCGTGGCCTCGGCCCGGCAGCAGTAGCATGGTGTGGCCGTGGGCATCCAGCACTTCGGCCACGCCGGAAAGAAACTCGCTAGCAACGGCATCGTTCAAACTGTAGGTCAGGCTTTCGGCCAGAATCACCGCTACGATACTTGAACGTCCGGTGCGCAGGCTGCGCGCTTTGGCGTCTGGCCCGTTGTAACCTAGGCGCTTGGCTTCTTTGAGGATGCGGTCTCGTAGTAGGGGGGAGAGCTGGTCGGGTCGGTTAAAGGCGTTGGAAATCGTCGCGGTTGAGACGCCGAGTTCGAGCGCAAGGGCCTTTAGGGTCATTCGGCGAGGGGCGGTCACGGTGCTTCCTAAACAGGTGAAGCACGTTAGCGGAGAGGGTGCGTGCCTGACACATTTACAGCGCAGGCTAATTATTTGATTGTCGCGCACAGAATAACGGCCTTGATGGTGTGACGACTACCCTCTTTGGGAAGACGTTTCACCTAGCCAAGGCCGTGATGAGGCTTTCTAGCAGTATTTAAGCTGCTGTGCGTGTAGCAGAGAGCATTAACGCGGCGCCGCTTTCGTCGAATAAATGAACATGTTTGGTATCCGGCACCAGCGATACCTGCTGGCCCTCTTTCCACTGGCTGGGCGCTTCGCTGCGATGGATCAGCAAGGTAGAGCCCTCTTTCGGCTCCAGATACACGTAGACCTCGTTACCCAGGTACTCAACGTTGACGATATCAAAGCAGTTATCGCCCTGAGGCGCTTCCAGGCGAAGGTGCTCGGGACGCACGCCAAGTGTGAGCGAGGTGCCTTTCGAGTAAGCGTCGCCCGCTTGGGGCAAGGATACTTCCCCCCCCCCCGCCGCTTTCACTCGGCAGCCGTCGGCGGTGCCGCTCCGTAGCTCGGCGGGCATAAAGTTCATGGTGGGCGAGCCAATAAAGCCGGCGACGAACTTGGTGGCCGGACGCTGGTACAGCTCGTGAGGGCTGCCCACTTGCTCGATATGACCGCGGTTTAGCACCACGATTTTATCCGCCAGGGTCATGGCTTCGACCTGATCGTGGGTGACGTAAATCATGGTAGAGCCGAGACGGTTGTGCAGGCGGGCGATCTCGTTACGCATCTGCACCCGCAGCGAGGCATCCAGGTTGGAGAGCGGCTCGTCAAACAGCAGAATGCGCGGCTCCCGCGCCATGCATCGCCACCCGCTGGCGCTGGCCGCCAGAGAGGGCTTTGGGCTTACGGTGTAAAAGCTCTTCCAACTGCAGGATTTTTGCCGTGCTCATCACCCGCTCGTGAACGGTCTCTTTGGCGGTGTTGGCCAGCTTAAGACCAAACGCCATATTGTCGTAAACGGTCATGTGCGGGTAGAGCGCGTAGGACTGAAACACCATGCCTACGCCGCGTTCACGAGGCGGTAAGTCGTTGACCACGGTGCCGCCAATATTCAGGTCGCCATCGGTGATTGATTCAAGACCGGCGATTAAGCGCAGCAGCGTGGATTTACCGCAGCCGGAGGGGCCAACAAATACGACAAACTCACCGTCGCCAATGGAAAGATCAACGTCTTTGATGATGTGATCGCGGCCAAATACCTTATTGACCTTTTCAAGCGTAACACTTGCCATGGTAACTCCTTGCCGACCTCGATCGGAGCGGGTCGGCTATCGTTATTAACTGTTATGGGCGGCGTTTAGGCAACCTGCATAAAGGCGGCTTGGTACGCGGGCAGCGTGAGCGTGCTGCCGTCTCGCGTGGCGGTAAAGTGGGCGACCGGCAAGTCGCTGGCGACCTCCACAGGCAGGGTGGTTTGCTGCTCTTGCCCGGTCAGGTTGAACACGCACAGCAGGGTCTCGTCGCCTTTTTGACGGGTAAAGCCAAGTAGCTCCTCGCCAACGTCTACCAGTGCCAAGTCGCCATCGAACATTGCCGGTTGGCTGCGGCGGAACGCTAGCAGGGCGCGTACGGTGTTGAGCGTGGCGTTGGGGTCATCCTGCTGGCGGCTCACCGCCAAATCCAAGTGACGAGCTTCCATGGGCAGCCACGGTTCCACCGGAGAGAAGCCGCCCTGTTCGCCGTCGGTCCACGGCATGGGCGTGCGGCAGCCGTCGCGGCCTTTAAACTCAGGCCACAGCACTTTGCCGTAGGGGTCTTGAATGCGCTCGAAGGGCACGTCCGCTTCCGGCAGGCCCAGCTCTTCGCCTTGGTACAGGCACACGCTGCCGCGCAGTGAGAACAGCATGGCCAGCATCACTTTCGGGTAGGCGTTGGGGTCTTCGTCAGCCCCCCAGCGAGTCGCGCTACGCACCACATCGTGGTTGGAGGTTGCCCAGCAGGGCCAAGCGTCGCCTGCTAAGCGCTGGAAGCGTTCAATCACTTCGCGCAGGTAGCTGGCGGAGTGGGGCATGTTGAGCAGGTCGAAGGTGTACGCCATGTGCAGCTTATCGCCACCGGCGGTGTACTCGGCCATGCGCTCTAGCGGGTTATCGTCGCCAATTTCACCTACGGTGGTGGTGCCGGGGTACTCATCCATCAGCGCACGGAGGTCTTTGAGGAAGTCCAGGTTTTCCGGGCGGCTGAGGTCGTAGACATGGCGCTGCCAGGTATAGGGGTTTGCTTCCGGGGCGCCCAGGGTTTTGGCTTCGCCTTTCGGTACCGGCGGGTTGTCCCGCAGCTCGGCATCGTGGAAGTAGAAGTTGACCGTATCCAAGCGGAAACCGTCGACACCCAAATCCAGCCAGAAACGCATGTTGTCGAGCTGTGCCTGACGCGCTTCCGGGTTGTGGAAGTTGACGTCCGGCTGGCTGGTCAGGAAGTTGTGCAGATAGTACTGCTGGCGCCGGGAGTCGAAGGTCCACGCCGAGCCGCCAAAAATCGACAGCCAGTTGTTGGGCGGCGTGCCGTCGGGTTTCGGGTCGGCCCACACAAACCAGTCGGCTTTAGGATTGGTGCGATCCTGGCGGCTCTCCTGGAACCAGGGGTGCTGATCGGAGGTATGGCTGATCACTTGGTCGATCATCACTTTCAAGCCCAGCGAGTGAGCTTTTTCCAGCAGCGCCTTGAAGTCGTCCAGGGTGCCGAACATCGGGTCTACGTCGCGGTAGTCACTCACGTCATAGCCAAAGTCGAGCATCGGCGAGGTGAAAAAGGGCGATAGCCAGATGCCGTCCACGTTGAGGGAAGCCACGTAATCCAGCTTTTCGGTGATGCCGTTCAGATCGCCTACGCCGTCGCCACGGCTATCTAAAAAGCTGCGCGGGTAAATTTGATAGATTACACCGCCGCGCCACCACATCATGTTGTCTTGCATTACTTAGTTCCTTAAAAACGGTTGCTGAGGTTTATCAGCGAATTCATAGAGGCGTTATTGCGCAGGGGCTTAGCCCTTCACGGCACCCGCCGTTAGGCCGGAAACAATGCGGCGCTGGAAAATAATGACCAAAATCACCAGCGGCACGGTTACCACAACGGAGGCGGCCATAATCGGCCCCCAGGGCAGTGCGTAAGCGCTACCGCCGGACAGTAGCGCGATAGCTACCGGCACCGTGCGCTGGTCATCGGTGAGGGTAAATGTCAGGGCGAACAGGAATTCGTTCCAGGCGGCGATAAACGCCAGCAGCCCGGTGGTGGCCATGGCCGGCCACATCAGCGGCAGAAATACCTTGGTGATGGTCACCCAGGGCGTTGCCCCATCCATGATCGCCGCCTCTTCCAGCTCCATGGGCAGCTGCTTCATAAAGGTGGTGAGCACCCACACCGTAAAGGGCAGGGTGAAGATGGTGTAGCTGAGAATCAGGCCCGCCGGGTTGTTGTAAAGGTTCAGCGCGCGAATTACCTCGAACAGCCCAGAGAGCACGGCCACTTGAGGGAACATCGAAACGCCCAGAATGACCAGCAGCACCGTCGAACGGCCCCGAAAGCGTACCCGCCCAAGCGCATAAGAGGCGGGGAGATACCCAGCAGCAGGGCGATAAACACTACGCTAAAGGCGACGATGATGGAGTTGAAAATCGCTCGCACAAAGCTCGATTGGCTAAAGATTTTCGCGTAGTTGTCCAGGTTCCAGGGAGAGGGCCATATCTCCACGCGGAACAGGTCGCTAGAGGGTTTTACCGAGGTGATCACCGCGTAGTAAAACGGGAACACTGCATACACCATAATGACGGCAATCAGTGCCCAAAAACCCAACGCGTTTAGCAATTTTGGCGAACTGGCGGCTGTTCATCAGTCACCTCCCACTTGAATCTGTTTGCGGCCAAGGTAGAGATAAGCCACGGTGGCCAGCGCGATGATCAGGAACAGCAGCGTAGAGGCCGCACTGCCATAGCCGACGTCCTGGAATTCCACCAGCTTCTGGCGCGCATACGCCGACATCGACATCGTGCTGGTGGAGTTGGAGGTCAATACGTAGATCACGTCGAATACGCGCAGCGCATCCAGCAGCCGGAAGATTACCGCCACCATTAGCGCTGGAGTAATCAGCGGTAGCGTGACCTTGAAGAACACGCGCACGGGGTGAATGCCATCCACCTCAGCAGCTTCATAGCAATCTTTAGGCAGCATCTGCAGCGCGGCTAACACCAGCAGCGCGACGAAAGGAATGGTCTTCCAAACGTCAACCATAATGACCGCCCACATGGAGTAGGTGGCGCTGGCTGTCCAGGCGATGGGATTATCAATAATGCCAACCACCATCAGCAGGTGGTTGATGATGCCGAACTGATCATTCAGCATCCACGCCCACATCTGGGCTGAGACAATGGTGGGGATGGCCCAAGGGATGAGGACCGCCGCACGAACAATCACGCGGCCTTAAATTCTGCGTTCAGAATCAGCGCCACGATGACGCCAAACACTACTTCCAGCGAAACGGAAACGACCGAGAAGTAGACCGTGTTCCACACGGACTGCCACCATACCGGGTCGGCTAGCACGCCAAACCAGCGGCCGTTGTCGTAAACCAGATAGTTTTCAAAGCCAATCAGGTTTGCGGCGCCTAAATCGGACAGCGACGCATCGGTAAAGCTGAGAAAGAAGGTGCGAAGTAACGGCCAGCCCGCCACCAGCGTGAGGGCAATCAGCATGGGGGCTAAGAACAGCCACGCCGCCTTGACGCGTTGCCGGCGGACATTGGTGCCCCGTTGCCGCCGCGCTGGCGTGGCGGAACGCGCCCCGAGGGGCGCGTTTTGGTGAGAGTGGTGAGAAGAGCTCGACATAGGTGTCTCCGCGTTTACCAGTTGCGACGCTTCAGGCGCAGCAATTCGCCTTCAAGGTCAGCGACGGCTTGAGCGCCATCTTTGGTGCCGGACAGCACGTCAGGGGAGGTGCTAAAGAAGGCGTTGCTGACCCGGCGATAGGCACCGCCGGTAGGTGCAGACGGACGCGCGACGGCATTGGTGAATGTGTCGTAGAGCGTGCCGAAGAAGGGCACCGCTTCCAGTACTTCCTGGTCCTGGTAGAGCGCATCGATGGTGGGGTTGTAGGATGCCTGAATGGCGCGACGTTTCTGCTCTTCTTCACCGGTCAGGTAAGCCACCAAATCCGCCGCAATGTCAGGATGCTCGCTGTAGCGCGACACGGCCAGGTTCCAGCCGCCCAGGCCCGCAGCGCTTTGGCCCTCTTCACCGCCAGCAGGCAGCTGCACGACGCCTACTTTGCCGCGCACGTCGCTGTCATCGCTTTGGGCCAGCGCCCATTCGTAAGGCCAGTTGCGCATGAAGACGGCATTGCCGCCCTGGAAAACACCCCGTGCTTCCTCTTCGGTATAGTTCAGCACGCCTTCCGGGGAGATGTCACCGATCCAAGAGGCAGCCAGATCCAACGCTTGGGCAGCGCGCTCGTTGTTGATGGTCACTTCGCCGTCATTATCGACCACGGTACCGCCGCCAAAGCTGGCGACCCATTCCAAGGCGTTGACGGTCAGCCCTTCATAGGCGCGCCCTTGGAATACGAAGCCCTGCATGCGGCTGTTGCCCGCTTCACGCTCAGCGTTTTGAATATCGCGCGCAATCTCAGTCAGGTCTTGCCACGTGGTGGGCACCTCGTGGCCATGCTTTTCCAACAGGTCTTCCCGGTAGTAAAGCACCCCCGCATCGGTAAACCACGGCATGGCGACCAGACGATCATCGATGGGGTTGTTGACCACGATCGTCTCGAAATGGCCCGCGGCTGCGTCGTCACCCAATACCTCGCGAAGATCGAACAGGTGGTTGGCCAGCAGGCCGGGCCACACCACGTCGATTTGCATGACGTCGATATCGCTGGAGTTGGCGGAGAGAATTTGTTGATAGAGAGACAGGCGCTCAGTGGACGAGTTGGGCGTTGAAACCACATCGACGCTGTGGCCGGTTTTCTCTTCCCAAGCGCGCACGCCTTCTTGGCAAAGGGTCAACTCTGCACCAACCGCACCACAGGAAATCGTCAGTTCGACCGCCTGGGCAGACCCGGTGGTACTGGCAAGACTGGCCAAAGCGATAGCTGAAGTGAGTAGTGTCTTTTTCATTACGGCGTTCCTCGGCGTTTATTGTTGTGGGTGATGGGGGATCAGAGCGCTTGTAGCGCCTACTTAAACGATTAAGTACGCTGCCAGTTAGCCGTCTGTCGTCGTGAAGTTCAATAGAGACTTTTGTCTAATCTATTTCAATTCGGTTTCTCTAAGATAAATAGTGCTTTAGACATTGGTCGATAATTAGTAAAAGCTTGTTGGTTTACTAGCTCTTAATCGATTAAGTTTTAGTGGCTGTCGCTCTTCGGCTCCAAATAGAACTTGCTTTGCAACATTATTCAAGGGAAGGCAATGCCTGGAGCCATCGTCACGATCAGAACAAAAATAGGATTTAAAACAATGCACAAAATGACATTCAAGACACCATTAGCCATCGCCGTTGCCACTGCCAGCCTCGGACTTTGCGGTGTTGCCAACGCCGACACGACGATGGAAGAGCGCTTTGCCGAGCTAGAAGCGCGCATTGCGGCCGCCGAGCAGCGGGCTGAGGCTGCCGAGCGCCGCGCCGAGCTAGCCGAGCAAGGTCGTGGAACCGCGCCTGCATCCAGCGCCCCGGCTGCGGCGACTACCAATGCCGATATCGAAGAGCGCCTGGCGCGCGTTGAGCGCCAAGCCAGCGGCGAAGAAGGTTTCTCGTTTAACGTTTATGCTCGTTCTGGCCTGTTGATCGATGAAGATGGCAAAAGCGCACCGGGCGGCCCGTACCTAACGCCCGCCGGTGGTAATGGCGGCGCAGTGGGGCGTTTGGGTAACGAGCCGGAAACCTACTCTGAAGCCATCCTGAACTACCGCATGCAGTTCGATAACGGTGCAAAAGCCCGCTACACCACCATGCTGGCCCATGGCACCAATTCCGGCAACGACTGGGTGGGCGATGACACCAACCTGAACGTCCGTCAGGTGTACGCAGAATTCAGCGACCTGCCGAGCTTCACCGGTGCCTTCGAGAACGCCTCGATTTGGGCCGGTAAACGGTTCGATCGTAATAACTTCAACATTCACTGGCTCGACAGCGATGTGGTCTTCCTCGCCGGTACCGGTGGCGGTGTGTACGACGTGCAGCTGGCGGAGAACTGGAAAACCAACTTCTCGCTCTATGGTCGCAGCTTCAGCGACTACCCGGTCATCAACCGTGAAAACCCCGGTTTGGATGGCGAAAACAGCGATACCGACAACCTGGTCCTGACCTCCAATAACTATTTCGGTAACTGGCAGGTGATGGTCAACGGCATGTCCGCTTCCGATAACGACGAGCGCGATATTGGCGTGGGTCAAACCGCTGCCGATACCGGTTGGCACACCATGGTGGCCTACCACGGTGATAGCTTCTTCGGCATAGGCGACGGTAACTTCAAGGCCGCCGTACTGCACGGCCAAGGCCTGGGGGCCGAGGTGAAAGGCTTGGGTAGCAACGGCGACTTGACCGATGATGCTAGCGCAACGCGTCTGGCACTCTACGGTACGACCTACCTCGCTCCGCAGTGGCGTATTGCGCCGGCCATTCTGGCAGAAACCAGCGACGACCGTTTTGCTAGTGGCGACAGCTACGACTGGGCCACTCTGAACGTTCGCTTGGCGAATGAGATTAACCAGAACTTCGAAATGCAGTACGAATCCAGCTACCAGTGGATGGACTTCGAGCCGCAGGGCTACAGCGGTCGCAATGCGGTGGACGGCGACTACATGAAGTTCACCATCGCCCCGACCTTCAAGCCGGAAGTTGGCGGGTTCTGGAAGCGTCCTGAAATTCGTCTGTTCACCACTTACAGCGACTGGGATGAGAGCCTGAACAGCTACGGTGCCAGCTCTCTGGGCAGCGACGGTTTCACAGGTGGTGAGTTTACCTTCGGTGTCCAGACCGAAGTATGGTTCTAAGGGCGAACCGCTCACTAGCAAGGCTGTTATTGATACGTTTGTTTCACCAATGCTGATTGCCCGCGATTCGTCGCGGGCTTTTTATTAGCCTAGGTTTACTAGGCTAGGTTTTGGGTAGTCAAGGAGAGGGCCATGCCGCTGCTTCAAGAAAGGCTAAAAGCACCGCCGCTGCCACTGAGCGTCGTGGCAAGGCCGCGCCTCAATGACTTCTTCGCGTTGCACGAACGGGTGCGCCTGTTGGTCGTGCAGGCTCCTTCGGGGTATGGCAAAACCACGCTGCTGGCTGAACGCCTACCCGCCCTGGAACAAGAGGCGGCCTGGCTGCGTTTGGATCAGCGCGATAACCAGCCCGAGCGCTTTTTGAGCTACTGGCAAGCGGCCATCCAGTCGCTGCTAGGCGAGCATACGCCGCTGTCGCCTTTGGCCGAAGGGGCAGAGTGCGATGAGCAAGAGTGTGTTGAGCAGTTGGAGCGCTGGCTGGCCGAGCTGCCTGAACAGCGCGCAGCCTGCCGATTGGTGGTGGATGAGTTTGAACACCTTACCCACCCCGATATTTTAGCCGGGCTCGCCCACTGGCTGCGTCATCAGCCGCCCTGGCTGACCCTGACCCTGGCCAGTCGCTCCTGCCCTGCGCTGGGCCTTGCCAGCCTGCGGCTGCGCGGTGAACTCGAAGAGATCGACCTTAGCGCCTTGGCCTTCGATAGCGAAGAGGCGCAAACCCTCTGCGCTGAGCAGCTCAGCTTTCCCCCTACGCGGGTGAGCCTGGAGCGAGCGCTACGCAGAAGCGGCGGTTGGGTGATGGCACTGAATTGGCTGGTGGGGCGCACCACTACCCGCGCCGGGTTCGATGCGCTGGTTGAGCGCTTAAACGGCGGGCATCCTGATTTTGTGGCTTGGTTTGATGAGCTGCTGGCCGAGGCACTGCCCCCTGAAGAGCGTGAACTCATGCTGCAGCTTGGGGTGCTGGAGCGCTTTA
The DNA here is from genome assembly GCF_002087295.1 of Vreelandella lionensis. Classification (GTDB taxonomy): domain Bacteria; phylum Pseudomonadota; class Gammaproteobacteria; order Pseudomonadales; family Halomonadaceae; genus Vreelandella; species Vreelandella lionensis. Next base: position 18,763 of record NZ_MWVI01000095.1, on the reverse strand, counting down.
CCCCTGAATTGATGGCGCGCCTACTGGAGGGCGAGCGGCTTACCCAGCGGTTGGAAGCCTTTGAACAGGCGGGGCTATTTATCGAGCGGCCCGACCCCCACGCCCAGTGGTACCGCTTTCAACGGCTGTTCGGGGAGTACCTGCGCCACCGTCGCCACGAGCTTAGCCTTGCCACCCAGCGCACCCTGCACCAGCGGGCCAGCCAAGCCTGGTTGGCACTCAACGACCCGATCATGGCACTGCGCCAAGCCATTTTGGCGGAATCGCCCGAGGAGGTGGCTAGTCTACTGGTCGCGCAAGGGCCAGCGCTGTTGGCCAGCGGGGCCTACGCGCTGCTGGCTCAAGGGCTTGGGCTGCTGGGGGAGCCGCACATCTCGACACGCCCAGAGCTGGCGCTACTCTACGGCTGGGTCTCCCATGCGCAGTTTCAGTTTGATATCACCGCACGGGTGATTAGCTGGATCGAAGCGCAGCTTGAGGTGCCCGAGTGGCAGGTGTTGAGCGCGGAGTTTGCCACCCTGCGTGCCCAGTTAGCGATCAATCAAGGCAACGCCGAGCGTGCCGCTCCGCTCGCCGAACAGGCGCTGGCCGTGCCCGCCCGCTATTTAGCCTCCACCCCGCTGACCGCGACAGCCATTTTGAGCGAGGCGCGCTTTGTGCTGGGCTATCTGGATGAGTCGCTGCAGCGGGTGCGCGAGGTGGAGCGCTTGGCGCGCCAGCGAGAGGATCACCAGCTGCTGCTGTGGTCGTTCTGCCATCAGTCGGAAACGCTGGTGGCCCAGGGGCGCTTGCAGGCTGCCTACGATATTCAAGAACGCGCCTTTGCCCACCTGGAGCGAGCAGAGCTTGAGCACCTGCCCGTGGCGGAATTTCTCTACCGGATTCGCAGCCAGGTGCTCTGGGAGTGGCACCGCCTGGATGAAGCCGAGCAGGCCGCGCTGAAAGGCATTGCCGTGCTGGATAACCAGGGCGAGCGTTGGACGCTGCAGTGCCACATTCAACTGGCCAAAATTGCCCAGAGCCGTGGCGATCAGGCCCAGTGCGCCGACCATATCCGGCGGTTGCGTAAAATCCTCGCCGAAGGCGATTACCATATCGACTGGGTGGCCAATGCCCACGCCACGCTGCTGGCCTGGTGGCACTCCACGCAAGACCTCGACACGGTGGAGCGCTGGCGCCAAGAAGCGCCCGCTCCCGTTACCGAAGGGGCCACCAACCACTTTGCCCAATGCAACGTGCGCAACCACGCCCGAGCGCTCACGCTGTTGGGCCAGTGCGAGGAGGCCCGCACGCTTCTGGAAGCGCTCGAAGTGCATACTCAAAGACTAGGGCTGGTTACCGATGCCAACCGCAATCAGCTCTGCCTCGCGGCCGCTGCGTGGTCGGCTGGCCAGGAGACGCAAGCCCGCCACCACATGCATCAAGCGCTCAGCTTGGCTTCCCGTACCGCGCTGGTAGGCAGTTTTCTGCGCTTGGGGAAACCGCTTGGGGAACTGCTCAACGGCTTACTCGCCAGCGGCACGCTAGCGGCTTTAGAGCAGGCGAGGGCAGAACGGCTGTTGGCGCTGGCGGGCCAACAGAAGGATTTCGGCTGCGCCCGACGCTTAATGCTAGATGAAACGGTCATCGCGGATATTGTCGCGAGGCCCGACGTGCCAGAGCTGATCCGCACCTCGCCGCTGACCCGCCGCGAATGGCAAATCCTGGGGCTGATTCACGCCGGGCTCTCCAACGAACAGATTGCCGAGCAGCTCTCGGTAGCACCGACCACCATCAAAACCCATATCCGCAGCCTCTACCAAAAGCAGAATATCCGCCGCCGGGACGAGGCCATTGCCCTGGCCGGACAGCGCTGGGCGCATATCCAGGGGGAGTAAGGCGCCGTGTGACCACTCCTCCCCGGGCCTACGCCTGGTATGCCCAGTGGGGGAGGATTCTATCGAGCGGCGTAGCCTGCATCATGCCGACTATGGGGCATCTCTCTATTCATCGAGATGCCGACGGCAATAACAAGGACAAGGATCATGATGCAGACACCTTCTACTTCTCACTACGTTGGCAGCCAGGGGGCAGACTGGTGGCGCGGCGCGGTGATTTACCAAATCTACCCGCGCAGCTTTATGGATAGTAACGGCGACGGCATTGGCGATTTGAAAGGGGTAATCGATAAGCTCGACTACATCGCCTCACTGAACGTCGAGGCGATTTGGCTGTCGCCATTTTTTACCTCGCCGATGAAAGATTTCGGCTACGACATCAGCAACTACCGTGATGTCGACCCGATGTTCGGCACGCTGGAAAGACTTCGACCGCCTGGTCGAAGCGGCCCACGCGCGGGGGCTGAAGGTGACGATCGATCAGGTGATGTCCCACACCTCCGACCAGCACGGGGGTTCAAAGAGAGCCGCCAAAGCCGCGACAACCCCAAGGCCGACTGGTAGGTATGGGCCGACCCCAAACCCGACGGCGCGCCGCCCACCAACTGGCAGTCGGTATTCGGCGGCAGCGCCTGGCAGTGGGATCCCCGCCGCTGCCAGTACTATCTGCATAACTTCCTGGCCAGCCAGCCGGACCTTAACTTCCGCACCCCTGCGGTAGTCGACGCCATGCTGGAAGAGGTGCGCTTCTGGTTGGAGCGCGGCGTGGATGGCTTCCGGCGGGAGGCGGTGAATTTCTGCACCCACGGCGAGTTAAAAGACAACCCGCCGCGCCAGGAAATTATCGAGAGCTTCCTGGGCGTTCGCCCTGATAACCCCTACGGCTATCAGCTCCACCAATACGACAAAACCCAGCCGGAAAATCTGCTGTTTCTGGAGCGGCTGCGGGCGCTGCTGGATGAGTATCCCGGCACCACCAGCGTGGGCGAAGTGGGCGACGATGACGCGCTCGGCGTGATGGCGGAGTACTCCCAGGGCGGCAAGCGGCTGCACATGTGCTACTCGTTCAACCTGCTGACCGATAAAGCCGACCCCGGCTATTTGCACGAAACGCTTACTGAAATGGAAGCGCGCATTGGCGATGGCTGGCCCTGCTGGGCGCTGGGAAACCATGACGTAACGCGGCTAGCAACTCGCTGGCAGGCGGAAGGGCAGCTGGAGAAGCTGCGCCTCTATTTGGTGTTCCTGTTCAGCCAGCGGGGCAGCGTATGCCTCTATCAGGGCGAAGAGCTGGGTCTGCCCGAGGCGGAGCTGACCTTCGAGCAGCTCGTCGATCCGGCGGGCATCACCTTCTGGCCTGCTTATAAAGGTCGCGATGGCTGCCGCACCCCGCACCCCTGGCAGGCGGACGCCCGCCATGCGGGCTTTAGCAGCGCTACTCCCTGGCTGCCGGTGCCCGATTCCCACGCAAGTTTGCCGGTTGACCATCAAGAGCAGGATGCCGATTCGCTGCTCAATGCCTACCGAGCTTTTTTAGCCTTCCGCCGCACGCAGCCTGCGCTGGTTAAAGGCGACGTGCGCTATCACCCGGTACGCGACGAGGTGCTTTGCTTGGAGCGCACCTATCAGCAAACACGCCTGCTGGTGGCCCTGAACTTTAGCGATCAAACCGTGACCCGCCCGGCTCCCGAGGGTGCTGAAGCGCTGGGGGATGCGCCTAAGTGGCTAAACGGCGAGTGGCAGGCAGGTACGCTGACGCTGCCGCCGTTTGGGGTGGCGATTGCCCGCTGCCCGCAAGCACAGGAGGAGGATGCGCCATGGGACGTTTAACCCTCAGCTGCATCGGTAAATCCTTCGATGGTGTCGAAATCTCACGGGATATCGACCTCACCATCGAAGACGGCGAGTTCGTCGTTTTCGTGGGCCCCTCCGGCTGCGGTAAATCCACGCTGCTACGCATGATTGCGGGTCTGGAGGACATTACCACCGGAGATATGCAGCTCGATGGCCAGCGGATCAACGAGATTCCGCCCCAGGAGCGGGACATCGGCATGGTGTTCCAATCCTACGCCCTCTACCCGCACATGAGCGTGGCCGAGAACATGGCGTTTGGCTTGAAGCTGGCACGCACCGACAAAGCAGAAATTCGCCGCCGCGTGGAGCACGCCGCCGAGATGCTGCACCTCACCGAGCTTCTGGAGCGCAAGCCCAAAGACCTCTCCGGCGGCCAGCGCCAGCGGGTCGCCATTGGCCGCACCCTGGTCAAAGAGCCTGCAGTGTTCCTATTCGACGAGCCGCTTTCCAATTTGGATGCCGCACTGCGAGTCGATATGCGGGTACAGATCGCCGCGCTGCACAAGCGCTTAAACGCCACCAATGATCTACGTTACCCACGATCAGGTGGAGGCGATGACCCTGGCGGATCGTATCGTGCTGCTCTCCAAGGGGCGTATTGCCCAGGTAGGCGCGCCGCTGTCGCTGTATCACTTTCCCAATACCCTTGAGGTGGCGGAGTTTATCGGCTCGCCGCGTATCAATACGCTGCCGGGGACGGTGGTCGACCCCGGCGAGCGCCAAACCGTGGTGCGCCTGCACAGCGGTGAAACGCTGGCGGTGGCGGTGGGCGGTCAGCAGCTTCAGGCCGGTGAACACGCCACGCTAGGGCTGCGGGCAGAAGACTTCGTGGCGGCTGAGCAAGCGGATGCAACGCTGAGCGCGACCCTGATGGTGGCCGAAAAGCTGGGCTATGAAACCCTCGCTCACTGGCAGGTGGCGGGTATCGATACCCCTTTGACCCAGCGTCTGGATGGCCTGACACGGCTGGAAGAGGGGCAGGTCTCGCGCTTGGGAATCGCTGGTCAGCGCTGCCACCTGTTTGATGCCAACGGCAATGCCTGCCCGCGCCAAGTCGCGGTGGATGGGGTGAGCCGATAATTTTTTAAATAATTAAACTTTTTTTAAAAAAGAGTGCATCCAAACCGTCTCCTTGTGTGTATCCCCTATACAGCCGCTATTTAAAGCGGTTGATACAAAACCCAAGGAGACTGAAATGACCATCCAACATATAACGCGTGCTACTCTCGCCGCTACCTTGATTGCATCCTTCAGTCACGTCGCGCTGGCTGACATGACGCCCGCCGAAGTCCAAGTACCGGACGGCAATACCGTCGCTCTCGAAACCGTGGGCGTTGGCGCTATTACTTACATGTGTGAAGCCAAAGAAGACGGCACCATGGGCTGGGTATTCAAAGGCCCGCACGCTGCGCTGAACGATAGCGAAGGCACCCAGGTAGGCAGCTACTACGGCCCGCCCGCTACTTGGGAAGCCCTGGATGGTTCTAAAATTACCGGCACCCAGCTAGCCGTGGCGCCAAATGGCGATGGCAACATTCCGTTGCAGCTTGTTGAAGCCAACCCGGCTGAAGGCGAAGGCGCCATGAGCGGTGTTAGCTACATCCAGCGCCTGAACACCCAAGGCGGCGTTGCCCCTGATGTTGCCTGTGACGAGGGCCACGAGGGCGCCACTGCCGTCGTGACGTATCAAGCCGACTACATCTTCTGGACCGCGAACTAAGCGTTCCAATACTGACTCACCTTTATTAAGTTCAGTAAGGCTAGGGACTCGTATCCAGGCTCCCTAGCCGCTATGCTTCTGGCAGTGCGACGACCGATGCCGGCGCGTTCCCAGGGAGCGAAGATGTGTCTGAACGCGATATGTCTGAAACAGGTAAGGCTAACACCATTAGCACCGAGAACGGCCACGGAAGGCCCACTCATGAATTCGATTATGCTGATGCGCTCGCCCGCTGCGCCCGTGGGGAGCACGCAGCGCTACAACAGCTTTATCAGTACGAAGGTGCCAAGCTGCTTGGTGTTGTTTTGCGCATTGTGAAAGACCGAGGCATGGCTGAAGACATTGTCCACGATGCCTGCCTGAACATTTGGCAGCGCGCTGACAGCTTCGACCCTCAAAAAGGTGCTGCCCGTACCTGGATCTTCAGTATTGCCCGCCACTTGGCGCTGAATGCCATCCGTGGCCGTGACCGCGAAGTGAGTGTCGACCTGGATGACCCCCACGAACTCGATGACGACGACACCTTCCAGCAGGCGTCGCGGGTGACGGACGCCTTCGATTGGCAAACCGGCCAACGGATGGACGAGTGCCTGCAGCAGTTGGAAACCGAACGCCGTAACTGCGTGCTGCATGCTTATGTGGATGGTTTGTCCCATGCAGAGATTGCGGCGCACACGGGCGCGCCGCTGGGCACCGTAAAAGCCTGGATTAAGCGCAGCCTACTTCGCTTACGGGAGTGTATGGCATGAGCCCTTCAAACGAACCCGATGACCTTCATGCCCTAGCCGGGGAGTACGTGCTAGGCACACTGCCTATGACCGAGCGCGAAGCTTTTGAGCCGCGTTTAGCCAACGACCCTGAGCTGCAAAAAGCAGTGGCGGATTGGGAAGAGCGTTTCTTTCCCTATACCCCGATGGTGGAGCCGGTCACGCCCTCCGATTATCTCTGGCCGCGCATCGAGCGCAGTCTGAAGGCATCGTCTGCGAGCGCCTCGCGTCCGATACCTCATCGCACGCCGAGCTCCCATGTGCCGCGTCGTCGCTTGGCGCATAGCCTGCCGTTTTGGCGTGGGGTGGCGGGGGTCAGTGTCGCTGCTGTATTGGCAATGAGCGTGATGCTGACGAACGTGGTCACCGGACCCTCAACACCTGAGTACATGGTGGGGCTGTTAGCGCCGCAAACTCAGTCGGCGGGGGGGGTGGTACAGACCGCGAATCGCCAGGAAATTCAGTTGATTCCCTTGGGCACGTTTGAAGTGCCGGAGGGCAAAGCGCTCGAGTTCTGGACCAAGGCCGATGATTGGCAAGCGCCTGTCTCGCTGGGGCTTGTAGAGCCAGGGCAACCGCTGCGCCTGCGTTTGGATCAACTGCCACCGCTTGAGGATAACCAGCTGTTTGAGCTGACGCTGGAAGATGATTCTGGCTCGCCCACCGGGCTGCCCACCGGGCCCATTGAGTTTATTGGCCGCGCGGTAGAAATCTAACATCGCCACCCCTGGTGGCGACGTTCATTGCAAGCTTCTGTTAAAAGAAGCTTAATCCGACCTGGAAGAGGCGCTCCACGTCGCGAATGCGCCGCTTGTCGATCACAAAGAGAATCACGTGGTCGCCGCTCTCCACCCGCACGTCACCATGGGCGATGGCCCACCACTTTTGACGACTGCTTATCGCCGTGGGCGATGGCCTCAATGGCCTCCGCCGCGCCCCGGCGCAGGGAGTGCACATTGACGATATCTCCCCGGCGCACGTGGGTGAGTAGGCTGCCAATGGTGGCCTGCTGGGGGGAAATGGCGATGTCGATATCGCCGCCCTGCACCAAATCCACGTAGGCGGCGTTGTTGATCAGTGTGAGCACCTTCTTCGCCCCCAACCGCTTGGCCAGTAGCGACGACATGATATTCACTTCGTCGTCGTTGGTCAGCGCGCAGAAGATATCGCAATCCTCGATATTCTCCTCTTCCAGCAGCCGCTTGCTGGTGGCGCTGCCGTGGAGGACCACTGTGCGATCCAGCCGCTCGGAGAGCGTGGTGCAGCGCTCCAGGCTTTGCTCGATGATCTTCACCTGATGGCTGTGCTCCAAGTGCTCCGCCAGCCGCTCGCCGATATTGCCGCCCCCGGCAATCACCACGCGGCGGAAGTCCCGCTCCACCTTGCGCAGCTCGCTCATCACCGCGCGGATATCCCGGCGGGCCGCCAAGAAAAACACCTCGTCGTCGGCTTCAATCACCGTGTCGCCCCGTGGAATGATCGGCCGGTTGCGGCGGTAAATCGCCGCCACGCGGGTTTCCACGTTAGGCATGTGCTTGCCCAAAAAGGCCAGATCCTGACCCACCAGCGGGCCGCCATAGAAGGCCTTCACCGCCACCAGCTGCACTAAACCACCGGCAAACTCCAGCACCTGTAGCGCGCCGGGGTGCTCGATCAAGCGGCGCACGTGGTCGGTGGCCACCTGCTCGGGGCTGATCAGCACGTCGATGGGAATCGCTTCATGGGCGAATAGCCCTTTACGGGTGAGGTAAGCGGTGGAGCGCACGCGGGCAATTTTGGTAGGGGTGCGAAACAGCGTATGGGCCACCTGACAGGCGATCATATTGATCTCGTCGGTGTTGGTCACCGCGATCAGCATATCGGCGTCTTCGCAGCCTGCTTGGCGTAGCACAATGGGGTAGGAGCCTGCACCTGTCACCGTGCGGATATCCAGCTTGGTGTGCAGTTCGCGCAGTTTTGCGCCGTCGGTATCGACGACGGTGATGTCGTTCTCCTCGCGGGCGAGGTGTTCGGCCAGCGTTGCGCCCACTTGGCCGGCGCCAAGAATGATAATTTTCATTCGTTTATGTCCTCACGGTCGAACTCAACGCAAAGCCGATAGCCAATCCCCGGCTCGGTTTGCAGCAGGCTAGGGGCCTGTGGGTCATCGCCCAATTTCTGGCGCAGCTTGCTGATGACGATGCGTAAATAGTGGGTGTCTTCTTGATGGCTTGGCCCCCAGATCGTGCGCAGCAAATGGGTTTGCGTCACGATTCGGCCAGTCTGGTTAATAAGCTGGTGCAGTACCGCAAACTCTTTGCGGGTTAAATGAATCGTCGCACCGTGTAATGTCACTTGATGGGCCGCGATATCAACGGTTAACGCGCCATACTGATAACGCGGTTTGGTGATAGCGGGCGGATGCTGGCGCAGCAGAGCTCGGATACGGGCCAGCAGCTCCTGAATGCCAAACGGTTTAGTGACGTAGTCGTTGGCGCCGTTATCCAAGGCGCGCACCTTCTCCACTTCTTGGCCGCGCACCGAGACAATAATGATCGGTATGCTGACCTGCTGGCGCAGCGTGCTGAGTACCTGCTGCCCATCAATATCGGGCAGGCCAAGGTCTAGCAAAATCAGATCGATAGGATCAGCCGTTAACATCTCACGTACGGTATGGATCGCGGCATACCCGGTGCTGGCTTGCGCTGATGCGAAAGCCTTGCGACGCTAAGCTAATGCGTAAAAACTGCCGAATTGCGGGCTCATCGTCAACGATCAGTATGCGTGCGGGCTTAGGCGTCATCGCTCGGCTCCTGGGTGGGGGTCGAGAGTGGCAGCCGCATAATAATTTGAGTTCCTTGCCCGTGGGGCCCTTCAACAGCCGACACCGTTCCGCCATGGGCACCCAACATTCCACGGCAAATAGCGAGCCCCAGCCCTGTGCCGTGCAGGCTGCGGTCACCCTCATTGCCTGTGAAAAACATCTCAAATACCTGTTCACGCATGGCGGGTGGTATTCCGGGCCCTTCATCGGTGACGGTGAGTGTGAGTGTGCTATGGCGAGGATCGGTAGCAGCGGCAATGGTGATCACTCCGTTAGGAGGAGAAAACCGCGCCGCGTTTTCCCAGTACGTTGACCAGTGCTTGCTCAATCAGGGCGGGGTGAACATTCAAGAGCGGCAGCTCGCCATCCCATGCTTGACGCACGTTAATATCGGCCAGTGCGCCGGTTAAACGACGCCGTGCTGACGCTACCAAATCGCGACGCTGATCCAGTCCCGCTCAATCGCCCATTCGCCGTGGCCTAGTCGTGTCATGTCCAGCAAGTTTTGAATGTAACGGTTCAGTCGCTCGCTTTCATTAAGGACGCCGTCAAGCAGTTCAAAGCGATCCTGTTGGCTTAGCTGGGCATCTAACGTGCGCAGGGAGCTGGCGGCACCAATAATCGACGCAAGCGGCGTACGTAGATCGTGAGACACCGAGGCGAGCAGGGCAGAGCGCAGCCGCTCCTGCTCCTCTGCCAACCGAGAGGCATTAAGTGCCAGCATTCGCTCGCGGCTAACGCCTGCAATATGACCCACGACCAGCGCGATTAATAAAAAGAACAGGGGCGTGACCAACTGCTCCCGCTCAGACACTGCCAAAGAAAAGTACGGCTCGGTAAAGCCGACGTTAAACACCACAAAGTTCACCAGCGCACTGATAAAGGCCGCACGGCTGCTGGCCAGAACGGCACAGGCAAGCACGGCTGTTAAAAAAATCAGCGATAAATTGGCCAGCGCGAGCCAGGTATGTAGCCACCAAGCAGCCAGCAGAGCCACACCGCTAGTGCCCAGCACTAAGGCTAACTCGCGCCGGTTGGGAAGACGAAATACGCGCATGTTGTTCACCGTTAGCGCCGCCAAAACATCGGTGTCATGAGGACGACCACGGTTAAAATTTCCAGGCGGCCCATCAACATACCCACACATAGCAGCCATTTGGCGGCATCGGGCAGGCTGGCGAAGTTGCCAGCCGGGCCAATGGTATCGCCAAGGCCTGGGCCTACGTTGGCCACGGCCGTGGCCGCACCGGCGAGCGCGGTCACCAAATCTAAACCGAGCGCCGCTAAACCCAATGCAAGCACGGCAATGGTAATAAAAAAGAAGAACGAAAAAGCCACGACGCTGCGGGAGATATCGCTAGTGACCGGCTGCTGGTTATAGCGGGTGGTAAAGATGCCGTTCGCGTGAATCAGGTAGCGCAGCTGGTTGCGTAGCATCAGCATGGCGATTTGAAAGCGGAATATCTTCATACCGCCGCTGGTAGAGCCGCTACAGCCACCGATAAACGTCAGGTAGAAAAAAGCCGCCACGGGGAGCGAGCCCCACAGGGTGTAGTCGTCTGATGCGTAGCCTGTAGTAGTGACCACTGAAATCACGTTGAAGGTGACGTGGGTGAGTGAGACAAACCAGTTGTCGCCTTGAAATACCCGCCAAGCGCTCAATATCACAATGGCCGCCAGCAGCAGTTTGAGCAGCCCGCGTACCTGTTGGTCTTTCCATAGCGCGCTGCGGGAAGAGCGAATAAAGCGAATATACAGTACGAACGGCAGTGCGCCGCTGAGCATAAAAAAGCTGCCCATCCATAGCAGCCACGGTTGTTCTGTGTACGCGCCAAACGAAGCATCAGAGTTGGCAAAGCCGCCTGTGGAGAGCGAAGACATGCCATGCACGATGGCATCTAGCGGCAGCATGCCACCAAGCCAGTAGCTAACCATCGCCGTAAGGGTAAGGATGACATAAATAGACAGCGTGGCTTTGGCAATACCGCCAGTGCGGGGCATGACCTTATCCGACCAGTCAGAAGATTCGGTATGAAACAGACGCATGCCGCCCACTTTCAAAAACGGCAGAATGGCAATGCCCATCACGATGATGCCGATACCTCCCAACCACTGCATCAAGCCGCGCCATAGCTTTAAGCCGTCTGAGAGGGTCTCTATGCCCACCAGCACGGTAGAGCCCGTGGTGGTGATCGCCGATACGGATTCAAACACGGCGTTGGAGAACGTTAGCTGCGGCGCGCCAAGAATCAGCGGCAGGCTGGCAAAGCAGCTAATGCTGGTCCAACTGCCTGCCGTGAGAATAAACATTTGCCACGGCTTAAGCTCAAGCGATGCACGATAAGTGAGCAGTAGCGTGGTCGCCACACAGGCGAGCACGATCATAATAGACAGGCTAAACGCCTGGGCGTCGGGGTCTCGTTCAATCAGTAGCACCGCCCAAGGCACCGTCATAAACAGCGCTAGAATAAGCCACAGCACCGACAAAATCTTAAACACCGGTGCCCAGTGGCGGTAGAGCTCTTTGCTGCGATAAAACCAGGGGTTGGTAGGGGGCATTGCCCTACTCATCGTTCATTTGCTTTAAGCATGGTCTATAACATCATGCACCTGCATAAAAAGTCCGTAAAAAATAAAACCCGGCGTAGATTTCTCAGGCGCGGGAAATGAGCAAGCCGCTCAAGCGAGGAAACAAGCTAATGAAGCACTCTTTTAACCCTTCACACCCCCTGCAGTTAAACCGCCAATAATCCAGCGTTGGCAGATCAAAAACGCCACGGTAATCGGTAGGCCGGAGAGTACGGCGGCGGCGGCAAAATTGCCCCAGCGCTGGTTGTGGTCGGCTAGGTACTGCTGGGCACCCACAGCGAGCGTCAGTTTGTGTTCGTCCACTAAAAGCACCGAGGCCATGGGGTACTCCATAATGCTCATCACAAACGCCAGGATGAACACCACCATCAAGATTGGGATAGAGAGCGGCAGCAGAATGTAGCGAAACGCTTGCCAAGTGCTGGCGCCATCCACCATGGCAGCCTCCTCAAGCGAGCCATCGATGGATTCGAAGTAGCCTTTGATCGTCCAGATATGTAGCGCTACCGCGCCGAGCGAAGCCACAATCAGCGCGCCGTGGGTATTGATTCCCAGCCAGCCGACAAACTGCCCCAGCCGGTCAAATAGCGCATAAAGCGCCACCAGCGAAAGCACCGCCGGGAACATCTGAAAAATCAGCATACCTTTGAGCAGCGGCTCCTTGCCTTTGAAGCGCATGCGGGCAAACGCATAGGCGCTGGTGGTGGCCAGCATCAGAATCAGCACTGACGACACCACGGCCACCTTGATGGAGTTCCACAGCCACAGCAGCACGGGAAAGGGCGGCTGCACTATGGTGCCGTCTGGCCGCTCCCAGGGGATGCCCAGCGCCAGGGACCAGTGCTCCAGCGAGAAATTCTCTGGAATCAAGCTGCCGGTGGCAAAGTTGCCCTCCCGAAACGAGATCGAGATTACCAGCAGCAGCGGAAAGACAATTAGCGATACAAAGCCGAACAGCGCTAAGTGCGCCCATAGGCGGCGCACGCCAACGGAGCGGGGTTGAACCATGGCCATGTGTAACCTCCTATACCTTCACTTTGGAAAGGCGCAAATTGAGCAGCGACATGCCTGCCACCAGCAGGAAAATCAGCGTGGCAATTGCGGCCGCTAGGCCAAAGTTCTGCCCAGCATCCTGAAAGGCTATGCGGTAGGTGTAGCTCACCAGCAGGTCGGTGGTGCCCGCTGGGGTGCTGGCCCCTAAAATATCCGGGTTGCCGCCGGTGAGCAGCGCAATCAGCACAAAGTTATTGAAGTTAAACGCAAAGGCGGCAATCAGTAGCGGCGTTAACGGCTTGATAATCAGCGGCAGGGTGATCTTGAACAGGTTGGTGAGCGGGCCGCCGCCGTCTACCGCCGAGGCTTCGTATAAATCCTGGGGAATGGCCTGAATCAAGCCCATGCAGAGCAGCAGCATGTAGGGGTAGCCTAACCAGGTATTCACAATCAGCAGCATGCTGCGGGCAAGCCATGGGTCGGTAAACCACTCGGGGCGCACGCCAAACAAGGTGTCCAGAATCATGTTCACTTCACCAAAGTGCTGGTTGAACATGCCTTTAAAAAACAGAATCGAAATAATCGCCGGTACCGCGTAGGGCAGAATCAGCAGCGTGCGGTAAACGGCCTTGCCCTTGAGCTGGTCCCACTGCAGCAGCGAGGCCAGTACAAAGCCAACCGCTAAGGTAAACACCACGGTGAGGGCGGCAAACACGAAGGTCCACACAAAAATTTGCATGAACGGGCCGCGAATATCCGGGTCCGTGAAAATCTGGGTGTAGTTGGAAAAGCCCACGCTCACCGACCAGCCGGGCGTAATTGGCTCGCCGTTATCCGCGACGAAAAAGCCAATGCTGGGGTGGGGGTAAGCAGCCGCTCATCGCGGCGATCATACAGCGCGCCATCCTCGCGGGCTTCATAGCGGTTGACCATGGGCGCAAACGGCCGCAAGCCCGCCATACGCAGTTCGCTGCCGTCTGGAGTGACCAGCCGCAAACCTTGCAGGGCATCCCGTGCTTGAATAATGTCACGCATGCCCAGCGCTTCCTGTGCGGGCGGGGCATCGGCTGCCTGAACGCCAATCTGGCGATTTTCCTGATTGGCAAAATTGAGCGGAGACGACACAAACCGCTGGCCCTGAGGGCTTTCCAAATAGAGCCTTACCAGCTCGCCTTCGGGGTAGAGCGTTAGGTCAAAAGCGTTGCCTTCCGCTTGATAGGTTTGGCTCATGAGCTGGCCACGCACCCGCTCTTCTGAAAGCAGGTTGGTAGAGCTGTAATTACTAAAGCTGATCCCGAAAGTGTAAATCAGCGGGAAAATAACAAAGACCCCGAGGCCTGCCACTGCGGGGAAAATATAGCGGTGGCTCATCAGCGTGCGTTTGGTGAACACCACGCCCAGCGAGCCGCCTAACACTAAAAACAGCAGGGCAAACATCCACTGGCCGTTCAAATGGAAGGCCAAGACTAACCAGAGTAGCGCAATCACCAAAACAGCAATCACGCCACGCATGGCCCAGCGGGTGTAGCGTTCAGTAAGATGGCGAGAGCGATGGCGGGGAAGGCCACGAGACGCGTTGGTGGTATACATGATGGCTTCCTGAAAGCTGCCCAGCCGCTAATGCCGCTGGGCAGGGAGGGGAAAGATAGAGGCTACTGACGCATGCGCCGTGCAGCGGCATCCAACGCTTCTTGGGGGGATTGGCGACCGCTGCCAATGTTCTGCAGCGCGGGCTCCATGGCGGCCCAGAAGGCTCCCATTTCAGGAATATTAGGCATCGGCATGCCTACTTCGGCGTTTTCCAGCGTGGCGGCAATGTTGGGGTTGTCCGCCAGCTCGGTTTGGTAATCAATATGGGCCACCGCGCCTAGCGAACCGTCGCTGTTGAAGGTGCGCATCCCCTCTTCGCTGAGCAGGTAGTTCTCTAAAAACTCAATGGCTAAAAAGTCGTTGGGCGTGGCGGAGTTGATCATGGCGGTCATCACGCCAAACATCGGCTTTGCCCGCTCATCGCCTACTTTAGGCAGCAGCGCCACGCCGTAATCAATGCCGCTGCGCTCCAGGTTAGGCCATGCCCAGGGGCCGCTGATCATGGTGGCTACTTCGCCTTGGTTGAAGCGGGTATCCATCAGGTTGTAGTCGGTGCCGCGGGGCAGTACATCGCTTTCGATCAGCTCAACCAGTAGCTCTGCGCCTTGCAATGCGCCTTCATTGTTGACGCCGATATCGCTGACGTCGTAGCCGCTGTCGGTCTGTTTGAACGGGTAGCCGCCGTTGGCCGCTAGCAGTGTCCAGCCGTAGTAGGGTTCGCTGTAATCGAACAGGATGGCTTTCTTGCCTTCTTGAGCCAGCGTGGCGTCCAGCTCCATCAGTTCGGCAAAGCTCTCGGGCGGCGTTTCCACCAGCGCTTTGTTGTAAATCAGCCCAAGGGATTCCACCGAAATCGGGTAGCCGTAGGTGTCGCCATTCCACAGCGCGGCCTCCCAGGTGAAGTCGTAGAACGCTTCGCGGAAACTGTCGCTGGGAGCGATCGGTTTGAGCAGGCCGCTCTGTGCCCATTCACCCATGCGGTCGTGGGCCCAAATCACGATATCCGGCCCTTGGCCGCTGCCTGCCGCCTGCTGGAAGCGGTCGGTCAGGTTGTCGGGAAACACGACTTCCACTTCGATGCCGGTATCTTCTAGGAACTGGTCGGCGACCGCGCGGATGCCTTCCTGGCCTTTATTGTCGCCCATCCAAATGGTTAAACGGTCATCCTCAAAGGCGAAGGCGGGGAGTGTGGCGGTGGCTGCTAGCGTAGCGGCGAGCAGCGGCGTGAAAAATGGACGAACCATTGCCATGATGTGCATACCTCGTTGTGACGTTGTTGTTGTCGTTCGCGTTCTCACATGACGCGCTTTGTTCACGGTCAGCGTCGCTAATTACGCACAAAGCCACCTCCTCCTTGGGGGGAGGAGGGGTGGCGTATCCGAGGGGCGTAGAGTAAAGGTAGAAGCGTAGGCGGTCAGGGCGCGACATCGTCGTTGTAAAACCCACCGGAAAGGGCAGCAGGCGACAATATTTTGTAGTAAAATTACACGAATTATTGCGTATAATGCCTCACATCAGATAGATTTTAGGTAATCTAACTACATTAGATAGCCTAATTATAAATAGGAGCTGAGATGAGCCAGTCACATGCCCCGCTGGGCGATCCGAATCACGCTATTGATTTAGCGCTTTTTGGGGCGCTTGGCGACCTTGCCATGCGCAAGCTGTTTCCTGCGCTGTATCATCTTGACCGCGAAGGCTTGATGCCCGAACGCACGCGGATCATGGGGCTGGCGCGTCAGGAGCACGACACTGCCGCGTTTCGTCAACTGGTCAGCGGTGCGCTGCAAAAGCGCCTGAAAAAAGACGAGCAGGATAAAGAGAGCCTGGAGCGGTTCCTGAACCGCTTAGAGTATCTCAAGCTCGACTTCGCCACCGCAGAGGGCTATGACGCCATTCGCCAGTGGCGCGAAGGCTCCAAGCAGCCCATGGTGGTGTATCTATCCGTCGCGGCACGCATCTATGGCGACATTTGCCGCAATTTGCAGTCGAGCAACAGTCTAGATGACGATACCCGCGTCGTAGTAGAAAAGCCGATTGGCTATGACCTAGCCTCTTCTGAGGAGATCAACGACGCGATTGGTGCCGTGTTCCCCGAGTCGCGCATCTATCGTATTGACCACTACCTGGGTAAAGAGACGGTTCAAAACCTGATCGCCCTGCGCTTCGCTAACCCGCTGTTCGGCACCCAGTGGAACCAGAACCATATCTCTCACGTAGAGATTACCGTCGCCGAAAAAGTCGGTATTGAAGGCCGCTGGGGCTACTTTGATGATGCAGGTCAGCTGCGGGATATGGTGCAGAACCACCTGCTGCAACTGCTGTGCTTGATCGCCATGGACCCGCCCTCCAACCTGGATGCCGATGCCATCCGCGATGAGAAGGTAAAAGTGCTTAAAGCTCTGAAACCCTTCACCGGTGAAGCGCTGGGGCGCGACGTAGTGCGCGGCCAATACATTGCTGGCACCAGCGATGGCCAAGCAGTGCCGGGCTACCTGGAAGAAGAGGGCGCCAACACTCAAAGCCAGACCGAAACCTTTGTAGCCATGAAAACCGAAGTGGCTAACTGGCGCTGGGCAGGCGTGCCGTTCTACCTGCGTACCGGTAAACGGATGCCGGAAAAACTGTCGCAAATTGTCATTCACTTCCGTCAGCAGCCGCACTACATCTTCGACCCGGACCAGCGTGGCATTGCCTCCAACAAGCTGATTATTCGCCTGCAGCCGGAAGAGGGCATTGCCCTTCAGGTACTCACCAAGGATAGCGGCCTTGATAAAGGCATGCGCCTGCGCCCTGGCCCTCTGCACCTGGATTTCAACAGCGCCTTCCCGAAATCGCGTATTCCCGATGCTTACGAGCGTCTGCTGCTAGAAGTCATGAAAGGCCAGCAGTACTTGTTTGTGCGCCGGGATGAAGTGGAGCACGCGTGGCGCTGGTGCGACCAGTTGATCAGCGGCTGGAAAACACAGAAACCCCGCCGCGCCGTTATCCGGCGGGCTCTTGGGGGCCGGTCGCCTCTATTGCCATGATTACCCAGGATGGCCGCAGCTGGTACGAGGATTATTAACATGAGCGAAGCACGTCAAGCGCTAGCCGAGCAGCTAGCGGAAGCCGTCTATCAGGCGCTAGCCGATGACCTTGCCAACCAATCACGTGCGCTGCTGGTGGTCTCCGGTGGCTCCACGCCCGTGCCGTTTTTCAAGGCGCTGGCGCAAAAGCCGCTGGAGTGGGCGCGGGTCGATATCACCCTGGCCGACGAGCGCTGGGTAGATGAGCAAAGCAGCGACAGCAACGCCAAGCTGGTGCGCGAGAACCTGCTGCAGGGTCCCGCCGCCGCGGCTACGTTTGTGCCGCTAACCTCTGACGCCGGTACGCCGGAAGAGGGCGTGGCAGCGGTAGCAGAAGCCACCGCCGGGCTTGCTTGGCCAGCGAGCGTGGTGATTTTAGGCATGGGCGGCGATGGCCACACGGCTTCGCTGTTCCCCGATAGCCAAGAGCTGGGCCTAGCGCTTTCTACCGATGAGCCGCTAGTGGCCGTGCGTACTCCCAGCCAGCCGCAGCCGCGCATTACCTTCTCGGCGGACCGCCTGCATCAGGCAAAGCGCCACATTCTACATATTACCGGCGACGATAAGCGTGCCGTATTGGCGAATGCCATGAGTGGTGACGATGTTCGTACACTGCCCATCCGCGCCTTCTTATCTTGCCCGCTGGCGATCTACTGGGCGCCCTAACGCTACACTTTCGCCAATAACAATTTGCTTGGAGACTCACTGATGACCATCGATAAACAGCTACCCTCAACGCGCACCGCCGAGCTAGACAGCATCTGCCTGAAAGCCGAAGTGATCCCGGTGATCACCATCGAGCGCCTGGAAGACGCCGTACCGCTGGGTCGCGCCTTGGTTGAGGGTGGCCTCACCGTGCTGGAAATTACCCTGCGCACCGACTGTGCCCTGGAAGCCATCAAGCGCATGAAAGAGGCGCTGCCGGGCGCCAGCATTGGGGTCGGTACCGTACTCACGCCTGCCCAGTACCGCCAAGCCGAGCAAGTCGGCGCTGATTTCGTCGTTACGCCAGGTGCCACCGAGGCGCTTTACCGCTACGGCGTAGAGAGCCCCGTACCGATGCTGCCGGGCGTTTCTACCATTTCTGAGCTGATGACCGGCTGGCAGTACGGCTACCGCCGCTTCAAGTTCTTCCCCGCAGAATCCAGCGGCGGTGCTAAAGCGATCAAAGCATTCGGCGCACCGATCCCCGAAGCGCGCTTCTGCCCCACGGGCGGTATCACGGTCGACAACGCCGAATCCTACCTCTCGTTGGCCGAACGTAATGTGTGTAGGCGGCTCTTGGCTGACGCCGAAAGCGATGGTCGATGCCGAAGATTGGGATGGCATCCGTGAACTGGCCCGCCAAGCCGCAGAGCGTTTCCACCATTAATATTAATAGGTAACACCGTACCGAGCACTCTCGTTACTTGCCTCACTGATGTCGGGTCGTGTGAGCAAGACGTTTGCCCGAGCATGTCGCCATGCTCGGGCTTTTTTGTGGTGCGCCAGGCATGGCGCGC
>NZ_MWVI01000094.1 GCF_002087295.1 Vreelandella lionensis | reverse complement strand
CGGCGCCGGCTTCACGGATTCAGGATACATTTACAACTCGTGGAGGATATAACATGGCGCTTACAAAGTTCGGTCATGAAGTTAGATCGATGCGTCGAAACGTTGGTGTAACCCTGAGCAAGATGGCAGAAGATTTAGATACATCGCCTGCGTTTCTTAGTGCGATCGAAACTGGTCGAAACAAAATACCTCACAAGTGGGTAGAGGAGCTTTACAGTTATTTTTCCAGCAAGGGTGAAAGTATCTCTATTGGAAAATTCCGAGCTCTAGCTGACCAATCTAATCAAACTGTTTCATTGGACGGGCTCGCCCCTCAACACAGAGCACTATTAGCCGGATTCGCTCATTCTGATCTTGAACAAGAGCAATTAGCAGCGATTGGGAAGATCCTCGAAGAAGCATGGGAAAAAAACTCCAATGAAAACTCTTGATGATTCTAGTGAAGAACCATTTCGATTACGGGGGCATCGAGTGATGCCCTTGACTGAACAGAAAATCTACAGCTATGCCCAAGGCCTAGCAGATAAGCTCGAGTGGAAAAGAAACTCATTCAACGCTAGTAATATCGAGCACACGTTGCAGACACTTGAGGTCTGGAAAATTAACATAGATGTTATCGATGATCATGAATGGATTTCTCTAACTCGAGCAATTGCGGAGCCTGATCAACTGCTAATTAGAGTGCCGAACCAATTTTACAAGTCTTTAACAGATGGGCTTACGGAAAATGTGTGGATTATGCTCCATGAGCTAGGGCACATTTTCTTAGGTCATAGAGCAGGGATGCACTTTGCAGACAAGCATCCTCAAAAACAAGAAGATTCCGAATGGCAGGCTGATGTGTTTGCAGACGCAATTGCTGAATATCTGAAGTTGCCGGGTAACAAGAAACAGTTAGAACTGAAGTTTGAAGAAAATAAAGGCCAATCACGTACATAACATGATTGACCTTGGAAGCAAACATTGCAGTGTTTGCTTTGAGAGTTCTCCGCTCGCTCTCAACATAACTGATGAGAAAGCTAGAAAACGTCCCGCGCAAAAGGATTCTAGCAGTATCTCCAGGAAATGTCCACTACGAAAGTAGCGATAACTTGCAATATCTGGAGATAAGCTATGACTTATACAGACGAACGGGGAGTTTTCATTCTTCGTTGGAGCCGCCGCCTGAAAAATGGCAAGGTTCTAGTCGCTAAGGCTAAGCCTTTCAAAATATATATTGAAAAGTTCTAATTCAATATACACATAAGGGGCCTTGCGCCCCTTTTTTTCTATTTACAGCATAAGTGATCATTGGATAAATCATCTTTAATGTTGCAGGCAGGCAGGCAGGCAGGCAGGCAGGCAGGAGAAAATCAGGCTACGCATGAGGTGAAAACAGCCTTGTAACTTGTTGATATTTATAGAGCGGATTGGCCGTTTTGACCGTCCGTAAATATGACAGGTATTTTAATTAAATCAATTGGATATAGTGATAAGGGCAGGGCAATGGGGTTGCAAAGGTCGCAGGTTCGAATCCTGTCACTCCGACCAATACTAAAACGGCCGCTTGCGTTTATCGCAGCGGCCGTTTTTTATGCCTGCTATTTCAGCTCAAAAATTGGCCCCAGCGATAGGGGTCAAGGCGTGTTTGGGACTGAAGCTAGCGGCGGTTATCGAAAGGCTCGTTAGAGCGCGGCGTTGATGAGTCGCGCCGCGTGGCTTGCGATTGCTGAGGCGTTCGCTTTCCATTATTTCGGCCGCGTAAATCGTTCCAGGCTGTTTTGGCTTTCTGGCGATTTTCTGGCTTACGCAGCCAGTTAGCGAGGGCCATCATAATCCATTTCCGCATGCGAACCTCCTAGTTCCTGTTGGTAAGAAAGGAGTCTCATTACTCCCAGTTACCTCGCTCGATGAATGTTGTTTCCCCATGTGCTCTGTTGGGGAGGGGCCATTAACCTTGCGCTTTATGGTCGGCGAGTGCTGTAGCTACCGCTTCTTCCCATTGGCCTGCGGTAATTCCCCAATGCTCCATTTCCGCGTGGTCGGGTGAGCCTTCCGCAGCGCTATTGAGCTCCTCTGCGGAGTAGCGTTCAAAACAGTGCTTCGCGAAGGCTTTGGTTTTGCCATCTTGCAACTGGTTAATCATCTCCATGTGTGACTCCTTTCCTTGATAAGAAACTGCCAATAATCGCGAGTGACTGCGGTTATTACAGGCTTCAGTGTAGCGGCTCTCGCATCATTGTGCAGAATGTTAGCGCAATGGTGTTATGTCAGCAGGGCATCCAAGATGATTTTCAGGGCGATGCTCGCCAGCAAACACATAATGAGATTATCAAACCAGCGGTGGGGTAATCGCCTGCCAAGCTGGGCACC
This sequence comes from Vreelandella lionensis, assembly GCF_002087295.1. Taxonomy (GTDB): domain Bacteria; phylum Pseudomonadota; class Gammaproteobacteria; order Pseudomonadales; family Halomonadaceae; genus Vreelandella; species Vreelandella lionensis. Next base: position 117,033 of record NZ_MWVI01000094.1, on the reverse strand, counting down.
AATAGGCATGGCGGCGAGTATCACAAGCAATGCGCCCAGGCTGTAGAGCGTGCGCTCACCCGTAAGAATGCCAGCACTGAGTAGTGCAGGGATTTGTACCAGGGTAATGGCAACGAAAAATACCGAAATTGAGCCAATAAAAACGCGACGCTCAAGCTGCATGGCATTCAAAAAAGTGACTGAGGCAGGGGCCGACATGCCCGCAGCGCCTTGAAGCACACCCGCCAACAAACCGACGGGGAGTACAATTCGCTTTGCGACCGTAAATGGTAGCGTTGCGGTACGCTTGGCCAGCTTGATGATGAGATACAGAAGAATTGCTGCAGCGACGCCTAGCGATAGCAGTGTTGGTGAGAGCACTACTAGCCCCCAGGTGCCAAGTACAATGCCAGCGCCACCGGCTACGGCAAATGAGAGTAGAAAGCGCAAGGGGAGAAGGTGCTGGCGGTACTGCCATACCTGAAGCGCATTGCTAAAAAGATTGGGAGCTACCAGCACGGCAATGGCCAGCTTAACGTCATAAAGCATGGTCAAGACAGGTACAACGACCACCGGAACTCCCGAGCCAATTGCTCCCTTAACAATCCCTGCAATGACGAAAGTGAGCAGTGCAATAATCACGGCGAGTTTCCTTAAGCAGGTATCATGGGCGATACCTGCTATGGGTGAAGCTACTAAGGATTATCTAAGTAAGGGATTATCTAAGCACGTAGCAGGGCGTATAGGGCTGGCCATCAAGCTTCATGCGCCCTTGGGCAACAAAGGAGCTAAGCAACGCATCTAAACGTTGCATCAATTCGGGCTCAGCGGTGAGCTCGAAGGGGCCATGAGCTTCAATGGCGCGAATGCCCGGCTCTTTCACGTTACCCGCCACAATGCCGGAGAAAGCGCGCCTTAGGTTGGCGGCAAGCTCGTGGGTGGGCTGCTGGCGGTGAAGGGCTAGGCCGCGCATCGCTTCGTGGGTGGGCTCAAAGGGTGCTTGAAACTCACGGGCGATGGTTAAGCGCCAGTTGTAGTAGAAGGCGTCTTGATGTTGGCGGCGGAAATCGGCAATTTGGTCAATGCCTTCGCGCATTGTGCGAGCGACGGCCACTGGGTCGCCCGTAATAATGGTGTAGTAGCGGCGAATCTCTTCACCGAGGGTGTACACCAGGAATTCATCGATTTTCTGAAAGTAAGCCGCGGAGTTGGCAGGGCCGGTAAAGACGAGAGGGAAGGGGATCTCCCGGTTGCTGGGGTGCAACAGAATACCCAGCAAATAGAGAATTTCTTCTGCGGTACCCACGCCACCGGGGAATACAATAATGCCGTGGCCTAGACGCACAAACGCTTCCAGACGTTTCTCGATATCCGGCATGACGACGAGTTCGTTAACGATGGGATTAGGCGCTTCGGCAGCGATAATACCGGGCTCCGAGATGCCTAGGTAACGGCCATCTTTACGGCGCTGTTTGGCATGCGCCACGTTGGCTCCTTTCATTGGGCCTTTCATAGCCCCAGGCCCACAGCCGGTGCAGATATCTAAATCGCGCAAGCCCAAGTGGTAGCCCACATCCTTGGTGTACTCGTACTCTTCGCGGGAAATAGAGTGCCCGCCCCAGCACACCACTAAACTAGGGTCGCGACCGGGTTTCAGCGTGCCCGCCTTGCGCAGGATATGAAACACCGCATTGGTGGTGCCTTCGCCCGTACTGAGATCAAAGCGCTTGTGGTGCTGAATTTCGTTATAAACATACACAATGTCGCGAATGATGGACGAGAGATGTTCGCGGATACCGCGAATCATGCGTCCATCTACAAACGCTTCTGCTGGCGCGTTAGTCAGCTTTAGGCGAATGCCGCGATCTTGCTGCAGTACTTCAATGTCGAAATCTTTATAGGCTTCGAGAATGGCCAAGCTGTCATCAGTAGCGCTACCGCAATTAAGTACGGCAAGCGCGCAGCGGCGCAGTAAATCGTGCAAACCACTTTTAGACGTGCTCTTGAGCCGATTAACCTCATGCTGCGAGAGGACTTCAAGGCTTCCTTCAGGAGAAATAATGCTGGAAATCGTGGCACGAGGCGCTGGGGTTTGCGTCATTAGTCTGGCTGTCCCTAAGAGTGTTAGTAACGAACCTGCATACTAGCACGGCGCTTGGCGCTGTTCAGCAATGCGGCTAAGCGCCCGTCTTAGCAGCGTTTGTGCTACGCTAGGGGCCTGCAAGCGCACACGGCAGCGGGTGCGATAGCACGTCACAATAGTGCTTCACGTCAGCGCCTTACGATGATGGATAATGAGGATGTTGCTTAAACCCTATGTTTAATGCCCAATACTTTCGGACGTTTATAACGTTAGTGGAAACCGGCAGTTTCACACGAACGGCGCGTCGTTTAGAGATGACGCAGCCTGGGGTTAGCCAGCATATTCGTAAGTTGGAGAGCTATCTTGGCAAAACGCTGTTAGAGCGCCGTGGCAGAAGTTTTACCCTGACCGAATCGGGCCGCCGTGCCTATGATTACGCACTTAAGCTGTTTGCCGAACATGAGCAGTTCCGGCATGGCTTGGATGATGACTCGCTGGATAGCGGCGAATGCCGGATTGCATCCCCAGGCAGCGTAGGGCTGATGTTTTACCCGTATATTCTCGGTCAACAGCAGATGCACCCCAACCTGACCGTTAACTATAGCTTTGCGTTCAACCATGAGATCGTCAACGACCTGCTCGAAGGCCGCTACGATATCGGTATCGTGACCGAGCAGGTCAATCACCCGGAACTCACCTGCACGGTGTGGCATAAAGAGCCGCTCTGCTTGGTCGTACCTGCCGATTTTGCAGGCAGCACGTTGTCGGAGCTGATGGGGATTGGCTTTATCAACTATTACGATGGGATTAACCACGCCAATGCGCTGTTACGTGCGAACTACCCCGATGAGTTTCGCTCCATGACCCACTTTCGACACCAGGGATTCACTAATGAAGTGAGCATGGTGCTGGATGCAGTGGCGAGGGGGCTTGGCTTTACGGTGGTCTCGCGCTTAGTGCTCGAAACGTCGCCGTGGCAGCGGCAGGTGAAGGCGTTAGCGCTTCCTCAAGCGATTAACGAAGTGCTCTATCTTCTTCGTCGTCAAGATTCGGTCCTACCTAAACGCTATGAAAAGCTGTTGAACGGCTTTCATGATCAGCGTCTCCAAGAAAAAACGCCCCTGATACCCGAATAAACGGGCCAGGGGCGTTTCCTATCGCGCTATGGATTCTGCTTAACGGCGATACTCGTCAATGCTGGGGCAGGAGCAAATCAGCTGCCGATCACCAAAGACGTTATCGACGCGATTCACTGAGGGCCAGTACTTCGACGCCATCACTGCTTCGGTGGGGAAGGCACCTAGCTGGCGGTCATAAGGCCGGTCCCATGCGCTATCCATTAGGTCGGCTTGTGTGTGTGGCGCATTCACCAGCGGGTTATTATCCAGCGGCCATTCGCCGCTCTCTACTCGTGCAATCTCTTCACGAATCGCAATCATAGCATCGCAGAAGCGGTCAATTTCGTAGAGTGATTCAGATTCCGTGGGCTCAATCATCAGCGTGCCCGGTACTGGGAACGACATGGTGGGGGCATGGAAGCCATAATCCATCAAACGTTTGGCGATATCTTCTTCACTAATACCAGACGCGCTCTTCAGCGGGCGGATATCGATGATGCACTCATGGGCGACATTGCCGTTCTGGCCGCGATAGAGAATCGGATAGGACGCTTCTAAACGCTTAGCAATATAGTTGGCGTTAAGAATGGCCAGCTCGGTGGCTTCACGCAGGCCACGGGCACCCATCATCTTAATGTACGCCCACGAGATCGGCAGAATGGAAGCGCTGCCAAAGGCTGCCGCCGACACCGCGCCGCTCTCTGGGTTAACCCCGTTGATGGGCGTCACCACATGGTTAGACACAAACGGGGCCAAGTGTGCTTTAACACCAATCGGCCCCATCCCCGGACCGCCGCCGCCGTGGGGGATACAGAACGTTTTGTGCAAGTTCAGGTGAGACACGTCGCCGCCGAAGTCGCCAGGGCGAGTGAGGCCAACCTGAGCATTCATGTTAGCGCCATCGACGTAAACTTGGCCGCCATGCTGGTGCACCACTTCGCATACTTTGCGAACGTGCGACTCAAAGACGCCGTGGGTCGACGGGTAGGTAATCATCACCGCTGAAAGCCGCTCGCTGTGCTGCTCGGCTTTGCGGGTCAAATCCTCTAAATCGATGTTGCCGTTAGCATCGCACTCCACCACCACCACTTCCATGCTCAGCATGGCGGCAGAGGCCGGGTTAGTGCCGTGGGCGGAGCTTGGAATCAAGCACACATCACGGTGAGCTTCACCTTGAGCTGCCTGATAGCGGCGAATCGCCAGCAAGCCCTCGTATTCACCCTGCGCGCCTGAGTTAGGCTGCATCGAGATATGGTCATAGCCGGTGACTTCGACTAAGAACGCTGCCAGCTCATCAATCATCTGATGGTAGCCCGCCACCTGATCACGCGGCGCAAATGGGTGCAGGTTGGAAAACGCAGGCCATGTGACAGGAATCATCTCGCTAGTCGCGTTGAGCTTCATGGTGCAGGAACCCAGCGGGATCATGGCATGGGCCAGCGACAGGTCTTTGTTCTCAAGACGCTTCAAGTAGCGCAGCATTTCGGTTTCGCTGCGGTAGCGATTGAAGGTCGGATGTTCAAGAAAATCGCTTTCCCGCTGGTAGGCAGCCGGAATACCGCTCAGCTTATCGGTCACTACCTGGTCGTCCAACACTGCCACGGCCAGACCATGCTCATCGCCCAGCAGGACGTCGAATAGGGCGGCGACATCGTGAGCGGTGGTCGTTTCATCCAGGCTGATACCCACATCGCCATTGGCGAAGTAGTGCAGGTTAATATCGTGGGTCATGGCGCGGCCGTGAATTTTGCCCGCGTCTACCTGGGTAAGGCGTAGCGTATCGAACCAGGTGTTATTCGCTAGTTGCACGCCGGCTTGCTGTAGGCCAGTAGCCAACACAGTAGTCAGGCGGTGAACGCGACCAGCAATTTTGCGTAGGCCTTCTGCGCCATGATAGGTGGCGTAGAAACCGGCAATATTGGCTAGTAGCGCTTGTGCGGTACAGATATTCGACGTCGCTTTCTCACGGCGAATGTGCTGCTCGCGGGTTTGCATGGCCATGCGCAGCGCGGTTTTGCCACGGCTGTCTTTAGAGACGCCGATAATCCGCCCTGGGATCGAGCGCTTGAGTTTGTCGGAGGTAGCGAAGAACGCCGCATGTGGACCGCCAAAGCCCATGGGCACGCCAAAGCGCTGCGAGTTACCTACGACAATATCCGCACCCATCGCGCCCGGCTCTTTCAGCAGCACCAGGCTAAGCAGGTCGGTGGCCACGCAGGTCATAATGCCGCGCTCTTGAGCCGCCTTTAGCATCGGGGCTAAGTCGCTGACGCTGCCGCTGGCAGAGGGGTACTGAACCAGAGCGCCAAACACATCGTGTTCGGCAAGGCTTTCGGCGGGGCCGGTGATCAGCTCAAAGCCAAAGAACTCGGCACGGGTTTTGACGACGTCTAACGTTTGTGGAAAGAGGTCGTCAGCCACGAAGAACGCGTTCGACTTGCTCTTTTTATTGCCGCGCTTACATAGTGCCATGGCTTCTGCGGCGGCGGTGGCCTCATCCAGCAGGGAAGCGTTGGCAAGCTCCATGCCGGTTAAATCCATAATCACCTGTTGGAAGTTTAGCAATCCCTCCAGACGGCCCTGGGAAATTTCGGGCTGGTAAGGCGTGTAAGCGGTATACCAGCCGGGATTTTCCAACACATTGCGCTGAATCACTGCAGGCATATGAGTGTTGTAGTAACCCTGGCCAATATAGCTTTTGCTAACGCGGTTCTGGCGCGCTAACTGGCTCAAATATTCAAGGGCTTCCGCTTCACTGCGTGGGTCGTCAAGGGCAAGTTCGCGACCTAGGCGAATATCGCTAGGCACGGTTTGCTCAATCAGGTCTTCCATGCGCTGCATATTGAGCGCTTTTAACATGGTGGCGACATCATCGGGGCTGGGCCCGTTATGGCGTTTGATAAAAGCATCGTGGTCGGCCAGTTCGGCCAAACGGCGTGATTCAAAAGGCATGGGGAGATTCCGGACGTAATGAGAAAACCGTGCAGAGGCGATAATAAAGCGCCTGCCGCAGGGGCAGGCGCTTTGGCTACATGACTTAGGCGTCGGCGCTCAGCGTCGCTTGATACGCATCGGCGTCTAAGAGACCTTCAAAGGCTTGGTCGGTTACACGCACTTTCATAATCCAGCCGCCTTCATAGGGGGCGTCGTTCACCGTTTCGGGAGCGTCTTCGAGGGCTTCGTTCACTTCAATTACTTCGCCGTTGACCGGCGAGTAAAGGTCAGAGGCCGCTTTCACGGATTCAATGACGCCAAACTCTTTCCCTTTGCTTAGGGATTGGCCAACTTCAGGCAGTTCAACAAATACCACATCGCCTAGCGCTTCTTGCGCGTGGTCGGTGATACCGACGGTGACCGTGCCATCTTGATGATCAAGCACCCATTCATGGCTGGCAGCGTAACGAAGATTGGCAGGAAGATTGCTCATAGTGATTCCCTTATAAAATCAGTGGACAGAACGAAAGCATACTAGCGCTTGTCGTTCGCCTTGGCGACTGTGGCCAGCTCGCAGTGAGCGTAAGTGGGTATATGGTACCGTGTTTCTTATCGGAAACAAATTTCTTCATTGCCTCCAAAAGGCTAAAAATGGATGCTCTTTTTCCGTTGTTTCAGTGCGCCAGCCAGTTTCAAAAAGAGCAGCTTTCTCTATCAGCAGGCGACATTGGCATGGAAGCGCACTAAGAAAATGGTGTAAAACATACCCATCATCCGTTTTTCCAGCGTTAATTAAGCGCTATGGTAGGAACGCTTGGTGATTTCATCTGCTATCGGTTGGAGCGGGTGAACAACCTAACCTTCATAACAAATGCATTAATCAATTGGGTAAGGAGAGTCGTGTGGAAACGTTAACAAGCCTATTAGGGGCCATTAACGGCGTGGTGTGGGGCCCGTTAATGCTGATCCTGCTATTGGGGGTGGGTATCTACCTGCAGATTGGCTTGAAACTGATGCCGATACGTAAACTCGGCATGGGTTTCAAGCTAATGTGGCAAGGCCGCGATGCCAAGCCATCCGATAAAACCCCTGCAAAACCCAGCGATGAGGGGGAAATTTCTCCCTTTAACGCGCTGATGACAGCACTGTCTGCGACGATTGGTACCGGTAATATTGCCGGTGTGGCAACGGCCATCGCATTAGGTGGCCCAGGTGCTGTGTTCTGGATGTGGATTACCGCACTGGTGGGTATGGCGACCAAGTTTGCCGAGGCAGTGCTGGCGGTGCGCTACCGGGAAACCGATAGCACTGGCTACCATGTAGGCGGGCCGATGTTCTATATCAAGAATGGCTTGGGCCGTAAGTGGCTGTGGCTGGGCGGCCTGTTCTCGTTCTTTGGTGCTGTTGCCGCGTTCGGGATTGGTAATACCGTACAGTCTAACTCCGTGGCTGACGCCATGGATGCCACCTTTGGTGTGCCTCACTGGTTAACCGGCGTTATCATCATGGTACTGGCCGGTGCAGTGATATTGGGTGGCATCAAGCGCATTGCCAAGGTTGCTGGTAAGCTGGTACCGGTGATGGGCATTGCTTATGTGATTGCGGGCTTGCTGGTGCTGATCGTTAATGCGGGCCAAATCGGTGACGCCTTTGGGCTGATCTTCTACTACGCCTTCAACCCCATGGCAGCAGCCGGTGGCTTTGCCGGTGCTGCGGTAATGGCCGCCATCCGCTTTGGCGTGGCGCGGGGTATTTTCTCCAATGAAGCAGGTCTGGGCAGTGCACCGATTGCTCACGCTGCTGCGCAGACGAAAAACCCGGTTCGTCAGGGCTTGATTGCCATGCTGGGTACGTTCATCGATACCATCATCGTGTGCACCATCACGGCGTTGGTGATCTTGACCTCTACCGTGTGGATGGAAGGCGAAGCGGGCGCTTCGCTCACGGCGCTCTCCTTTGATGCGGCGCTGCCTGGTTTTGGTAACCAAATTGTGGCCATTGCGCTAGCAATTTTTGCTTTTACCACCATTCTTGGCTGGTCGTTCTACGGTGAAAAGTGCTGCCAGTTCCTGTTCGGTACGCGCTCTATTATGCTGTACCGAGTGCTGTTCGTACTGGCTATTCCGGTGGGTGCAATTGCGCAATTGGGCTTTATCTGGCTGATGGCAGACACCTTCAACGCGATGATGGCGATTCCTAACCTCATTGCCCTGGCGCTGCTGTCTCCGGTTGTCTTTAAGCTCACTCGGGATTATTTTGCTGGTAAGGACGTGCTGCCGGGTGAAGCCCTGGATCATGATAAATAAGGCCTGCCTGTAAGCAGGTAATGCACGATGTAATAGAGCCGGGAAGCCTAGTAAGGCTTCCCGTTTCTCTTTTTTGACAGAGGAAATGCCATGACTGATCTGAACCACACGCCACTTCATGCGCTTCACACGCAGCTAGGGGCCAAGATGGTGCCTTTTGCCGGGTACGATATGCCGGTGCAATACCCGCTAGGTGTTAAAAAAGAGCATGAGCATACCCGCGAGCGGTGTGGCTTGTTCGATGTGTCGCATATGGGACAGATTCTGGTCTCCGGAGAAAAGGTCGCTGAAGCGCTGGAAAGTCTTATCCCAGCGGACTTGGTAGGCTTGCAAAAAGGCCAGCAGCGTTATGGCCTTTTTACCAGCACCGATGGCGGTATTATCGATGATTTGATGGTGGTGAATGCTGGCGATCACTTCTATCTGGTGGTGAACGCGGCATGCAAAGACCAAGATATTGCCCATTTGCGCGCCAATCTTGGTAACACTCATCAAATTGATGTGCTTGATCGCGGCCTGCTGGCGCTTCAAGGGCCACAGGCCCGCGATGTGATGCAGCGCCTCTGCCCGCAAGCCTGTGAGCTAACGTTTATGCAGCATGGTCGTTACACCCTAGCAGGATGTGACGTGTGGATCAGTCGCAGTGGCTATACCGGCGAAGATGGCTTTGAAATCTCTGTCGCGGCTGACGAGTGCCAGGCGCTTGCCGAAGCGCCGCTGGCCGAGCCTGAAGTAGAAGCGATTGGCTTGGGCGCGCGTGATTCACTGCGCTTAGAAGCGGGCTTGTGCCTATATGGTCACGATATGGATATGCAAACCACGCCTGTCGAGGCCAGCTTGATCTGGGCCATTGGCAAGCCGCGTCGCCATGGCGGCGAGCGAGCAGCGGGTTTCCCCGGAGCCGATGTGATCTTGCACCAAGTGGATACCAAAGATCATACCCGCAAGCGGGTTGGGCTGGTGGCAGAAGGGCGCGCGCCGGTGCGAGAAGGCAGTCTGCTGGTCGATGAGGCGGGCAATGAAATTGGCGTAGTGACTTCCGGAGGTTTTGGGCCGAGCGTCGGTAAACCTATTGCCATGGGGTACCTCGCCCGTGAGTGGGAAGCGCCCGGTACTACCGTCTACGCGTTAGTACGCGGCAAGCAGCTACCCATGAGCGTTTCCGCGATGCCATTTGTGGCCCCTGGTTACTATCGCGGTTAATTAGCGAGCGCAGTTAATTCAAAAAAGGTGCAAAAGCCCCTCGCGGGGCTTTTGCATGCGGAATATGCTTACCTTAGCACCTGTCGTGGGTCGATGGGTTTCCCCCCCTGGCGTAAGTCAAACAGCAGATCATAACGCTGTGTCGCGTTACTTTGTCCTACATCACACAGCTCATCACCTGTACTCACCTGGTCCCCTACGCGGACGAGAATCCGCTCGCAGAGCGCGTAAACGGTTTGCAAGTTATCGGCATGGTGCACAATCACGACATCGCCGAGCTGTCGCATGCTATCTGCAAAGCGTACTTCACCAGGGGCAACGGCCTTAGCACGAGCGCCTGCCTGAGTTGCCAACAACATGGGCTGTAGTGTGCCGCGGCTGTCGGCACCAAACCGACGAACCACACGATAATCTTCTAAAGGCCACGGCCATCGGCGTGCCGAAGCTGGCACACTAGCGCTTGGCGCAGGGGCGGGCGTTGATGCATTACGGTTATTGGCGCTACTAGCGGCTGAACTACTGCTTGATGATGCCGTTCTAGCGGTACTGCTAAGCGGTACGCTAATGATTTGCCCCACACGCAATGCCGTGGGGGAAGTGCCTTGGTTAGCACTCTGGATTCGCCCCGTTGTGGTGCTAAAGTGCCTAGCAATACCTGAGAAGGTATCGCCGGGCCGGATTTGATAGCGATAAGGGCCGCCAGAAGGCGCTCGCTCCTGCTGGGTTGGGATCAATAGGCGCTGACCAACGGCTAAACGGCGAGAGTCAACCCCGGGGTTGAAGCGCTCTATCCGTTCAAGTGTTACGTTAGCCCGTGCCGCGAGCCGCCCTAGCGTATCCCCACGCCTAACCTCTACCCAGTTGCCGCCAATAGCGCTGGCGCTACTAGCGGCGGGCACCCGCTGGCTAGAGGGGGGGGCAGAGCTGGCGCAGCCAGTTAGCACGCTGGCCAATACACAAATAGTGAGCCAGTGGCTTAGTCGTGGTCGCTGAGGCGATCTAGCAAGGTATCTTTTTCCTGCCAGAGTGAGTTGATCCATGCGTGGAAGCGTTCCTTGTGCTGCGGTTCGTCATGGTAGTTGGCAGTTTGCATCCATTCAGGAATGGCTAGCTGCCGGGCTTCAAGCGTAATGGGGGCTTCTTTACCGCATAAAAAACCCATAAACGTGGGTGATGGGTTGGTATAGCTAATAGTGACGTCAAGAATACCATCCAACTGATCACCCAGCAGGCTAAGTACTTGGGCAATTCCTCCTGCTTTAGGGCGAAGCAGATGCTGGAATGGACTGTGCTGCGACTCACGTTTGGCGACGGTAAAGCGGGTTCCCTCGACAAAATTAAAAATAGCGATAGGGGCATGGCGAGCTTGGCGGCACATGCGCTCAGTGGATTCCCGGTCAACTGTGGCTAGCTTGGGGTTATTGGCGATCTGCTCACGGCTAAAGCGACGCATAAAGGGAAACTCAAGCGCCCAGAAGGCGAGACCAACAATCGGGATCCAGATAAGCTGGTGTTTGAGAAAAAAGCGCGGCATAGGAATGCGTCGGTGCAGTGCCATAAATAGAATAAAGATATCGGTCCAACTGCGATGGTTAGAGATGACCAGCCACCACTGCTCAGGGCTTAATGTATCTGGCACGTTGATCGAGACATTAGGTTTTAACCAGTGGCGCATCCACCACAAATTGACGCCAATCCAGTTTAGTGCGACGGCACATAGCCCTTTAAGCAGCCACTCTTTTTGCCGCCGCCCAGGGACGATGACTTTAGCAGCGTCAGAATAATCAGGGGGACACCCCAAACCAGCGTGTTCAACGTCAGCAGCAAGATGCTAACGCCCCCTTTAATAATTGGCATACCACAATCCTCACAGCAATTCGTCTGCGTGCTAAAGGCCTTTTAAACACGCGCTTAGCGATAAATGCTAATAGATCAGCGCCACGCTGCCCAGCATAACCGTATCAAAGCGTTATGCATCAATGGGTAGGTAAGGTGCTTTAACACTCTCAAGCAACACGCTACGCAGCGCATGCGCCGCCACAGAAAGCTCTTCCTGGGTCAGGATCCCCACTCGGCAAGCGATGCTTGGCTCGACAAGTGGTATGCAGAGCGCACCTAGCTCATGCATTTGCTGAATGCACATGGAAGGCACAGCGCTGACCCCTAGGCCTTCCGCGACCATTCGTCCGACGGTAGAGAGCTGGTGGCTTTCAAAGGCGACAGGGAGGTCTATATGGCGCTTGCCAAGCTCTTGCTCCAGTAAACGCCGTACCATGGAAGGGCGTTGTAGCGTGATAAAGTCATTCTCAAGCAGCTGCGTCCAGGGCAGTGTGTCGCGGTGAGCCAGGGGCGAGGTGGGAGGAACCACGGCGACAAACTGATCTTCAAACAAAGGTGTAAAACTTAAGCTTCCCTGGCCCTCCGGCGAGAAGGCAATGCCAATCTCTACCTGTCGGGAGCGCACCATATCCGTGACTTCTTCATTGATCACATCGTGCACCGTAACGTTGATTTTGGGGTACTGTTGTCGAAACTTAACCAGTGCACTGGGTAATAGATTGCAGGCAAAAGACGGCATGGCCGCAACGCTGAGTCGCCCTAGCTGTAACGTAAACCGCTGGCGCAGGCGTTCCTCGGTGTTATCCCACTGCGCCAGCAGGTGTTTGGCAAGCGGGAGCAGCGACTCCCCCTCTGGGGTTAGCCGCACGCTGCGGGTGCTACGGATAAGCAGTTTGCCGCCTAGCGAATCTTCTAACCCTTTGATGGCAAGGCTTAGGGCGGGCTGTGAAAGGTGCAGGCGCTCACATGCCTGGGTAAAGCTCAGGGTCTGTGCCACGGCTAAAAATGCACGAAGCTGCTTGACGGTCATGGCGTCTCTTTATAAGTTATTAAAATAAATTGATAAGAAAAACAAACTTAACAAATATATCATCTAGGACAACACTGGCAATACTGATCTGATCGTCATACGCACTATGTATGGCGCGACATTCCAACAAACGCTTCTTACACACTATTCTCGACAAACGTTCTCAACACCGATACGTACTCAACAACAATGTGAGGCATAACAATGGCAGGATTCGACAAGCGTGTAGCTTCTTACGAAGAAGCAATGGAAGGCATCGAAAGCGGCATGACCGTCCTCGCAGGTGGCTTTGGTCTGTGTGGTATTCCAGAAAATCTGATCGCAGAAATCAAACGTCGTGGTGTGAAAGACCTTACTGTTGTCTCTAACAACTGTGGCGTCGATGGTTTTGGCTTAGGCCTTCTGCTCGAAGATCGGCAAATTAGCAAAATCTTCGCCTCCTACGTAGGCGAAAACGCGCTGTTTGAGCAGCAAATGCTGAATAATGAAATTGAGGTGGTACTGACCCCTCAAGGAACGCTGGCAGAAAAAATGCGTGCTGGCGGAGCGGGCATTCCCGCCTTCTACACGGCTACTGGTTATGGCACCCCGATTGGAGAAGGCAAAGAAGAGCGTGTGTTCGATGGCCGCCACTATATTTTAGAAGAAGCCATTAAAGGCGATTTTGCGATTGTGAAAGGCTGGAAAGCCGACCGCTATGGCAACGTGATGTATCGCCATACTGCACAGAACTTTAACCCCATGGCCGCCACGGCAGGCAAGATCACCGTTGTAGAAGTTGAGGAGATTGTTGAACCAGGCGAACTGGAGCCAAGCCAGATTCATACGCCGGGTATCTACGTGGATCGTATTATTCAAAGCACATTCGAGAAGCGTATTGAGAAGCGCACGGTGCGCAGCTAAGCGCAACAACGCCAACAATCAACTAACTGCTAAGACAAGAGGTGGCACCATGGCTTTAACTCGCGAACAGATGGCACAGCGCGTTGCCCGTGAACTGCAGGATGGTTTTTACGTCAATTTAGGCATTGGTATTCCTACCCTGGTAGCTAACTATATCCCAGATGGTATAGATGTCATGCTCCAGTCTGAAAACGGCTTGCTGGGCATGGGGCGCTTCCCCACTGAGGAGGAAGTGGACCCCGATATGATTAACGCGGGTAAGCAGACCGTTACCGCGCGTCCTGGCGCTGCCATTTTCTCATCCGCTGAGTCGTTCGCCATGATTCGTGGCGGACATGTGGACTTAACCGTACTGGGTGCGTTCGAGGTTGATCAGGAGGGCAATATCGCCTCTTGGATGGTCCCCGGTAAGCTCATCAAGGGTATGGGTGGAGCGATGGATCTTGTGGCTGGCGCAGAAAATATTATTTGCACCATGACCCATGCATCCAAACACGGTGAATCCAAATTGCTGGAAAAATGTAACTTGCCGCTCACTGGCGCCGGGTGCATCAATCGAGTGCTAACGGATCTGGCTTACCTGGAAATTAAAGACGGTGCCTTCATCCTCAAAGAGCGCGCGCCCGGCGTTAGCGTTGAGGAAATTGTCGAGAAAACCGCAGGCAAGCTGATCGTTCCTGACCACGTTCCGGAAATGACCTTCGACGAGTAACACTGACAGCGAGCATGGTGAAATGGCGTGGGCCTTGGCTCACGCCATTTCACACCGGGCATGAAAGGGTAATAAAATTTCAGCAACACGCTCATGATCATCGCTTAGCTGTTTTTGGGTGAGTGCCAAGCCTCCCAAGCATAAACGGTGCTCATCGCCATCGCTAAAGACCACTTTTTGCGGCGTGGCAGGGTAAAAGCGATGTTCAAGCAGTGTGGATACCGAGAATACGCCATTCTGTTGACCGCTTAGTGATGGCATGCCTGCGTTTTCCAATTGCTTGCTAATCGTATCGATCGACTCATTAATCCGGTAACAGTCAAAGCCTGCATGGTGTAAACGTGGCCCCATCACGGACAGCCAGGCAGCAAGCGGGTGGGCATTTTGTAACTGCTGATAAAGCTCCCAGGAGGGCATCGGCCATGGCCTGCCGCGGCAAAGCAGGTTTTGCCCCTTACAGTCGGCGGGGTGGCTCTGATGCACTAGCGAGGTCAGTGCTTCACGGGGTACTTTCGATAGGGTGCCTATCTGTAGTTCTGCCAATACTAGCCAACTGCTCTCATCCGCAGGAGCCATTAAGTGGATGAGCAGCCCTTTATCGGCCATGGCATAGTGCCCCACCGAACGATAGCCCATACGCGCTAGCGGCACGCTTAAGGCATTCATGGCAAAAGGGCCGTAGTTAAGCGTCACCAGCGTTAAATATTCAGCAGTGGTGCTAAGCGGCCATAGCCTTAAGCTGCCAATATCTGGATGGGTATGGATATAGTCGAGCCACAGCTGTTGTACAAACTCCTCGCGCTGCATTGGGGTTCCTCGCCGCCTATAGACGTCCGTGAGTAAACAGGTAACTGAGAGGTCAGTATAGGCAAGCAAGGAGTTCGTAGGTTCAACGGGGTTTAACGGCGATTTTAACGGCCGCTAAGAGGCCATTAATTGCTTATCGCGGACAAACTGGTCGAATTCGGTAAAGCCGCCAACGTGCTGCTGGTCGACAAAGATTTGCGGTACGGTATGAATGGGTTTGCCCGCAGTTTTGGCGATATCTTCCTTGGTAACGCCTTCTGAGGGCATGTCCACATAGCGGTAGCCATCAATTTTGCCGTTACTCTCGAGGTGTTCGGCAAGATGCTTGGCACGTACACAGAATGGGCACGACATGCGCCCAAAAATGACCACAAACATGGCAACAACTCCTTTACGATACAGAAATAAGTAAGTGCTTGGATTAGGAATCAGCGCCCATTGTGGCGTAGGGCACAGGTTTTCGCCAATAGCACCACACTACGTGCCCTATAAAGCCGCACAATGAGCAATGGAACAGTAGGAGAAGCCATGCAAACCCTGGCACCGCATGAATATGGTTATTTAGCTGAGCTTGCTAAGTGCTACCGCGATGAGCACTTGGCAGGACTTAAGCAGCAGGCGCACTTCAATCCGCGATTAGGCGTTGATGCGCTCTGTTTTCAGCATATTGAGTCGCGCATAGCGACTCCAGCGTGATGGCTGGCTCTTTAATTACGCCTTGTGAGCTATGGCTTGTCGCGCTGCCAGAGCAGTCTGCTTTACAAGCGCCGCTTGAGTCACAGTGTGCGTTAACGCTTCCTTCAGGCCGTTACTCACTGCAACTAGAGCGTTTGCCCGCGGGTATCGAGCTTTATAAGCGAAAAATCTTAGAAGATTTAAGCGATCTTGAAACGCTTCAAGAGACGGCACGATTAGCACAGCGCATGATGGAACAGCTAATGACCCCGAACGCTGTACCGCAAGGGTAGAGTAGGCAGAAGCTGCCGGCGACTCCTATACTCATGAGCGTTTATACATTCATTACCGTGCAGTTAATAAAAGGAAGTCTGAATGTCATCCCAAAAAGCTTCAACCCCTCGGGTTGCCGTGGTGACTGGTACCAGCAGTGGTATCGGTGAAGCCGTTGTTAAACACTTTTGCGAGCAGGGCCATCAAGTCCTGGCCGTCGATTTTAATCCTGCTGGAAAAGAGATTGCAGAAGCGGCAGGCGCGGCGTTTTACCAAGCGGATCTCACCGACGCAGATGCATGCCGTGGCGCGATTGCTGAGGCAGTGAAACGCTTTGGTGGCGTGGATATTTTGGTGAATAATGCCGGAATTCAGCATGTCGCTTCTATCGAGACTTTTCCCGAAGAGAAGTGGCGGCAAATTATCGACCTGATGCTGACCGCGCCATTCCTTCTCACCCAGGCCGCTTGGCCTTATATGCGTGAAAAGGGCTGGGGGCGAGTGGTAAATATTGCCTCAATCCATGCGCAGGTGGCATCGCCGGGTAAGGCGGCGTATATCAGCGCCAAACACGGCATGATTGGGTTAACCAAAACCGCTGCGCTGGAAGGCGGCGAACAGGGCATTACCGCCAATGCGATTTGCCCTGCGTATGTTAAAACCCCGTTAGTAGATAACCAGATTGCCGATCAGGCCAAGCTGCATGGTATGGATGAGCAAGAGGTGATCGAGAAAATCATGCTCAAAAACGCCGCGATTAAGCGCTTAATCGAACCCTCCGAAGTTGCTCAGTTGGTCGCTTACCTGACGTCAGATGCGGCGGGCGCAGTCACTGGCGCTAGCTGGGATATTGATCTCGGCTGGACAGCACACTAATCCAACCCCCCGCCTGTTACGATAGCTAGTGGAGCTTGATAACGGGCGGGCTCAGCGGCGAACCGGGCGTTTTTGCAACTTGCGCTGTAGTGTGCGGCGGTGCATGCCTAGCGCCCGAGCCGTGGCGGAAATATTGCCATCATGCTCTTGCAGCACTTTTTGGATATGCTCCCAGGTAATCCGGTTGATGGAAGGGGGATTATCCGCCAGCTCGATATTGGGGTCAGCGTCAGGGTGTTCAAAGGCCGCCATCACATCGTCGGCATCTGCCGGTTTACACAGGTAGTTGATCGCGCCAAGTTTGATAGCTTCTACCGCCGTAGCAATGCTGGAGTAGCCCGTGAGCACAACGATGCGACAGCTTGGTACTGCGGAGAGCAGTTCAGGCAGCAGCTTAAGGCCAGAGCTATGCTCCAGCTTTAAATCAAGCGTGGCCATGGTGGGCATAAACTGTTCCGCGATATTCAGCGCTTGGTCGGCGTCGTGAGCGACCATCACTTCAAAGCCGCGGCGGGTCAGTGCGCGGCTTAGCACGTGGCAAAACATTTCATCGTCATCGACAATCAGCAGACGTTGCTCTTGGTTCTGCATAGTACCCTCATTTGTCTAAATAGCTGCCGTCTCACCCTAGGTTGGTGCTGAGCAACGCGGCAGGGTGACCTCGGTCAGCGTTCCACCTTCTGGATGGTTATAAAGGCTAACGCCGCCGCCGAAGCGGTTAATCGTGGCGTGGGTGAGAAATAGGCCAATGCCCATGCCTTTGCTTTTAGTGGAGACAAAGGTATCGCCTAGCTGATCCGCAATTGACATCGCCACGCCTGGGCCGTGATCACGAATATCAATCACCACCTCCTCGTCTTGCCAATCCAGGCGAATAGCAATGTGCTCGGGGTTGGCATCGGCGGCGTTATTCAACAAGTTAGTCAGCGCTTGGTCTAAGGTGGCATCAACTGCCAGCCAAGGTCTGCCGCGGCGTTCAGCGACTTCAAAACGATGGCTAACATCGGGCCGAATTACGAGCCAGCGCTGTACCACGCCTGCCAGCCATACTTCCGCATCGAGTATTTCAGGTTCGGCCATACGCCGACGGTCAGCATTGCTGACCAAGTGCTGCAGGCGCGATTTACAGATATCCACCTGCTGGCGCAGCAGCGCAATGTCTTGCCCTAGTGGGCTCTCTTGCTCCGCGTCTGCCTGCATCTCTTTCAATAGCACGGCCATCGTAGAAAGCGGCGTTCCCAGTTCATGAGCAGTACCCGCTGCTTGGGTGGCCACGGCGAGCACTTGCTCGTTGCGTAGCGCAGCCTCCCGGGTGCGGGAAAGCGCTTTATCCCGGCTGCGCAGGGCGTGGGCCATTTTATAAATAAAGAAGGTGACTAGGCCGGCAGAAAGTCCGAAGTTTAGCCACATTCCTAGGATATGTAGGCTTAACGGGCCATCGCTACTGATATGTCCTAGCTGCGGTATCGGGTGGTAGTAAAACATCAGGAAGCTGTAGCCTGCCATGGCGCAGGCGGCGATGATCCACGCGTGGCGCCAAGGTAGGGTGGCTGCGGCAATAGTCACCGGCACCAAGTAGTAAGTGATAAACGGGTTGGTGGAGCCCCCTGAAAAGTAAAACAGCAGCGTGAGCCCTGCGATGTCGGCTAGTAAATGCGATAAATACTCGCCATGGCTAACGGCTCTAGGCCTACCCAGCCGCCACCACGTGGCAATGTTCAACATGCCCATGGCAATGACTACGCTGACCACGGCTGTGACGGGCAAGTTAAACGCTAGTAGTTCGATGCCTACAATAATGGCCATCAAAAAACCCGTCCAGGTGATCCCCCGAACGATGGTGAGCCGTACCAGATTGCGGTTAGGCGTAGAGAGCGGCAGGGGCAGAGCAGTAGGCATGAGGCGGCTTATTTACTTGATGTTTTGACGCTATGGATAACGAACTTAATAAATAGGGTCATGACAAACGTCATCCAACCCGCAGAGGCTAACAGGTTAAAAAGCAGCATCTTAGGAGGGAGCCAGGCCGAGCCGAGCAACGCTTCCAACATAATGTGGAAAAACATCGCCAGTAGCAGCGGGAGCGCCAGCGTGTGAATCCACATGTCAGTGCGGCGCTTACGAATGTGGTAACGGCGCAGTAAATAGCGCATAGGTCGATGTGCCCAGCTAAACAGGACCAGCGTTGCCACCACAAATAGCATCGCCAGAGTAGGTTCGGTGCTTTGACGGTGCATTGATATAGAAATCGACCATGCGAGCCCCAGCCACGCCAATCCCTCGATGCTGGCGATAAAATCCGCATAGCGTCGTACGTTCTGCATAAACAACTGAATCCTTGATCTTACAGCGTGCCGCCATGATACGACACTTGCGCTTATCTGTGGGGGTAACGCGCAGATTTATCCTATCGCCGTATTGAGTATACTGTGGCAGCTCTCTGAACTCCCTTACCCAAGATCAGAATAGGATTTGCCGTGGACGCTATTACCATTACCCGCCCCGATGATTGGCACCTGCATTTACGTGATGATGAGGCGTTAAACGCCGTGGTGGGGCATACTGCTGCGCAAATGGGGCGCGCTATTATTATGCCTAACCTGAAACCGCCGGTGACGACGACAGAGCAGGCAATAGCATATCGCGAGCGAATCCTGGCAGCGCTACCAGAGGGCAGTGCGTTTGAGCCTTTGATGGTGCTTATCTGACGGATACGACGCCCCCTGAAGAAATTAAGCGCGCGGTAGAAAGCGGTATTGTTAAAGCCGTGAAGCTCTATCCAGCAGGGGCGACGACCAACTCTGCGTCAGGTGTGACGGATATTGCTCACTGTGACGCCACGATTGCTATGATGGCCAAGCTGGGCATGCCGTTATTGGTGCATGGAGAAGTCACTGATCACGAGATCGATATTTTCGATCGGGAAGCGATGTTTATTGAGCGGGTGATGAAACCGCTGCTGGCGCGTCATCCTAGTTTGAAAGTGGTATTCGAGCACATTACCACTCAGCAGGCCGCTGAGTTTGTGGCCAGCGCCTCCGATAACGTAGCGGCGACTATCACCGCTCACCATTTGCTGTTCAATCGCAACAAAATGTTAGCGGGCGGCATTCGTCCTCACTACTACTGCTTGCCTATTCTCAAGCGCGAACAGCACCGCCAAGCCCTGCTGAAAGCGGCGACCAGCGGTAGCCCGAAATTCTTTTTAGGCACGGATAGCGCACCCCACGCGAAAGGCGATAAAGAGTCGAGCTGCGGCTGTGCTGGTGCGTATACCGCTCCCGCTGCCATCGAGCTATACGCGACGGCGTTCGAAGAGATGCAGGCGCTGGATAAGCTAGAAGCGTTTGCTAGCCTGCACGGCCCACGCTTCTACGGCTTGGCGCCGAATACGGATACGGTAACCCTTGAGCGCCGTCAATGGGTATTGCCGGAGAGTTACCCCTACGCATCGGGACAAACCATTGTGCCCCTGCTGGCAGGTGAAACACTGCAATGGGCGATGAAAAAGTAACGCGCTGTATAAGTCTCAAAGAAAACGGAGCCATTAAGGCTCCGTTTTCGTTAGTGCAGTTAGGCCGATGACACTTACTTAGTTTCGCCCAGGGCGATGAGCATCTGATCCACCATCCGTGATGAGTGGTCGGCGGCAATATCGAGGAACTGCTCGAAAGAGAGGTGGTTGTCGCCACTGCCAGGGATGTCAGAGAGGGCGCGAATGACGACAAACGGGCAGTCATAGAGGTAGCAAGTTTGGGCAATCGCAGCGCCCTCCATTTCCACTGCCAGCATGGTGGGAAATTGGGCGCGTGTGGTGGCTACCCGCTCGGGGTCGGCCATAAAAGCATCGCCAGTGGCAATCATCCCTTCGCGTACGTTTACCTCGCCAAGCGCTGCAATCGCGCCGCGAGCGATGTCGCGCAAACGGCTATCCGCATGATAGGCAGCCGGCATGCCTGGTACTTGGCCTAGCTCATAGCCAAATACCACTGCATCGACATCGTGGTGGCGAACTTCATCGGAAATGATAACGTCGCCAATGGCTAAGTCGGTGGCAAACCCGCCAGCTGAGCCAGTATTGATGATCGCATCCGGCTGATGGCGCTCTAATAAAATCGCCGTGCCAACCGCCGCGTTCACTTTTCCAATACCCGATTGCAGAATGATTACTTCCAAGCCGTGGCGCGTACCGGTATGAAATACAAATCCGGCGTGCTCGTAGCGCTCGGCATTATCAAGCTGCCCCGCTAAAATATTCACTTCCTGCGCCATTGCGCCAATAATTCCAATCCGTTGCACTGTCGCATTCTCCGTCGTAATTCGTGAGGTTTAATTGTTGAAACGCTCAGTGCTTAATGCTGCTGATCGTGTCTTCGGCGGCTTCAAGAGTGTTTTCCAGCAACGTGGCAACAGTCATGGGACCAACGCCACCCGGTACGGGAGTGATATAGCTGGCGCGCTCTGCAGCCGCAGCAAAGTCGACGTCACCGACGAGGGTACCGTCATCTTGACGGTTAATGCCGACATCAATCACCACGGCGCCTGGTTTGATCCATTCGCCCTTCACAATGCCGGGCTTGCCAACGGCAACAACGACTAAATCTGCACGGCTGACATGGCCGGCTAAATCCTGGGTGAAACGGTGGCATACCGTAGTGGTGCAGCCTGCCAGCATTAGCTCAAGTGCCATCGGGCGTCCAACGATGTTAGAAGCTCCCACAATGGTGGCGTCCATGCCGCGTACCGCGATACCGCTTTGCGCCAGCATGGTCATAATGCCTTTTGGCGTACAGGGGCGTAGTGAAGGTAAGCGCTGGGCCAGGCGGCCAATGTTATAAGGGTGAAAACCATCGACATCTTTGTCAGGGCGGATGCGTTCCAGAATTGGCCGAGCGTCGAGGTGGGCGGGCAGAGGGAGCTGAACCAGAATGCCATCCACAGTTGCGTCGTTATTCAACTCATCGACCAATGCCTCTAACGCTTCCTGGGTGGTGTCCGCTGGCAGGGCATGTTGATAAGAGAGAATGCCAGCCTGCTCACATGCGCGATGTTTATTGCTTACGTACACATGAGAGGCTGGATCTTCGCCGACCACAACAACGGCTAGTCCGGGTGCACGAGCGCCAGCTTGCTGACGTGCGGTAATTTTCTCGGCAACGCGTTGACGGACATTAGCGGCGATGGCTTTACCATCGATGAGTTGGGCGGTCATGTAATGAGATCCCTATGAAGGTTGAAAAGCAAAGCAAACTGACAAGCGCTGGTGGCAGAACGCGCTTTTAAGGGGGGCAATTTTCGCATGGTAGGGCGGCAAGGCAAAGCGCCTATCGAATCAATCACTTTAAGTGTTGACTTTAAAATTAGAAATAGTAATATATGCCTCGCTTGAGACGGGACACGCAGCAACGTCTAAGGTAAGAAATCGGGATGTAGCGCAGTCTGGTAGCGCGCCTGCTTTGGGAGCAGGATGTCGGGGGTTCGAATCCCTCCATCCCGACCACGTACCTAGCACGGAAGGTGTTAGTCTGCTTCTCCAAACTTTGGTTGTGGTCAAGTGCTCATCAGTATTCACTCTGGATACACTATGTGCGCCCATAGCTCAACCGGATAGAGCAACGGCCTTCTAAGCCGTAGGTTGCGGGTTCGAGTCCTGCTGGGCGTGCCAATCAAATACTTTTCAGTGTTTGTTCTCCAGTTGGGTATTCTCAAGTTTGCTTTTTGTCTGTGGTGGATGTAGCTCAGTGGTAGAGTCCCGGATTGTGGCTCCGGTGGTCGTGGGTTCGATCCCCATCATCCACCCCATTGACAAGGCAGCATTAAAAGTTTCAGGTTGTGGTGGATGTAGCTCAGTGGTAGAGTCCCGGATTGTGGCTCCGGTGGTCGTGTGTTCGATCCCCATCATCCACCCCATTGACCTGTAATTTACTCTCTTATATCTCCTCTTCTTTTACAAAGCTCTCCAGCGTTTCTGCTGGTTAAATAAGCATTTCTTTTTGGCTTTTTTAGCCCTTGTCTGTTTTATACCCCTCTATCGCGGCATCACTTTAATCTGGTTACCTGCTGTAGCGGTAATAGGCTCCGGTTTGCCCAGCAAATACCCCTGTGCATAGTCAATTCCTAATGAACGCAGCTTGTCCAGCGTTGCTTGATTCTCTACGTATTCGGCAACTGTATCGATATTGAGCGCTTTGCCAACGGCGTGAATCGCCTCTACCATGGCGCTATCAATCGGATCGTGGTGGATATTGCGGATAAAATTGCCATCAATCTTCAAATAGTCGACTGATAGCTGTTTTAAGTAGCTGAAAGAGGAGAGTCCGGTGCCAAAGTCGTCCAGCGCGAATCGGCAGCCGAGTGCTTTCAGCGCTTGAATCAGTTCGCTCACCTTTGAAAGCTGCGCAATAGCCGCACTTTCAGTAATTTCAAAACATAAGGTGCCTTCAGGTAACCCGGCGCGACGTACCTGCTGTACCAACTCCTGACAAAAATCGCTGTCTGATAGCGAATCCCCAGATAAATTAATACCCCAGTGGCCTATGGTATGGTTCTCCGCGCAGCGATAACGGTCACCCAACCACGCCAACGTGTTGCGAACCACCCAGCGATCAATTCTGACCATAAAGTGATAGCGTTCGGCGGCGGGTAGAAAACTGCCGGGTGTAATGAGTATGCCGTTCTCCTCCAAACGCAGTAAAATTTCCCGATAGCCCGGCCCGTTGCCGCATACGGCGCTAATCGGTTGCGCGTAAAGTCGAAAGGCGTCGTTATCTAGGGCATTTTGTAGCCGCTGAACCCACTGCAGTTCGCCGTGACGTTCTAGCAGCAGGTGGTCGTTAGGTTGATAGCAGTGAATTCGGTTGCGACCAGCCTCTTTGGCGGTGTAGCAAGCTGCATCGGCTGCGTGTAGTGTATCAGATAAGCGTCTGGGATGTTCCTTGTCGATCGCTACCAAGCCAATACTGACGCCAATACCAAACGTGTGCCCCTGCCAAGCAAAGCGAAAGTGATCAATGTCTCGGCGTACGGCTTCACAAATAATCTTGGCCTTTTCTAGTGGGCAGTCAGGTAGCACCAGGGCAAACTCATCGCCCCGCAGGCGGGCAACCGTATCGCTATTGCGCACATGGGCTTTGAGCTTCATGGAAACTTGGCGAAGCAGTTCGTCTCCTGCTAAATGACCACAGGTATCGTTAACGATTTTGAACTGATCTAAGTCTAGATAGCAGAGCACATGATGATGCTTCGTTTGGGCAAGCAATTTAGTGAGCAGCGTCTCGAACGCGCGCCTGTTCAGGAGTCCGGTAAGGTTGTCATGGGTGGCTTGGTAGTTAAGCTGCTCTGATAGCTTGCGCGTCAGACTCACGTCTTGAAACACCACAACGGCCCCCAGCGTGATGCCACCGCGGGAACGGATAGGGGCGGCGCTATGCTGAATGGGATAGCGTTTGCTGGTGCGATGAACAAGCTGGCAGTGCTCGCTGTAATGAACCGCTCGGTGCTGGGTGAGCACTTGGCGGGCAGGGTTGTTGATCGGTTCATCGCTTAGCTCGTCACGTAGTTGATAAACCGTCTGGATAGGCTTATTGGTGACTTCTTGAAGCGGCCAACCGGTTAATCGTTCGGCTTCCGCGTTCATAAACGTGATGTTGCCGCTGGCGTCGCAGGTAATAACGCCGTCGCCAATGGAAGCCAGCGTGGTACGGGCGAGGTCGCGCTCACGGTTCAGTTGCTCTTGAAGCTGTTTGCGCTCGGTAATATCGCGCACCATTCCCGAACACTCTGAGACTGAACCAGCGGCTCCTTCGCTTACCTGAATTTCTAGGTAGCGTACCTGCTGATCATCCGTACGCAGTTTGATTTCATGCAGCGCCCCAGGCGCAAGCGGTTTATTAGGCAGTAGCGTACTGACAGGCTGGCCAATCAACTGCTCCGCATTAACACCAAAGAGGGCTTCCGCTCCTGGGTTTAGGCCGGTCAGCGTTCCGTCGGCTTGCCAGGTAATCACTCCGTCGCGAAGATTGCGTAACATCACCCGGGTGTGACCTACCGCGCGTTCAAGCGCCGCAGATACGCGGTTGTAGCTTGCTGCAATTTCCCCGACCTCGGTAAATGGGTCGGCATCAATGCGTTGGCGCATATCCCCCTGTTTTTCGTGCTGGCGCATATGCTCCAGAAGCTGATGAAGCTCATTTTGAGCCCCGTGTTCTGCTAGGTTAAGCCCCATTTTTTCCGCATCTTTGGAGACGCGAAGGGGTAAAAAACGCCTCGTGATACGAAATAGCAGCCAAGCAGTCCCAAAACTCCATAGGCCGCACACCACCACGCCCAGTAGTTGCACCGTGAATTGATCAAAACGGCTAAGCGAGGTACCTAATTTATTTAGATCTGCCAGCCAGGGTAGGGCCAGGGTGCCCCATAGGCCGGTCACCAAGTGTGCGGGGATGGCTCCCACTGCATCATCAATGCGCCGTTTTAATAGCCATTCGCTTGCCAGCACCATGAGTACGCCGCTAACGCCTCCCATTAAAAAGGCGGCTGGTAAGGAAAGCGCATGAGCGCCAGCGGTGACGGCGACCAAACCTGCAATTGCGCCGTTAATGGCGTACATCACATCCGCATAGCGGCGCACCCGCCAACCAACCAGCATGGCGGATAAGATGCCGCCTACGGCGCCCAACATGGTATTCGCGATAATGCCAGGCACCGAGCTATTCAATGCCAGCGTGCTACCACCATTAAAGCCGAACCAGCCCAGTACCATAAAAAGGGCACCCAGCATGGCAAGCGGTAAATTTCCAGCAGGAAACGCAGTAGGGGGCTTGTCTACTTGAAAGCGCCCCTCACGAGGGCCTATCACCATCACAGCGGCTAACGCGACCCAGCCGCCTACGCTATGCACCGCGGTGGCCCCGGCAAAATCAATAAACCCCAGCGCCGCTAGCCAGCCTGGCGTTCCGCCCAGCAGGCCGCCCCATGCCCAGTGGCCAAATACCGGGTAAATCAGTAGTGCAATCCAGAAGGCCGTCCATAAATAGCCAAGGAACGGCATCCGCTCGGCGACTGCGCCAGCCACGATGGTAGCTGCCGTTGCGCAAAACATGGCTTGAAAAATAAATACAGTGACAAGCCAGGTGTCGGTCGACTCCAGTTCCCATCCAAACAGTGAGCTACCCATCCAGCCTGATTGGGAAGTTCCAAACATCACCCCAAAACCGACAAGCCAAAAGACACTGACGGCAATGGCAAAATCCGCTAGGTTTTTCATAGCGACGTTAATGGCATTTTTTGTTCGTGTGGTGCCCGCTTCCAGGCAAAGAAAACCAGCCTGCATGACGAAAACCAGCGCAGCTGCCCACAGTACCCAAAGCATATCGATGAGTGTTGTATCAAAGCTGTCGGTCATTGGCGTGATCCTTGTGCTGATCTGGTGCAAGGTGAACACTGACATGGTGCATTGTTAGGAAAGATGTCTTCTATTAATGCCGCGCTGTGGCTTCTGTCGCGGAAGGTTTCTGGGGTGTTAAACGCAGTGTTAACTGAGATTAAGCAAATGTTATGCCGTGCTTAGCAAAGTCATCCTTAATTAAGCTTTTTGCGTCATAAAAGACTAAAAAAATGTCTAAAAATAGTGTTTATAACTGTGCAAAAGCTGTTTGATTGGTGATATTTTTCAATATGTTACTTGTGTGATTAACAGCATATGGCTGGGCAAACAATAGAGCGAGAGGAGTGCATCATAATGGCGCGTCAAACGGTGGTTTTAGGAGCAGGCATGGTGGGTGTCAGTATTGCTTGGCAGCTGCAAAAGCGTGGCTATCAAGTAACGCTGGTGGATCGCCGCCAGCCTGGACGCGAAACCTCGTTTGGAAACGCGGGCATTATCCAGCGTGAAGCAGTTAGGCCTTATCCGTTTCCCCGTGATATGAAAACGATATTGAGTGTGCTTCCAAACCGTCGGGTCGATATCCGTTACCGGCCTGCCGGTATGGTCAATGCGGCCTCGCCACTGCTGAGTTACTGGCACCACTCTTCGTCACGGCTCTACAAAAAAATCGTGCCTGAGTACGCCTCGTTAATTCAGCTCTGTTTGGACGCCCACGCGCCGATGATTGAGGCCGCTGGTGCTGAGCATCTAGTGCGTAAGGAAGGGTGGCTTGAAATCTATCGCACGCCGGAAAAGCTCGCTAAGCGAGTTAAAGAGGCTGAAGAAGCCCGCGAGCTTTACGGCGTACAGTTCACCGTTCTTGATCGCGAAGCGCTGAGTGAGAAGGAGCCGCAGCTAGGCAATAAAATCATCGGTGCTATTCACTGGCTAGACCCCTGGACAGTCGCTGACCCGGGTGGCTTGGTGGCTGCCTATGCGGCGTCTTTTGAAGCGATGGGCGGACAACTGGTACAAGCGGACATCACTGGTGTCACTCAGCAAAATGATCACTGGAAAGTGACGACCAGTGCGGAGTCGTTTGAGGCTGATCAAGTTGTCATGGCCCTTGGCCCCTGGGCTGGCCAATGGATGAAGCCGCTGGGTTACCACTTCCCCACGTTTGTGAAACGTGGCTACCACATGCACTACGCGACACAGCCAATGGCCAAATTAAACTACTGGTTGATGGACGCCGAGATCGGTTATTTGCTGGCACCGATGAATGCAGGTGTGCGGCTGACGACGGGGGCAGAGCTAGACCGCCTTGAATCTCCCGCGGATGAAGAGCAGCTGGGCGCTGCCGAAAAAGTGGCGCGGACAATTTTCCCGCTAGGTGAGCGAAAAGATAGCGCGGCGTGGAAAGGCGCACGGCCTTGCTTGCCAGATATGAAGCCCGTCATTGGCCCAGCGCCGCGCCATGCGGGTCTATGGTTAGCCTTCGGGCATGGCCATCAGGGCTTTACCCTAGGTCCCGCTACTGGCCAGCTGTTGGTTGATATGATGGAAGAAAAGCCAACAGCAATCGACATGACTCCCTTTCGAGCAGATCGATTTTAAACGGAGCGCCTCACCCTGTTACATAATGGAAAGTGACAAATGTGGCTTAGTCAGGTTGGGTTTGCTACGCTGAATAAGTCACTCAATAGATTGAGGTGCAGTATGGATGTAGCTGCGAGCAATGCAGTTAGTACAGCGCTATATATGAATCAAGCGCAAACCGCTGAACAGGCGCAAATGCAAATGTTCCGACAAGCTCTTGATATGCAGGCTGAGCAAATCACCGAGGTGCTGGCTTCTTCAGATGCTGGTGCTCAGCAAAATTTGGCGCAAGAAGGCAGTGTGGGTACTCAGGTAAACACTTACGCCTAATTCTTGTGGTAAAAGCACTCAAACGCCGACTCTGTCGGCGTTTTTTATATCTACAGAAAAAGCTCTCTGCACGTGGTGGTATGCCGTTGAAGGCGAGTTGCGTTACCATAGGCACACACAACGCCGAAGGTTTGGCGCTACGTTTTAAGTCATCACGTTGTACCATCTTAGAGAACTCCATGTCTGACGCCCAATTAGCGCGCGAAGCTGAGCTACGCCGTACCTTTGCGATTATTTCGCACCCTGATGCCGGTAAAACCACTATTACAGAAAAGATGCTGCTGTTCGGGAATGCGATTCAGCTAGCGGGTTCTGTGAAAAGTAAACGCAATGATCGTCATGCTACGTCTGACTGGATGAAGATGGAGCAAGAGCGCGGCATCTCGGTGACCACGTCGGTGATGCAGTTCCCCTATGGTGGGCGTATCGTCAACCTACTGGATACGCCGGGGCACGAAGACTTCTCTGAAGACACCTACCGCACGCTGACGGCGGTTGATTCCGCGCTGATGGTCATCGACGGCGCGAAAGGCGTCGAGGATCGCACCATCAAACTGATGGAAGTGTGTCGTCTGCGCACCACGCCTATCCTCACGTTTATCAACAAAATGGACCGCGATATCCGCGATCCTATTGAAGTGATGGACGAAGTAGAAACAGTATTGAACATCCAATGTGCGCCCATGACATGGCCCATAGGCATGGGGCGTCACTTTAAAGGGGTTTACCACCTCTATAATGATGTTATTCATCTCTATACCCAAGGTCAGGGCAGTCGCATTCCTGATGACAAGCGTATTGAGGGGCTAGATAACCCAGAAGTTGACGCCGTGCTAGGTGAAGAGCAGGCGGAAGAGCTGCGTATGGAAGTAGACTTAGTGCGAGGTGCTTCCCATGAGTTTGACTTGGAAGCCTACCGTCGTGGTGAGCTAACGCCGGTCTATTTTGGTACCGCTATGGGTAACTTCGGTGTGCGTGAGATGCTAGACGGCTTTGTCGAGCACGCGCCGGCTCCGCAGCCCCGCGAAACTGATACGCGCGAAGTGACCGCCCATGATAATCGCTTCACCGGTTTCGTATTTAAAATTCAGGCCAATATGGACCCGAATCACCGGGACCGTATCGCCTTCCTACGGGTGTGTTCCGGCAAGTACGAAAAGAACATGAAAATGCGCCATGTGCGCATTGGTAAAGACGTCAAAATCGCTGACGCCCTGACCTTTATGGCCTCAGACCGCTCTCAAGTGGAAGAAGCATGGCCGGGCGATATTATTGGCCTGCATAACCACGGCACTATTCAAATTGGTGATACGTTCACCGTGGGTGAAGATATGCGCTTTACCGGCATTCCTCACTTTGCGCCTGAACTTTTCAAGCGCGTGCGCCTGAAAGATCCGCTCAAGATGAAAGCGCTACAGAAAGGCCTGCAGCAGCTGTCGGAAGAGGGCGCCACTCAGGTCTTTATGCCGATGGATAACAACGACCTGATCCTAGGGGCGGTTGGTACGCTGCAGTTTGATGTTGTCGCTCACCGCTTGAAGGAAGAGTATAAGGTCGACTGCATTTATGAAGGCGTTAACGTGCAAACCGCCCGCTGGGTGTATTGCAACGATGCCAAAATGCTTGAAGAGTTTAAGCGCAAGGCCAGTACTAACCTCGCCATTGATGGCGGCGGTTACCTGACCTATATCGCGCCTACCCGGGTTAACCTGCAAATGACCCAGGAGCGCTGGCCGGATATTCGCTTCCAGCCTACCCGCGAGCATTAAACGTCTTAAAGAGAGCAATATGCTGATAGACGCCCACTGCCATTTGGATGTTGCGGAGTTCGATACGGATCGTGATGCCGTGATCGACGCCGCCCAGGCAGTGGGCGTTTGCCGTTTTATTGTACCTGCCACGGTGCGTGCGCGTTGGCAAAACGTACTAGCGCTGGGTGAGCGTGACGATGTCAGCATCTGCTTAGGGCTTCACCCGTACTTCATTGAGCAGCACCAGCCAAATGATTTGAAAGCGCTCGAAACCCTCATACTTCAGCAGCTTGCTGGCGCTTACCCAGCCCGGCCAGTCGCCATTGGCGAATGCGGTATTGATGGTCGCTTTACGGATAGCCTGAATAAGCAATGGCACTACTTTGATGAGCAGTTAAACATCGCTAAACGCTGCAAGCTGCCTGTGGTGGTGCACTGCGTTAAGGCAAATGATACGGTCAGCAAGCGGCTTCGTCAGCAAGCGCTGCCAGGCGCCGGGCTCGTTCACGCCTTTTCCGGTTCTTACGAGCAGGCCGTCAAGTTTTTGGACCTTGGTTATGTGCTGGGGCTGGGCGGCGCGGTGACCTATGAGCGCGCTCAAAAGTTACGCCGTGTGGTGGCAAAACTACCCGATGATGGGTTTGTGCTGGAAACCGACAGCCCCGATATGCCGTTAAGCGGTTATCACCGCCAGCGGAATGAGCCTTCTCGGGTAATGCTGGTGGCTCAGGAGGTGGCGAGGCTGCGTCGGCAATCTTTTGATACCGTGGCAGCGCTGAGCAGTGACAACGCCGCACGAGTATTTAAGTTAACAGGCGATGAGACCAATTCCTGACCTCAAGCAAGCTGATCCGCGATCTGCTCTGGGTCCAAGCGCTCAATGGGGTAGGGCATCTCATACAGCGCGATAGGCTGCTGCTGACAATAAACTGCTAAATTCTCTTCCATGACCTTGGTATTCATCACCGCTAGCAATTCTACCTGCTGCTCGCCGCTAAATGCGCTGCTGACCACTTCTCCCAACGTCTTACCGTTGTCATCAAGCAGCGACTCGCCAATCTCAGGAAGGGTGGCCGCATTAACGCTAGCGTGAACTAAGCGTTTTTTCACCTGGCCACGAAAGTGAGCGCGGGCGACGACTTCTTGGCCTGTATAGCACCCTTTTTTAAAGCTAATGCCGCCTAATGCTTCCCAGTTCAGCATTTGGGGGAGAAAGTGATCCTGCTGTTTAGCGGTAAGCCAAGCAAGACCGCTGCGAATATCTGCAAGCTGCCACTCGTTGTGTAATGCATCATCACTGTTGACGAGGTCGCTGGCATCCTCTTCAAACATCAACAGCCAACGGGGTTTGCCGGGCATCCGCAACGCCGTTCCCTTTGAACTGGTAGTGTGGGTATAAGGTTGGTCGGGCAGCGTGATGTCTAGTTGATTGGCAAGCGTATCTGCAGGCTCGCTGGCGCCTGCAAACGTGACGCTGCCTACCACTGAAAGCTCTGCTTTATAGAAAGCGGCAAATTTTTTCAGATGGGTGAGCAGTCCGTCCGCAAGAGAGGCATCTAGTACCAAGCGGAAATGGTCGCTGCCGAGCCTCAATAACTGCCCATTGGCCAACATGCGCCCTTTAGGGGTGCAGAAGCAGGTGAGCGGTGCGAAAGTGCCATTCGCCAACCCCACCTGTGCGCTAGTTTGGCCCTGTAAGAATTTCTCCGCATCGGCCCCTTGAATATCGAGCGCGGCATACTGGGTCAAACGTACGGCGCTGGGGGGCTGCGTGTTCGCGGTGGCCATAGTCACTCCTGGGCGTAGTCAGTGAGATGTGTCAGTAAAGCGTGCTTGTAAAAGTGTGGGCAGGATAGGCAGATTGCAAGGCCTTGGGAGCATGCTAGACTCTTTATCCTGTATCAGGTTTGCATAGGTAATCTCCTGTATACAGTCCCGTTGTATGTGAGTTGACAATTATTCAGCAAAGGACGCGGCATGGCAGTTCAATCATTAAGCTTTCAAGGCGTCACTACCGCCGAACAAGTTAACAAAATCACCACCGCACTGATGATGCTTGACGGCGTCGATAGCGCCGAAGTGGGGCGCTATGGGGCGGAAGTGGAAGGTCGTGCTAAGCGAGAAGCGCTAATTAAAGCGGTTGAAAAACTTAATCTTCGCATCAAGGTATCGTAATGCATCCGCCTATCGTGGTGATTAGCGAACGAAATAGCGTTTTTCGTCAGCGTATCGAGGTAAGTGGTATGGAAGATCTCTATGCCGACGTACCCACTGCGGTGGGGGGCGATGATAGTGCCCCGGACCCCCACGACTATTTCGATATCGCGTTGGGAACCTGTAAGGCCATTACGGTCCAAATGTACGCCAAGCGCAAACAGTGGCCACTGGAAGGCATCACCGTCAAGGTTCAGCGTGAAGACCGCGAAGAGCGCAAAGGCGTTTATAAGCTGGATGTGACGTTAGAATTGCATGGCATCAGCGATCCAGAACAGCGAGCAAAGCTGGAAGACATTAGCCACCGCTGTCCGATTCAGCGCCTGATGACCCAGGCAACGATAGAGATAGCGACCCATACCGCGTAGGCCTACTTCCTCAACAGGAGCAACGATGAGCAAGGAATTTCGTCTGCAGTCAAAATTTCAGCCTGCAGGCGGCCAGCCTGCGGCCATACGCGGGTTGATCAGTGGTTTGGAATCCGGGCTTGCCCATCAAACGCTGCTCGGGGTCACCGGTTCAGGTAAAACCTTCACCATGGCCAATGTGGTGCAGCAACTTCAGCGGCCCACCATCGTGATGGCGCCGAACAAAACCCTGGCGGCACAGCTGTACGGCGAATTTAAATCGTTTTTCCCCGATAACGCTGTTGAGTACTTCGTCTCCTACTACGACTACTACCAGCCCGAGGCCTATGTGCCCTCGTCAGATACGTTTATTGAGAAGGATGCCTCAATCAATGACCATATTGAGCAGATGCGTCTTTCCGCTACGAAAGCGTTACTGGAGCGCCGTGATGCGCTAATCGTGGTATCCGCATCGGCGATCTACGGCTTGGGTGATCCAGACCAATACCTGAAGATGCGGCTGCACTTCACTCGTGGTGAGCTGATTGACCAACGCGCCTTCCTACGCCGCTTGGCAGAGCTGCAGTACACCCGCAACGATATGGATTTCCGCCGCGGTACTTACCGCGTGCGCGGCGACGTGATTGATATCTTCCCGGCGGATTCGGATGAGGAAGCGGTGCGCGTTGAGCTTTTCGACGACGAAATCGATTCTATCCGTTTATTTGACCCGCTCACTGGCGATGTGCGCGGGCAAGTCCCAAGGATGACGATTTACCCAAAATCCCACTACGTGACGCCTCGTGAGACCATTCTAGAAGCCATCGACTCCATCAAAGCAGAGCTCAAAGAGCGCTTGGAGTGGCTGCGTAAGCACGAGCGTTTAGTAGAGGCCCAGCGGCTTGAGCAGCGTACGCTTTACGATATTGAGATGATGCTGGAGCTGGGGTACTGCAACGGTATTGAAAACTACTCTCGCTACCTCTCTGGCCGTGCTCCTGGCGAGCCACCGCCCACGTTTTTTGATTACCTGCCGGATGATGCGCTGCTGTTTATCGATGAGTCACACGTGAGCGTGCCCCAAGTAGGTGGGATGTACAAAGGCGACCGTTCTCGTAAAGAGACACTGGTCGAGTATGGTTTCCGCCTGCCGTCAGCGTTGGATAACCGCCCCATGAAGTTTGAGGAGTGGGAAGCTATCTCGCCACAAACGATCTTCGTATCCGCCACGCCAGGCAATTATGAAGCTGAGCACGCAAGCCAGATCGTCGAACAAGTCGTTCGGCCGACAGGGCTGTTGGATCCGCAAATTGAAGTACGCCCGGCCAGCACGCAAGTCGATGATCTGCTGTCGGAGATTGGTTTGCGAACAGCGGTAGGAGAGCGGGTGCTCGTTACTACTTTAACCAAGCGCATGGCAGAAGACCTGACTGATTACCTTGATGAGCACGGTATTCGCGTGCGCTATTTACATTCCGATATTGATACGGTCGAGCGGGTGGAAATTATCCGTGACCTACGCCTGGGCAAGTTTGACGTGCTGGTGGGCATCAACTTGCTACGGGAGGGGTTGGATATTCCTGAAGTCTCTTTGGTGGCGATTCTGGATGCCGATAAAGAGGGTTTCCTGCGCGCCGAACGCTCGTTAATTCAAACCATTGGTCGTGCAGCGCGTAACGCCAATGGTAAAGCGATTTTATATGGCGACCGCATTACGGATTCCATGCGGAAAGCAATTGATGAGACCGAGCGTCGGCGCCATAAACAGATGGCGCATAACGAGAAGCACGGCATTACCCCCACGACGGTTACCCGCTCGGTTGCAGATATCCTAGAAGCCGCGCAGACACCAGGTAAGAAGAGCAGTCGGCGAAAGGGCAATGAGCGTAAGGTGGCCGAGCCTGAAGGTGGTTACGATGTGGCTGCCATGAGTAAGCAAGACTTGCTCACGGCCATTAGTAAGCTTGAAGATGCCATGTTTGAAGCGGCTCAAAACCTCGAGTTTGAAGAAGCGGCGCGGTTGCGCGACCAGCTCCATCAAATGAAAGAGAAGCAGCTGGCGCTAGGATAAGCGATGCCTGAAGGTCCAGAGATTCGCCGCGCAGCGGATCTCATTGAAAAACAGATTGGCGGTAAAGTGCTGGATGATGTGTGGTTTGCCTTTCCAGAGCTCGCTAGCCAAGCAGGTTCGCTAATCGGTGTGAAAGTGGTGGCCGTGGATACCTGGGGCAAGGCCATGCTGATTCGGTTTGCCGATAAGCGGGTGCTTTACTCTCACAATCAGCTATACGGCGTGTGGAAATTGCATGCAGAAGATAATCTGCCTAGCACGTCGCGCTCCTTGCGTGTTCGGCTAGTGGCAGAAGGGCGTGCCGCCAGTTTGTACAGCGCCTCGGATATATCGCTTTGGGAAGAGTCGTCGCTGGCGCATCACCCCTTTCTTGCTCGATTGGGCCCCGATTTGCTCAGCCAACAGGTCAGCTCAGGTGATGTGAAGCAGCGGCTACTAATGCCTGAGTTTAAGCGTAGAAGCCTAGGGACACTGCTTTTGGATCAGGGGCTGGTGGCAGGCTTAGGCAACTACTTGCGCTCGGAGATTCTATTCTTTTCCCAACTGCACCCTAAGCAGCGGCCTAGCGATCTTACCGACGAGCAGTTAAGTACGCTGTCATCGCATATTGTCGAGATTACCCGAACCGCTTACCGAACGGCGGGGGTGACCAATCAGGAAGCTTGGATTGAACAAGCCATTGCCTCTGGCGAGCCTCGCCGCCAATGGCGGTTCAGCGTATTTGAGCGCGCCGGACTCTCGTGCCATCGTTGCGGCAGTGTGATTGAGCGCATGATGGTCGGGTCTCGGCGGCTATACGCCTGCCCGCAATGCCAGCCTTCTCCTTAGGATAAGTTTATACCGTTATCTTGATGACTATGTTTAAACAATCAGACCAAAGCGCTACGTAACAGCAAGCGGTTACTCGGTGCATTGGCTGCCGCGTGAGTCTCAATACGGTATACTTCCCGCACACTTAGACGGCCGCGAAGGCTGCAGCCAAGACGATAACCGAGGAGCTGTTAATCCATGACCGGGATTCGCCAGGACGACGTGATCCAAAGCGTTGCCGATGCTCTGCAGTACATCTCTTACTCCCCCCCAAAAGATTTCATCGATGCGATTGCCGCCGCTTACGAGCGTGAAGAGAACCCCGCCGCAAAGGATGCCATTGCTCAAATTTTGATTAACTCACGTATGTGCGCAACAGGGCACCGCCCAATTTGCCAGGATACCGGCATCGTGACCGTATTCGTTCACGTGGGTATGAACGTCACATGGGACGCCGAGTTAAGCCTCGACGACATGATTAACGAAGGCGTGCGTCGTGCCTATCAACTTCCGGATAACGTATTACGTGCCTCGGTTCTTGCTGACCCGGATGGCAAGCGTCAGAACACCAAAGACAACACACCCGCCATCATCCACCACAAAATTGTGCCGGGCGATAAGGTCGATATCCATGTGGCGGCGAAGGGCGGCGGTAGCGAAGCGAAATCGAAGTTTGCCATGCTCAACCCTTCCGATAGCGTGGTCGACTGGGCGATGGAACAGCTCCCCAAAATGGGCGCTGGTTGGTGCCCGCCGGGTATGCTCGGCATTGGTATTGGCGGTACCGCTGAAAAAGCGATGGAAATTGCCAAAGAAGCGCTGCTTGATCCTATCGATATCCAAGAGTTGCAGGCGCGCGGTGCCAGCAACCGTGCCGAAGAGCTGCGCCTTGAGCTGTTCGATAAGGTGAACAAAAGCGGTATTGGTGCCCAGGGCCTAGGTGGCCTGACCACGGTACTGGATATCAAAGTCAAAGATTACCCGACCCACGCTGCCAACAAGCCAGTGGCGATTATTCCCAACTGTGCAGCTACCCGCCATGCGCATTTCACGCTGGATGGTTCTGGCCCTGTGGCCTTGCCTGCTCCGAAGCTGGAAGACTGGCCAGAGATTACCCGTGAAACGGGCGATAACGTCAAGCGTGTCAATTTAGACACTGTCACGCCTGAAGAAGTCAAAACCTGGCAGCCCGGCGATACGCTGCTGTTAAACGGCAAACTGCTGACGGGCCGCGACGCTGCCCACAAGCGCATGGTGGATATGATCGCCAAAGGCGAGCCGCTGCCGGTCGATATGAAAGGGCGCTTTATCTACTACGTTGGCCCAGTCGACCCTGTAGGCAATGAAGTGGTTGGCCCTGCAGGCCCCACCACGGCTACGCGGATGGATAAGTTCACTCGGACGATGCTGGAAGAGACTGGTTTGCTAGGCATGGTCGGCAAAGCAGAGCGCGGCCAAGCTGCCATTGAAGCGATCCGTGACAACCAAGCGGTGTATCTCATGGCGGTGGGTGGCTCTGCTTATCTGGTTGCCCAAGCGATCAAAAAGTCACGCGTGGTGGGCTTTGAAGACCTGGGAATGGAAGCCATCTACGAATTTGAGGTGGAGGACATGCCGGTCACGGTCGCGGTAGATAGCCAAGGCACCTCTGTTCACCAGACAGGCCCGGCTAAATGGAAAGAAATTATTGCCGAAAAAGCATGATACGCTGAGGTGATATAGGCGTTGCTTAACCACAGGAGCCCCGTTCTAACGGGGCTCCTGTGTATGGGGTAGTCAGAAATAACAGGTCCTAACGGATGGTGAGGAATAGCGAATGACCTCTTGGTTGCTAGGGACAGGGATCATGCTGATTCACGTGCTGGGAATGATCTCGGCGGTGATGCATTAATGTCGAGCCGTACGTCACAGGGGGCAGTGGCGTGGATTATCTCACTGCTAACCTTTCCCTATGCGGCGGTGCCAGCGTACTGGCTGTTTGGCAGGCCACGTTTTTATGGGTATGTCACGGCTAGAGGCGCCAGGGATTCGGTGTTGCGCCGAGTGCTTGTTCGCTATCGACATAACGTAAAGCCGCATGTGGCTATTTCCGACAATACCGATATTCAAGCGGTTGAGCAGTTGGCCATGATGCCACTGACGAAAGGCAATAGCACCGAGCTGTTAATTGATGGCGATGCCACTTTTGACAGCCTGTTTGCAGGCATTAATCAAGCGCAGGATTATCTACTGATCCAGTTCTTTATCGTTCGCGATGATGAGCTTGGGCGGCAGTTGCTGAGCATTTAATAGCGGCGGTTAAACGCGGTGTGCGTGTCTGCTTCCTATATGACGAAATTGGTAGCCGCAAGCTTAACGAGGGTTATTTAAAAGAGTTGAGTGAGAGTGGGGTAGAAGTAAGCCCTTTCCGTTCGTCTCGTGGGCTTAAACATCGCTTTCAACTTAATTTCCGCAACCATCGCAAAATCGCTGTTGTCGACGGTAAGCAAGGGTGGATCGGCGGCTTCAATGTAGGCAACGAGTATCTGGGCAAGAGTGCGAAACATGGCCCTTGGCGCGATACTCACTTAAAAGTACAAGGCCCCTGTGTGCTAGGCCTGCAAGAAGCCTTCTGGGAAGATTGGCACTGGGCGACAGGCGCCGTGATTACGTTAAACTGGCACGCTGAAAGCCACCCACAGCAAGACCAGCAGGTGGTCATTGTGCCTTCCGGCCCAGCCGATAAACAGGATACGGCTGGATTACTTGTTCAGCAGCTGATTCATAGCGCTAACCAGCGGTTTTGGGTTACGAGCCCCTATTTCGTACCTGATCAGGGCGTCCAAGACTCTTTACGATTGGCAGCTATGCGAGGCGTCGACGTGCGCGTCATGATCCCGGAGCGCCCCGACCATTTGCTGGTATTCCTCTCTGCGTTCTCTTTTTTGCCGGATATGTTAAAAGCGGGTGTAAAAATATACCGTTATCAACCTGGGTTTCTACATCAAAAAGTCATGCTTATCGACCATTCATCCGCCACTGTAGGTACGGTGAATCTTGATAACCGATCGTTTCGGTTGAATTTTGAAATCACTGCGTTCATTCCCAGCGCCGATTTTGCCAACGATGTTGCCACCATGCTGGAAGCCGATTTTTCCAAGTGCCGCCGAGTGACTCTCGATGAAGTGAGTCAGCGCCCCATGTGGAAAAAAGTCGTGTCCCGTGCTGCTTATTTAATGGCACCCGTACAGTAATCGTTTGCCCCAACCAAATGACGCAAGCCATCAACGTTCAAATAACAGGAGTCATGGGTGAATCTAGAAACAAAATGGCTAGAAGACTTCGTCGCACTGGCGAACACCCGCAGTTTTTCTGCCTCTGCCCGACAGCGCCATGTCACCCAGCCTGCGTTTAGTCGGCGTATTCGGGCATTAGAGCAGGCAGTTGGCGTCACCTTAGTGGACCGATCAACGACACCGATTGGCTTAACCTCAGAAGGGCAGCTTTTTTTGGTGACTGCCCGCAACTTAGTCGAACAGTTAAACGAATCGCTCAGCCATTTGCGAGGGCTATCCATTGCCAACGAAGCGTTAGATATCGTCGCGGCGCACTCGTTAGCGCTCAGCTTCTATCCGCCGTGGATTTCTAGGCTACAAAAAGGGTTAGGGGAGTTGCCAACGCGTTTGGTTGCCATGAACGTTGGCGAAGCCATTCATGTGCTGCGTGAGGGGAACTGTGACTTAATGCTGGCCTACTACGACCCTTTCGCCACAATGCAATTAGATGCGGAGGTATTTCCTTCGTTTTCTATCGGTAAGGTCAAGATGCTTCCTGTTTCGCTGCCTGACGAGCATGGGAAACCGTTGTTCTCTTTGCAGCGCGATAGCTCCATTCCTTATCTGGCTTATACCCAGGGGGCGTTTTTAGGTCGCAGCGTGCGGATGCTGCTGAAAAACGACCCGCTGCGTATGAAGCTAAGAACCGTCTATGAAACCGCCATGGCTGAAGGCTTAAAGGGCATGGTATTGCAAGGCGTAGGGGTTGCCTGGATTCCAGACTTCTGTATTCGCGAGGAGCTAAAAAGCGGCAAGCTTGTGCGAGCCGGTGATGAGAGCTGGGATATCCCGCTGGAAATTCGCCTCTATCGCTGCTCGCTGGTCCACAAGCCGGGAGTAGAGCGCCTATGGCGGCAGATGATGAAACTGCCGCGTGATTTCCTGCAGGCTTAAAGGGACCCAAAATCCGCAGGCAGGCCGAGGAAATTCTGAATAATAAAGAAGTGATCTTCAAAGAGGCTCTCTGGCTCCAAGTCGGCGAGTGCCACCCAACGGGCATGGTCGCCGCCCTTAACAGGTTTAAGGCGCGGTAACTGCTGGTCTGGGCGTAAAGCAAAGTAGAACGCTTCGGCCAGTGTGCGCCCTCGCCAGCTACGGTGGGGCTCATCAAACAGCCGCTGACCTCGCAGAGAGCCTTTCAATACCGGTTCTGGCACTTTTAAGCGCAACCGTTCGCGCAGCTCACGTAAGCAGGCATCTAGTAATCGCTCATGGGGGTTGATAAACCCGCCGGGTAGCGCGAATAGGCCTTTGCCGGGGCCGCAGTACGTTTCACCAGTAGCACGTGCCCTGACTGCACAACCACCGCGTTAACGGTGACAAAGATGGGTGGGTAGGGCGCCTGTGACCATGCTTGTCGATACTGATCGAGCAACTGCTGCTCTTCCAATAGTCGATGATAGGCCTCGCCTTTGCAGAATTTACCCACGCTTTCTACCACGCCAGGGGGCAAGTCATGGTAAGCCCCCGTACTGAGATAATCATCGGTTGAGCCAGGTGAGCGGAAAAGCCGCTCTCTAATTTGGCTGGCCGAAATGCCCTCCACGAGCGGTACACTCACCGACTCCCATTGGGGAAAAAGCGATAAATAGTAGCTGGACTGCCCACGATTTGCGCCGATTAGACCAATCCTTGGCAACCGTGCATTGGCGGGAGCTGCTAAATCGCGCACTTTCCGCTGCACGTCCCTGACCCATACATCGTCGTTGTAAAGCGCATCCAGAAGCGGAGTGATTTCAAGTCGTTGATTAT
Organism: Vreelandella lionensis; assembly: GCF_002087295.1. GTDB lineage: Bacteria > Pseudomonadota > Gammaproteobacteria > Pseudomonadales > Halomonadaceae > Vreelandella > Vreelandella lionensis. The sequence goes on along the minus strand of NZ_MWVI01000094.1, from coordinate 76,743 downwards.
CCGCATTATCAAATCCTGAGCGGATCATGGCTTGGCGCTCATCAAAATGCCACGGGTTACGAAGCGAGCGCGCCTGCCAGGAGGAGCCCACCATGACGATTACCTGTCGAGCCTGTTTAAGGGCTTCACGGATGATGGCAAGGTGGCCTAAATGGGGAGGCTGAAAGCGACCAATAAATACTAAGCAATCAAAGTCATAAGACGTTACAGACCGAGCTGCATCTGAGTTCATTGCGTGTCCTTGATTGCTGAAAATGTGAGAATAAAGCGTGGCCATTATGGTCGGCCCCATCAGCCTCTGCAACGCAATCATACCTGCGCTGAGCGTTTTCATTGGGTATGCTTATTGATTAATCAGTATATAAGCGTTGTATGAAAACGCTGTGATTTGCTTTTAAGGGAATGTGATGATGCTTAAGCGCACGCTCGTTTTTTGGTGGAAGGTAATTCAAGATGCAACGTCACTCTGGCTTGAGCGTAACGCGTTTAGCTACGCCGGGTCGCTGGCGTTCTACACGCTGTTCTCGTTAGCTCCCACGGTGATTATTGCGGTTACAGTGATTGGCGTGGTCCTCGGCGAAGAGGCGGCTCATGGTCAGATCGTGGCGCAGTTACAAGGAACCTTAGGCACAGAAGCTGCCTTGGCAATAGAGCAGGCGGTTGCCCAGTCTCGCATTGAAGAGTCGGGGTTCTGCCCACAATTCTTGGCTTTATTGCCCTTGTAATCGGTGCAACGACCGTATTTGCGCAGATGCAGTTCTCGCTGAATACCATTTGGGGGGTTAGAGCGAAGCCAAATAGCAACAGCGCACTTATTTTTATCAAAAACCGTTTGTTATCGTTAACCGTTGTACTGTCTATCGGCTTTATTTTGCTGGTGTCGCTAGTGCTTGGAGTGGTGCTTCGCGGCATGCTAGACGCGACAAACGACCTGTTGCCATTTGCAAGCCTACTAACCACCACCGCCGAGTCGTTAATATCGCTTGCCATGGTCGCTCTGCTGTTTGCGACTATTTTTAAAGTGCTGCCCGATGTAGTGCTACGCTGGCAGGATGTCTTCATTGGTGCGGTGGTGACAGCAGTGCTGTTTACCATTGGTCGCAGTGTTATTACCATTTACCTCGCCTACACGGCCACGGCATCCACCTATGGTGCGGCGGGTTCGGTGGTTATGATTTTACTATGGGTATACTACAGCTCGCTTATCTTACTCTTTGGTGCAGCGTTCACACGCTCGTTGCTACTACGACGTGGGCGTCCACTGGTGCCCCGCAATAGCGCTGTTCTGGTTAAGCATGAGCTGCTTTAACGACGGAGGAGTTTGTCATGGCCCATTGCTGCGTACGTGCCTACGTAACAGGAAAAGTGCAGGGAGTATGGTACCGGCGTGCCACTCAAGAGCAGGCATTGATGCGTGGCTTAACCGGCTACGCTAAGAACCTGCCTGATGGCAGGGTTGAAGTGCTAATGTGCGGGCCCTCTTCAGCCGTTGCCGAGCTTAGCCAATGGCTTTGGCAGGGCCCAGAAGGGGCGCGGGTGACCCATGTCACACTTGAAACACTGGATGCTCATCACGCTCCTGACCACTTTTCGACCTATTAGGCACACGTTTAGTGTGCCTAGCTGGCAAGTTAGTGATTCTCTGTCTGCCACGCACGAATATTGTCGGCGGTTAAGCCGACGATGTTTTGCCGTGCTTGGGGCGTGATCCACGCGTTGTGCGGCGTTACGATCAGATTGAGAGGTTCTGCATTCGCCAGCGCATCTAATAGTGCGTGTCCATCTCTGGGTGGTTCGGCAGGTAGCACATCGACGGCTAGACCACCGATGCTACCGCTACGAAGCGCTTCCAGCGCGGCTTCTTCATCAATAATACCGCCACGAGCACAATTGACGATTAGCAGCGACGACTTGGCTTTTGCTAGACGCTCTTTGTTGAGAAGGTGCTTAGTAGCATCGTTCAGTGGGCAGTGCAGGCTAATCACATCTGCCGAGGGCAGCAGGTCATCCAGCGAAGGTCGCTGATCGTTTTGCTCGTTGCCAGGACGGGCGGCAAACGTGACCTGCATACCAAACGCCTCTGCAAGCCGAGCCACTTCAGACCCCAGCTCTCCTTGACCTACCATCACCAACTGCTTGCCAGCAAGCTGGAGTGTTGGATGATCTTGTAAGCAGAAAAAATCACTCGCTTGCCATTTCCCATCGGCAATATCCGCCTGATAGCGGGGTAAGCGATTCGCCAGTGATAACATCAGCATCAGCGTGTGCTGCGACACACTGGCGGTGCCATAGGCCGACACGTTTTTAACGATAATGTTGTGGGCTTTGGCAGCATCTAGGTCAATGTTATTCAAGCCAGTGGCCAGCACGCAGATCAATCGTAACGAAGGAAGCTGTGAAAGCGTCTCAGCATCCAGCCTTACTTTATTGACGACGGCGATTTCAGCATCTGCTAGGCGTTCACGCGCCTGCGCTGTGGTGCTTTGCTGATGTATTTCTAAGTGCGTGACGGCATCACGAATAGCCGTCAAATCAATGTCAGGGCCAAGGCTTTGGGCATCCAGTATGACCGCATTGGGCATTTTATTTCTCCATTAACTGCCGAAAGCCGCTTGGCCTTGCTCGGCAGGGGGCACAAAAGGGTATAATGACCGCTCTATCGACCGCAGTCTTGGAATTTATCCCGACAGGCCACATATTGTCAGCCTGGTAGCATTAAGTTTGCCACGACACTGTCAACATAAAACCTGTCGGAGTTGAGCTTTTCAGGAGCCATCAACATGCCCATCTATGAGTACGAGTGCAAGGCCTGCGGCCATCGCATGGAAAAACTTCAGAAAATTAGCGCCGATCCGTTAACAAGCTGTCCTGCGTGTCAGCAAGATGATCTAGAGCGCTTGGTCTCAGCAGCCGGGTTCCGCTTAGCGGGTGGCGGTTGGTACGAAACTGATTTCAAAACAGGTAGCAAAAAGAATTTAGCTGCCGACGGACAAGCAGCGGGTAGCGCGAAAAGCGATGTCGGCAGCACGTCAACGAAAAAAGGCGCCGCGGCGTAGCCGCGGCTGTCAGGGCCTTTAAAGGCTCAAGACAACTTAATTGCCACGAAACAGAACAGGATTAGACATGCGCAGCCATTATTGCGGCCAGCTTAACGAAACATTGGTGGATCAAACGGTCACCGTTTGCGGTTGGGTTCACCGCCGTCGTGACCACGGTGGGGTTATTTTTCTCGACATGCGTGACCGTGATGGTATCGCTCAGTTTGTCGTAGACCCCGATACCGCCGAGGCGTTTGCTAATGCCGACCGTGCACGCAGCGAATATGTTCTGCGCATTACTGGTCGTGTTCGGCTGCGTCCTGAAGGCACCCAGAACCCCAACATGCCCACCGGCATGATTGAAGTGCTGGCCAAAGAAGTTGAAGTACTGAATAGCGCAGCGACACCGCCTTTCCAGCTTGATGAGCATGGCAAAGTCGGTGAAGAAGTGCGTCTGAAACACCGCTATATTGATCTACGCCGCCCGGATATGATCGAAAAACTGCGGCTTCGTTCGCGTATTTCTCATAACGTACGTGCTTACCTAGAAAACCAAGGCTTTCTAGATATTGAAACGCCTGTGCTGACACGAGCCACGCCTGAAGGTGCCCGGGACTACCTCGTGCCTAGCCGTACTCACGCGGGCAGCTTCTTTGCACTGCCACAGTCTCCCCAGCTGTTTAAGCAGCTGCTGATGGTGGCGGGTTTTGACCGCTACTACCAAATCGCAAAGTGCTTCCGCGATGAAGACCTGCGCGCTGACCGTCAGCCTGAATTCACACAGATCGATATCGAAGCCTCTTTCGTGGAAGAAGACGACATCATGGGCATTACCGAAGCCATGATTCGTCAACTGTTCCAGGAAGTGCTGAGCGTCGAACTGCAGGAATTCCCGCGAATGAATTGGCAAGAAGCCATGGATCGCTTTGGTTCGGATAAACCCGATCTGCGTATTCCGCTGGAGCTCACCGACGTTGACGACCTGATGCAGCAGGTTAGTTTCAATGTGTTCTCAGGGCCGGCCAAGGCAGAAGATGGCCGCGTGGCGGCTCTTAAAGTACCGGGTGGTGCCAAGCTTTCCCGTAAAGAGATCGACGAATACACCAAGTTCGTAGGTATCTACGGTGCTAAAGGCCTTGCCTGGATCAAAGTGAACGAGCGTGCCAAAGGGCTAGATGGCCTGCAGTCGCCGATCGTTAAGTTCATGGAGAACGTGGTCGAAGAGCTGCTTGATCGTGTCGGCGCTGAAGATGGTGACATTATCTTCTTCGGTGCGGATAAAGCGCGTATCGTCAACGAAGCCATTGGCGCGCTGCGTGTCAAGCTGGGTGCCGACCTGAACCTTTACACTCAAGCCTGGGCGCCGCTGTGGGTCGTTGACTTCCCCATGTTCGAAGCCGACGACAATGGCCGTCTAAGCCCGCTTCACCACCCGTTTACAGCGCCCTCCTGCTCGCCGGAAGAGCTGAAAGCAGACCCGGCTAAAGCGCTTTCTCGCGCTTATGACATGGTGCTTAACGGTACCGAACTGGGTGGCGGCTCTATCCGTATTCACAATCAAATCATGCAAAGCACCGTGTTTGAAATTTTGGGTATTGGCGAAGAGGAAGCGCAAGAGAAGTTCGGCTTCCTGCTAGATGCCTTGCAGTACGGCGCACCGCCCCATGGCGGCTTGGCCTTCGGTCTGGACCGCTTAGTCATGCTCATGGCCGGTGCGAAAACCATTCGTGAAGTCATCGCCTTCCCGAAAACCCAAAGTGCTGCTTGTTTGATGACCGATGCACCGGGTGAAGTCAGCGCTGATCAGCTCAAAGAGCTGAACATTCGCTTACGCCAAAAAGCCAAAGCGGAAGCAGCGGGCGAGTAAGACCGCCTTCACGTTTTGACGAGTACAACACCGACGCTTAGCGTCGGTGTTTTTGTTTTAGGCAGTGCCAAGAGAAAAATCCATGGACGAAAAACAGCTGGCGACCACGGTCAGAATTTTAGGCATTGACCCAGGCTCACGTATCACCGGTTACGGCGTGATTGATCTAATAGGCGTGAAGCCTCGCTATGTGGCCAGTGGCTGCATTCGTACGGCTGATGGTGCACTGGAGCAGCGTTTGGCGCCAATATATGCCGGTATTAGCGAAGTGTTTGGCCTGCACCGCCCTGATGCTGTTGCAGTAGAGCGGGTTTTTATGGCTAAAAATGCTGATTCGGCCCTCAAACTAGGCCAAGCCCGCGGCGCAGCATTGGTTTGCTTGGCTAACCATGGGCTGAGTATCGCGGAGTATGCCGCTCGGCAGATTAAGCAAGCGGTAACCCGGACAGGGCGGCGCTGATAAAAGCCAGGTGCAGCATATGGTCACCACGCTGCTCGGCCTGTCGGCGACACCCCAGGCAGATGCCGCCGATGCACTAGCCATTGCACTGACCCACGCTTTTGCTGGCAACGCCCTGGTGGCGGCGACTCCTTCACGCAGTAAGCGCCGTTCATCAGGGCGATGGCGGCTCTAGGCATTACTGGTCATCTGTACAGAGTGGCTTTATAGTGGCTGCTGTTTTGATTGGCTGCGAGGCTTATGATGATTGGACGTTTAACCGGCCTGTTGTTGGAAAAACAGCCGCCCTGGATGGTGGTAGATGTGCATGGCGTTGGTTATGAGCTTGAAGCCTCCATGAACACCTTTGTAGCGCTGCCCGCTCCCGGCGAGCAGGTGTCACTCTATACCCATCTCACCATCCGTGACGATGCGCATTTGGTCTATGGATTCGGTCGAGAGCATGAGCGTGCGCTGTTTCGCGCCTTGATCAAAGTGAATGGTGTAGGGCCGAAACTTGCGTTAGCGATCCTGTCGGGTATGGATGAAGATGCCTTTAGGCGCTGTATCAGAGATGACGACAGCAAAGCGCTCACCAAGCTACCTGGCGTTGGCAAGAAAACGGCTGAGCGGCTTATCATCGAAATGCGTGACCGCTTTCCTGAGTGGGAACATGGCAACGATGCGCCGCTGGCTCTTGAAGCGACAAGCGGGCGAGCCGCTCCAAGAGATCATTTGGCAGATGCAGAAGCAGCCCTGGTGAGCTTGGGTTATAAGCTGACAGAAGCGGCGAAAATGTTAGCCGACGTCGACCCCAATCAAACTACCGAAGCTTTGATCAAAGCCGCGTTAACCAAACGCATGTCCGGTTAGACCAGCACGAGTGCAATAGTGTGTACTCATTAGTCAGCACTCTAGAAGAGTCTTTATGTTAGAACACGACCGATTAATTGCCGCTGAGCCAGAGCAGGGCGAAGTGCGCATCGACTATGCTATTCGTCCGAAACATCTCAAGGACTATATTGGCCAGCCTCGGGTTCGCGAACAGCTTGAGATTTTTATTGGGGCAGCCAGGCTACGCGAAGAGAGCTTGGACCACACGCTGGTGTTTGGCCCGCCAGGCTTAGGAAAAACCACGCTGGCAAATATTATCGCCACTGAAATGGGCGTGGGGCTTAAATCTACTTCTGGCCCGGTGCTGGAGCGCGCGGGGGATCTCGCCGCTATGCTGACCAACCTTGAACCGGGTGATGTACTGTTTATTGATGAAATTCATCGCCTTTCCCCCGTGGTGGAAGAAGTCCTTTACCCTGCTCTGGAGGACTTTCAGCTCGACATCATGATTGGCGAAGGGCCCGCCGCACGCTCTATTAAACTCGACCTGCCCAGGTTTACGCTGGTGGGCGCCACCACTCGTGCGGGGTTGTTGACCTCACCGCTGCGTGACCGCTTTGGTATCGTTCAGCGTCTTGAGTTTTATAACCTGGAAGAGCTTACCGAGATTGTCGCCCGCTCAGCACGGCTATTAGGCGTTGAAACCAGCCATGAAGGTGCCATTGAAGTGGCACGCCGCTCCCGTGGTACGCCGCGTATCGCTAACCGACTTTTGCGCAGGGTGCGGGACTACGCCGAAATAAAGGGCGATGGCGTTGTGGATGTGACATTAGCGGATGCGGCGCTCAATATGCTAAATGTCGATCACCACGGTTTGGATCACATGGACCGCCGTTTACTGCTGGCGATGATCGACAAATTCGATGGCGGCCCGGTGGGCGTTGACTCACTCTCTGCGGCCATCGGTGAAGAGCGCGATACCATCGAAGATGTGATTGAACCTTATCTGATTCAGCAGGGGCTAATGATGCGTACACCAAGAGGCCGTGTGGTGACTCGTCAAGCCTGGCTGCACTTTGATAGGACGCCCCACGAACAGTCAATTGATGTTGAGGGAGAACGTCGGCCATGACGGGCGAATTTAGCATACCAGTGCGTGTATACATGGAAGATACTGACGCCGGTGGAATTGTCTACTACGTTAACTACCTGAAGTTTATGGAACGGGCGCGCAGCGAGTGGCTAAGAGAATTAGGCCTTAATCAGCAAACGTTGCTAGACGAAGGTACACAGCTAGTGGTATACCGCATGGCCTGCCACTATGCCAAACCCGCACGATTGGATGAGGCACTGACGGTAACTGCCAACATTGCGGAAAAAGGTCGTTGCCGGATGACATTTGAACAACTGGTTCGGCGCGACGAGGAACTCTTGTGCTCCGCAACAGTCGAGATAGCCTGCTTAAACGCTACGACACTGCGTCCAAAAGCGTGGCCATTGTCGCTTAACACCACACCCCAGTCGAAAACGACATTAATTGATTGATGAGGGCAACTGTGAACGATAACACCATGTCCATTCCCCACTTAATAATGAGTGCCAGCATTGTGGTACAGCTGGTCATGCTGCTGCTAGTGGTGGGGTCAATCCTCTCATGGGTGGTGATCTTTCAGCGCAGCATTGCGCTACGCCGAGCCAAGCAAGAGTACAACCAGTTTGAAGAGTCGTTTTGGTCAGGTGTTGACCTAAACGAGCTCTACCGCGAAATTCCCGCTGATGATCCTCGTCATGGAGCAGAGCACATTTTCCAGGCAGGTTTTCGGGAATTTAACCGCCTGATGCCCAAAACCCGCAGTGCCGATACGGTACTGGAAGGTGTTCAGCGCAGCATGCGAGTCGCCTGGTCGCGGGAAGAAGACCGCCTGACCCAACATCTTGTTTTTCTGGCAACGGTTGCCTCCGCCAGTCCTTATATCGGCTTATTTGGTACGGTATGGGGCATTATGGGCTCATTCCAATCGCTTTCCATGACCCAGCAAGCCACACTAGCGACCGTTGCACCCTGGATTGCAGAAGCGCTGATTGCCACGGCAATGGGCCTTTTCGCAGCGATTCCCGCTGTTATTTTCTACAACCGTCTATTCAATAACGCTTCTCGCTTACTGGGTAAATACGAAGACTTTGCTGAAGAGTGTCACGCAATCTTGCACCGTAACTTGCAAGGGCGTGACGGCAAACCTAGCGCTAGGTAAGGGAGTCTGCCATGCAAGGTCCGTTCAATCGTAGCGGCAAAAGCAAGCCGATGGGGGAGATCAACGTCGTCCCTTTTATCGACGTGATGCTGGTACTGCTTGTCATTTTTATGATTACTGCTCCCATGCTGACGCAAGGCGTTCAAGTAGATCTGCCTCAAGTCACCTCTGAGCCTATTGAAACCCAGGAAGATAATGACCCGATCATCATCTCGGTAGATCGCGATGGCGGCTACTTTATTACTCTGGGAGAAGATTCGACGGCGGTTTCTCTGGAGCAAATGTCGGAGCGAGTGACTGCTATTCTTCAGCGTCGTCCCGGTACGCCTGTGATGGTGCGAGGAGATCGCAATGTGCCTTATGGCCAGATTGTGCTGCTGATGAGCACGATGCAGAGCTCGGGTGTCGCCAACGTAGGGCTGCTCTCAGAGCCGCCCCAAGATGGTTAAGGGCGAGTCGCACATGGCTGTAAAACCACCGCGTGACCCCCAGGACGTTGGCTATACGTGGCCAACGATTTTGGCTGTCGCTGTGCACTTGCTCGTGATTGTGTTTAGCCTGGTTAAATTACCCAGCATGACAGCCGAGCCAGACTCTTCATCTATTGTGCAGGCGACGTTTGTCAGCACCGAGACCTTTACTGATCAAGCGCAGCAAGTGACAGAGCAGCAGGAAGCGATGAATAACGCTGCCGAGCCAGACGTAGCCGAACCAGAGCCACCCAGCGATGAGCCTTCGTCCGAGCAACAAGCGACTGCGCAGCGCAGCAGAAGCAGAAGCAGAAGCAGAAGCAGCTGAGCAGGCCCGAGCGCTGGAGCAGGCGCAAGCCGAAGCAGAAGCAGAAGCCCAGCGCCGAGCGGAAGAGGCTGAGCGCTTAGCTGAACAGCAGGCTGCCGAAGCGGCAGCACGCGAAGCAGAAGAGCAGCGCGCTCGGGAAGAAGCCGAAGCACAACGCCAGCGGGAGGCGGAAGCAGAGCGTGCACGGGCGGAAGCAGAGGCTCAGCGCCAACGTGAGGCTGAAGAGCAACGCGCCCGGGAAGAAGAGGCCCAACGCCAGCGCGAAGCGGAAGAGCAACGCGCCCGTGAAGAAGCCGAAGCGCAACGCGAGCGTGAAGCCGAAGCACAGCGCCAGCGGGAGGAAGAAGCTCGTCGCCAACGGGAAGCCGAGGAGCAGCGCGCTCGCGAAGCAGAAGCCCAGAAACAGCGTGAAGCAGAAGAGCGTCGTGCTGCTGAGGCAGCCGAAGCGGCCATGCAACGTCAGTTAGCGGGCGAGGCAGAAGCGGCCGCTAATGCGCAGCAGGCCCAACAGGCGGCAAACAGCTTTATTAACATTGTCCGGCGTGCTGTAGAGCAAGCGTGGGTTATCCCTCCAGGAGCGAGCAACGCAATGAGTGCTACGATACAAGTGAGGCTTGGTCCATCGGGTGAGCTACTAGCGACCTCTGTCGCTTCATCCAGCGGTGATAGTGCTTTTGATCGCTCAGCTATGCAGGCGGTGGAACATGCAGCACCGTTTGGCGAGTTACGTGACTTGCCAGCGGAACAGCAGCGTACTTTACGTCAATTTAATCTGCGATTTACCCCGGGGGATGTTCGCTGATGCAAACGTTAAGCAAAGTGTGGCTTTTTTGCGTACTGCTACTAATCAGCAGCGTAGCAAGCGCCAATTTAACCATTGAGATAACGCGTGGTAGCGATCAGGCGTTGCCTATTGGGGTCGTGCCATTCGCAGGCAGCGAAGGCCTACCTGAAGATGTCGCGCAAATTGTACAAGACGACCTTGAACGCAGCGGATTTTTCGCACCGCTAGAGCGTAGTGCTATGTTCGACCGTCCAAGCCAAGCGTCTGACGTAGAGTTTGGCACCTGGAGATCGCTGGACGTGCGTTATCTCGTCGTTGGGCGCGCGCAGCAGACAGGCAACGGTTATGAGCTGCAGTTCGACCTGGTCGATATTAGCGGCCAACGTCCGATGATCAGTGAAACCGTGACTGCCAGTGGTAACGACCTGCGTGGTGCGGCGCACTACATCAGTGACCAAATTTTCGAGGCGATTACCGATATTCGCGGCGCTTTCTCAACCCGCATTGCTTACGTTACGGCTCAGGGCCTAGGCGATAACATGCAGTTTGGGCTGTATGTGGCTGATGCCGATGGCCGTCGAAGCCAGCAGGTGCTGACCTCGGATCAGCCCATTATGTCGCCCGCTTGGTCGCCGGATGGCCGCAAGCTGGCGTATGTCTCTTTCGAAACAGGCAAGGCGTCTATCTACATCCAAGACGTTAATACAGGTCAGCGCGTTCAAGCCACCTCATTTGATGGTATCAATGGTGCGCCAACATGGTCGCCAGATGGCCGTCGTATCGCCATGTCGTTATCCAAAGATGGTCAGCCGGAAATTTACGTACTGGATGTGGCCAATCGTTCGCTGGATCGTATTACTGAAAGTAATAGCATCGATACCGAACCCGCTTGGTCACCTGATGGCCGTAGCCTGATTTTTACATCAGATCGCAGCGGTGGCCCGCAGATTTATCAAACCTCGTTAGGCGGTGGAGAGACCAACCGACTGACCTTTACGGGCAACTACAACGCCCGTGCACGCTTTTCGCCAGACGGTGAAGAAATCTTTTTGATTCACCGTTCCAGCCGCGGTTTCCAAGTGGCGAAGCAGGATCTTGAGGGTGGCCGCTTAGTGGTATTAAGCGAATCAACAAGAGATGAATCTCCTAGTGTTGCGCCGAACGGGACCATGGTAATCTTCGCTACCCAACAGGGTGGTAGCGGAGTACTAAGTGCCGTTTCAGCCGATGGCCGCTCGTCATTTAGGTTGCCCGCAGCACAAGGTGATGTACGTGACCCCGCGTGGTCACCTTTCTTAAATTAATAGATGAACAGCACTAACTTCTGTTTTCAGGCAAGGAGTCTGATTATGCAACTTAAGCCGTTGGCTCGCTCATTGGCAGTCGCGTTATCTATCGTAGTTATCGCTGGCTGTTCCAGCACCGGCGGAACCCAAGACGGAGACTCGTACGGAAGCCAGGATGGCAGCAGTATGGGATCTAATACGTCTGGTGTTGGCACCAGTGGCCAGTATGGCTCAACGTCAGGTTCAGGAGCGGGCGCCGGGCAGCAGGCTGATTCCCGTATCCCCGAAGTACGTACCATTTACTTCGATTACGATCGCGATACCATTAAGAGCGAATACGAGTCTGTCGTAATGGCACATGCACGCTACCTGCGTGCTAACCCGAATGCTCGCGTTGTTCTGCATGGTCATACCGATGAGCGTGGTACCCGTGAATACAACATGGCACTGGGCGAGCGTCGTGCTGGAGCCGTGCAGCGTTTCCTGAATATTCAGGGCGTATCACCTTCACAAATGAGCGTGGTTAGCTACGGTGAAGAGCGCCCGGAAGCGAGCGGCCAAAGCGAAAGCGCCTACTCGCAAAACCGTCGCGTCGTCTTTAACTACTGATAGCATTGGCGTGCCCTCGGCACGCCAATAGCATCATTCGGAGCTATCATGAATCACAGTCTCAAACGCAATTTTGAGAGGCTGTGCGGTGCGGGAGCCTTAGTGCTCCCGCTGTCCGTATTGCCCTTATCACTACTGCCTGTGTCCGCTCTTGCTCAGCAGCCGCTCGTTCAAGACCTCTCTTCAGATTCGTCGAACAGCTTTTATCAGCAAACTCAGCGACAAGAGCCTTAAGGCGGTAACCTTGTGCTCTTTAACCAAGTCCAGGGGCACCAGCAAGAAATTCAGCAGTTACGTGGTCAAATTGAAGAGTTACGCCACCAGCTGGAGCAACTGCGCAATCAAACACAGCAGCAGTATTTAGATATCGAAGACCGCTTGATGACCAGCAGTGCACCAAGCCAGATAGAGCAGGCGACTCCTGAAGTTGAGCCTGAAGCGGCTGAGCAGGTTGTGCAAGCGCCTTCCGCCCGTAATGTAAGTGAAGACGCACAAGCGGCTTATCAAGCTGCATTTGCCCACGTTCAGGCGCGCCAGTTTGAAGATGCTATTGCGGCCTTTGAGTCCTTTGTGGCCGACCACCCAGAAAGTAGCTTGACGGCGAACGGCCATTACTGGCTGGGCGAACTTTATGCTGCAGAGGGTGAGTTAGATGCAGCTGATCAAGCCTTCACGCGCGTTATTGAGCAGTACAACGGTAGTACCAAAGTACCCGATGCACTCTACAAACTCGGCTTGGTTAAGGCGCGTAAAGGCGAAGCAGAGCGTAGCCGCGAGCTGTTGGAACAAGTGCGGGATGACTACCCCCAAAGCAGTGCCGCTGGGTTGGCTAATGACTTCTTACGCCAGTCGGCGGGTTAATACCGTTTACTTTTTTAGCTTCAAGGAAACCTCATGAGCTGCAAAATCGACTATCAACCAGCGCCCAATCTGCTAGAAAATCGCGTCGTGTTGGTAACCGGTGCGGGAGATGGGATTGGCCGCGCGGCGGCATTAACCTATGCCCGTCATGGGGCTACCGTTATATTGCTAGGCCGCACTATTGCTAAACTTGAACGCGTTTATGACGAAATTGAAGCGGCTGGCGGGCCACAGCCGGCTATTTTTCCGCTCAATTTTGAAGGGGCGACACTCAAAGATTTTCACGATATGGCAGAAACGCTGGATAAAGAGTTTGGCCGTCTAGATGGGTTATTGCACAACGCTGGGCTGCTTGGCCGCATTACTCCGTTCGAGCAGTATAATCCCGAACTTTGGGATCAGGTAATGCAGGTCAATATCAATGGTCCCATCTGGATGACTCAAGCGCTGCTGCCATTGCTCCAGGCGTCTGATGATGCATCGGTTATCTTCACTTCCTCCAGCGTTGGCCGTAAAGGGCGAGCGTATTGGGGTGCCTATTCTGTGTCAAAATTCGCCACAGAAGGATTTATGGAGGTGCTGGCTGATGAATTAGAGAATCAGACGAATGTTCGGGTGAATACGCTGAATCCAGGCGCTACGCGTACCCAAATGCGCCGCACTGCTTACCCAGGTGAAGATCCGTTTACACTGCGTACGCCTGAAGAGGTTATGCCCACTTACCTATGGTTGATGGGGCCTGATAGTAAAGGCGTTAGCGGCCAGAAGTTTGATGCCCAGCCGCCACGCGTCTAACGTTTCCACACTGGCGAAGGCTAATCAGTGCGGTGGTCATGAAGAGCGGCTACCAGCTCATCACACGTTGTAAACCACAGGTCGGCAGGCCAGCTCTGGTAGTCGTCTTCTTCACTGATATAGCCATAGCCCACGGCGACAGCCGTCATACCGGCTGCTTTAGCCGCTTGCATATCGCGAACATGGTCGCCGATATACCAGCACGCCTCGGGGGAAACACCGAGGCGTTTTGCTGCTTCCCAAAGCGGCTCAGGCGCAGGTTTTTTAACACTTAAGTCATCAGCGCAGAGCAACGCCCCTGGCGTTAGCGCCAGCGCTTCCAAAAGCGGCAAGGTATAGCGCCGCGGTTTATTAGTCACAATTCCCCAAAGTCGCTCTTCACTGTGCCACTGCGTTAGCCACTCATTTAACGGCTCGAAAAGCTTGCTATGGACCGCCACCGCTTGCTCGTAAGCATCCAGCAAGAACTGCCTTGCCTCATCATGCTCGTCACTACCGCTTTCAAGGCCAAGCGCCAGCGTGACCAGGGCGCTGCCACCATTAGACACTTGCCCACGTATTTCCTGGAACGGCAGGGCCGCTAAGCCGTGATGGGCTCTTAACGCGTTAGTTGCAGCAGCCAAGTCGGGGGCGGTATCTACCAATGTGCCATCTAAATCAAACAGTATCGCCTGGGGGGAGGGCATCAACATTTACTCGCTCGCTTTGCGGCAGTACATCATGTAATTGACGGATACATCATGAGGAACCAGACGATAGTGCCGTGTAATAGGGTTATAAGTAAGTCCCGTTTGCTCACGCACCTCAAGAGATGCCGCACGCGCCCAGTTCGCCATTTCGGAAGGGCGAATAAACTTGGCGTAGTCGTGGGTACCACGGGGCAGCAGCTTCAACACGTATTCGGCCCCTAGGATGGCAAAGGCGTAAGACTTCGGCGTGCGATTGAGCGTTGAGAAAAACACATAGCCACCGGGGCGAACCAGTACACTGCAGGCACGGATAACCGAGGCGGGGTCGGGGACATGCTCCAACATCTCCATGCAGGTCACCACATCGTAGTACCCTGGCTCTTCAGCGGCTAAACCTTCAACGCTGATATGCCGGTACTCTACCGTAACGCCACTCTCTTCAGCGTGAAGCCGCGCCACCCCTAGCGGTGCTTCCCCTAGGTCAATGCCCGTCACGCTGGCTCCTCGATGGGCCATCGATTCGCTCAAAATACCGCCACCGCAACCTACATCCAGCACTTTCTTACCAGCCAGCCCAGCCCGAGCATCGATAAAGTCCAAGCGCAGAGGGTTAATATCGTGAAGCGGTTTAAATTCGCTCTCTGGATCCCACCAGCGACTGGCAAGTGCTTCAAATTTCGCAACTTCTGCGGCATCGACGTTGTCTTGATAGCGGCGAGTGGTGCTATCCTGAAGTGTCACTGGCATGGTGTAACCCCCATCGGCAGTTGGTCTTGAGTGAAATGAATATGGTTTGCCATTTCGCGGTGGTTAGCGGCAAGGTGGCATCCACTCAAACGTTGAGTATTATGGTTATTCTAACCACTCCTGACGCGAAACGCATGGAAAGGAACTCAGCATGACGCCTAACACTTTATTTTATCGGCGCTTATTGGCCAGGGAGAGCATCTGAATGCGTGTATTGCTGCATGGTAGTGAATTAAGCGCCGCAACTGCGGTGGCGGCGCTTGCTTGGGTAGGTCATCACGTTGACTGGTTACTCCACGAGAGCGTTCCGTGGCCAACGCTGGCCAATGCTGACTGGCTACGCCGAGAACCATCGCTGATGGCACAGATTGAGCAAGCCATGGCAGCAGGCAACTTAACCATCGTTGCTACTCCTGACGTCTCTGAAACGCCTGATATTGTTTGGTTAGCGCTTTCTCCTAGTGAGCGTCAGTCAGCCAATTCGCTTTTACAACACCCAATGTTTCAGGAGTACAGCGGCGCGGTGCTGGTCAATAATTCAACATTCCCAGTGGGCGAGACCGAGCGTTTGCATTCGCTAATGGGACACCAGCATAGCCGTGTGGCACTGCCTGACACTCTGGAAGAAGGGCGAGCCTGGCTCTCTTTTACTCGTCCAGTGCGCTGGCTGCTCGGGTGCGATGACGCCATGGGTGAGCAAATGACAAGAGAGCTACTGCGTGCCTTCAATCGTCGTAGCGAAGTGTTTCAATGCATGCCTTGTCGTGCCGCTGAACTGACCAAGCTGGCCATCAATGGTATGTTGGCTACCCGTATCAGTTATATGAATGAAATTGCAGGTCTTGCCGATACGTTAGGAGTGGACGTTGAGCATGTACGCCAGGGTATGGGCGCAGATACGCGGATAGGGTTTGAGTACCTTTACCCAGGATGTGGCTTTGGTGGCCCTAACTTCTCGCGTGATTTGATGCGCTTAGCCGATGTTCAGTCATCCAGTGGTCGCTACTCGGCGCTGCTTGAGCAGGTGATGGACATCAATGAGCAGAAAAAAGAGACGCTGTTCAGAAAGTTGTGGGGATTTTTTGAGGGAGATTTAGCAGGCAAAACGGTGGCGATCTGGGGTGCCGCGTTCAAACCAGGCACCGCCCGAATTGATCATGCACCGGTGTTAACGCTGCTTGAAGCGCTCTTGGCACAGGGAGTCACGGTCAAACTACACGACCCGGCGCCTATTCCAGCGCTCTACTCGGCGGTTGGGCAGCGGGCTGATTTAATGACGTTCGCGGATGATCCTTATCTTGCCTGCCAGGGTGCAGACGCCCTGATGCTAGTGACCGAATGGAAAGCCTACTGGAATCCTGACTGGCACCGCTTAGCCTCACTGCTACGCGAAAAGCTAATATTGGATGGACGCAATATCTACGACCCCGCTTTTGTAGCCAGCTGCGGCTTACATTATCGGGGAATTGGACGACGCGCCGATCCAACGACGCTCTAAGGAAAACATATGTCCGATGCCACTTCATCTCAGCGTATTGTTCCCGACGTGGATCAAAGCCTGACAGCACAGCACTTACGCCATCGCAGGGGGCCGCGATTATGGCCGCTTTGGCTCGTATTGATTCTGTTGATGTTGCTATTAGGCGCAGCAGCAGCAGGGGTTTGGTACGAAAGAGAGAGGTTGCTAGCAGAAGTGCATCGTGTGAGTGGTGAGGTGTCTAATCTTCATGCAAGGCTCGACTCCGATGACACAGAGGTCAAAGATGCGATAACCTTTGTACAAGCTCAGATGTCCACTCTGTTCCAAGAGCAGGAGCAGCTGGCTGTGGCATTGACTAATACGCGTGAAGAGCTCTATGGGCTTCTCACAGAAAATGAAGAGCTTGTATCAAATGAGGCGCTTGAGACATTTTCACAACGATTCGAGCAATTTCAGGAGCAAGCAGCCCTTCGTGATAGCCAGCTAGCCGCTATTCGGACATCGCTAGATGCCTTAGAGCAAGCGGGTACCTCTGGTAGGCAAAATTTAGTGGAGGAGGTTACTCATTTAGAGGGGGTCATCAACCAGCGGCTCGATACCATGGAGCGCCAGGTAGCCAGCGACCGAACCGCTACTGAAGAGCAGTTGAGTATCTGGCGGGAAAATGTCGAGCAGCAGTTAACGCAGCTCTCTTCTACTGTCGCTGAATTCAATACTCAAGAAGAGCCTGCTAGCCAAGCTGAATTAACAGCGCTGGAAGCGCAGTGGACCCAGCGCTTAAACACGCTTGAGAGCGACTTACGGCAGGTCCGGCAGGCGCAGCTAGCCTTTAGTGCGCAGATGGAAATGCTGCGCAATTAAATAGCAGCATCACGATGTGGAAGAAACAAGCCACTAAGCCGGTGATAGGGTTAGGGATATAACGGTATGGGAAGACAACGGCGGTGGCCTACGGCCAAACAAGTGGCGTATTTACTGGTGCTGCCGCTGATGTCTGCTTCATCGGTCTCTTGGGCCCTTGAAGCAGACATCAGCGGTGTTGATGGGCGTGTGCTAGTTAATATTGAGGCCTATTTAGAAAATATTGAGGCCGACCAGTACACCGATGCCCGCTTGGAAGGTGAAATACGCCAGCGCACGCAAGAAGCCATGCGAGTATATGGCTATTACGAACCTGATATTACTGTCGAGCTAGATCAGTCGCCCATCGCCGTGCGTATTGAATCAGGGTCTCAGGTAGTGATTGAAGTACTCGACATCAGTATTACAGGGGATGCGAACAATGACCCCCCTTTCCAAGACGCGCTTGATGATTTTCCTTTAAAGCAGGGGGAGCCGCTGCGCCATGCCCCCTGGGACAGCCTACGTAGCCAGTTTGCCGGTCTAGCTATTGAGCGGGGCTACTTCGACTGGGGCTTTTCAGATCGACGGATGGAAGTGCGCCCTTACTTGGAAAGCGCTCGCCTCTATATGACCTTTGATAGCGGACCACGCTATCACTTTGGCGATACATTTATTACGGGCAGCCATATTGAACCTGAGCGGCTGCGACAAATGCAGACGTTTCGTGCTGGTGAGCCTTACCTAGCGGAATCCCTGGCCCGCTATAATCAGCGTTTAGCTGAAACAGGATGGTTTAGTTCTGTCTCCGTACGGCCCCGGCTGGAAACAGCTCAAGAATTGACAATCGCTCCGCCGAGCGGAGGGTCGCCCTGGTGGAACGAAGCCACTGCATCGCAGCCTGAACGCTCTAGAGTAAGTAGTGCAGCGCTTGCCAGTGCTCTCAATATTAATAGCCGTGACGATACCCGCTTGCCCATCGATATCAGTGTCGAGCCGGCAGATCGCCACCAGTTTGAGGTAGGTATAGGTTATGCCACAGATGTAGGCCCACGCCTGCGTTTTGGCTGGCAGCAGCCATGGATCAACCGGTTTGGTCACAGTCTGGATCATGATCTCTATCTTTCTGCCCCTGAACAGCGTTTTACGGGGGTATACAATATTCCGCTAGAGGACCCGATACGGGATAACTACCGCCTGCAGTATGGCGTGCGCAATATTGACGATGGCGACACAAAATCCTTGGAAGGCACCGTAGAAGTGGCTCGGCGTTGGGAATTTGAGAACCGTTGGGTACAAACGCTCTACTTCCGGACAACGTATGAAGACTTTACCCAGGGCGGCCAAGCTGATGAGGTTTGGCTGTTTTATCCAGGGATTCAGTGGTCGCGAACCCGCACTCGTCCTCAACGTTTTCCTCTGTGGGGCGATCGTCAGCAGTTATCGATTGAGTACTCTGACAGAGCCTGGGGGTCTGACGCCAAATTCACCCGGCTAACCGGCGATACCGAATGGATTCGCACCATCGGCAGTGACAACCGCTTTTTAGCTCGATTAAGCATTGGCGCTATCGAGACCGGTGACTTTGACAAGCTTCCGCCATCGCTGCGTTTCTTCGCAGGCGGTGATCGCAGCGTACGCGGTTACTCCTACGAGAGCTTGTCACCGCGTAATGAAGAAGGTCGCTTACGTGGCGGCCAACAAATGCTGACCTCCACATTAGAGTATCAGCGTCGTGTTACGGGAGACTGGTGGGGCGCCACCTTTATTGATACAGGGGATGCGTTCGATAATTGGGGCCCGACTGGCCTTAAAACAGGCGCGGGCGTGGGCGTGCGCTGGGTGTCTCCCGTCGGCCCGATACGTTTCGACATCGCACATCCCTTTGATATCGACGACGCTTTCCGCGTGCACTTTTCGATTGGTCCAGAATTCTAGGAGAGCTCTTTGGCTAAGGTTGATTCAAAAGCGCCCCAAAACCGTCAGATGCTCTCACCTAAGCGCCGTACTTGGTTAGCGTTCTGGAGCCTGTTACGCCTTATCATCGTATTGCCGTTATGGCTGTTTTGGTTAATTGCCTTAGTTGCCGGGGTAGCGCTCTCCCCCTGGGGAACCGGGCAGCTGTTTTCCCTAGGTGAACAGCGTGGTTTTTTCACCTACGAGCAGCAAGAGGGCGCGCTACTGGACAGCTTTCGACTGCAAGGCTTTCAAATGGCTGTTGGTGGCACTCAAATTACGCTAGCGGAGTTTGAGCTTGCCTGGGCAGAAGATTGCTTGCTATCCGGTCAGTTATGCCTAGACACGCTACGCGTTGAAGGTGCAGATATTCGCTTAGCTGAAAGCTCAGTAACCGAGGAGCCGCCACAGGAAAGCAGTCCACCGTTCAGCATTTATCTGCCGTTTCCGATTGAACTGCGCGATATCGCTCTCAATAACGTACAGCTGACGCTGGCCGACGGTACACAAGTGGGCTGGGAAGCATTTGCTACTTCCATAACCGCCGAGCAGCAGCAAGTCACTATCGCATCCACCACACTGGAAGAGCTATCTCTCTACTTGCCGCCATCTCCCGGCGTCTGTTGACGCAAAAGATAGATACACCGCTCAACGCCGCCGGTATAGACGGCGCTATTCAGCTAGCTCAGCCGGCGAAGCCTGCGGCTGACAATGAGGCTATTGCCCTTAGCGAGCGTGAGCGGCTTACGCTTCCCGAGATTCAGCTGCCGATTAACGTAGAGCTGGCATCACTGTTAGTCACTGACGTAACAATAAGTGGCGCTGCTGAGTATCAGGTTGAGCGACTGCTTGTAGAAGCTCGGGCCGAGGGCAGCGACATAACGCTAAGCACTCTGGAGCTTGCCATACCTGATGCTGACGCCACCTTATCTGCCAATGTCACTCTAAGCGGCGACTACCCACTGGATGCTGCGATTCGTGCAGAACTATGGCTACCCGAATTATTCCCAGCACTTAGCGGTGAGCAGGTGGCACTGAATCTTTCTGGTAGCCTTGCTGACCTGACCGCGAATCTCAACGCAACCGGGCCCGTTAATGCGTCATTGACTGCGCAAGTAGATGCGTTAGCTCCCACGCTCCCATTTGAAGCGCAACTAGAGAGCGACCGTTTGCAGTGGCCGCTAGTTGACAACAGCGAGATTCCAGAGGCGTCATCGGAAGAACCTGCCACTACAGCTGAGAGCTACGTGCTGGAAAACCTTAGCCTTGGTGTCAACGGCAGCCTGGAGGCCTATCAAGTAACGCTTGAAACGAATGCCGAAGGCCCACAAGTGCCTGCCACCGCCATCCGTTTGAGTGGAGAGGGCGATTTAGCCTCTTTCCATTGGTCACCTCTCACCCTTACTATTAATGATAGCGCGCTTAGCAGCGAGGGCCGGGTAAGCTGGGAAGAAGCGATTGAGGTCGATACCAACGTGCGCTTGGATAATGTAGATCCATCGCTGTTTGTTCCGCAGCTAGCTGGCAATCTAAGTGGTGATATCGTCGCCAGCGTACGCCAGCGCGGTGAGCGCTGGGACATTAGCCTGCCGGAGCTAGATATCCAGGGGCAGCTACAGGAGTACCCACTCACGCTCCAAGCTTCTCTTGAGGCTAACAGCGAACTGGAAGTTGATATTGAAGAGCTGCTCTTTACCCAAGGTGATAACCGTCTAACGGCATCAGGACAACTCAGCCAAGAGGCGATGTCTCTTGAGGCCAATATCGCGCTGAATCAGCTCCAAAGCTTACATCCTGATCTAGCAGGGACATTAACCGGTGATATTCAAGCCCAAGGCAGTTTCTCCCGGCCAGAAGTGGTAGTATAGCGCTGAATGGTCGCAGTTTACGCTTTGCTGAAAATAGGCTAACTACGCTCTCTCTGTCGGGTAATGTCGAGGGTCTTGACGACCCCGATCTCAATATCGAACTGGATCTGCAAGGCGTTAATGCAGGTGGGCAAGCGCTAGCGTCGGTCGCCCTTGACCTCACCGGGCGACTTTCCGAGCATGCCTTGCAACTCAGCACCACAGGCGAAGCCGATAACGTTCTGAGCCAAGCTAATTTGGCCTTAGACGGGCGCTTTAACCAGCAGGCTCAACAGTATCAGGCGCGATTAACCCCGCTGGAAGTTGATTCAGAAGCGGGGGACATTCGCTTGGAAGCGCCGCTGGATATCACTTACAACCTTGCTAACGGCCAGGCGCGCTTAACACCTTTCTGCCTACGTCGGTTGCAGGGTGGCCTCGTATGCTCTGAAGAGCCCATTGCCGCGTCAGCCGACCAAGGGCGTGCAGTGCTGAGTGTTCGCGAAGTACCCATGGAGATGCTGGAACCTTTCTTGCCAGAGGAGTGGAGCTTTGAAGGTGACACTACGGCGGATCTAGTAGCCAACTGGGAGCAGGGAGGCGCGCAGTGGCAAGCCAATCTTCAGCTGCTCAGTGAGTTAGCCATCACGGCAGTCAATGATTACGGTCAGCCAGTAGAGCTTCCCACTATTAATCTGGATGCGAAAATTGAAGCCAATCAAGCACAGGCCCAAGCGGATGTACTGCTTGCTCTGTCGGAAGCAGGTGAGCTTACGCTTAATCTAGCGGTAAACGACCCATTGGGTCAGGGAGCGCTTGATGGTCAGCTACGGGCAAATAACATCACGTTAGCTCCCTATCGCCCTATGGTGGTGGGTATGGATGAGCTTGAAGGCGGCTTAAATGGCAGCGTGCAAATTGGTGGCACCACAAGCCAGCCTGATTTACAGGGTGAACTAGCCTTACGCAGCCTGCGTATTAGCGGGCCCGATATTCCCATTACTATTGTGGATGGCGAGCTGGCGGTAGCCTTTGATGGCGAAGAGGGAAATATAGACGGTTTTCTCGCTGCCGAGCGAGGCCGGCTTTCGATTAGCGGTAACGCTTATTGGCCTACCGATGAAGCGTGGCGTATTGGCATAGACCTAAACGCAACTCAAGAGCCTTTGTTGGTGGTATTACCGCAGTTCGGTCGCCTGGAAGCCGCGCCAGATATTCGCATTCGTATTACCCCAGAGCGTCTGCAGGTACGGGGCAATGTGGATCTTCCCTGGGCTCGCTTAGAGGTGGGTGATCTACCTTCGTCAGCAACATCGCCAAGCCCGGATGAAATTATCATTACCGAGCGCGATGATCGTGAGGCTGAACGACAAGCACGTCTTGCGGCAGAGGCTGGGAATGATCCCAGTGCAGCTGATGAACTGGCAGACACCGGTATGGCTCTGGATGTGCTGATTACACTGAATCTTGGGCGCGATATGCAAATTTCCGCCTATGGCCTGGAGTCAGGACTGGGCGGTAGCCTGGAGATTCGTCAGGATAGCGGAGCGCTTCAGCTGTTTGGCGACGTCAACTTAGTAAATGGTCGTTTCCAGGCATTCGGGCAAGACCTGTTGATTCGTCGTGGTCAACTGATCTTTAGTGGTCCTCCGGGCTTGCCGGTGCTAGATTTTGAGGCCATCCGCAACCCGGATGTCACCGAAGATGATGTGATTGCGGGGCTGCGCGTAACAGGTAATGCCGAACAGCCCAATGTGATGATCTTTTCAGAGCCCGCGATGGACGAGACCCGTGCGCTATCGTATTTGCTACGCGGCCGCGCGCCAGATGCTTCAGGCGGTGGTGTTGATAGCGCACTAACCACTGCGCTCATTGGTATGTCCCTTGGCCGCACCGGTGGGGCCGTTGGCTCTATCGGGGAAGCGTTTGGGATTGATGACCTGACACTTGATACCACTGGGGCGGGTGACGACAGTCAGGTAGCGGTGAGTGGCCAACTGTCTGATGATCTTCGCATTAGCTATGGCGTAGGTATTTTCTCTCCAATTGCAGAACTAACCTTACGCTATACGCTATGGCGGAACCTGTATCTACAGGCGGTGTCTGGTGCTAACCAAGCCGTTGACCTAATTTATACGTTCACGCGCTCAGGCGATCCTTATATTTATCCGCAGCAATAGAATAGAAGAGGGTGTTATGACGCTATTTACGAAACAGCAAGCACCAGAAGGGCGCGATACACCCATTGAGACCAGCGACCTTCATACCATTACCGGACACTCTATACACCCACCGTTTCCTGAAGGTTATGAGGAAATTGTGTTGGGTATGGGATGCTTCTGGGGGGTAGAACGGCTGTTTTGGCAGCAGCCAGGGGTGTATGTGACGGCAGCGGGCTATGCTGGGGGCATCACGCCCAATCCAACGTACAAAGAGACTTGTACAGGCTTAACAGGGCATACCGAAGTGGTCAGAGTGGTTTATGACCCGAAAAAGGTAAGCCTTGAAAATTTACTGCAAATCTTTTGGGAACAGCACGACCCCACCCAAGGAAACCGTCAGGGTAACGATATTGGCAGCCAGTATCGCTCGGCCATTTTCACGACTACGGAGGCACAGCTTGCCGCTGCTCAGAAGAGCGCAGAAGCTTTCCAAGAGGCCCTGCAGCGTGCCGATAGAGGCCGTATCACGACGGAAATTAAGCCGCTTGACGTTTTCTATTATGCTGAGGCGTATCACCAGCAGTATTTAGATAAAAACCCAGGCGGTTACTGTGGCTTGAAAGGTACGGGTGTCAAGTGTCCGATTGGCTGAGGGGTGAAAAGATGCTTTTTTGTTTGCAACCCCAACGCCTTACGCAGGCTACGATAGCTGCTGCGGTGTTAGGCTTATTCAGCATAGGGGCTCACGCTGAGCATGCAGCCCCGGCAATGCCACAATCTGTTGACGAGACGCCCTTTGCTAGCGAGCGTGAAGCGGTCATCTGGCGACAGGATGAGTTGAAAGATTTAGAGCGCCTGTTGAGGCAGCTGCGCTTTGACCTAGTGAATAATCAAGATGCTCAAGGTGCCGCCCCCCGACTAGCTGAGCTGCAAGAAAAAGCGACGCAAGCACATTTTTTACCTGCGTTTATCGCAGGTACCCATGGGCGAGGTTCAGATGCGAAACCAGAGATCTGGGAAGAATGGGATCAATTTGCGACGGGCTTCACGGACTTAGAGCAAAAGGTGTCCACGCTTGTGGAAGCAGCAGAGCAAGAAGATTACCGGGCAGCCACACGCGCTTTTTCAGAGGTTGGGTTAAGCTGCCGCAGCTGTCACCGCGCCTACCGTTACGATTAGGGCAGGCGAAGCGCTTACATCAGTCGCTTGGTTGCACGCGATCAATACGATAAAGGGTCGCCACTTGCTCCAGGCCACTGATGGTGCAGTTTAAGTCTTTAACGCGGCCATCGCTTAGGCCATAAACCCAGCCATGCACTGAAATTGCTTGGCCTCGCTGCCAGGCACGCTGCAGAATTTTAGTTCGACACAGGCTGTTGACCTGGGCTTTCACATTTAGCTCACACATGCGATCAATCTGATCTTCCATGGGCAGATGCTCTAGCGTGTCGCGGTGGCGGTTGTACTGTTCACGCACTGAGTGCAGCCAGTAATCGACAATGCCGCACTCGCCACCGGTGACAGCAGCCTTGATACCACCGCATCCGTAGTGGCCAACAATCATGATATGGCTGACTTTAAGAACGTCCACCGCGTACTGCACAACCGATAGGGCATTCATATCGGTGTGATGCAACAAGTTAGCCACGTTACGGTGTACAAAGACTTCACCCGGTGGTAGCGCAATAATCTGGTTAGCCGGTACACGGCTGTCCGAACAGCCAATCCATAGATAGTCGGGGTTTTGCTGGCTAGAAAGGCGTTTGAAATAGTCCGGATCCTCTTCACACATCCGTTCAGCCCAAACGCGATTATTATCCAGCAGCGTAGCAATTTGATCAGACATCGAATCTCCGTGAGATAACATTATTCAGGGGTTGAGGGAGTCCATGCGTAGCGCAGCAGCATTTTTGTTACAAGGTAGGGCGTTTTAACCCCCCTTGCACAGAAGGTCAATCTTAGCGCTTACCTTAGCAGAGGGTAAGCACGGCAGTGGATAGGAGATAACCATGTCAGCGGATGCTGCATATGACTTCGATTTATTTGTAATTGGAGCGGGCTCAGGTGGGGTTCGCGCGGCACGTATGGCAGCAGCTACCGGCGCACGCGTTGCTGTTGCGGAAGATCGCTATTTAGGCGGTACTTGTGTCAACGTGGGCTGTGTACCCAAAAAGCTATACTCGTATGCTGCTCATTTTCATGACAGCTTTGATGATGCGGCAGGTTTTGGCTGGCAGCTGGCCTCACCAGCAACCTTCGATTGGCCTACGTTAAGAGATAATAAAACCAGCGAAATAAAACGGCTTAACGGCATCTACCAGCGCATGCTAGAAGGCGCAGGGGTAACACTGTTTAACGCTCGGGCCCGCGTTGTTGATCCGAACACAGTGACACTAACCAATGCAGATGGCGAAGTGAGCGTCAGCGCCGAAAAAATCTTACTCGCGACAGGCGGCTGGCCCTGGGTACCCGAGTTTCCAGGGAGCGATCTTACCTTAACCTCTAACCAAGTATTTGACTTAGATAGCTTTCCTGAAAGGTTTTTAGTACTGGGTGGTGGCTATATTGCCGTCGAGTTCGCCAGTATTTTTAATGGATTGGGCAGCGAGACACATCTGATTTATCGAGGCGACCTGCTTTTAAAAGGGTTTGACCAGGAAGTTCGCGAGTTCACGTGTGATGAAATGGCCAAAAAGGGCGTTAACCTCCATTTCTCTGCCAACATTGCGCGCATTGAACGGAAAGAGGGTGCTCTGCAGGTTGAGCTAACCACTGGGGAAGCCATAGAAGTGGATGCGGTGCTTGCCGCAACTGGGCGCAAGGCGAATACAAGCGGCCTGGGTATCGATGTACTGGGGATTGAGCTAAACAGCGAAGGCAAGCTGCCCGTGAATGAGCGTTATGAAACGCAGGCTCCTTCAATACTAGCTTTGGGTGACCTAATCGCTGGGCCTGAATTAACGCCCGTCGCCCTGGCAGAGGCGATGAACCTGGTGGATATTCACTTCCATAAAAAAACGCCTAGGCCATTGGACTATGACACCATTCCTACTGCCGTTTTCTGTCATCCCAATCTCGGTACGGTAGGCTTATCTGAAGAGGCGGCTAGGGAGAAGTTTTCCAAAATACGGGTCTACCGCACTGATTTCAGAGCCATGAAGCACACGCTTTCCGGTAGCCAGGAGCGCATGTTGATGAAACTGATTGTCGATGACGCCAGCGATGTTGTTGTCGGTGCTCACATGGTAGGTGAAGAAGCAGGCGAGCTGATTCAGGGTATTGCCATCGCCGTTCGAGCAGGCCTTACCAAAGAAGATTTCGACCGTACGGTAGGCATTCACCCCACTGGGGCCGAAGAGTTCGTTACCATGCGAACCCCCGCGCGCTATTAACCTTATTGATCAACAGCAATAGGCGAGCTTCGGCTCGCCTTTTTTGTCTCGCGCATCGGTATCACTGATCTAAACTCTGATGGTAGCGCCCAGAAACTTGATGCTAGAGTACGTAACGCTCGTTTGATAACCAAAAATTATAGAAAATGCGGGGATGAATAATATGGTTTTTGAATTGCTCATAATCAGCTGTTATAATGATTCTCAAATTCGCTACAGCGAAGCATAACCATGAGTACGCCTATTAAGCCTTTTCCACCTTCTGCCGAGCTGGCTCGCCCAACCGTTGCTGATGCCGTGGTAGGCAATTCCGAAATGCCGCTTTTTATTCGTAAGCCCAATGCTGATGATGGCTGGGGGATTTACGACCTCATCAAAGCGTGCCCGCCGCTCGATGTTAATTCAGCCTACGCTTATCTGATGCTAGCAACGCAGTTCCGCGATACCTGTGCTGTGGCTACCAACGAAGAGGGTGAAGTAGTTGGTTTTGTATCCGGTTATGTCAAAGATAATGCCCCTGACACCTATTTTTTATGGCAAGTCGCCGTAGGTGAAAAAGCTCGGGGCACAGGTCTGGCACGCCGTCTGGTGGAAGCGATTATGTCGCGCCCTGAACTTGACGACGTTCACCACTTAGAAACCACGATCACCCCTGACAACCAAGCATCGTGGGGGTTGTTCCGTCGCCTAGCTGCACGATGGCAGGCACCTTTGAACAGCCGTGAATACTTTTCTACCGAACAGCTTGGAGGAGAGCACGACCCGGAAAACCTAGTACGTATCGGGCCATTCCAGACGGACCACATCTAAAGGCCGTCTCGATAGATCGTTTTCCCGCTCGTGTTGCCCTAGCTGTTTTAACTCGCTTAGCTCACATACTTGATAAGGAGGTCGCTAATGCAGACCCAAACACTCGAACGCATGGAATCTAATGTTCGTACCTATTCACGCTCGTTTCCTGTTGTCTTTACCAAGGCACAGAATGCGCGGCTGACCGATGAGAATGGTCGTGAATATATTGATTTTCTCGCCGCCGCTGGCACGCTGAACTACGGTCATAACAATCCGCATCTAAAAGAAGCGATGATTGACTATCTCTCCAGCGATGGAGTGGTTCATGGCTTGGATATGTGGACAAGCGCTAAGCGTGACTACCTGGAAACCCTTGAGAACGTCATTCTGAAACCTCGTGGACTTGATTATAAAGTCCACCTGCCGGGACCAACCGGTACTAACGCAGTGGAAGCGGCCATCCGTCTGGCCCGTGTTGCTAAAGGTCGCCATAACATTGTGACCTTCACCAACGGCTTCCACGGTGTGACCATGGGCGCCCTGGCAACCACCGGTAACCGTAAGTTCCGCGAGGCGACGGGGGGCATCCCCACGCAAGGCGCAAGCTTCCTGCCATTTGATGGCTATATGGGTGAGCACGCCGACACGCTGGACTACTTTGAAAAGCTCTTAAACGATAAGTCAGGCGGCTTGGATATCCCCGCAGGCGTGATTGTTGAAACTGTGCAAGGCGAGGGTGGTATCAACGTCGCTGGCCTGGATTGGCTCAAGCGCCTAGAAAGTATCTGTCATGCGCATGACATCCTTCTCATTGTGGATGATATCCAGGCAGGCTGTGGTCGCACGGGTAAATTCTTAAGCTTCGAGCATGCAGGCATTACGCCAGACATTGTCACTAATTCGAAATCGCTCTCAGGCTTCGGATTACCGTTTGCACATGTGTTGATGCGTCCTGAACTCGATAAGTGGAAGCCTGGCCAGTATAACGGTACGTTCCGTGGCTTTAACTTAGCGATGGTGACGGCGACCGCAGCGATGAAAAAGTATTGGTCTAACGACACCTTTGCGCGTGATGTTCAGCGTAAAGCGCGTATCGTTGAAGAGCGCTTCCAAAAACTGGCCGCTATGCTGACAGAAAATGGCATGCCGGCGACCGAGCGTGGCCGTGGTCTGATGCGCGGTATTGACGTGGTATCTGGCGATATCGCCGATAAGATCACCAGCCATGCGTTTGAGCACGGCCTCATCATCGAAACCAGTGGTCAAGATGGTGAAGTGGTCAAGTGCCTTTGTCCGCTAACCATTCCGGATGAAGATCTGCTGAAAGCCTTAGATATCCTTGAAGCGTCAGTTAAGTCTGTTATTAAGGCATAGTTTAGCGTTACGCTAAATCGTCACACGCCATTACGTCCCTTACAGGAATAGGCAGCCAGCAGCTGGCTGCCACGAAACGGAGCACGTTTATGATCGTTCGTAATCTCGAAGAAGCACGTAAAACAGATCGCCTAGTCACTGCTGAAAACGGTAACTGGGACAGCACGCGTCTTGTTCTGGCCAATGATAATGCAGGTTTCTCTTTCCATATCACCCGCATTTTTCCTGGCACTGAGACACACATTCATTACAAAAACCACTATGAAGCGGTATTTTGTTATGAGGGTGAAGGCGAGGTGGAGACCCTGGCCGACGGTAAAATCTGGCCGATCAAGGCGGGCGACATCTACCTGCTGGACCAACACGATGAGCACCTGTTGCGCGGCAAGGAAAAGGGCATGACCGTAGCTTGTGTCTTCACGCCACCGATTACTGGCAACGAAGTACACCAGGAAGATGGCTCTTACGCACCGGCAGGCGATTAAGCTCCATTGTCGTTAGGCTTGTAAGTCTAACTGCCATAACGTAAAAGCAGCCTAGCGTCATTATGCTAGGCTGCTTTTTTTGATTATGGCTAGGCCGAACGCAACTTCTAGCGGTCTACCTGTTCAAATACCAGCGTAATTTCACCCAGGGTGAGGCCAAATTTACGCATGGTCGAACGGTTAATTAGTCGGCCATCAGGCTGCAGGTACCTCCAGTCATCCATGGTGAAGCTTAATGTGCGTTCACCCACTTCAATATCTAGTGGGTAGCGCATATGGAAGGCATGGCCGTATTGCCGAGCATCTACTTGGCCTTCAACATCGTTAGCGGTGCCAATCCAGTGATGCTCGTCAACGCGCTCAAACTCCCAAACACGCTGATCAGTCTCGCCATCGGCAAAGACAAAGGCTTCATCCAGAGTGAGCGTATCGCCTTCGTAGGTGCCTGTAATATCAACTGTAAAGCGACGCTGCACTTTGCCAGAGTAGTCTTGTACCATACCCCAAGCGCGGGTTTCCCTCGTAAAGTATTCCGCGATATCCAGCCGGGGAGAAGTGTCAGCATACTCCTCAATTTTGACGTTGGCACAGCCAGCGAGTAGGACAAGAGTGGAAAACAATGAGAAAGCCAAAAATCGTTGACGCATGCTGTTCATTGGGAAATTCCTATATACTTTCTCTTATAAGTATAGCTATTGTAGGAGAAAATTTTGCTAGGTAATAGGCTTTATTTGCTCAAGCAACTAACCAGCTGAGTTCGCATAATATATATTATGTTAAATCAGCTAAACTAGACGGATGAAAACCGCTGCCATGTTGGACAAGCGGTCACCCTTCTCCTTATCATTCGTGCTCTTATTGTCCAAGGATATCCCTCGTTATGCGCTCAGGTGTTTTATGGCTAATGGCCGGTTTGTCGATGTCGTTTACAGGCTGCCCAGTGACACAGCAAGAGTCAAATGAGCCACCGCCATTAAGCGAGGCGTCTTTTAATACCCGCATCCTTGAGCTTGAGACATCACTGTCCCAGCAGTGCGACGCCTCTACCGCGTTCAATGAGCAGCAGCTCAGCCAGCAGCAGGTACTGACGGCAGATGTTCGTGAGGTGGGCAGCCTGCTGCGCCATTTACGTCAAGAAGTTGCCAGTTTGGAAGCACGTAGCGAAGAACCCGTCATCATTCGCGAAGAGTGCCGTGTTGAAGAACCCGAAGATAATAAAACACTGCTTGGCCGCAGCGAATGGGTGGGCCTGCCTAGCATTGGCACCTATTTAAAGGCGCGGGTCGATTCAGGAGCCAATACGTCATCCTTATCTGCTTCCGAAATCACTCGCTTTGAGCGTGATGGTGAAGACTGGGTGCGCTTTAAGCTGGCACTGAACGAAGATGACGTGGTCGTAGAGCAGATTCGCGACGAGTGGATTGAGGCGCCTATTGAACGCCGCGTTAAAATCATCCAAGCATCTGGCGAAGAGTCCCGCCCGGTGATTTCACTGTTGATGACTTTAGGGCCAATTCGTGAAAACGTCGAGTTCACTCTGAACGACCGCTCGCATCTGGATTATCCGGTACTGCTTGGGCGTCGTTTCATGATGGATATAGCAACGATCGACGTTGCTGAAACCTATCTGCATGACCGCCCCGAATTCCCGGGTGGCGAACCCTCTGAAGAAGCGGCTGATGATGAAGCGGCCGATCAAGACGATACTGAAGAGTAATCACACTCCCCTGCCGCTTTACGCTGAAAGGAATCACCATGTCACGGTTGCCATTTTATTTTATCGTTGGATTGCTGCTGCTGGTTGGCATCGTCGCCAGCGTGCATCGCCATTTGCAGTTTGAGATTCCCTGGTTTCCAGGCGAGCAGCGCCAAGTATGGGAAATTGAAGCGGTTATTAACTTCAACGCTCAAAATGGCCCGGTACAGGTCGATCTAGCGCTGCCATCCCACCAGGCAGGATTCCGTGTATTGACCGAAAACACGGCATCTTCTGGCTATGGGCTGGCTTACCAGGCAGATGAACTGGGTCGGCAGGCGCAGTGGACCATCCGTGAAGCGGCGGGCAGCCAGCAGCTCTATTACTCCGTTCAGATGCTGGTATCACCTGACTCTCGCGCTCCCATACAAACGCCGCCCGGCATCCCTGCTGTTACTCCCTGGGAAAGCCCCTACGATACGGCCGCTAGCCAGCTAATTGATCGTGCTTGGGATCGTAGCGCCAATAACGCTACGTTTGCCCGCGAGTTAATTCTCGATATTAATGGAGAGCGTCAGGGAGAAAATGCGCGCCTGCTGCTAACCCAAATGCAACCGTCAGCTCTGATTGTGCGCTTGCTGAATCAAGCAGGCGTGCAGGCCAGAGAAGTAAGCGGCTTACTGCTGGAAGATGGTCGTCGCCGTCAAACCCTCAGCAGTTGGATTCAGGTGTTTGACCAAACTGCTGAAGAGTGGACGCTGTTTAACCCAGCGACCGGCGAACAGGGTCAACCCGAGAACTTGCTGTTATGGGAAACCGGCGGTCGTGCGGTGCTTGAGGTTCAAGGTGGCACGAATTCCCGTGTTTCCTTCTCAATGCTAACCCACTACCAGCCTGCTTCGGCGGCGGTGCGTAACCACTACTCCGACGACACGCTGCTAAACTTCTCGATTCACAGCCTGCCGCTGGAAGAGCAGGCGCTATTCCAGACGATCCTGTTGATCCCGATCGGTGCGCTAGTGGTTGTATTCCTGCGCGTACTCGTGGGTGTGAAAACGTCAGGGACCTTTATGCCAGTACTGATTGCTCTGGCGTTTATTCAAACCACCCTACTGACCGGTTTGATTGGTTTCCTGCTCATCGTGGCGGTTGGCTTAATTATCCGTAACTATCTCTCGTACCTCAATTTGCTCTTAGTCGCGAGGGTCTCGGCGGTCATTATTACGGTCATTGCCATCATCTCGATCTTTACCGTGCTGGCGTACCGCATGGGCTTGAGCGCCGGGTTAACGGTGACGTTCTTCCCGATGATCATCTTGGCGTGGACCATTGAGCGGATGTCGATCCTTTGGGAAGAAGAAGGTCCCAAACAGGTATTGGTACAGGGCGGTGGCAGCCTGCTAACAGCGGTGCTGGCATTCCTTGCAATGAATAACCCGTGGGTACGCCACATCACCTTCAACTTCCTGGGTGTGCAGCTCATCTTGATGGCCTTTATTCTGCTATTGGGTAATTACACGGGCTATCGCCTGCTGGAACTTCGTCGTTTCAAACCCATTACCGAAGATGAGAAGCCTTCATGAGCTGGCTAAAAAACTGGACGTGGCCGACCCGCCTTCGGGATAAAGGCATTGTGGGCATGAACCGGCGTAATATTCGTTATATTGGCCGGTACAATGCGCGCCGGTTATATCCTCTAGTGGATGACAAGCTCAAAACAAAGCTACTGGCTCAGCAGTATGGCATTACCACGCCCGAACTCATCGGTACGGTGACGACACAGTTTGGCGTTAAGCATATGAGTGACATGCTTGACGGCCATCAGGGCTTTGTTGTCAAACCGGCCAAAGGGAGTGGTGGTAAGGGTATTCTTGTTATTGAAAAGGTAGAAAATGGCCTTTTCTACAAACCCAGTGGTGCCAGCCTGACGATGGAAGACATTGAGCGACACGTCTCAAACCTTCTCTCGGGCCTTTATTCATTAGGCGGCTCGCCCGATGTAGCGGTCATTGAAACGCTGATTAACTTTGATGAAAGCCTGCTTGAGTACACCTATGAGGGTGTTCCTGACATTCGCGTGATTGTCTTCAAGGGCTACCCGGTGATGGCCATGATGCGCCTCTCCACGGCGGCATCCGATGGTAAAGCTAACCTTCACCAAGGGGCTGTCGGGGTTGGCTTGAACATCGCCACTGGAGCAGCGCTACGGGGTGTGCAGTTTGACCGCCCTTGCTATAGCCACCCCGATACGGGGCATGACCTGGCAAGCCTTGTCGTGCCCCAGTGGGAAACTCTCCTTCACCTGGCGGCGGGCTGCTACGAGATGACCGGCCTTGGCTATCTGGGTACCGATATGGTGCTGGATCGCAAGCACGGCCCCATGCTACTGGAGCTAAACGCCCGCCCCGGTTTAGCGATTCAAATGACCAATGGTGAGGGTCTGCGTCGCCGGCTGGACTTGATTGAGCGTCAGCCTGATAACGTGCCGGTGGCTAAGCGCGTAGCGTTCGCCCAGCACCATTTTGCGCGTAAAAGCGAGCTGGTCGATAACCCTGACACACCCTCGGCAACGGCGTAGACTACACGCGAGACGTTCAACGAGCTATCTAATGACTGAAGCGAATACGCTATTGCAGCAAGCAGAATCTCAGTGTCACACGCGCGGCGTTCGGTTTACCCCGATACGCCGCCGGGTACTTGAGCTTATCGCAGAAAACGGTGGCGGCCTCAAAGCATATGATCTGCTGGATCAGCTCTCCACTGAGCATGCCGCTGCCCGCCCGCCTACTGTCTATCGCGCGCTGGAATTTCTGATCGAACAGGGGCTGGTGCATCGCATTGAATCGCAAAATGCCTATGTGGCCTGCGCATGCCCAGAGCACGCCCATGGCTTCCAGCTACTCATCTGTCGCCAGTGCGGCTACGTCGAAGAGCTGCACCTTGATGAAATTAGCGATCAGCTTGCCGCCCTGGCCCAGCGCCAAGGCTTCAACGTTGAGCGCCAAACGATTGAGCTTCAGGGCTTATGTCAAGCATGCCGATCCGTGAGTAATGCCTAATGTCCCAATTTGATGAACTCGCCCCTCAACAGCTTTTTAAGGCGTTAGAGTCAGCGACCACAACAGCCTCCCTGCCCAAGCTTGCAACGCTACTAGATGCCGTTCGCTTTAATGAAGACGGCCTGATTCCCGCCATTGCCCAGCAACATGATACGGGCGAAGTACTGATGATGGCGTGGATGAACCGAGAAGCCCTGGAAGAGACGTTAACAACGCAGCGAGTTTGCTACTTCTCACGCTCGCGCCAAAAGCTATGGCGTAAAGGTGAGACATCTGGCCAGCAACAGCGCCTTAAAAGCGCAGCGCTAGATTGCGATGGGGATACGCTGCTGGTTCAGGTGGAGCAAACTGGTCCCGCGTGCCATACCGGCCGTCGCAGCTGCTTTTATGTGTCGCTCGGTGCAGACAGCGCCAAGATTACCAGCGAGCCGCTGATTGATCCGGCCACGCTATACGGCAAAAAAGCGCCGTGAAAACTTGGCTGTTCGCCATTAAACAGGTTTTTCTTAAGCTGCTAGCAGCAGTGATGGTAGGCTGTATTCGCGTATACCAATACACCATCAGCCCACTGCTTGGACCCCGCTGCCGTTTCTGGCCAAGCTGCTCTTCCTATACCATCGAGGCCATCCAGGTGCACGGCCCTTTCAAAGGCGGCTGGATGGCCGCCAAACGCATCGTGAAATGCCACCCAGGTAGCCCAGGCGGCATGGACCGGGTGCCCGGTGGGCGCAGCGAAGCGCTCTGCCGTGAAGATGACGACCGCCCTGCTGAGCGTTGCCGCTCAACCTCCTGCCGCCACTAACGTTTATCCTAGCTTAGCCACCTGATAGATACGCTCTAACATGGCGTGCAGGCCGTTACTGCGCGTGGGTGAAAGGTGGTTATCAAGCCCGAGATCTTTCAAGAAATGCGGCTCGGTCTGATTGATCTCTTCGGCTGTGCGCTCACTGTATATACGCAGCAACACGGCGATCAGCCCTGATACGATGGCAGCATCCGACGTAGCCTTAAACACCAGTTTGTCGCCTGCCTGTTCATGGCACATCCACACGTTGGATTGGCAGCCTTGGATTTTATATTCTTCCGTACGACGCTCCTCCGGAAAGTCAGGCAGCTGCTTTCCCATATCAATAATGTATTGATAACGGTCCATCCAGTTATCAAACATCTCAAACTCTTCGACCAGCTCCTGTTGGGCTAGCTCTGCGCCTGAAGTTGCCATGGCGTATCCTTTGGGTTGATGAATCACAGTCGAGGCTATTATAACGTTTCAGCCCCTGTTTTTGGGGGCGTTTTCAAGCGGTGGCGCTGCTGCTCTTGATGCCACTCATCGGCTTCGGTGTGCAAATAACGGCTGGTGGTATCTAGCTTGGCATGGCGAGCGCTTTCCGCTAAATAGCGCAGGCTAACGCCGGATTGGGCCTGATGAGTGATCGCCGTATGCCTCAGCCAGTGAGGCGTTGCTCGGCGAAGCGCATTCACATACGCAGGCTTACCGCCCTCCTCTTCTAGCACATCAGCGGCCTTGGCAAAGGTTTCCTTAATCAATCGGTAAAGCTGGTTATCGCTAATGCCTCGGCGTTTATCCAGCGCACGAATGATTGGCGCTGGCTCATGGTAGCTTGGCAGTGCCTTTAGCCCTAGCGCTGCCCGCCATGTTTTCAAACTCTCCAGCATGTCATCAGGCACCGGAATACGAGCCTGTTTACTGCCCTTGCCTATCACACGCCACCACCAGCGCCCCTCCACCTCATGAAAATCATCCATTTGGGCGCTGGCCATCTGACTAATACGTGGCGCCAATAGATAAGCAAAGCTGAAGATGAAGCGTCGGCGCGCATCCTCGTACATGAGGCGGGCATCATCACTACTCAAAGGTTGGTTTAACCACTGCCAAAACCAGGCCCACAGCGGTTGCTCCAGATAGCGCTCTATGGCCTGCGACTGATTATTCATTCGTCGTGCTTTATCGCGCATCAGCACAAACGGGTTATGCCTAACCCACCCTGCTTCTACCAGCCAGCTAAATAAGCCCTGAAGAATAATCAAGCTCTGCCGGCGACTAGCGGGCGACAGTCCGTTTCTAAATGGCCGCCACTCAGGATGCTCTCTTGACTTTGAAGGCCCCACCCACGCCGCCCGCGGCTGAGGGTCTTCTAGAAAGGCTTCAAACTGGCGCAGCGCCTCGCGGTTCATATCACGTAAGCCTTTCCCTTGGCTGACCAGCCAAAGCAGCAGTCTCTCCGCTTCTCGGCGGTAGCTTTTTAGCGTTTGCGGGTTGTCACGGTACTCCGCCAGCCATAGCCGCACGGCCTGGTAGTCATTTTCCGCCTCGATTCGCGGGTTCTGAGTAGACGCGAGGACAGATTGGCTTGTTGCCCAGTGCTCCTCCTCTATCAGGCTTGGCATTGCAGTGAGGTTATCGCCGCTGTTTAAGCCATTATGTGGCGTTTCGGGTGGCATTTCAGCGCCTTCTTCGTCGTTATTCAATGGGTTAAGTGTGGCGCTACGCCTCATAAAATTCAAGATAATGGGCGTAATCTTGAATTTTATGCTATAAAATAAATAATATTACGTTTTATGTATTACGTAATTATTGTTTTTTTTTCAGACACAGCCACGACAATAGCGCTCTTTGACTGGCAAAGGATAACGACCATGGCACGCAGCGGAATTCAGTACAGTGACGTTCAGCAAGCGATTGATACACTGCTGGCCCGCGGGGACACACCCAGCGTGCAGCGCATCCGTGAAGTGCTCGGCACTGGCAGCTTTACGACCATTAGTGAGCATTTCCGCCTATGGCGCACCGAGCGTGAACACAATCGTGACGTACCGCCCCCCAAAGGCGTGCCTGAAGTCGTGGTCACTGTGGCCAGCGAGCTATGGCGCGAAGCGCAAGAGGTTGCCAACCAGGCACTGGTACACTATCGGGAGGATGCCAATCGTCAGGTGGAGAGCGCGCAGCAAGAAGCTGCCGAAGCGCTTCAGCAGGCCGCCAATGCAGAGCAGCGCGAAAGTGCCCTGGCAGAGCATTTACGCCATACCGAACAGCGCTTAGAAGCGCTTCACCGCGACTTGGGAGAAAGCCAAACCAACGAGCGCCACTGGCAGCAGCAGGCAGAAAAAGCAGCTCACGAGGCCAGCCAATACCGCGAGCAGCTTGAGCAAGCCAAGCAAACCCTTAAAGCCAACCAAGACCGCTTTGTCGAACAACAGGAAGCGCAGCAGAAAGCCTGGGAGCAGCGCTTAGCCCAGGAGGAGCAGCGTAATGAGGCATCAGAAGGCAAGCTGATGGCACTGCTGGATACGCTACGACAGGAGCGCGCCCAAGAAGAGAAGTTGCTGCAAAAGCGTTTACAGCAGTGGGAACAGCGAGCGGAAGCGCTCAGCAACGAGCTTCAAAACAAGAACGAAGCGATTCATCAGTATCAGCAGGACAACAACACCCAACAGCAGCGTCTGGCCGAACTGGAGCGTCACAACGCGGAACTGCAAACCCAGCGAAACGAGCTACAGACGAGTCTGGATAAAGCCACCCAGACGTTAGAAACACACCAACAACAAGCGCGAGACAGCGACCACTGGCAAGAGCAGCTATGGCAGCGTATGGCATCATTGCAAGCGCAGCTGGCAGACCTGCCCAACACGCTCGCCAGTAGTAGTGACGAAACACCAGAGACAAAAAAGCCATCCCGATAACGGGATGGCCAATGGTGGTTAGGGCATTAAAAGATTAGGAGTAGCTGTCCAGTCGATTAAGACTTGCTGGGCTCACCGCTCTGCTCATCGGGTAACTCCCAAGTGCCCTTTTCGGTCCATGGATCGTTTTCCGGAAACTCTTCGATATTGATTTCTGGCTCATCGTAATCGGGCTGGAAGCGCAAATCGTAGTGCGCCGCCCTAACCATAGAAACCATCAGCAACACGGAAATCAACAGCAGTGGTACGCCGCTGACGATACTGGCAGTTTGCAGCGTCTGCAGCCCACCTAAGAAGAGTAGCGACATGGGCAAGAGCGATAGCGTAAAGGCCCAGAATAGGCGATGCCACCGCGCTGGCTCTTTATCGAGCTTCTTCTCTGCGGCAGAAGAGAGAATGTAGGCAATCGAATCAAAGGTAGTGGCAGTGAAAATAGACAGCAGAATCACCACTGCTAACGTCACCAGCCAAGAGAGCGGCAGTTGGCTCAGCACCGCATAAAAGGCCGCATTAGCTGACTGATCGTTCATCACCTGGATAACGTCCAGCGTGCCTGAAAGCTGTAGGTAAAGGCCATAGTTGCCCAGGATGATGAAAAACAGCGCGCAGCCCAGTGAGCCAAAGAAAATCGATCCGGCCACCATGGTTTTGATGCGGCGCCCTTTCGAAATGCGCGCAATAAACAGGCCCACGGTTGGCGCAAATACCAACCACCAAGCCCAATAAAAAATCGTCCAGGATTGATGGAAACCGGTGTCTTCGAAGCCATTCAGGTCACCGAAAGGCTCTGTCCACGTCGCCATTTGAACCAGGTTGCTGAGCATTAAGCCGATGGAGTTTAGGCCAGTATCTAAAATAAATACGGTAGGCCCCATCACCAAGACAAACAGCAGCACGGCTAAACCAAGCCACATGTTGATGTCGGACAGCATCTCGATGCCGCCCTTCAAACCGCGCCATGCACTTACCGCAAAGATCGCCGTGGTACCTACCAGTACCGCAATTTGGCTGGTGGCATTAGGGGTGAAGGAGAACAGACCACCCAGCCCTTCATTGATCAACGGTACCAGAATACCTAGTGACGTTGCGCCGCCGCCCAGCATGCCAAAAATAAATAGAATATCAATGATGTTGCCCAGCCAGCTTCTAGCCAGTTTCTCACCTAGCACGGGGCGAATGGCTTCACTGATGCGCAGCACTTTATGTTTACGCACATGAAGGAAGTAAGCCATGGGCAGTGCGGGAACAAGGTAGATCGACCAAGCAATAGGGCCCCAGTGGAACATACCGTAAGTCGCTGCCCATGCGGTTGCCTCCTCAGAGAAAGGCTCGACATGAAAGGGAGGGTTCTGCAGGTAGTACATCCACTCGACCATACCCCAGAACACAACCGCCCCGCCGATGCCTGCTGCGAACAGCATTGCGCCCCAGGAGAGCAGCGAAAACTCCGGCTCGGCGTCTACATCGCCCAGCTTGATTTGCCCTATATCGCTAAACACGATGTAGAACATAAAGCCCAGCGAAGCGACGCCCATGGCGAGATAGAGCACGCCAAAGTTAGTGGTCACGAAGCTTTGCGCTGCCATCACCCAGACGCGGCCCATCTCTGGAAACAGTATGAGCGGAAGCGTCACCGCAAGTAGCAGGCCCAAAGACCCGAAAAAGATAGGTTTATGGATATTAGAAAACAAAGATGAGGGTTTAAAGGCCGTCTCTCCATGGCACTTTGTTGGGAATTCTCTCGCCATAACGGCTTAGAGAATAGCTTTACAATAGTGTTACATGGAATAAACGTTGACTGCCAGCAGCGGCTTCTATCGCCTATTGTTTTCGCATATCAAAGCGCACACAAAAAAAGCCCAGCAGTGGCCTGCTGGGCTTTTGCGACGCTAGCAAAGTATCTGAAGGATGCTCTAGCGGTAATAAGCGTTCGTTGTATCAGTATGGTCAGTCACGTCGCGAATGCCTGCCAATTCAGGGATGCGATCCATCAGCGTTTTCTCTACGCCATCTTTAAGCGTGAGATCCACCGCTGCACACCCTTGGCAACCGCCGCCAAACGCTAGAATCGCCACGCGGTCTTCTGTCAGCTCGACAAGCTTAATCTCGCCACCGTGAGCCGCTAGTCCAGGATTGATTTCACTGTAGAGCGTATAGTTGATACGGTCTTCCAGCGGGCTGTCGGCATTCACCTTGGGCATTTTAGCGTTGGGTGCTTTAATCGTCAGCTGTCCGCCCATACGGTCAGCGTTAAAGTCGACAACCGCTTCTTCTAAAAACGCTAGGCTGTTTTTATCGAGAAATACACCAATCTTCTCAAGTTCCAGCTTCACGTCGGTAGGCTCTTCTTCCCCAGGACGGCAATAGGCTAAGCAGGTTTCTGCATAGGGCGTGCCGGGCTGAGTGATGAAGATGCGTACAGCGATGCCTTCAACGTTCTGCTTTTCCAGCAGTTCCGCTAAGTAGTCTTGTGCGCTGTCGGTAATGTTAATGCCGGGCGCTTCGATAGTCGTGGTCATAAGGGATGTTATCCTCCCGTGGTAGTGGCAGTGCCACTTCACATGTCATTTATGCCTATGGTAAGCAAAACCGCGTGCCGACACAATCCCGAGTGTTTTAGTCGGCTATTGCTCTCGCCTATGAGTGCGGCTAATAAGGATGCTGCAATAACTTCACGCCCACGCTTGCTGCCCTATGGGGCGCCCTTTGGTATGATAGCCGCCGCTCAACTAATGACGACGACGATAAAAATATCCTTTCTGACTGAGACGCTGGAGATTTCCCCCTGCCATGGCTGCTAGTGATTTGACTGCTTCCCTCACCCAACGCCTTGCCCAACGCATCCTGATTCTGGATGGCGGCATGGGCACCATGCTGCAGAATGCCCAGCTCAGCGAGGATGATTTCCGCGGTGAACGCTTCCGCGATTGGCCGTCGGATTTAAAAGGTAATAATGACCTACTAGCGCTGACCTGCCCGGATGTCGTCGCTCGTATTCACCGCGATTACCTGGAAGCTGGCGCGGACATCCTGGAAACCAACACGTTTAACCAGCACCCGTTTATCCCAGGCCGACTACGGCATGGAAGACTTGGTGCCCGAGCTTAACCGTGAATCGGCACGCTTGGCACGCGAAGTGTGCGATGCGGTTGCCGCCGAGACCGATATCCCACGTTACGTGGCCGGGGTGCTAGGCCCAACGTCACGCACGGCATCACTCTCTCCAGACGTTAACGACCCCGCAAAACGTAACGTGACGTTTGATGCGCTTCGCGAAAACTACTACGAAGCGGCCAGTGCCCTGATCGAAGGCGGCGCTGACCTGATCATGATCGAAACGATCTTTGATACGCTTAACGCTAAAGCCGCTATCTATGCGCTTGAAGAGCTGTTTGAGGATCTTGGCCGCCGCCTGCCGGTGATGATCTCCGGCACGATTACCGATGCTTCCGGGCGCACGCTTTCCGGGCAAACCACGGAAGCCTTCTGGAACTCCGTGCGTCATGCCAACCCGCTCTCCGTGGGCTTGAACTGTGCGTTGGGTGCTGAAGAACTCCGCCCCTATTTAGAAGAGCTCTCCACCAAAGCCGACACGTTTGTGTCTGCTCATCCCAATGCGGGCTTGCCCAATGAGTTTGGTGAGTACGACCAAACGCCTGAAGAGATGGCCGCCATCGTCAGCGAGTTTGCCCAGAGCGGTTTAGTCAACATTATTGGTGGCTGCTGCGGGTCAACGCCTGAACATATCCGTGCCATTGCCGATGCCGTGCGCCCTATGGCGCCCCGCATAATACCGGAGCGCAGCAAAGCGTGCCGCCTGTCGGGTCTTGAGCCGTTTAATATTGAAGCCGACTCCCTGTTTGTTAACGTTGGTGAACGTACCAACGTGACCGGGTCGGCACGTTTTAAGCGCTTGATCGTTGAAGAAGATTTCACCACGGCGCTGGAAGTTGCTTTAGAGCAGGTGGAAAGCGGTGCCCAGATTATCGACATCAACATGGACGAGGGCATGTTGGAGTCGAAGGAAGCCATGGTGCGCTTCCTGAACTTGATTGCGGGCGAGCCGGACATTGCCCGCGTGCCCATCATGATCGACTCCTCGAAATGGGACATCGTTGAAGCAGGCCTGACATGAGTTCAAGGCAAAGCGGTTGTTAACTCGATCTCTCTGAAAGAAGGCGAAGCCGCCTTCCGCGAGCAGGCAACCAAATGCCGCCGCTTCGGGGCGGCGATTGTCGTCATGGCGTTTGACGAAGAGGGCCAAGCCGATACGTTTGCCCGCAAAACCGAAATCTGCGAACGCGCTTATCGGCTGCTCGTGGACGAGATTGGTTTTCCGCCGGAAGACATCATTTTCAACCCAAATATCTTCGCCATCGCCACGGGCATTGAAGAGCACAATAACTACGCCGTCGATTTTATCGAAGCCACTCAGTGGATTCGTGAGCACCTGCCCCACGCGATGATCTCGGGCGGTGTCTCCAACGTTTCGTTCTCGTTCCGGGGTAACAATCCGGTACGCGAAGCGATCCATTCGGTATTCCTCTACCACGCCATTCGTGCCGGGCTCAGCATGGGTATTGTGAACGCCGGTCAGCTAGCGGTTTACGATGACCTACCTGCCGAGCTGCGCGATGCAGTGGAAGACGTGGTGCTGAATCGTCGCGCTGATGGTACTGAACGCCTGTTGGACCTCGCCGACAAGTACAAAGGGGATGGCAGCGGCCCTGCCAAAAAAGAAGATTTGGAGTGGCGCAGCTGGCCCGTCAACAAGCGTATTGAACACGCGCTGGTGAAAGGGGTGACTGCCTTTATCGAGGAAGATACTGAAGAGGCTCGTGCCCAGGCCGCTCGCCCGATTGAGGGGATAGAAGGCCCGCTCATGGACGGCATGAACGTGGTGGGCGACCTATTTGGTGCAGGCAAAATGTTCCTGCCTCAAGTGGTCAAGTCGGCTCGCGTCATGAAGCAAGCGGTCGCTTATCTGATCCCCTATATCGAAGCGGAAAAAAGCGAAGACACCCAAGCCAAAGGCAAAATCGTCATGGCCACGGTTAAGGGTGACGTACACGACATCGGAAAAAATATCGTGGGCGTCGTGCTGCAGTGTAATAACTACGAAGTGATTGACCTGGGTGTGATGGTTCCCACCGAGAAAATTTTACAGGCCGCCATCGACCACAATGCCGATATCATCGGCCTCTCTGGCCTGATTACGCCCTCGCTGGATGAAATGGTCCATGTGGCCAAAGAGATGCAGCGCCGTGGTATGAACCTACCGCTGCTGCTTGGCGGTGCCACCACCTCAAAAGCGCACACGGCAGTAAAAATCGAACCGCAGTACGAGCACCCCGTTATTTACGTGACGGATGCTTCCCGTGCGGTAGGCGTGGCCGGTAAGTTGCTGGCCCCCAATTTGAAATCTGCTTACGTGGCCGAGATTCGCGAAGAGTACGAAAAAGTACGCGAGCGTAACGCCAAGCGTCGCCCGAAAGCGGCTGGCCTGGATTACACCCAGGCGCGTAAACGCCGCTTCCGCACCGACTGGGCAAATCATACCCCTGCCAAGCCGAACACGCTGGGTCTGATGACCTTTGACGATTACGACCTGGAAGAGCTGGTCGAGCGTATCGACTGGACGCCTTTCTTCATGAGCTGGCAGCTCGCCGGGAAGTACCCCAAGATTCTCAATGACGACGTGGTGGGTGAAGCCGCCCAAAACCTGTTTGACGATGCCAAAGTGATGCTGCGCAAGCTGATCGATGAAAAGCGCGTACAGGCGCGGGGCGTGATTGGCTTATGGCCCGCAAACAGCGTGGACGACGACGTGATAGAAGTTTACGCCGATGAGAGCCGCACCGAAGTAGTCGAGCGCTTACACCATATTCGTCAGCAGACCACCAAAGGCCGCGACGGCATCTGCTACAGTCTGGCCGACTTCATCGCTCCTAAAGAGAGCGGCAAGCCGGACTGGATTGGCGGTTTCGCCGTGACTACTGGCCACGGTGTTGACGAGCTCTCCAAGGCCTATGAGGCAGCGGGCGATGACTATAACGCCATCATGGTGCAGGCGCTCACCGACCGTTTGGCAGAAGCCTTTGCCGA
This sequence comes from Vreelandella lionensis, assembly GCF_002087295.1. GTDB lineage: Bacteria > Pseudomonadota > Gammaproteobacteria > Pseudomonadales > Halomonadaceae > Vreelandella > Vreelandella lionensis. The sequence goes on along the minus strand of NZ_MWVI01000094.1, from coordinate 32,854 downwards.
ACGTATGCACGAGAGAGTACGGAAAGAGTTCTGGGGCTACGTGCCCGAAGAAACGCTGGACAACGAAGCACTGATTGCAGAAAAGTACCAAGGCATTCGCCCGGCTCCGGGCTACCCCGCCTGCCCCGACCATACCGAGAAGGCAACGCTTTTCCGTCTCTTGAACGCGCCGGACAACACCGGCCTTACGCTGACGGAAAATTTTGCTATGTGGCCGGCAGCGGCTGTATCGGGCTGGTACTTTGCTCACCCGCAGTCGAAGTACTTCTCTACCGGCAAAATTACTCGCGACCAAGTCGAAGCGCTGGCTGAGCGTAAGCAGATGCCGCTGGAGGAGATGGAGCGCTGGCTGTCGCCGGTACTCTCTTACGACCCTAGCTAAACCAGTCTAGCGTATGTCGCCGGTGGTTCGTCGTCAGGGAAAGGTCATGCGCTTGGCCTTCCCCATTATGTTGGGCATGCTCTCCCAGAGCGTGCTCAACCTTATTGATGCTGCTCTGGTCGGTCACTTAGGCCAGGAAGCACTGGCGGGGGTCGGTATCGGCGGCTATGCCATGTTTATGATGACGGCACTGGTTTTCGGGCTCTCCTCCAGCGTGCAGTCGCAAACCGCCCATGCTTCAGGTGCTGAAAAGGCCTGCACTGCCCAGCCGCTTCGCGCTGGCTTAATGATTGGCTTAGCCATTGGTCTGCCGCTCTCTTGCCTTGCTTGGTGGCAAACGCCTGCCCTCATTCAACTGATGGCACCTTCGGATGCAGTTACTCAGATCGCCCTTGAGTACTTCCGCTGGCGCGTTGTAGCGCTCACGGTGATTGCACTGACTCTTTGCCTGCGCGGCTACTGGAATGGATTGCAACAAACGCACCTTTATCTGCGTATTATCGTGTTCGTGCATGTTGTGAACGTCGCCCTCAGCGCGGCGCTGATTTACGGTATTGGGGGGTTACCAGCATTAGGCGTGAACGGCGCCGCTATCGGCACCACTCTGTCGCTTCTGCTCGGGTTATTCATCTGGGCTGTCATTACGTGGCGGCAAAGCCCCCCGCTTACTCGCCTCTTGCCTTCATGGCATGGCGTGAAGGTTACTCTGAAGCTCGCGCTTCCTCACTCGCTACAGCAGCTATGGTTTGCCGCAGGCTACGTGGTGCTGTTTTGGCTGCTGGGCCAGTTGGGTACATCCAGCGTAGCTGTGGGCCATGTGCTGGTAAATTTATCTCTCTTACTGATTTTGCCGGGAGTCGGCGTTGGCGTGGCCGCCATGAGCCTTGTAGGCGAGGCCCTAGGCCGTGACGATCAGCAGGCCGCCCACCGCTGGGGCATTGACGCCTTAAGTGTTGCCGGTATGCTGCTGACTGTTTTAGCGTTACCCATGCTCGTTATGCCCGAGCCCATTTTAAGCATCTTCTTTACCGATGAGTCGCTGGTGCAGTTGGGGAGACTGCCCCTGCAAATCACCGGCTTGATGATTGTGCTTGATGCTGCCGCGCTGGTGCTGGCGCAGGCATTGATGGGCGCAGGTGCGCAGCGTACCGTCATGCTGCTGACGCTGGGCATGCAGTGGCTACTGTTTTTGCCGCTGGCCTGGTGGGTGGGTATTTGGCTTGGCTACGGCCTTGTAGGTGTATGGTTGACGCAGCTCTTTTACCGGCTGCTCAACTCCAGCAGCTTTTTGTGGGTATGGCAGCGACGCCGCTGGCTAGCCCACGGCTTTAAAATAGACGCTTCTAAATAGCATTTAACGATAAAAAGATAATTATATATTCTTTTGTAGAATATGACGCCCGCGTTAAGGTGACGGCACATTACCGTCCGTCTCGACGTGACCATTTCGCTTTTAGCAGGATCGTGCCCCATGTACCGTTATGATATTCACGACCAAACGCTGGTTGACGAGCGCGTAGCTCAGTTCCGCGATCAGATGGAACGCTACCAAGCCGGACGTTTGGGAGAAGAAGAGTTTCGCCCGCTACGGCTGCAAAACGGCCTGTATATTCAAAAGCACGCACCGATGCTGCGCATTGCCATCCCATACGGGATGCTAGCAGGCGCTCAACTGCGTGCACTGGCCGATATCACCCGCCGCTACGACCGCGGCTACGGCCACTTTACGACGCGCCAAAACCTGCAGCTCAACTGGCCTGCGCTGGAAGACGTGCCGGATATCTTAGGTGAGCTGGCCAAAGTACAGATGCACGCTATTCAAACCAGCGGCAACTGCATTCGTAACACCACCAGCGACCAGTTTGCTGGTATTGCCAACGATGAAGTGGAAGACCCACGCCCCTGGTGCGAGCTTATTCGTCAGTGGTCTACCCTGCATCCGGAATTCGCCTATCTGCCACGCAAATTCAAAATTGCCGTGAGCGGTGCTGCCCAAGATCGCGCGGCTATTCAAGTGCACGATATTGGCCTGCGCCTGTGGCGCAACGATGACGGCGAGCTGCGCATTAAAGTGCTGGCCGGTGGTGGTCTGGGCCGCACGCCCATGATTGGCGATGTGGTGCGCGAAGACCTGCCCTGGCAGCACCTGCTGACGTATCTTGAAGCCTGCGTACGGGTTTACAACCAGTTCGGCCGCCGGGACAACAAGTTCAAGGCGCGCATTAAGATATTGGTGAAAGCGCTAGGCATTGAAGAATTCCGCCGCCGGGTTGATGAAGAGTGGGCCCACCTGAAAGATGGCCCGCAGACCCTTAACCAAGCAGCGGTCGAGGCAGCCAAGGTGCACTTCCCTGAACCCGACCGTCGCCCGGTAGCAGCGAGCGCCACGGAAGATTTCGACAAGCTACGCAGTGAAAACCGCAGCTTTGCGCGCTTTGTGACCAATAACGTGACCGACCACAAAGTGCCGGGCTACAAAGCCGTCACGCTGTCGCTGAAGCGCCGCGAGCACGCACCGGGGGATGTCACCGCCGACCAGATGGAAGCCGTTGCTGATTTGGCTGACCGCTATAGCTTTGGTGAAGTGCGTGTTACTCACGAGCAGAACTTGGTGCTATCAGATGTGCCGGTTGACGAGCTAGAAGCGCTGTGGAAAGAGCTGGACGCGCTCGGCATGGCCAACCCCACTGTTGGCACGCTGAACGACATTATCTGCTGCCCCGGTGGCGACTACTGCGGCCTTGCCAATGCGGTCTCTATTCCAATTGCCCAGGCGCTTCAAGAGCGGTTTGAAGACTTAGACTTCCTCTACGACCTTGGCCCGCTGGACCTGAACATTTCAGGTTGCATGAACGCCTGTGGTCACCACCATGTCGGCCACATTGGTATTTTGGGGGTCGATAAGAAAGGCGAAGAGTACTACCAAATCTCGATTGGCGGTAACTCCACCGATGATGCCTCACTGGGTAAAATCTTGGGCCCCTCTTTCTTCCGTGAAGACGTGCCGGGCGTGGTTGAGAAAGTGCTGGAAGTCTACGTGGCCGAGCGTCACGAAGATGAGCGTTTCCTGGACACTTATCGCCGCATTGGCCTAAAACCCTTTAAGGAGCGTGTTTATGCCCAGCAATGACACCCAAACCGAAGTGGTTGAACAAACTCCGGTTCATGTAGATCATTTAATTGAGAACGGTGAGCTGGCCGCTGAAAACGCCTGGTGTGTCTCATACGATGCTGAGGCGCTACCCGAGCAGCGCCCTGCGTTTGTTCCACTGGCGCTATGGCAGGCGAACCAGGACGACAACGAACTCGCCCCTCTGCTCACGAGTGACACTGAACTCACTACCGAGCTTGGCAGCACGTTGAAAGGCGCTTCTGCCATTGCCGTAGACTTTCCTGCATTCACCGATGGTCGCGGCTACACCATCGCTCGCCTGCTGCGCGAGCGTTATGGCTATACAGGCGAAATCCGTGCGGTTGGCGATGTTCTGGTGGATCAGTTGGATTACATGCGCCGCTGTGGTTTCTCCACCATGGCACTGCGTGATGACCAGCATCCAGAAGATGCCCTTCGCGCTCTGAACGCCTTTAGCGTACGTTACCAAACCGACGTTGAAGAGCGCCAAGCGCTATTTGAAAAGCGTTTAACGGCTAGCCATTAAACCGCTCTACTGCACTACAAACGCCGACAGGGGCCAGCCCTTGTCGGCGTTTTTGCGTTTAACCACGCCGTTTCTGCTGGCGCTCGCGATTATTGGCTTTGGCGCGATCACTTTTACGCAGCATCACCCAGGTTGCGCCTAATCCCCCTTCCGAGGGCTGAGCGGATACATAGGCTTGCACCTCATCAAACTGAGTGAGCCACTTGGCAATATAAGAGCGCAGTACGTTGGCCGGGCTATCCAGCTCCCGCCCACGGCCGTGAACGATTAATACCGAGCGCAGGTCGTGCGCATAGGCCTCTTGGATGAAGGGAAACAGCATTCGCCGGCACTCTGCCAGCGGGCGCCGTAGCATGTGCAGCTGTGCCTGCACACTGTAGCCACCGTGCTTTAATTTATCGACGACCCCTTGTTGAATTCCCTCCCGGCGAAACTCAATAGGATCAAACGGGGGCAGCAGATCAACAAAGTCGTCGGATAAAAAATTACGCTCATCTAAGCGCTCTGCAGCGCTTTCACGTCTGGCCAGCTGGGCTTCTGAGGGCCGCTGACGTTGGGGGCCTGTGTCTGCACGGTTACGGGGGAAGTGGCTTCACATCGCCAACGAGTGCGCGGAAATCCATCTCATCACGAAGTGACTGGCTCATAACAGGCTCCTCCGATAGGGTCCGATGCTTAGTCTAATGCCTAAGCGACGATGCTTATCGTAGCAAAATCACCGACACTGCTTAAGACTTGTCTTGTGATCGACAGTTCTTCACTCTAAAACGTCATACTTTGCGTAGGATATTGGCATGATTTGGTTAAAGCGTTTAGTGGTGGTTTCGCTATTCTGCGTACTGGGAGTGGCCGTCTGGCTATGGCTGGCCATGCTAAGTCCTTGGTTCTACGAACGCCCGGAAGAGCTGCCGGACATCGAACAGCGCACGCACCAGGTCTTTGTTTATGGCACGCTACGTTACTTGCCCATTCGATGGGTGGTGATGGGCACCTCAGGCTCGCCTAAGCCTGCCCGCCTAGACGGATTTGAACGCCAAGGGCTGGATCTTTCCCGCAACGCAGACAGTTATGTCGATGGCCTACTGCTGACCGTTTCGCCCGAGGCCTTGCAGCGGTTGGACCGCTACGAGCGGCTGGGCATTCGCTATGAACGCGTTGAACAGACACTCGCGGATGGTAGTACTGCCTGGGTATACGTACGACTCCCCATGGTAAGTGAGCTCGACATCCACCCTCCTGCCCACCGGATAGCTCTGGTAACATACGACTAGTTTTTGTGGCCGTAGAGTCCCACCGACGGTCGCCACCCCTACTGTTTAGGACACGCCATGAGTGAAGCCACGCCGTACGTATTAATTCTGTATTACTCCCGTTCAGGAGCCACTGCAGACATGGCACGCCAACTAGCTGCGGGCGTTGAAAGCATTCCTGGTATTGAGGCGCGCTTGCGCACCGTGCCAGCAGTGTCGCCAACCTGTGAAGCGGTGGATCCAGAGATCCCTGAGGAAGGTGCTGTTATGCAGACCTGGATGACTTGCGCCACTGCAGCGCGCTAGCGTTAGGTAGTCCGACGCGGTTTGGCAATATGGCAGCACCGTTAAAGTATTTTCTCGACACCACCAGTAGCCTCTGGATGAACGGTGCGTTAATTGATAAACCCGCCAGCGCCTTCACCTCCACGTCCAGCTTGCATGGCGGCCAGGAAAGCACGCTATTGACGATGCTGGTACCGCTACTCCATCACGGCATGGTGTATGCGGGTATTCCCTACAGTGAAACCGAGCTGCTGAACACTCAGCACGGCGGCACGCCTTGCGGGGCTAGCCATGTAGCAGGGGCGCGCAGTGATCGCCCGGTAGACGAGCGCGAACGGGCTCTGTGCAAGGCACAAGGTAAACGGCTCGCGAAACTAGCGCTGGCAATGCACAAGATGCGCCTGGAGGAAACACCATGAGGCAGTGGTTAGAGGGGCTTGAGGAGAAACACGGGCTCGATAAATTAACCCGACAAGCACGACAGTTAGTAATCATCAGCTTTGTGCTGCTACTGGTGCTAGTGATTTATCGTGGCTTCTTTGTACAGGGCGATACGTTTAACTGGCGGCCAGTCGTGGCGTTTGTGCTTCCACTGGTGCTGTTCTTGCCGTCTATTATTGGCCAGCGGGCTCGTGGGCACGCCTGGCTTGCGTTCGTTAGCCTACTCTACTTTACCCAAGGCGTTATGTTAGCCACGCTGCCGGGGCAAGGCATGCGCGGCGTGCTGGAAGCTTTAGTATCGCTGGCGCTGTTTACGGGCTGCATGGGCTATGCGCGCTTTCGCAGCCGCCAGCAGCGCCTTAACGGCTAGCCACTGCTAATAAAACCAGAGCCAGCCACTCACGCCTGCTGCTACCAGCAACGCGCCAATCGCATAGCGCTTTTGTGCACGGTAAGCGGCAGGCTTTTCATCGGCTGGCACGTTTGAAAAACGCTTCACACCCGTCAGCATAGCGGGCACTAAGCGCTCGCCCTGCAGTGTATGCCAAACCAAACCCACCAGATGTAAACCAATCAATATCAGCAACAGGTCGCTATTCAACGAATGCAGCCGGGCTAGCACATCACCTACTGCAGGGCCCAAAAGCCCATAAAGCGGCGCCTGAAAGAAAATATCGTCGCTCAGAAATAGTCCGCTGAGCGCTTGAAAACCCAGTGACACTAGTAGTAGCACCACCATCCACCCGCCTACCGGGTTATGGCTTGCATAGTGCGGTGCACGCCGTGTCATCAGCGCTTTGGCGTACCCGGCCGTCTTCTTCGGGCCGTATAAAAAAGTGCTAAACCGAGCGTAGGGCGAGCCTACCAACCCCCAAATAAAACGAAATACCAACAGGCCAATAATGATGTAGCCTGACTGAGCATGCACTTCGATAGGAAATAAAAACGGTTGCCCCGTGGTTTTGGTGGTGTAAAACGAAATCACCACCGCCGCCAACAGGGACCAGTGAAACAAACGAATTAACTTATCCCATACGGCTATGCGTGTCGTGCGACTCTGCATCAAGCTATCCTCTAACGTCATACTGGTAGAGTTTCTCATTTATTGCTGTTTTCTCATAGAACGATTCAGCGCGCCTGCTAACGCTTTGCTACTGCTCTTATCGTTTGCAACCACAAACCGAACAACACTTGAGCTTTATCGGTAGACCAGCGAACATGACAATAATGCAACTTATCACCGCAAGGGAGCTTCACCGATGACACGAAATATTGCCGACGTCAGGCGTGACTATGAGGGTGGGCGTTTAGAAGAAGCGCAAACCCCAGATAACCCGTTTGTCATGTTTGATGAGTGGTTCAGCTTAGCGCTGGAAAGCGAAGGCAAGGATGGTAATGCCATGACACTCGCCACGGTGGACAGCCAGGGACGTCCTCATGCACGCGTTGTGCTGCTTAAGGGATTCGATGAGCAGGGCATGGTGTTTTTCACCAACTACCATAGCCATAAGGGCAGCGAGTTAAACAACGTGCCTTATGCTGCTTTGACGTTCTGGTGGCCCTCCTTATCACGCCAAGTACGCATCGAAGGCCCGGTGGAGCAAGTGTCTGCAGAAGAGTCGGATGAGTATTTTGCCAGCCGCCCGCGCGGCAGCCAGTTAGGAGCTTGGATCGCGACCCAAAGCGTGGTCATTCCGGACCGCAACTGGATTGAGGAGCGTCAAAAGCGCTTTGAACAGGCTTACGAAGGCCAGGATATTCCGCGTCCGATCCACTGGGGCGGCTACCGCGTAAATCCTGAAATGATCGAGTTTTGGCAAGGGCAACCCAGCCGTTTGCACGACCGTTTGCGCTATGAGCGCCGTGATGGCGGTGAGTGGAGCCGGTTCCGTTTAGCGCCCTAATCATCTAGCGCGACATGTCATTCAACAAATGGCCTGCCGATATTTACCAGCAGGCCATTTGTTTGAGCGTGGCTTAGGCTTAATCCGGCTGGCTCTCCAAGCGGTGCCGTTGCCACTCGCTGTCGGGTTCGTTTAGCCGTAACACTGCATCAATCACCTGCTCTTCCATGTTGTACCGACAGCGGAAGCCAAGGTGCTTCATCAGTGCCCGCATCGGGTGGTTATCCACCATGATCTTGCCGATCATTTCGAGCGTGCCGATGCTGGTGCAGTAGTCGATCATCTTCTTCATCAGCAGGCTGCCAATACCCAGCCCCTGAAGATCATCCCGAATGATAATAGAGAACTCGGTGCGTATATTGTCAGGGTCGTTCCAAACCCTCACCACTCCCAGCATCTCCTTACTGCCAATCATCGTGCTGATGCTCGGCAATAAAGGCCATTTGCCGGTCATAGTTGATATGCGACAGGATGGAGAGGTCCCGCTGGGTAAGGTTCGACTTGTTATGGAAGTAGCGAAACCGAATACTCTCCTCTGACAGCTGGCGATGAAACGTCGTGATCAGCGGAGCATCCTCGGCGCGAATAGGCCGCACCTCCACCTGCCAGCCGTTATTGAGTGTGACCCACTCCCTGAGCTCTTCCGGGTAAGGCATGATCGCAAAGCGTGCGGGGTGCCCCAAATCCATCGCAAAATCGACCGCCAGCATGCCATCGCGGTTTAACAGTAACGGGTTGAGCTCCAAACCACGCAGGTCCGTCAGGTCGGAGGCCATTTGTGACAGCTTAACCAGCAGTTGGCAAAGGTGCTGAATATCTCGCTCGGGGTCGGCAGAGTGCTCACGAATCAATGACGCCGCATGAGTGCGGCCCACTACATCTGAGGCGAGGCTCATATTGAGCGGCGGCAGCGCCACTTGGCGGTCGGCAAGTACGTTACCCTTGTAACCGCCAATACCGAAGACGATCAGCGGCCCAAACACGGGGTCCCGCGTGATGCCTGCACAAATTTGCATAGAGTGCTTACCGCGCTGCATAGGTTGTAAGCAGTACTCTCGAATGGCGTGCTCGGGAAATTTCTCCTGCACCTTATCGCCCAACCGCCTTACGCCGTCGGCGACTTGCTCCGGGGTTTCTAAATCCTGCAGTAGCCCAGCGGAAATTTTATGCGGGTGCTTGCGATAGCGATAAGGCGGGCAGTTACCCTCATGAACCACTTTCAGCGCCTTGGGCCCCGGAAAGCGCTCGGCGACCACCAAAGCCTCTTCTGGGGAGTGCACATAGGCGCTGGTGGCGGTAGGAATGCCGTAAGCCTCCAACACTTGCGCGGTTTCAGAGTGGGTCAGTGTCTGCCTGCCCTGCTCTTTTGCCTGCTTGATCAGTGCCCGGCACTCGGCGCGAATATCTGGGCTAGTGGAAAACGGCAGGCTGGGGGGGATTTCATGCAGCAGCGCCTGCACACGCTGGTAATCCACCATGTGCATAAACGCCTTTACTGCCTTTTCAGGCGAGGTATAGGTGGGAATCCCTGCCAGGTTGCAGACATGGCGAGCATTTAGCGCTTCTTTCAAGCCCATCCAGCTAGTGAGTAAATTACGCTTAAAGGTTTTACGGTGATCGATCAGCGCCTGAGCGGTGACCTGGGAAGGCGCTAACCTCGTGGGGGCGTGCACTACCAGCACGGCATCCACATTAGGGTCAGCGGTGACGATTTGCAGCGCCTCCACAAAGCGCTCTGGCGTCGCGTTACCGCCTAAGTCCACAGGGTTTTCACCCGGCTTACTCATATCCACTTGGCTTTTATGCAGCGCCGCCTGGGTGTCTGGGCTGAACTCAGCGAGCTTGCCACCCGCGCTAATCAGCTTATCGATGGCCAGCATGGCAGGCCCAAGCGCGTTGGAAACAATCGCCAAACGGTCGCCGCGCAGTGGCTTCATGCGTGATAGCGTTTCCAGCGCATCGAGCATTTCATCCGAATCGTTTACCCGAACCACGCCTGCACGGGCGAAGGCAGCATCGAACACCACGTCGCGATTGGCGATGCCCGGTGTAGGGGGCATGCCGGAAATATCCGACTGCGGCGTGCGGCCACTTTTGATCGCCACCACCAAACGGTTACGGGAAGCATCCCGTACGGAGGTCATAAAGTGCTGGGCATCCGTTACCCGCTCCAGATGCAATAAGATGGCCTGAGCAGGGGAAAACTGGTTCACATAGTCGATCAAATCAGGCAGCAGGACATCAACGCTGTCCCCTACGGTAATCAAATGGGAGAAGCCGACATCGCGACCCGCTGCCCAGTCGATCATCGCGTTGGCCAGCATCCCTGACTGGCCTAGGTAGGCGACCCTGCCGGCTTTAACCGGCTGGCTGGCGTAGGAGGCATTGAGCTTTTTGCCGGGCACAATCAGCCCCATACACTCCGGACCAAGCACACGAATGCCTGACTCCCGGGCAGCTTGCAGCATGCGTTGGCGAATAGAGCCTTTATTGTCCTCATCACGGTCAAGGTAGGCTCCACCAGAGAGCACCAAAGCGGCTTTTACGCCAAACTTTCCGAGCTTTTTAATCAGTTTGGGGACGCCTTCAATAGGCGAACACACTACTGCAAGGTCTGGCACTTCCGGCAGCTCATCAACCGTACGCACACAGTCAACGCCAAGCACCGTTTCGTACCCCTTGAGGTTCACGGCCCAGAGTTTGCCCCTAAAACCGCCCTCTTGAAGATTGCCTAGTACCAAACCACCCAAGGACTCAGGCTTTTCAGAGGCACCGAACACGGCAGCCGAACGAGGTTCGAAAAAATGATGCAAAAAACGTGTGCTCACGAATGCGCCTCCCCTGGAGTGAATGACTACTGTGTACGACTTATTGACACTGTCGCGCAAGCCCCCGTGGCGATTAAGGTAGCTTTATTGTTATCGGAGCGCTTGCATGATCACTGCCTACCTTACCCACCCCGACTGCGCATTGCACCACATGGGGCCAGAACACCCTGAAAGCCCACTGCGGCTGGAGGCAATTCGTGCGCGCCTATCACTCTCTGGGCTATTGCAGCAAACCATGCAAGCCGATGCGAAAGAAGCCTGCGATGAGGCTTTGGCAAGGGTACATCCCCTGCGCCACCTAAATGCGCTGGAAAAGTGCCTTCCTAAAGAAGGGATTGTCACGCTGGACAGCGACACCATGATGAACCCAGATAGCCTAAAAGCCGCACGAGTGGCCGCAGGTGCAGTCGTTCGTGGTGTTGATCAGGTGTTTAAACGCCAGGCAGATAACGTATTTTGCGCCGTTCGTCCACCCGGGCACCATGCAGAAGCTGCAGATGCGATGGGCTTCTGCTTTTACAACAACATTGCCGTGGGAGCTGCCCATGCCAAAGCAAAATACGGCGCTAAGCGGATCGCCATTCTCGATTTTGATGTGCATCAATGTAACGGCACTATCGATATTTTTAAAAATGACCCCGAAGTACTGATTTGCACTAGCTTTCAATACCCCTTCTACCCGTGGCGTTACCTGCGCAGCGAATGGCAGAACGTGATTAATACCCCGTTGGAAGTAGGTACCGCTAGCCAGGAGTATCGCCGTATTATTGAGCGCCAATGGTTGCCAGCGCTGCATGCGTTCAAACCCGACCTGGTGATGCTATCGGCAGGTTTTGATGCCCATAAAGATGACCCTATGGGCGATATTTGCCTTGAGGATGAAGACTTCTACTGGGTAACACACCTGGCTATGGAAATTGCGGCGCTCTACGCCGATAACCGAGTCGTGTCTGTGTTGGAGGGTGGCTACAATCCCACGTCATTGGCCAGCGGTGCCGAAGCACACCTGAAAGCGCTCTTGGGCCTGCCCTTCACCAATACTCCCTAGCCGCCCCCGCGGTTAGGGAGCTGTGGTACTATGCAGCCACCATGTTGGCCTCCATTCTAGGTGACCGTTATGACCGCCACTTCTGAAGAGCACGCAGCGCTGCGCATCGCGTCAGGGCGCAAACCCTTTGTCGAGCCGTTACGCCTGGGCGAGCGCCTCAAGCAGATTCGCCTTGCCAATCAGTGGACGCTGGAAGATGTGAGCCAGCGCACCGGCATTGCTCGCTCCACGCTCTCCAAAATCGAGAACGATCAGGTGTCGCCGACGTTTAGCGTGGTGCAGAAACTGATTAGTGGTCTCAATATCGACCTGCCCCAGCTCTTTACGCCACCCAAACGCGAACGCTACACCATGGGTAGGCGCGATCTCACTCGGAAAGGAAAAGGGCAGCTGCACCCTACTCCCACCTACGAGCATGAGCTGCTGGGCCATCAGCTTGCGCAAAAACGCATGATTCCGTTTAAAACCATCGTGCGGGCGCGTAGTTTTGAAGAGTATCACCAGTGGGTGCGCCACGATGGCGAAGAGTTTTTGATGGTGCTGCACGGCGACATCATGCTCTATACAGAATTCTATGCGCCGCTAGTACTGGCCGAAGGCGACAGCATCTACTTTGATAGTGACATGGGCCACGCCCTAGTCTCTACCAGCCAAGACGATGCTGTCGTGCTATCGGTGTGAACCCGAGGGGATTTGGTTTAGCGCTAAGGTTGCTTACTACAAGCAGTTCGTCGGCTTGGGCAACCCAGCAATACGAGCTAAACGTTTCGGCGGGCTGCCGGGGAATAGGCTCATTAAATAGACCGAGCGCCCTTTTTCCTCGCCTAATGCTTGCTTGGTGGCTTTGACTAGCGGTCGCATCGCTGGTGCCATTTCATAGCGGGCATAAAAATCCCGCACCACGCGAATGAGCTCCCAGTGCTCCTCTGTAAGTGTTAGCTCTTCATCCTTAGCTAACAAATCAGCAACACCCTCGTCCCAATCCCCCTGCTCTACTAAATAGCCTTCGGGGTCGAGCTTGATTTGTTCATCAGCATCAAGATAACGGTATAAACTTTCATCACTCATTGATTTAGTACCATGACAGAATCTTAGTATGCTGCTCAGTCAGTTCGACAAAGCCTTCCATATCCACCAGGATTGCTTGGCTATTGAGCGCAGCTCCGCTTAAGCCGCGAGAAGCCGCATCCTCTTTTAGCACACACACGCTCACATCAGCCGCCGCATCCCAACCTTGCCAATCAGCATGCAGTAACGCCTGCACGGCATCTTCAATCAGTAAAATACCATCGCCCTCCGCAACGGTAGAGAGCATCTGCGCGGCCGCTTCGCTGTGCGGGGGCTTGTTCAGAATATGTAACATGTCGCTGCCCGTTTAAAAATTCATGACATAGGAGTGACGCTGTACCAATTCGGGTAAGGTATCGTCGGCCACCACCGTCGCCCCATCCACTAGTTGGGCTGCTTGCAAGTTCAACGCATCCAGCGCGCTTTGAGGCACTAGCAGCTGGTCGATATCATACATCTCCAGCATATCAATGGTCGGTAGCGTTGCCTTTTGTCCTGGCGCACCGGCTGCCTGCTCTTTGAGAAGCGCCAGCACTCCCTGGCCAAGAAACAATAGACTTACCGTTTGGCCAAAGGCCGCAGCGACCAGCGCTACATCTAGCCCTTCTCTCAAGGCATTGGAGCTATAGGGGGCATGGCGAATAATCACTAGCCGTTCGTGTTCATGACTCATTGGGCGCTCTCTCTAGGCAAATGTGATTAAACGGTCACAGCGCTGCTGAAGCGTCAGCAGTTGCCCTAACCCGGTTAACTCAAATGGCGCATCCAGATTAAAGTGCGCTTGCCCATGGCGTTTCGCCTCAGCTTCACTCATTACGCCACGGCGCAGCGCCGCCGCAATGCACACGTCCAGCGTCACGCCATGCTCATGATGCAGCGCTATCCAAGCGTCGCGCATGTTGAGCTCATCCTGGGGAGGTGTCATTAAGCTGGAAGCGTTATGAATCCCTTCTTGAAAAAAGAATACGCCCGCCACTTGATGGCCTCGGCTGATCACCGCTTTAGCAAAGCGCAGTGCCGAATGAGGTGCCGCACTTGTGTAGGGGTGCACCCATGACTAATAAGCCGTACTCCATTGCAGCGTCTCGTGCCAATTCAACGAAAAAAAACAGACCCTACTGAGTAGGGTCTGTCATTGATATCACTTCGATCAAGTGATCGCGTTCTTGCTATCCATCAATCGTTGCTCATGATGCCCAGAATAGACAGCAGGCTGACGAACAGATTGTAGATAGAAACATACAGCGTCACGGTCGCGAGAATGTAGTTGGTCTCGCCAGCGCGGTGTACGATTTCACTGGTTTGATAGAGAATCGCGGCAGAAGCAAACAGCACGAAGCCTGCAGAAACCATCAGCGACAGCGCCGGAATGCTAAAGAAGATGCCAGCGACCATCGCCAGAATCAGCACGATGGCACCCGCCATCAGGAAATTGCTGAGGAAGCTGAAATCTTTCTTCGTGGTCAACGCTACTGCAGAGAGGCCAATAAACGTCAGGCCGGTCATAGCCAGCGCATTCATAATCAGCGCACTGCCATTAGGCAACGTTAGGTACGCAGAAATAATTGGGCCCAGGGTAAAGCCCATAAAGCCAGTAAACGCAAAGGTCGACAGCAGTCCAACTGCGGAGTTAGCTGTTTTGTGAACCAGAAACATCAGGCCATAAGCACCGATGAAGAATACAAAGATATTCATCTGCTGGATGCCCATCGCCACTGAGGCACCCGCTGTAACTGCAGAGAACAGCAGCGTCATTGCCAACAGTGCGTAGGTATTGCGCAAAACCTTGTTAGCACTGGCACCGCTCACCGCGCTATGGGTTTGCGTTTTCGCCATATTCGAATCGTTAAAAGCCATGTATCTATGCTCCCTAGTAGTCATACTATCAACGGACAAGCATGCCGTTACCTAGTTCCAGACGCAAGTCTTTGTCTTCCACGCTAACCGTACGCTTTTACGCATCTCCTCTCGGCATGGTTGACTATGCTTTAACTCCCACATCGACTTAGACACTACAATGCGCTTTAAAATCCCCACTCCCCTCTCAGTAATGGGTATTTCTACACTTTCTGCCCTTACCTTTTCCACCTTATTACTTTCCACAACGGTCTATGGCTATACCCCTAGCGGCAAAGACATCACTTACGACGTGAATGGCGAGAGTTTTGAAGGTTATTTTGTCTCCGCTGGAGAAGACGCTAAAGGCAGCGTGCTCATCGTACATGACTGGGACGGCGTCGATGACTACGAACGTCAACGGGCCGATATGCTCGCGGAACAGGGCTATGACGCATTTGCCGTGGATCTGTTTGGCGCTAACAATCGCCCACAATCAACGGAAGATAAGCAGGCCGCTACCCGAGCGCTTTACGAAGATCGCGAACGGATGCGAGAGCTTACCTTGGCAGGTTTAACGCAAGCCAGAGAAGCAGGCGCTAACCCAAACACGGTAATAATGGGGTACTGCTTTGGCGGCGCTGTGGCGCTTGAGATGGCTCGTTCTGGCGAGGCAAGTGACATAGCCGCGTACACCAGCTTTCATGGTGGGCTAGATACACCTGAGGGCCAAGCTTACCCCCAAGATACACCGCCCATTTTCATTGCCCATGGCGGAGCCGATGAATCAGTTAGCCTGGAGGACGTCGCAACGCTGGCAGGCGAGCTGGAAGAAGCTGGTGTCACCTATGAAATCGGCATCTACTCTGGCGCACCGCATGCGTTTAGCGTATTTGGCAGCGACCGCTACCATCAACGAGCCGATGAGCAGTCTTGGGCCACATTCAACCAGTGGCTTGAAGAGATGCTATAACGCGCATAAAAAATGGGTAGCCAAGGCTACCCATTTTTTAACGCTGATTGACTAGAGTCTAAACTACACCCTCGGCGCTTCGCTGTCGTCTTCTTCGTCTTCTTTGTGCGGCGTGGTCACCGTGGATACCACTTGGCGAACATCCTGAGCATTATATAGCCGTGCATCAATCACCTTAAGCACCGCTAACTGCGCAAAAAGCACCACAAAGCAGATGATTAAACCTTTTAACATGGTAATAACCCTGAATAAGGCGAAAAGCTCGCCTGAATGAATCGAATAGTAGCCCAGCGCAAAAAGAAAGCAACGGGCCACCGAAAATAAACTCGCTGCCTATTTATACAAACTCTTCTGTATCGATATCTGCCTGCTGCGCTTCGTTATAACGAGCACCGGCGATTTCTCCAGGCAGCATCATTTTATTGAGTTGTACCAAATCCTCATCGCTTAATACCACCTGCTCGGCGTAGAGGTTTTCCTGCATATGGCTAACGGAGCGCGACCCAGGAATGGGAATGACATGGTCGCCCTGCGCCTTTACCCAAGCAAGCGCCAGCTGGGCAGGCGTCATCTCTAAATCGTTCGCCATCGCATTAAAATGCGCCAGCAGCGTCAGGTTATGGGTCAGATTATCGCCATTAAAGCGCGGCATCCCGGCGCGCATATCGCCTTCCACATAGGTGGTATGGGCGTGAATAGCGCCAGATAGGAACCCGCGACCTAGCGGGCTAAAGGCCACCAGCGCGGTACCCAGCTCTTTACACGCTTGGCTAAGGGCTATCTCAGGATTACGCGTCCACAGCGAGTACTCAGACTGAACGGCTGCCACCGGGTACTCAGCGTGCGCCTTACGCAATGTGTCGGCAGAGATTTCTGATAAACCCACTGCACGCAGCTTACCCTCCTCGACCAATCGTCCAAGCGCGCCCACGCTCTCTTCAATGGGCACTTGGCGATCCATGCGGTGAAGATAGTAGAGATCCAAATGATCGGTGTCTAGGCGAGCCAGGCTCTCTTCACACTGGCGGCGCAGCGTTTCAGGCCGCCCATCAATCACCCGCTTGCCACTCTCTGGGTCCATGGCCATGCCGCACTTACTGGCCAGCAGCAGCTCACGACGTTTAGACGCTAGCGCTTTTCCTAACAGGCGTTCGTTCGCAGTACCGCCGTACAGCGTAGCCGTATCGAAATGGCGATAGCCCATCTCAAACGCGTCGTTCAGCGCTCTGATACCCTCCTCTTCCGGCACATACTGCCCGTAGCCGTGAGAAAGGTTCATACAGCCAAGCCCAATACGTGGCGATGCGACTTCCTTCAAACGTTCATAAAACCCAGACATTTGAAAACCTCAATAAGGGTGATTAATTATAATGCTATTGCCTGCGCGTTATATGTAGGCGCTGCATGAGGCACCTGGGCGTCTAGCCAGGTTGGCAACCGGTGTTCAAGATAGTAACGCGGCCGCCAGGGGCTGCCTTCTATAAACCCTACGTGCCCACCGCTGGGAAAGAGCTCCAAGGCAACACAGTCAGGTAAGGCTGCTGCCTTGGGAACGCTATGCGGGTAGATAAACGGATCGTCTTCCGCGTGCACGATCAGCGTAGGCACTTGAATGGCCGAGACAAAATAGGCGCTGCTACTGCGCTGATAATACTCATCGGCGCTTGCGAAACCATGCAAGGGGGCCGTGACGCGACCATCAAAATCCCAAAACGTCTTCATGCCTTCTAACGTTTCAAGAGACATGAGCCGCGCCAGCTCATCAGTGCGACCCTGCTGACGGAAAGCGTGCTGCTTAGATTCCACGTAATGACGTAAAGCACGCAGAAAGCGCGCTTGATACACCTTGGAAAACCCCTGGCTGATTCTATCCGCACAGTGATCCAAACGAAAAGGCACCGAAACCGCCACGGCAGCACGCAGCGGGCACTGGCTGCCCGTCTCGCCCAAATATTTTAAAAGGACGTTACCGCCAAGGGAGTAGCCCACGGCCACTAACGGCTTAGAGGGATAACGCGCCATTAGCTGCTTAACAATATCGGCAAGATCTTCACTGGCACCGGAGTGATAGCCTCGGGCACGGTGGTTAGGCTCACCGGAACACCCCCGCCAATTCACCGCCACACTCTGCCAGCCCCGCGCTGCCAGCGCCCGTTGTTGGCCCAAGATATACAGCGATGACGAACTACCCGTTAAACCATGGAGCAGAATAGCGCAGCGCGTCTGCTCGCCTTGCGGGCCGTACCAATCCAGATCAATAAAATCGCCATCTTCCAGCGTGATACGCTCGCGCTGCCGAGCAAGCTCAGGCTTAGAGCGAAACAGTGGGCTAAACAGCGTCTGCAAATGCCCGCCGGGCAGCCAGCGTGTGGGGCGAAAGAGGGAGTGAAGCGAACTCATACCATTGCGTACCCGCTAAGAAAACCGCTGGCTAGCTTAGCAAACTTTTAACAAAACGCAGTGGCCGCGCCGAATGGCTTTCTCGTTGCGCCTCAATTCCCGCTACTCTTCGACATCCACCTTGCGCAGGTCATCAATGCCTACTCCCTCGGGCAGGTCTTCCGGCTGGGCAGGCAGCCACACCGGGGATAGGTCGCTATCTTCTCGGCCATTTTTGTGGGTATGCCCAGGAATGCGATACACCACTCGCTCGTGCTTGTGATCCCACGCGTAGATTCTATCCATGTTTTCTCCTTGGTTTGCACTTCGTGATGAGCACTGTTCGATTGTTCGATTGTTCGATTTGAGACTAGACCAACATGGCACCACAAGCCGCCCTCACCCAGAGCTATCCAGCAAACACAAACTGCAAAAGATACGTATAAGTTACCGCCTTTTTGGTGAGCGCTTTGCTATAGTGACGACGATTAGTCACCCAGGAGACGCGCATGCTTGCCCTGCATCAGCTTAGTAAAACCTTCAGTACCCCTCAGGGCGAACTGCATGTGCTCCATCACGTGAACCTCACGCTTAAACAAGGCGAAAGCCTGGCGCTGATGGGCGAATCAGGTAGCGGCAAATCTACTCTGCTTCACTTAGCCGCCGGGCTGGATACTCCTGACCAGGGCAGCGTGGTCATCAATGGCCACACGCTCTCCGCGCTGAATGAAACCGAACGTGCAAAGCTGCGTCGCCAACAGCTCGGCCTGGTATTTCAGCAGTTTCATTTAGTGCCCAGCTTGAACGTGGCCGATAACCTGCGCCTACAAGCACGGCTTGCAGGCCGAGAAGACCCAGCGTGGAGCGCCTATTTGCTGGAGCGGCTGGGGTTAGCCGGCCGAGAAACGACCTACCCCGAACAGCTCTCTGGGGGCCAGCAACAGCGTCTTGCGATTGGTCGCGCCCTGGCCGTTCGCCCTGCGCTGCTGCTGGCCGATGAACCCACCGGCAACCTAGATGAGCACACCGCCGATAGCGTACTAAACTTGCTGCTATCGCTGGTGAAAGAGACCCAGTGTGCGCTGTTAATGGTCACCCACAGTGCGCGAGTAGCCGCGCCGTTGGACCGCGCTTTTAGGCTGCATCACGGCCAGCTACAGGACGCACGCTGATGATGAAGCGCGTCCTCATCACGCTCTTTAGCCACTACAAGCGCCACCCTGGGCAGCTGGCGATGCTGCTGGTGGGGCTATGGGTTGCCAGCGCCCTGTGGAGCAGCGTGCAAGCCATTAATGCCACGGCGAAAGAGAGCTACGCCCGAGCCAACGAGCTGTTCAGCGCCGACACCGAGCAGCTAGACCGCCTAGACAACGCGCCACTCAGCATGGACGACTACATCGCGCTGCGGCGAGCGGGGCTTCCGGTTTCGCCGCTGTTGGAAGCGAGGCTCAGCCATGAAGACCAACCGCTAACGCTATTAGGCATTGACCCCTTTACGCTGCCTTCAGGAGAGGGCAGCGGCTCATTCACTGAATTCATCACACCCCCTTGGCAAACTCAGCTCGCCCCGGACACTCTGCCCACTCTAGGGCTCAATCGTGGCGATTGCCCCAGGTGCGACGCCGCTACTCAGTGGGCAAGCGCTACCGCCCCTGCAACTGCGTAACGACCTGCCGCCAGACACTCTAGTGATGGATATCGGCGCGCTCTCTGCACTCTACGGTGAACAGGCCACACTGAGCTTGGTGAGCGCACCGGATGCCATTGAACAGCCGCCCAGCGGCTACCGAATCACCCGAGCGGCCAGCATTGCCTCTCCTGAACAGCTCACCGACAGCTTCCACCTCAATTTAACCGCGCTAGCGTTTCTCTCCTTAGTGGTGGGGCTGTTTATTGTTCAAGCCGCGCTAGGCTTAGCTATGGAGCAGCGGCTAACGACGCTGCGCACTCTTCGCGCCCTGGGCGCGCCCCCAGCCACTATTACCCTCGCCATATTGATTGAGTTACTGGTATTGGGTGGCATAGGCGCAGCCGCCGGGTTACTCAGTGGACTGTGGCTTGCCGGAAAACTGCTGCCAGATGTGGCCAGTACGCTGACATCGCTCTACCGGGCAGATGTTCAACAGTCACTCGCCCTGCCCTGGCATTACTGGCTAGGGAGCATTGCGATCACGCTGGGCGGCCTACTGCTGGCCGGTAGCGGTACGCTGTGGCGAGCGGCAAGCCTTAACGTGCTCGCCCTTGGGCACGCCTATGCCTGGCGCAGCGGCTACCAGCGCCAGCTAAGGCGCATGCTGATAGCGGGTGGTTTAGCGGCCCTACTTACCCTTGGGCTGGCCTTTTGGCTGAGCAGGCTACCTAGCGGCAGCGGCTTGATGCTGAGTTTCGGGCTGGTCGCGGCGCTGCTACTCACCTGTGCGCTCTGCTTACCGCCGCTACTCAATGCGGTATTGAACGGCTTACAAGCCGCTGTTCGTCGCGTTGCTCTGCTGCAGTGGGCCGTGGCGGATATGCAGCTACAGCTTCCCCGCTTATCGCTGGCCATGATGGCGCTATTGATTGCGCTCGCCACTAACTTGGGGGTCAGCAGCATGGTGGGCGGCTTTCGGCTGACGTTTTTAGACTGGCTAGACCAGCGCTTAAGCGCACCGCTGTATATCAATGCCGCGCCCTCTACCCTAGCCCCGCTCAACGACTGGCTGCGCGATCAAGAGAGCGTGCTGGAAATTCTGCCTACTGCCAGGGGCAATACAGATTTACTCAGTATTCGCTCAGCTTCAGGCAGTGAGCAGCCCGTTCAGGGCAGCATTTCTTTGTTTGGCATTCACCCCGTACCGCTACTCACTGACCACTGGCCGCTACTAGAGACACAGCACAGCAGCACCGCCGCCTGGCAGGCGCTCAGCCAAGGCAGCGTATTTATTAACGAGCAGATGGCGTTCGCGCAAGGTCTAGCCCCCGGCGACACGCTAACGCTGGCAAGCCGCCAAGGCCGAAGCGATGTCACCATTGCCGCTATTTACCCGGATTACGGCAACCCCCAGCCACAAATGGTGATGACCGTCGAGGCATTAACCCGGCGTTTTGAGGGCGAGCTGGCCACCGTAGGCGTTACCTTGCGGGACGGCGCTGACGAGGCGAGCTTTCGCCAAGCGCTGATGGAGGAGTTCAGCCTTTCCGGTGAAGCAGTGATCAATCAGCAAGAGGTGAAGCGGCTGGCCTCGCAGATCTTTGAGCGCACCTTCAGTATTACCCGCGCTTTAAATGGCCTTACCCTCGGCGTGGCCGCTTTGGCATTGCTCGCCACGCTGTTGGCCCAAGCGCATCAGCGCCAGCGCCAACTGGCCGCCTTATGGGCGCTTGGCGTGCCACGTCGAACGTTGGTCATTCTACCGTTGATGCAACTCGGTGGCCTTGCCCTGCTCACGGGCCTGTTTGCCCTGCCACTCGGTATCGCGATTACCTGCCTGCTGGTCGCGGTCATCAACGTAGCGGCCTTTGGCTGGCGGCTACCGCTGCAGCTGTTCCCGAGTGAAATAGCCATGATGCTGTTCACGGCAATCGCGGTGGCGCTACTGGCCGCCGCGCTGCCCTGCTGGAAACTATGGCGCAGCTCGCCTCGCGCACTGCTAAACGAGGGAGATGCATGAAACCACGTATGCGGCGCGTCTTATTAGCAATATGGATGGCAGCGGCGGCTGGCGTTAGTGCAGGGCTTGCGGGGTGCAGCGAAGAAGACGCCAACACGCCCACTGAGGGCTTTGCCGGGCTGGGCGCGCAGGCAGAAGGCTATGCCCAAGCCAGTGCCGCCGCGCCACTCGCGTTTCCGGAAGACCACGGCCCCCACCCGGATTACCGTATTGAGTGGTGGTATCTCACCGCTAACTTAGAAGATGAATCTGACCAGCCGCTAGGGCTTCAATGGACGCTGTTTCGCCAAGCGCTAGTGCCCCCGGAAGAGCGCCCAGCCTCTACCCCGTGGGCCAGCGACCAAGTGTGGATGGCGCATATGGGGCTTTCTCAAGGGGAAACCCACCTAGCGGCGGAACGCTGCGCCCGCAGCCACAGCGAACAGCCCCAAGGGCAGGCAGGTGTGATAGCGGCCCCATTTCAAGCGTGGATTGACGACTGGCTTTTTCAAAGCCCCGCCACGTCCAACTTTGAGCAATTTACGCTTAGCGCCTACAGCGGTGAAGGCAGCGAGCGCGTTGGCTACGAGCTAACGCTTTCAGCAGAAGGCCCACTGGTATGGCACGGCGAGAACGGTTTTAACGCCAAAACCGTTCAAGGCCAGGGCTCGCACTACTATAGCCAGCCGTTTTTACGTATCGAAGGCAGCGTCACGCTCAATGGCCAGCAAAAAGCCGTCACGGGTAATGGCTGGCTAGATCGGGAGTGGAGCAGCCAGCTATTAACGGCAGAACAGACCGGCTGGGACTGGTTTTCGCTGCATTTGAACGATGGCCGTAAGCTTATGGCGTACCGCTTACGTGGCGGTGGCGAGAACGGCGGCGACTATCTGTTTACCCACTTGTTTGACGCTGAAGGCACGACTCAACAGATGGGCACTGACCACGTCACGCTGACGCCACTCGCCACCAGCCGAGTGGCCCAGCGCGATATACCCACTACTTGGCAGCTGACACTGCCCAGCGCGGGGCTAGACCTCACCATTGAAGCCCGCGACCCCAACCGCTGGATGCCCACCACCGTGTCCTACTGGGAAGGCGATGTGACGGTGCGCGACACCACCACACAGGCAGCGCTCGGCGTGGGCTATTTAGAGATGACCGGCTATGAAGATCTCAGCGCTAAGTAGCTGGCCCCTCAAACGACAACCGGCTGCCAGCCTTCTGGCGAATAGCGCTCTAGGCCACCTTCTCCCATACGAGTAAGCCACAGCCAGCGGTGGTTGATTAAATCCGCCACCACCGGCTGGCGCTCAATAATCGCTTCGATGCGCTCTCTGGGCGCGTCGATCACCACGGTTAAGCGCAGCGGCTCGTGATGAAGCTTTTCGCCATCGCGCAGCGACTGCTCCGGCAGGCCAATGCGCAGTTGGGGCGAATTCCCTTCAATAACCCCCACATGGCCACCCACCACTGAGTGCAGCAGCTTATTGCCCGCACCGTACAGCCCAGGCACCACGGTAGACGCGTAGTACTGCAGGTTGATCCAACTGGCCACCAGCATCGGTGCCATCATCAGCCCCTCTAACACCTTACCTTCCGGATCTTGCTCTGGGCGGTAGTCGTGCAAGAACGCGCGCCCGTCCAGCGCTTTCCCTTGGGTACGCGCCCGTGGCGCTAAAATAAGCGCAGCGTTATTTACCAGCCCCCACTCAGGCCGTGGTTGCGACCAGTCGGCACCGCGCATAGCGAAGGTTTTCAGCCGCTCGATAGGATCGGCGTCATCCAGACCCAGGTCAGGTGCCCGCTCAAGACGCGTAGCCTCACCCGCCACGTGTACACCGCTTTCAAATGCGGCCAGCGCGTCTTCTAGCGCTTCGGGCATCTGCTCATCCCGGTAGACATGCACGCGGTCGGTGAGCGTGCAGTGGGTGGCGGCCAATACGTGAAAAGGGCTGGGCAACGTCATACCTGCGTGTTGTACGGCCTGCTGTACTTCTGGGTCGTTCAGCAGCGCAGCGGCCACCCGCGCATTCATGCCACCGCCCTGACCGCCACAGGCACCGCAGGTAAGCCCGGCGTGATGTGGGTTGTTTTCGCTTTGGGAGTCGTGGCCCACCAGTACCAGCAGCGACGCCGTGGGGGCTCCCAACAGCGTTAGCAGATTTTTCGCCAGCGCTATTTTTTCATGGCGGGCAATTGGCTCGCCGTCGTAGGTGTGGAAAAGCCCGGCGGGCGCTTCGCACTGGGGCACGGTTGCCTGTTTACGCAGGCTGTCTTTAATCAGCTTCCAGCCCCAGGCAATGCCGGTTGTTTCCACCAGAGTGAAGGTTGAAAGCGGCGCGTACTTCGCGTGGCGCACGCTTTGGCGCTGGCTCTCTTTTTGATAGCGCTGAACGCCCTGCTTCTGGGGCTGCAACGAGCCCCACCCGATAAGCAGGTTTTAACAACCCCGGCACGCGGGGCTGGGCACGCTCGGGCCCCGTAGCCGCATCGGCCACCGGCATAGCGAAGAACCCCGCCACGCCTAGCGTGGCCACGGTAGGCGTAGCCTGTTCTAAATGGCGACGAAACCGCTCAGAGCGCACGTCGATACAGAACGCAGCCTGTACCTTGGGAGCGGAGGAAGGCTCGGCACTCGGCGCGGCTAACGTCGCGGCTAGCGCCCGCTGATAGCCCAACTCATAGGCGTGCTGCCAACACCACAGCGCCTCATGCGGAGAAGTAATGGCCGCATCGGCGGTTTGCCACTGGGCAAACCACTCGCTCTGTTGGATGCTGGTGAGCTGGTCAACGCCTATCCACTCCCATGCCAGTACCATGGCAGCCAGCTGGGTAATGCCCGCCTCTGCCTGCTGGGGGGCAGTATGCCAACCAATGCCTTGGCACCAGGAAGCCCAGCCGTTAACCCGTAGCAGCAGCGTGTGGGCTAGCGCCTCAAACGCTTCCGGGGTGAGCGCCCAATCCTCGGCTATTTGCTCAACCGCTGCTGTGGGGTCATCTGGCAGAGCTTGTAACGCCTGGCGCTGCGCTTTAGGCCAGCGCAGATCGTGCTGTGCCGCCGTTTTCCAGAAGTGATAAAGCGAAGGCACAGCACGGCTTGCCCAGCGCTGTTGATGGTGATCGAAGTAGCTCGCACAGCTCTCCGCCAGCGGGTCAAACCCATCATGCCCTGCCAGGGAATCCCAGGCGCTGCGTAGCGGCGTTACCGGCTTTGGCGGTGTTGCCAAGTAGCTCATTAGGCTCTGCTCGGTATAAGCGTAGCCGCCTTGGCGCAGCGCCTGCTGTAGGTCTTGCGGAGTAACCCGGCCCGATTCCCAAGCGTTACGATAAAATTCGGCAGGCATGGTCATCGGCTGTCCGGCCCGGCGGCTGAGCGCGTGGCTCACCTGCTCAATGGGTTGATGCTTCAGGCCCCACCAGGGGTTGACCGCAATCCACTGGTCCAGCGGCCACACCGGGGCAATGGCGTCGGTCGCGCGCTTTAGCGCATCGCGATACTGCTCTGGCGACGGCACTGACGAATGGTGTGAGGATGTGTCTACGGCAATAGACTGACTCATGACCACTCTCCTTTTAAACCAGGGGCAAGCGATGAAGGACGCGACCAGGCACGAACGGGGGCTACCGCATCCACCGCACGCTGAAACGGCAGTGCCAGGTAAAGCCCCTGGCTAAAGTGAACACGCCAGCGGGCTACCCAGGCAGCCTGAGGGAACAGCGTGACGGCCCCTGCGGCCAGCACTAGGCTTGCCAGCATCAGTGCCCCTAAAAGGCCTGCCGTGAGTGTTAAGGGCGTGTAGGCGCTGGACAGCGCCGGTGCCAACACGCTATGTAGCAAGGCATACAGCGGCACCAGGGTAAGCGCCATTCCTACCAGCGCTAAACGCTTGGGTTTGGCTGTGCCTACCGGCATGCCCAACAGCGTGCTGCCCACCGCCAAACTAAGCAGTGCACCCAGCAGCGGATTATGGCTAACCAGCGAGGGCCATATCATCAGTACCATCGCCGCGACGACGGCCGCAGGCAGCGCAAGAGAAAGGCGCTGACGCAGCGGCGCAAGCGGCAGGCGCTCACAGCGCGAGGCCCTCACGGTACGGCCAGACGCCAAGAAGGAGTGAGCTTTGTAAAGCGAGTGCGCCAACAGGTGAGCCAGCGCCAAGGTGTACGCCCCTACGCCAATTTCGAACAGCATAAAGCCCATTTGCGCGCAGGTAGACCACGCCAGAGCATGCTTGACGGAGGTTTGGGTCAGCATCGTCATCACCGCGACCAGTGCGGTAAAACCACCCACCGCAATGAGCAGGTAGTGGCCCAGCGTTAGGCCATCAAACACCGGGAACAAACGCAGCCACACAAAGCCCCCCAGGTTAATCACCCCCGCATGCAGCAGCGCGGAAACCGGTGTGGGGGCTTCCATGACTTTGATCAACCAGCCATGCATCGGCACCTGGGCGCATTTGCACAGTGCCGCGATGGCCAGCGCCACTGAGGCGGCCTCCACCTGCCAGCCGCTAGAGGACGCCGCAGCGGCCGCAAACAGCTCAGGTAGCTGAAAGGTACCGAAGCGTGCGTAGAGAAGCGCTACCGCTACAATCAGCGCGGCATCGCCTAAGCGGCTTACCACAAATTTTTGCCATGCCGCCCGTTGGGCTTCAACCCGCTCAGGGTAGAGCGTTAGCAAGTGGTGCAGCGCCACACTCACGCCCACCCAGGCAATCAGCATCACGACTAGGTGATGGGTAAAGACCAGCAGCATCACGCTTGCCAGCACCACCAAGCACCAGGGCAAAAACCGACGCTCGCCACGATCGCCCTTTAGATAGTTCTCTGCAAAACGCAGCAGCACCGTGCCTAACAAGCTGATCAGTAGCGCCATCCACACGGCCAAACCATCCGGATACAAGCCCAGCGGCTGAGCGGCTTCGGGCAGGCCGGTAGGTACACCCAGCGCATCCAGCACCAGTAGCCCGCCCACCGCTAGACTCGCGACCAGCGCGCTTGCCGTTAACCAGCGGCCTATTTGCCAAGCGCGCTTCAGCGATGCGGGCGTGCTGGCCCGTGCGCTGACGCCCGCCATCACTAACAGCGAAACCGGGACCAGTAACCACAGCGCCAGTAGTGATAGCACCGTTATGGATAGCACCGTTATGTCGACGAAATTTGGCATAGCCTTTCCCCCTTAGTCGTATGCCACCGACTATGCCCAGCTCGTCACCATATAAAAAATAGTTTATTTTTGATAAATCGTTCTTTAAAACAGAACGAATAGCCAACACGCAGCCTGAGGCCCCTCTGCCATGAAGCTCAACTACCATCATCTGTACTATTTTTGGCAAGTGGCGAAATCGGGCCACCTGACGCGCACGGCCGAAGCTCTGCACGTGTCACAGTCGTCGCTTTCCCAGCAAATTCGCCAGTTAGAGGAGCGCTTGGGCCAAGCGCTGTTTATTCGCGAAGGGCGGCAGCTGCATCTTTCCGAAGCGGGCAGGCTGGCGTTTGATTACGCGGAAACCATCTTCACCCAAGGCGAAGAGCTGAGCGCGCTGTTTGCTGAAGGCGGCCACGCCCACCGCGAGGTGGTGCGCGTAGGCGCAGTGGCCACGCTATCGCGCAACTTTCAGGAAGGATTTGTACGGCCACTGCTGGGCCGAGACGACCTGGATTTGATACTGCAAAGCGGTGGCATGGATGACCTGCTAAGGCGGCTTTCTGCTCACAAGTTAGACGTAGTGCTCTCTAACCAACCCGTGCGTGGCGATAGCGAACACCCCTGGCGCTCGCAACGCCTGGCACGTCAGCCGGTGAGTTTGATTGCATCGCCTCACCTCTCGCCGCCACCCAGCTTTCCCAACGGCCTGAGCGGTCACGCGTTTATTCTGCCTGGGGTGGAAAACGCCACTCGCCACGCCTTTGACCAGCTGTGCAGCCACTACCGGCTAACGCCCAAAATTGCCGCCGAGGTAGATGACATGGCGATGATGCGCCTACTGGCGCGGGACACGCAGCACATTGCCGTTATGCCCCCCGTGGTGGTGCGCGACGAGCTGCACAACGGCACGCTCAAAGATTACGGCGCGCTGCCCGGCGTATGGGAGGAGTTCTACGCAATTACCATTCAGCGCCGGTTTGAATCCCCTAGCTTAAAAGCGCTGCTCACGCGCTCGGGCGAATCGCTGCTGGATTAGCGCTTGGGCACAAGCGCCCTACTTCGCCAACACATCCGCTACGCCACGTTCGGCGGCTTCAAGGGCACCTGCCAAGTAACCGGCATACTGCTCCCCCCACTCGCTCCCAATGCCGGTTAAGCAAGGCTGCCAAGGCCCATCGGCAGCGCGAACAGGCGGTGCCATGCCATGATGCTCGCTAGGTTGTTGATCGGTGTGGGTAGCGGTGAACGATTCCTGCGCCCAGTCTTTAATCACATCCTGCTTTGGGTTAGCCGCTTCCGGGCCAAACAGCCTGGCTAGCTGTGCGCGGCAATGCTGGCGCAGCGCCTCATCGCCTATCTGCGCTCGTGCGCTGGCAGGTATGCTAAAAAAGCCAAACAGCGCTCCGTGACCATCCGGATGAGATGCATCATGAATTTCGCCCAGCGGGCCGATCAAGCTACGCGCCTCTCCGGAAAGCTGCTCCTCTCGCCAAAAAGGCGTGGCATACAGCGCCACGTATTTGCCATGGGGAGCCATCCAAGTCGCGGTATTGGCCCACTGGTGGGCAAGACGCTCCGGCAGCGGTGGCGTAAAGGTTATCGCCTGCGCCGCCAACCTGGGCGGCACTGC
The DNA here is from genome assembly GCF_002087295.1 of Vreelandella lionensis. Taxonomy (GTDB): domain Bacteria; phylum Pseudomonadota; class Gammaproteobacteria; order Pseudomonadales; family Halomonadaceae; genus Vreelandella; species Vreelandella lionensis. Next base: position 4,390 of record NZ_MWVI01000094.1, on the reverse strand, counting down.
CAGCAGCACGTGCTGCGCGCTGTAACGCTGCCCGCTCGCACACGCCAGTACCACATGGCCATTGCGATTGAGCGACATAGCCTGAACCGCCTGCCCGGTGTGAAGTCGCGAAGATTCAACACGCTGGCGCAACGCATCAATCAAAGCCTGCATGCCGCCCTGTAGCCGCATCGAAGACGGCTGATTCGCAAAGCCCTGCATACGCACAGGCGGCATCTGGTGAGAGCGCTCCACCACCATATCGCCCGTTTCATGCTGAGCAAACGACGACAGCCCCAGCGATTCCACCAGCGCCCCCAGCGCGTGCTGAAACCCTGGCCAAAACCACGAAGGCCCCAGATCAAACACTTCAGAAGCATGGGCCTCATCCGGCACCAGTGACGCAATACGCCCACCCACACGCTCCCGCGCTTCCAATACCACGTAATCGGTGATGCCCCGCTGTTCCAATAAATAAGCAGCATACAGCCCCGCCAAACCAGCGCCCACGATGACGATGCGTGTTGTTTGCATGAAGAGGTCTCGGTGGTGGGTTAGGGTTGGGAGGATAGCTTAGCTGGGTGGGTTTTGGGGTGGTTGGATAAAGGGAGTGCTGCTGTATTTGAGTCAGCTAACGGCCAAGAGCAGCCTTTCAGGAGCCACTGATATAGCGCTTTAACGCTTGGCGCAACGGCGCCAGCTTGCGAGCGTTCGGCAACCGAAGGCTGCGAAATGCCGCGACTTGTTAAGTTCCATTTGCGATGGTTTCGAAGAAGCTTGTTACGTCTTTTAAGCATGGAAACTCTTCGAGATCACGTCCCCACATTCCACCAACATCCCTGTATAGAAGATAAAGGTATGGGTGATACTTTTTATAGAATTCCGTTAAATTTAATTCGGATACTCGTTCAAATGAGGCGTGACCTGAAACCTTGTTTCTGTAAGTGCGAAAGCCCTCTCCAAAATTCTCTGGAATTGGCAGTAAGCCTTCATAATAAGAAATATGATTTTCCCAACTTGGGGCTCTTCCTTGGCTAATCCGGTCTATCCTTGCTTTAACAACTCTGTGAGCATCACCAGTTAACAGTAAGTCAAGATACTCTGTACGTTCTGGGCCTCGCTTATTAGTAATGCTGGTATTTCCAGCATCTCTTGCATGACAAGCCATTAAAAACTCATACAAATGATGGATAAAATATGAATACGCATTATAGGCCCGATAAGAAATTTCTTTATTTTGGCCTGAAAGAATTATCCCTTCCGCTGTGACTCGAAATCTCTCAAAAGCATCTCTGCACTTATAATATTCATGCGTAATTGCTTTGCAGTGATCTGAATCCGTTTCCGTACCTATTTCGATTCGCACGACTCCTCCTGAAACTTAACGCCCACATATGGGGCGGCTGTAACATAGCGAGGAACGAGCGCAGTGCAAGCCGTCCCAGCCACGTAGTGGCGCCATAATGTGTTTGTTAAGTGTACTTCTCATAGTGAGGCGCAACCAGTTCATCCCACAACTCTGCACTGCCCAAAATCCTAGTATGTTGCTTCAGGTTTTCGTTCATGAACTGTATCAATTCTTTGAGCGCTTCATGCAATAGCTGAAGCCACGAGTCGCACCCAACTGTGTCACAATAGAAATCCTCTTTATTTCCTCTAAAGTCCCATGCGTCTAGCCTGTACCTAAGGCCGACAGGTAAAGAATCGAGGCTTAAAATTTGATCTCCGTACTTATCCTTAAAGCCGGGCTGAAGATAAGGCTCGGCATCTTTCAGCATTTCACGCACTCTATGGCTGTATTTCTCGACCCACTTAACCAGTTCCTTGCCTTTTTTATCACCGCTGTGAAAGTAACTGAGAAATGACTTTAGTATTGATTCAATTCCCATTCTAAGATCGATAAAGCACTTAGCGCGCCTTGACCTGGGCGTAAAGAAAAGCGGGCCATCGCTAAAAAAACAGTGATCGAATCTAATTTGAAAATCTAGCGCGTCGTGAAAAAAGTGATTTGACACTTCAATGCGGTCCGGTTTAGTAGTCTTGGCTTCCATCTTGCCTCCTTACACTTAACGCCTCAAACACCGGCCTGGTGAAGTTGGCGACTTTTTTGGAACAAAAAAGGTGACAGCTTTGCCAAGTCCGAGTGCTTTGACTTGTTAAGTGTTGCCGACGTTGATTGATCGCTGTTGCTTTGCTTTTTGGTGTATATGTCATTACCCAATGTAACGGCAAGAACCAGTAACGTTAGTAGGGCCAACCAGTACATTTGCCAGTGCCGCCTTTTGGTACGTTTTGCTTCGATGAGCCGGAAGACATTCGAGTAAGCATTATTAAACGTATTTATATATGCCTGATTGTCCATTGGCTTAAACAAGCCATCCCCATTTTCGGTTTTAGGGAAATGCTGGCAAAGAACCTGCAAAAACTGCTTCAGTTCATTTTCAGACGCGTCAATTAGATCAGGCGAGAATGCATAACACAGAACATCAGCCTGCTGCTTTAGAGTATTTTCGTAGGTGTAGCGCTTCATATTTTCCCTGACACTTAACGCCCCGCTAAACGGCGAGCGTTAGCGAGTCCGGTGTAGGCTGCGTTTTTTGCAGCCGGAACGAATTTGAGCGGCTTGTTATGCCAACCGAGCTCCATTTGGCAGCTCCATATCAACGGTTGAAAGCACAACAGAACCATCAGGCCGGTGCAACCCAGTGACTAAACATTCAGACATGATGGGGCCAATTTGTTTTGGTGGGAAGTTTACGACTGCCAGCACCTGCTTACCCAACAGCTCTTCTTTGGTGTATAAATCAGTGATCTGCGCACTAGATTTTTTGATACCAAGCTCTTCTCCAAAATCCACTTGTAACTTATAAGCAGGTCGGCGAGCCTCTGGAAAGTCTTCTACATCGACAATGGTTCCAACGCGGATATCAACCTTTTGAAAATCACCCCAATCAATATGTTCCATAATTCACCTTAAATACTTTGTGTGCATAACAGCGTATTAGACAGCGCGTTCTATGATTGAATGAACGTGCTGGCACTTTTGTCCGGCAAATGCAGCCCACCAGATTTTCCCAAGCCTATGATTCTTATATAAATTAATTTAAATTAGGCTATATATACAAAACTCGCGCGCCCGCTGCATTTCCCGGCATGACCGCTTTGGGTCGAAAGCCGTCAAAACAAGGAAAGCTCATCATCCTTAACCAACAGTAGCGAAAACAGCAGCCTCTGTCACGCGTCTCGTATACGGCAATGAGCGTCTATCTATTGAACACGGTATCAGCTATGGATAGGTACTGCCTTGATGGTGACGCCGTGAAATACACCCTTTGCGCTAAGCACTGGCCTGCTGGAAGATATAGGGTAAACAAAAGAAAAAGCCCTTTCGTGAAAGGACTTTTCGAGATAGACAAAATCGGCACACTACTCTCACTGCCACTGTTTTGCCTCTAAAGCAGCACCTACCCATAGCCTTACACCATTGGCAGTCCCAGTATGTCGCGGGCTTGCTGCCAGGTGGCAACCGGGCGCTGGTATTTTTCGCACAGCGCGACGGTTCTATCGACCAGGGCGGCGTTGGAAGCGGCTAGGGTATCGCGATCTATCCGCACGTTGTCTTCAAGACCAGTACGGGTATGGCCGCCTGCGGCAATCGACCATTCGTTAAGCCGGTATTGGTTGGCTCCTATGCCTGCGCCGCACCATTGGGCGTCGGGGGCTAGTCGCTTGAGTGTTTCAATGAAGAAGTCAAAGCTGTGTTTGTCGGCGGGCATTGAGTTTTTTACCCCCATAACGAACTGAACGTATAACGGCGCTTTTAACTTGCCCTGCTTTGAAAGCGCGACCGCCTGATGGATGTGCGAGAGATCAAACGCCTCAATTTCAGGCTTCACGTTGTACTTGAGCATTTCGTCTGCCAACAACTCCACCAGTTGGGGAGGATTTTCGTAGACGCGGCTGGGGAAATTATTCGAGCCCACCGATAGGCTGGCCATATCCGGTTTCAGCGGCAGCATGCCGCCGCGAGCTTCGCCAGCCCCAGATCGGCCACCGGTGGAAAGCTGGATAATCATGCCCGGGCAGTGTTTCTTGAGCCCCTCCATCAGGCGGCCAAATTTTTCTGGGTCGGATGACGGCGTTTGATCGTCGTTACGCACATGGCAATGCGCAATACTGGCCCCGGCTTCAAAGGCTGCCTGGGTGCTCTCTATTTGCTCATTAACGGTAATGGGCACCGCCGGATTGTTTTCTTTACGTGGCAGGCTTCCCGTAATGGCAACACAGATAATGCACGGCTGAGACATAAACACCTCGCTTTATTTTTATAAGAAGAAATCAAGATAGAAATAAACGTTAGATGTACTACGGCTAACACCTAACATTAACCTGAATCCGTGAAGCCGGCGCC
>NZ_MWVI01000093.1 GCF_002087295.1 Vreelandella lionensis | reverse complement strand
TCTGGCAGCAACAGGCCGGTATGAACTGGCATATTGAAGAAGCACCAGTGCGTTTTATTGCCGAAGGGGCTAGCCACCTGGGCAGCATTCACTCGTTCCCTGAGCAGAAGGTGCTTTATCGCTCGGATACCAAAGCACCACTGTCGGTGGTGTCACAGCGCTATAAGGTGGTACAGCCCGAAGAGATTTTGGAGTTTTACCGTGATCTGACTGAGTACGCCGGGTATGAGCTAGAAACCGCTGGCGTGCTCAAAGGCGGACGTAAGTTTTGGGCGCTAGCCCGTAGCGGCTTAAGCACGTCGCTCAAAGGTCAGGATGAGGTGAACGACTACCTGCTGTTGGCCACTTCCTGCGATGGCACCCTTGCCACCATGGCAACGCCCACCACGGTGAGGGTAGTGTGCAATAACACGCTGCAAATTGCCGTCGATGGTACGTCGCAAGCGGTGAAGGTGCCGCACCGCTCGGAGTTTGATCCGCGTGCCGTGAAGCGTCAGTTAGGCATTTCGGTGTCGCAATGGAATGACTTCATGTACCGGATGAAAACCCTAGCGGAGCGTAAAATCACTCGGCAGGAAGCGCAGCAGTATCTTCAGTCGGTGATTTGTGGTGCGGAGAAGCCGCTGGACGATCCCTCTAAACTGCCCAACTACCGAGCGCTGAATAAGGTGCAGAAGCTCTACCAAGGCGAAGGCCGGGGCGCTCACTTGGTGACCGCTAAAGACACGGCCTGGGGCTTGCTGAACGCCGTGACGGAATACGTCGATCGCGATGAGCGGGCACGTAGTAACGATACCCGTATGGACTCAGCCTGGTTTGGTCAGGGGGCACAGCTCAAACAAGAGGCCTTAGATGCCGCCCTACAGCTGGTGTCGTAACCATCCTGCTGTGGGGCTTATGCCGCGAGGTACCCGTATGAGCTTTGTTTCCGACGCCATTGAGATGGCTATCACTCGACTAACCAAACAACTGCTAGAACACGACGCTCATAACGCCACGTCGCTGGTGTGCGCCCAGGGCGAGTTTTATCGCGCAGAGATACGCCTGGAGCGTATCGATCCCGCAGACATTGCGCGTCACTTACCCGACGTTCCTCCACTCGTTAAATGACACACCCCATGAACAGGGCTGACTAACCCGCATTTCTCTATTCACATAAAAGGAGGTGCCCCATGGCACAGCGTACTCATGTAGTAAAGGCGTCTCCCCAAAAAGGCCCAGCATCTTCTATTCAAGCAGACGCCAATGCTCAGCACTCCCCAA
>NZ_MWVI01000092.1 GCF_002087295.1 Vreelandella lionensis | reverse complement strand
TTCCTGGGGCCGGTCTCACGGATTCAGGTCATAGATACACGTAACAGTGATTATACGCCCTTCAACATAACACTATTTTCATCCGCTGCAATTCTGGCGGCCGCCGCTTTCAGGTCCGCTCTCTGACTCTGTGCCATCTCGACAAGCTGGCTGGTCGGAGGCAGGTCTTCGAGCGTCACATCAAGCTCGCCGGTCACCCCAACGGCATCGGAGGGGGACACCCCGAGCACTTCGGTAAGGTCAATTTTTGATTGCTCGAGCTTTTGTTCCGCCGAGGCTTTTTGATTCCGGGCCCTGGCAAGCCCAATGACTGCGGTATTGAGATCAATCCGGGTTTGTTTACCCTGTTTTACGGACATTTCAACCAGGTCTTTGGTGCGTTGCATAAGTTCAACGGCACGGGTTGCGGTTTCCAACTCTTTCTGAGCCAGCAGTATCCGGAAATAGGCGGCCCGCACCCGCGCCTTGGTGGCTACCTTCAGGTATTCAAGCTCCTGTTGCCGGGACGTGAGATTACTCCGGGCACGCGACTGCCAAGGTCGCCGCGATTACCCATCCAGATCTCCTGAGTAACCCTCACCCCATATTCCAGGGACTCGTCGGCCTGATCCGGGGCCTGACGGGCCCCCAACTCAAACTCTGGATTGCTCGGCGCCCAGCGGCTGGCATGATCAAGCTGTCCCTGCTGTATCGAGACCGCGGCCCGCCTCAAAGCCAATACCGGGCTATTCTCGAAAGCCATCACCATGGCCTGGTTCAGGGAAACAGCCTGGCTGGCTTTGGCCTGCTGATATTCTTTCAGCGACACACTCTCTTTTGCCTGGGCCGACACCATAGGAGAGACGGCCAAGGCTCCCGGAACTATCATCGCGCACAACAACAATCGTTTGTTCATTCAGTATCATCCTGGCTGTTTGACTGAGGTCAGTGAGTCAGCATTTTTGCGTGGGAATCTGGAACGACCTTACAGACAAACCTTTAATACAGTTTGAAATTCAGGCACCGGATAAGAAATGAGCTTTGGCGGCAGGGGGGGCAGAGGTAAGGGCGAGGATGTCGAGTCACCGGGCGTCAAGGCAGGCGCACGATGGTGGGTTCTTGCATGATAAATAAAAACCGGCCCGTCATTTGGGCCGGCTTTTTGTTTGCCCGGCGAAGCCGGCAAAC
>NZ_MWVI01000091.1 GCF_002087295.1 Vreelandella lionensis | reverse complement strand
CCGTCAACGGGTAAGTTACTTCGCTCTACGTTGATGGCAGTCGTTATTGCCGTCGCTTTGCTGATCAGCGTCGTGCTACCTGCTGAGTATGCCATTGACCCGACCGGCGCTGGGCGCTTGTTGGGGCTGACGGAGATGGGAGAAATCAAGACCCAGTTGGCTGAGGAAGCCGAGCTCGACCAAGCCAGTGTCCAACAGGCTTCTGAACCCGCTGCACCTCAAGAGGCCGTTAGTGATAGCCAACCTTCGGCTGCAACCGCTACTGCTGCGCCAACTTCAGACGTAGAGACGGAGCAGGTAGCCGCTTCGTTACCAGAAGACCAAGAGATGGTGCAGACTGAAGCAAACGTAGCCCTTGCTGGCGCTCCTGCCGCTGAGGAGACACCTTCCCAGGCAACTGAAGAAACTGCGGCATGGGGTGATGAGGTGACCTTCACACTCACGCCGGGTGAAGGTACCGAGTATAAGCTAACGATGGAAGAAGGTGCTGTCGCGACATTCGCTTGGGCGTCCGACGGCGGGCCACTTAATTTTGACTGGCAATGGGAACTCCATCAGCTACGAGAAGGGGCGTGGCGTACCCGAAGATGAGGGAGAGCTGGAAGCTGATTTCACCGGCAACCACGGCTGGTTCTTCCGTAACCGCAATGACAACGACGTGACCGTGGTCTTGCGTGTTGGAGGAGACTACGGGGAGCTAAAAGGTATGCTTTAATTCCCTTAACTGAACCGCTCCGGCCAAAAGGCCGGGGCGGCCCCCATAGCGCACCTAACGACAAACAGCAGAGCTAACGTTTTACTCTTATACAATAGGCAGCCAGTAGCTCACGCCCTCCATGCTAACCCGAACCCCGTCTCCTGAATGCTCTATGGTCTGTTGACGGAGTGCTTTTTTAGATACTTTCTTGTCATGACAGTATTCCATGGTAGTGACGATCCATCGTTCCTTCCACTCCTCCCCTTGATCAGTACACTTAGCCATTTGAGTCATGGTGCGAGCCAACTTTTCTTTTCGCCGTTTTCTTGCCCGTTTCTCATCCACCCTAGGGGTCAGTGTGGTGGCACGCTGGCGATTTAAGAAATTGGTAAACCCCGTCACCAAGGCTGCTTGTCCGGGCACCGCACTCAAGTAACTGTCCACATCGCCCTGGTTAGGTAGCCGCTGCCCCTCTCTGTCAGTATTGAGTAACAATGCGGCTGCCGCGTTTAGTCCAAGTCGTGCGGAGGTGGGGTCGTTGTGCCCGCCTCTATACGGGTTTCCAATTACAGCCAACAGGCTTGCAGCACTTGGTCTGATAGCGAAGCGGACGGCATAGAACTTAGACACGCTTGAATACGTCTTTTCTCTGAGTCGATCCGCTTTGCTTGGTGATCCGGCTCTACCCCTTGCTCTTCATGCAACCATCACATAGGGAGCCTCACACGCCGCAATCCCTCTGCCCCGAAGTGATGAAGCAGTTCCGTATAGCTCGGTATGCGTGACCATGCTTGGTCGAGTTACTGCTGGGCCAAGTAGTGGTGCATTGTGCATTTCGTGCTGTGGCCCGCCTCATTGGCAACTGCTTGCAAAGTATTAGTGAGCAGGACAAAGCTGCCTGGCAACAGAAGTGGCTCAAGACGCATTCCGCGGCTTAGCCACACACTGAACGACTAGGCACCCTTCAAGCCCCTCTCCGATTAATCGGGAGGGGCTTTTCTCTGTATAGGACTTCCAACTGCCATTGTTTCGCATGCGGAACATTTTTCTTTGGTGGCAGTGTCTCCCCTACCTCTTCATAGCCGTCACTGGTCGCCCTATCTAATTGTGAGATCCGGGTGACCGGAAATGAGAGAGGAGCAGATCATGAGGAATAGCAACAAGTACGAAATTGCTGATGTGAAGCGTGTCGCGGAAGGTCAATGGGATACGGTCTTTCAGGCACTGTGCCCCGAGCTGGAGCATGCAATTGCCCACCCGGGACATCACATCGATTGCCCGATACATGGTGGCAAGGAAGACTTCCGCCTCGATCGCGGCTTCAAGCAACGGGGTACGGCCATTTGCACTTGCGGTAACTGGGATGGTTTTAGCCTGTTGAAAGAGCTGAAAGGCTGGGCTCTTCCCGAAATACTGGAGCAGGTAATGGGGGCTCTCGGTGAACAATCCGTTGAGCCGCTGGCGCCTACAGTATCACGGCCACCGCCACGGCAGGTCGAGGAAAAGCAGGACATCCGGCCAACGCTGCGCAAGCGCTGGGAAGAAGCTCTACCCCTGGGAAGAGGCGAAGGTCGCTTCATGCTGGCGAGCTACTTGCAGTTCCGCGGGTTGCCTGTAAAGCCGATGCTTAGCGTTCTCGAGACGGAGGCACGCCTCCACCCTAGGATGGCATACATCGAGAAAGGCAAAGTGGTTAGCTACTACCCTGCACTGATAACCATTGTCAGGGATGCGGCTGGAAAGCCTGTCACGATGCATAGGACGTATCTCAACCGCACAGAAAATGGTGTGGTAGAGAAGGCGCCTGTGAGCAAGGCTAAAAAGCTGTTCCCTGTGGGGTGAAGGATGGTGATGTCCACGGTGGTGCTATTCGCTTAGGCACAGCTACAGCCGGCGTTATCGGTGTGGCTGAGGGTATTGAGACCTCGCTAGCTATTCGGGCTGCTACGGGAATGCCTGTCTGGCCGGTACTGTCAGCTTCCCTAATGAGGTCGTTCGAGCCGCCTGAGGGCGTCACGGAAGTCGTTATTTGGGCTGATCGTGACCTACCCGACAGGAAAGGACGCAAGGCTGGTCAGCACGCAGCGGAAGTGCTCCAGGCTCGGCTTTTAGAGAAAGGGATTCGAGCTTCGATAAAGATCCCTGATGCATCCAGCTCAACTGATGTGAGCGTTGATTGGGCTGATGTGTACACCAGTAGTGGGCTCACGGGATTTCCCCGCAAGAGCAAAGCTGCTTAACCCTTCAAACCCTTCTGACATCCATTGTCAGGAGGGTTTTTCATTTTCAGCATGATGGGATTCGGGAGGAAGGATGCATTTTTATATATTTGCTGAATCTGTTTGGGTCAAGCAGCTACTGATCACTTAGGTCATTTCACTCTACCTCGCTTGAAGCGCATTTCTGTGGCATTGGCGCTTTTTAGCGTGGATAGCATGCCTCCGGGCGGTGATTCTGTGCTCAAGGCTCTGAGCACAGGGTCCAAAGTTACCGCCCTATCTGTCATTCCATAACAAGCCTTGCTTTTATTATCTGTTATTCGTTCTGAGACTAAGGTTATATGGGGCCTAGGGAATGATTCTAGTTCCCTTGCGTGGTGCATCACTTCTCCCTACTTTCTTTTAAATTAAACGTTTGTTTGATTTATCCGCTGGATCGTGTCACTTCAGCGGCGTTGCCACTCCTCTCGGTAATCTCAATACCACCTCCCGTTTGTCTGTCAGTAGCGCCCCTACCCCTCATGAGACCCCGATACCTGGGGGTATGAGAGGCGAGCACGTTATGAATCGCAGTGACTCGATCGCCAGAATCGGCAAAGCCCTGGCTTCAGTGCAGGCGAGCTTGGTGGTCTGATCGCACCGGATTCTACGAATCCGATGTACGACAACCGCTATGCAAGCCTCGCAATTATAATCGGCAGCATTCGTGCCGTCTTGAATAAGTTTGAAATTGCACTGGTTCAGGCACCTGTGCGCGGAACAGTGGGGGCTATGGTGATGGAGACCATGCTCATTCATGGTCCTTCTGGGGAGTACATTGGCTCTTACTGTGAGATGCCCGTTGAGACCCTTGATAGCCATGGTGTGGCGTCAGCCCAGACGTATGCACGTCGCTATGGGTTGATGGCTCTTCTAGGCCTTGCTCAAGGCCCGGACGATGATGGAAATGCTCCCTATAACGCCGCTGTGGAATCCTCAGTGCTTCTCTCTCGAGGAGAGCCTGAGCCATCAGAGAAGCGGGTATCGAACGGTCACCGTTTGGCATCGCGCGAAGCGATTCTAGCGGAGATTGAAAACTCAGATGTTGAGCGATTGGTTTCGGCCGAACGCTGGGTCAATAGCGCTCAACTGGATGCACACCTGTCAGCTCGGCTCAAGGGAGCGATCGCACAGCGACGCCGAATTATCCAGCGACAGCAATCCCATCATGATTAACGTTCCATAGCCCCATCCCCTTGTGGAGTTGGGGCTTTTTCGCGTGCATGACACAGGTATTTGGAGGCAGCTTGACCGGGAACGCTCATCGATTATTCGGCCTGGCGCTTGGCGCATCGGCTGGTGCGATTATGACACCCTTTTATGGCGGGATGTCTGCGCTGGCGGTGGCGGCGATGGCGCTGCCTGGATCAACGGCACCTGACTGGCTGGAGATCCGCATTGGTCCAGCCACGCTCATACCCCATAGGACTGTGACCCACTGGTTGCTCCCTTGGCTAGGGCTGGCAGTGGCATCGGCCGTTTGGCTACCTGATTCGCCATTGCTTGCCGCCCTTCTCTTAGGTTTCTCGGTTGGTGGGCTCTCTCACGTCATTGGAGATGCTGGCACCCCTTTGGGAGTCCCTGTGTGGCACCCCGCCAAACGCCATTCCCTGAAGCTGTGGGATGGCGGCACTTCAGAATTTTGGCCCGTGCTGTTGGCCTGGGCCATTGCCGCGATATTGATACGGAGCCTTGTGCTATGAAACACATTACCGCTGGCCCTTTGCCGGCGCCATTTCTGCGGCTAATGCTGGCGCTTTTGCTAACGCTGAGTTCGACCGCTATAGCCCAGCCTGGTGGAGACCGAGGGCAAGCCTGCCTTGATAGCAATAATGCTCGCGAATGCGGTTGGTTCTGGGGGCACTTAGATGATGATGAGGAAGAAGAGCCCGAAGAGCCCCCAGTCGAGATACCGATGGCCAAGACGCCTGAAGAGGAGCTGGATTGTACGGACCCAGAACAGTGGGAGCCCTCTTGTGGGTTTGTCGACCCAGAGGGGAGCTTCGAGTTTCAAGCCAAGCAGCGCGACATGCTGCTTAACCAGTCTGTGATGAACCCCAACAATCCAGAGACAGTCGAGGCCTTTCAGCGGTATATGCGATGGGCCGTCGACCAAGCCATCACAATGTCGAGGATGTGGGAGTGGAATCAGATCCAAAACCAGGACCTCAACCCCCTCGTACATAGCCCCGTCTCCTCCTTTGGGCTTCGTGCAGCGTCACGAGCACGCGATGGCAAGCGCAATGCGGTCATGGAAGAGATAGATGACCAGAATGGGTTTCTCGTCTGGTTTACCCGGTCTAGCTGCCAATTCTGTCATGACATGCAACCAGTTATGAAGCAGCTCGAACGACGTACTGGGCTCACCATTTACAACGCCCCACTTGATGGGGGGTGCATGCCAGAGTTCTCGAACAGCTGCGATACCACAGGACGCTCAGTAGAGGCTGCTGGCCACCTTGCCGACGAAGCGGTACCGGACCTCTGGCTTTACCTGCCACAGGATGATCTTTGGTTCCGCGTCTCCAGTGGTGTTGAAGCAGCGCAGCGGATTACCTCGAGGATTGAGGTCTTCTTTGGTGCTATCCAACGAGCAGCAGAAAAGGGCCTCGAGGCGGTTGGTGATGGCACGAGTCCTCCCGTTGATTTCAGCGTTCCCGACATGCTGGAACGGTCATCCGGTGGCCTCGGCGCCGGCATTCCCCAAGGAGTTGAGTAATGTTCTCCAGAAACAAATTGGTAACCATGGTGGCAACAGTCGTGATCAGCGGAATGTCGATAACGGCCACCACAAGCCTGGCTGAAGCCAACGCACTCGAAAATGCGTTTGACCGGCTATCCAGTGCCGGAGGCGGCTTCAGTAGCTCAAACAGCGCAGCGTCGTTTGAGACCAGGACACGGCATGGATACACGGCCGGGGGGTTTGACCAGGCGGTTTTCTCAGAACCGCTACTCGCTAGTCAACATGGACCCGCCGCGGCTAGACGTAGGCTGCAATGGAATCGACGCGCATTTTGGTGGCTTCTCCTATATCGACAGTGAACAGATCCAGCAGATGTTGGAGCAAATCGCCCAAAGGGGTTGTAGCCCTCTCCTTCCAGCTCGCGCTCAAACAGCTCTGCCCTATTTGTGGGGATGTGCTTGAGTTCGCACAACGCATGGCACAGGCGGCGGCGAAACTATCCCAGGACAGCTGTGAGGCTGCTACCGCACTGGTTGAGGGGTTCCCTGACTACTCCGGCGAATTAGGCAATCTCTGGTGTAGTTCGGTAGGGATGTTTGAGGGCGTGGAAAGTGACTGGCTGGCAGCCCAGCAGGACACTTGTGATAGTAAATCGGATTCGGGCCGCGAAGTGCGAGACCACCTCAGCAACAATCCGCGGGATCGCGCACTGGCCTTAGAGCTTGATGGCAACCGCACATGGCTAGGCCTTCAAGAAGCAGGTATTGCCCCTGGGCGAGATGGCAGCAACAACATGGGGGCAGAGAACAAGATATTTGCCGAGCTATTGATGAGTTGGATTGGTACTGAGGTTCGCAACAAAGGGGGTAGTGGCGACTCGAACACCTTTGCGCCAACCATCGAAACTGCCGATGCGATGCTGGACATATTCCTGTGCGGAAGTGATAAAGCCTCGCCGACCGTCATTGAATACGCTGACTTCGTGAACAGCTTTTGCGAGGACAAGGTATGGTCAGGCGCCTCAGGCCAGGCTACCGAGATTTATACTTGTAGCAACAGTGATCTGAGAGACTGTTGGAACCCGAACAAAGCAAAGGTTGAGGATATATCACTTGGCCACGGCTTTTTGACCAACGGTGATTATGGAATTGGAAGGTGCGGTTAAGAACGTTGCCAGTGGCACCCCACTGACCGCTTATCAAAAGGCCCTTATTGCAGCAGCGCCCTTCCCGCTCTATCAAGCAGTTAATGTTGCAGCGACCTACCCGGACCTTGCCTACGACCTAGTAGTTGGTAACTCGACCATTCTGTCTTACATGATCTCCATTGAGTACATTCGCCATGCCGTCCAGGCAACGGCTAAGACATCGATGACATCATCCGTGCCGGGTGAGATCTTGCGTGAATTCCGCGAGGCCCAGAATGAGCTAGTTGTCATGACCTCCCAGAAGGCTCAGCAAATTAACCTTATGGCTGAGACTCAGGAAAACATAATGAGCCAGGTTGACAAGATCAACCGCGCCACGTTGCGAAATCTTCATGCCATGGGTCTATCCGGCATGGATTTCGCTCGTGATATGGCTCGGGAGGTGGACCGGTGAAATGGGTTGTTCCTGCCCTTGTAGCTATTGGATTGGTCGCTGTTCCGGGGCTAGCAATCGCAGAGACCATGACGCCTGCAAGTGGTGACAATTGGACATGTTATGGCTATGGCAACGGTTATGCGCTGGCGCAAATACTGGAGGCGATTAAACGCCTGACTGACCCTGACTCAAACCCTGGGTTCAGGAACTTGGCGCTGTTCTTGGCGATGGCCGGCTTCCTTGCGATGTGCTTTACGGGAATCCTGGGTGGAAGTCTGCAAAAGGTGGCCATGTATTTTGCCGGCATGATTCTTACTGTCTACATGCTGTTCTCTTTGAAGGTCGATATTCTTATTGAAGACATGGTGTGGGATGGCGTTGGGTCGCCCCAATTCATTCAAAGAATTGAAGGCGTTCCGGCAGCCATTGGTCTTCCTGCTGTTGTCATCTCAGAGATAGGGATGTGGGCTACAAACGGCATTGAAACTAACTTCACGACGCCAAACTTCGAGAATCTACGTATTTCAGAGGGGGCTCCCGTTGGCATGGCGGCAATCATGCTGAATGACATGAAGAAGATTCGCCTGACTGATCCGTACCTGCGATCAAGCATTCAAAGTTTCATGAATGACTGTGCGTTGCCGAATATTTTTAGCGGCAAAATCTCCCCGGTGACGCTAATTACCTCACAAAATGCATGGGGGGTTTTAGGCAATAACCTGAACCGGGCAGTTTATACCGTCGTTTATGACTCGACCGATCCAAATGGTGGCATGCAGGCTTGTGACGAGGCCTACGCGAGCATTGACAACCGTTTGCAGACTGCAGCTCCCGCGTTATTGAACGGTATGAGGGAAGCATCCCCTTTCTGGCTTCAGCAGGCAGCAGGATCAACAGCGCTCGCACAAGCCGCTTTGGATGATTCGTTTCGCTGGGCTTCAGGTGGGAGTGCCGTTCAGGACGCCACAGGGATTGCCCCACAAGCCGCAATCGCAGAAATGTACTCTGGCACCTATGAATACGCAGCAATGGCCACAGGCTCCAACGAGCTGATCTCAGCCTTGAATATGGAGCAGGCTCGACGTGCCCAGCAATCTGGATGGTATAGCACAGCTATTCTCTTCCGGGATATGGCGGGCTATTTCTTCGCTATCCTTCCAGCATTCGTGGTTGGACTGGCGCCGATTGTGTTTGCTGCAGTGCTGGTCCCCGGCTTAGGCAAGAAGATGGGCACCTCGTATGCCCAGGTGATGACCTGGCTCATTTTATGGTGGCCAGGGCTCGCTATCGTGAACTACATCATGATGCTCTATTTCCAGGGTCAGACAGCGGGATACCTCGCTGATGGTCTAACCATGGCCAAATATGAGCGCAGTTAGCGATATGTCGGACAAGATGGTAATGGCCTCAGGTTTTATGTCCACCTTAGTACCCGCCATCATGTGGGGGTTAGTATCTGGTAGCGGTTACGCCTTCACTTCTGTCTTGGACAGGGCATCTGGTAGTCAACAAGCGGCGACAGCAGCGAACAACATGTCTACAGGTGCAGCCTCGGCTGGCCAGGTAAGCATGAACAACGCGAACATGAATGCTCACCAAACCTACCGCTACAGCTCTGGGGAAGAGGTATCGGCACACCATGTCGGCGTTGGGGCATCTCAAGTTACGAATATGAGCGGGCAGGATACGAACGTAGGCCTAAGAGCGGCAGACATGAGGGAGAGCCTATCTAAGTCGCAGGCATTTAGTGAAGCGACCCAGAGAACAGAAGAAGCGAAACAGTCATTTAGCCAACAATCCCAGAATATGATGACTGAACCGCCCCGGCTTTACCGGAGACT
>NZ_MWVI01000090.1 GCF_002087295.1 Vreelandella lionensis | reverse complement strand
CAAATCCACGTGAAGTGACGAAGAACCAAATCAACTTAGGCAATTTTATTGATTCAGCACACCTAGCTAATGGCGTATCAAAACGATTCGTCAGGAGTGGATATACATTTTTGAGTACTTCCCCAGACTACAAAGGACGGATTAATATCTCAGCAGGGTTTCCATAGTGGAGTGGCTCGCCACTCATGGCCTGAACGACGCCTCCCGCCTCTTCAATGATCACTTGAGCGGCGGCGGTATCCCACCGACACGTAGGCCCAAAGCGGGGATACACATCAGCCGCACCTTCTGCGATCAAACAAAATTTCAATGAACTGCCGACTGGATTAAGTTCATGGTCGCCCAGCTGTTTCAGCCAGCCGCATAATTCGGGACTTTTATGTGAGCGGCTACTTACCACTCGCCAAACTCCTGGCGGGTGAGGAGCATTAGCAACGTTTAATTGCTCACGATGCCCATGACGATCAATTTTGTAAGACCCTTTACCTTTGGCTGCTACATAAGCAATGCCCAAAGCAGGTGCCGTGACGACACCCAGTACGGGGGAATCATTCTCTATGAGTGCAATATTGACGGTGAACTCATTGT
Organism: Vreelandella lionensis; assembly: GCF_002087295.1. GTDB lineage: Bacteria > Pseudomonadota > Gammaproteobacteria > Pseudomonadales > Halomonadaceae > Vreelandella > Vreelandella lionensis. The sequence goes on along the minus strand of NZ_MWVI01000090.1, from coordinate 3,717 downwards.
TTTTCTTAATAAATTCTTTTGTTCCATCTAAAGGGTCTACTAGCCAATACCGCTTATCATCCCCTGCCCCTGCAAAATGGCTAGTATCTTCCTCGGAAAGTACAGGCAACTTCTCTTTTAATGCTTGTAGCCCTGCAACAATAACATGATGTGCAGCCTTATCAGCTTCGGTGACTGGGCTATGATCTTCCTTGATTTCAACACTATATTCGTTGCCATAAATTGCCATGATGGCATCACCCGCATCATAAGCAATGGTTAACACCTGTTCCAATAACTGTTCCAATAACTCCCCCATGCAACCATCTCCAGAGCAAGCAATGAGGCCGCAAAAACGGCCAGCTAAATAGCCACTCTATGCAAAGTGGCCAGCATGATATAACGCTCAAACGTCGTAACCTGCTTCTCTAGCCAGCGTCGTATTGGCTTGCAACCAACCTTCAATATGCCCGCAGTCAAAGGTACGACCATGCATCCTAAATGCCTGGACGGTTTTACCCTCTTGCATAAGGCGGTCAATTGCATCCGTCAGTTGGATTTCATTACCCGCGCCGGGGGGTTGGTCACGCAACAGCTCCATAATACGATACGGCAACACATAGCGCCCAATCACCGATAGGCGTGACGGGGCGTCTTCTGGCTTTGGCTTTTCGACCACACCACGCATATCGGCGCTTTCACCAGCAGCAGGTTCGTCACAATCCACAATACCGTAACGATATACATCCTCCTGGGGCACTGCTTCTACCATAATTTGCGCTGCTTCGGTCTTTTCCCAGCGCTCAACCATACTGCCTAAATCACACGCGCTGTTGCCTACTTGCGGCTTCACCAATACATCCGGCAAAATCACCGCAAACGGCTCCTCTTTATCGAGCAGATGCGAAGCACAGTAAATCGCATGCCCTAGGCCTTTCGCATTAGGCTGTCGGACGCTGGTGACTTTTAGCTTTTTAGGTGAAATAGCAGAAAGGGTTTCCAGCAGCGCATTTTTCCCCTTACTGGCTAGCGAGTGCTCTAACTCAAAATGTGCATCAAAGTGATCCTCAATAGCCGACTTCCCCGCTCGCGTGACCAAAATGATCTCATTGATACCTGCCGCCAGCGCTTCTTCCACGACATGCTGAATGAGGGGCCGGTCAACAACAGGCACCATCTCTTTCGGAATTGCTTTGCTAATCGGCAGTAGACGGGTGCCAAAACCAGCAACAGGGATAATTGCTTTGCGTACTTGGGTCATCGTTAACGTCCTTTTACTGAGCGTTGCGTTCCAGAATAAGGAAAAATACAGGGCGAATTCACGCTAAACTTTATGCAATTGCTATGCCGAACCGCAGGGCAGCAAGCCTTAACGTATAACAACTGTGTTTACTAATTTTTCAATATGCCTGAAAGCAACACTGTGGCACTTTCAATCAACTCATCTAAATGGTGCGAGCCTTTGAAGCTTTCTGCATACACTTTATAGAGCGACTCTGTCCCGCTAGGGCGAGCAGCAAACCAGCCGTTCTCGGTGGTTACTTTCAACCCACCAATCGCCGCATGATTACCCGGAGCCTTTACCAACACAGCAGAAATAGGGTCTCCAGCCAGAACTGTATCGGTCACGCTTTCAGCAGTGAGATTTTTAAATGCGGCTTTCTCTTCAGCCGTACAGGCAGTATCCACACGCTTGTAGAACGGTTTACCGAAGCGCTCGGTCAGGGTCTGATAATATTCACTGGGTGTTTTACCCGTAACAGCCATGATTTCAGCTGCCAAAAGGCACAGCGCAATACCATCTTTATCAGTAGACCACGCCTTACCATCGCGGGTTAATAGACTAGCCCCAGCGCTCTCCTCGCCGCCAAAGGCCAGCCACCCCTCATGCAAGCCATCCACAAACCATTTAAAACCTACGGGCACCTCATACAGCTCACGCTTATGGGAAGCGACTACGCGATCAATCATCGACGAGGAGACCAACGTTTTACCGATTTTCAGCGAATCACGCCATTGGGGGCGATGGCTGATCAGGTAATCTACGCAGACCGCTAAAAAGTGGTTTGGGTTCATCAGCCCGTTGGCATCGACAATGCCGTGGCGGTCGGCGTCTGGGTCGTTGCCAAAGGCGATATCGAAGCGGTCTTTGATCTTCAGCAGATTCGCCATAGCATCCGTGCTGGAGCAGTCCATACGGATTTTGCCGTCGTGATCTAGTGGCATAAAGCTAAAGCTGTCATCTACGGTGGTATTCACTACTTCAAGATTCAAACCATAGTGCTCAGCCACCGCCTGCCACACGGTAGCGCCGCCCCCCCCATAGAGTCGGCGCCGAGAGTTAAATTGGCGTTTTGGATGGCCACCATATCCACTACTTTGCCCAGCTGCGCTACATAGTGAGCAGTGAAGTCATACTCCTGAGCGTGGGCTAACGCCTCATCTAAAGGTACCAGCGAAACATCACTTAAATGGCGGAGTAAGTAAGCGTTTGCACGCAGCTCAATCCACTTGGTAACGTCAGTATCGGCTGGGCCGCCGTGATGGGGATTGTATTTAATACCGCCATCCTCCGGCGGGTTATGGGAGGGAGTAATAATCAAGCCATCAGCCTTGGTTGCCTGATGTTGCTGGGCATTATGCTGCAATATCGCGTGGCTCACCAAGGGAGTTGCCGTGTAGCCATGATCTTTCTCAACCAATACTGGTACTTTATTGGCTGCCAGCACTCGCAGCGCGCACTCCCAAGCAGGGCGTGAAAGCGCATGGGTATCCAACCCAAGAAACAATGGACCTTTATACCCCTCCTCATTGCGAAAATCCACGACCGCTTGGGTAATCGCGATGATGTGTGCGGCGTTAAACGTGCGCTCGGTAGCACGGCCACGGTGGCCAGAAGTACCAAAGGCGACTCGCTCTTTGGCAACATTAGCATCCGGTGTTTGTTCAAAAAAAGTATGAACAATGGCATCCATCCCAACTTCTCCTTCTAACTCGGTTAGTTTGCTACCCTGCCTGTTATTGGCAGTTTACTGACATAGGGACGCGAAATGCGAGCAGGAATAGCAGGAATCAGCAGTGAGCATTAGAAAGCGTCTTGACCTCCTCCCCTCCCTCAGCTTCTTAGGAAGCTGCCGCCTGAGGCGGAAAGGAAGGGGATTCCCTGGTTGTCGCCTTCCAGGTTCCTGCTTCGCTGTCCGTTGCCTTCAATGCCTTGGCATTGCCGGTCTTACACAAACTCAACAGGCGTCAATTCCCGAGGGCCCCTCGGTATTTGCTGCAACTCTCGGCACCGGCGAGTAGCGCGGTGCCGGCTTGTAGGATGTTTCGAGCGGCATTGAGGTCACGGTCAATGCCCTGGGTACGCAGCCTGGGCAGTCCCAGACGCGCACATTGAGCGGCAGTGCCACCCGCACAAAGCCGCAGCCATGGCAGCGTTTGCTGCTGGGGTACCAGCGGTCGATCTGGACGAACTGCCGTCCCGCCCACGCCGCTTTGTACTCAAGCTGGCGAACCAACTCCCCCCAGCCGACATCACTGATCGCTTTGGAAAGGTGACGGTTTTTAACCAGGTGCTTCACCTGCAAACTCTCCGCCGCGATCACTTGGTTGTCGTTCACGATCTGGCGGGTGAGTTGATGCAGGTGGTCACGCCGAGTATCGGCAATCTTGGCGTGGCATTTGGCGACCTTTAACCGCGCTTTGGCGCGGTTATTCGAACCTTTTTGCTTACGGCTC
>NZ_MWVI01000089.1 GCF_002087295.1 Vreelandella lionensis | reverse complement strand
TCCGGGGGCCGGTCTCACGGATTCAGGGATATGCCCTCCCACCATTACCAAGGCAATTACAGCATTATTAAACAAGTGGGCAACCATAATAACGCCAATGTTTCCCAGTCCTACTCTGCTCGTTATCAAGCAGGAAATTTTTCTAAAATTTATCAGCAAGGAAACTGGAACGTTGCCAATGTTGAGCAAACGGGGGGCAACAACGTTGGTGTTATCTTACAAAAGGGCAACAGTCATATTGCCAATATTTCTCAGTCTGGGAATGAAAAGCAAATAGAAACTTATATTTCCCAAACTGGCCATTATAGCGACATTCAAGTTTCACAGTCGGGGAGTGGCTACCGCGGCATTAGTGTTGAACAACAATCGTTTTCAGCCAGTGCACGCCCAGTCACCGTCGAAACCTACTGAGCAGCAACCGTTGTCTCAGTAATAACTAAAGCAAGTATGACATAATGGGGAAACACCATGAAAACTCAAATCACTACTATCGCTGCCGCTGTTGCCTTCGCTATGAGTACTGCTGCGTCTGCACAGTACTGGTCATCAGGTAGCGACTCCACAATTTATCAAAGCGGTAACCACAATACTAACGATATTACCCAGTGGGGTACCCAAACATCACGCGTTTACCAAGAGGGAAATAATAACTCGACTGTTGTTTCTCAGGACGATGTCTCAGGGATTGCTACTAAGTTTCCTGGGCAATAATGACTCTGGAATTGATCAGATTGGCCAGCACAACAAAGCCAATGTTACCCAGCTAGGCGCCTTGAATGATTCGACTGTGTATCAACAAGGTGACAACAATACAGCAACCATCGATCAAGATGGTTTTAAGAACATTTCGGTAGTAGAGCAAATTGGCAACCACAACGGCTCAACAGTATCACAAGATGGCAAATTTAATGATAGCTATGTCTATCTTGAAGGTAACAATAACAAAGCCACTGTTAAGCAAGATGGTGAAGAAAACGTATCTGTAGTAGAAGAAAATGGCACTCATAATAATGCCAACATTACTCAGATTGGAAATGAAAATGATAGTTACACGTATCTAAGTGGCAACTATAATGAAGTTTATGTGACACAAAATGGTTATTCGCTAGACAGTACGATTCTTGCTGTTGGTGACCATAACACTCACGACGTCATGCAGTCTGGTTATAACCACGACTCCTATATTTACACCCAAGGCAGCAATAACGCACAACACGTTACCCAAAGCGGCTACTTATGGGGCGGCAGCCACACCTCAACCATTGAGACTTACGGTAATAACAACACTAATTATGTGAGCCAAGGCCAATAATCGCAGCTATACACAAATAAGCGTACCTAGCGCTTGTATACCGCCCCCGTCGGGGCGGTTTTTTTATGTCTTAAATGCACCATCACCGTCAGTGTGCCGCCTTTGCCTTGAGTAGAAGAACGAGAACCGTTGCTACCCTTCACAATATCCACTTCCAGCCGCTCGTCATCGCTTAGTAACTTTACTGTGCCCTCTAAGGTATCGCCCTCAAAAGTGAATTCTGCGGGTACCGTGCCCTGGGTTTCAGGATGCTCAACGGTCTCGCCATTATGGGTAATGCGCCACTCGGCGGAAAACTCAGCGCCGGGGGAGCCGCTCATGGTGATGTGGATCTGGGTCATATCCTGCTCCTGTGCGGCTAGCCCTGTTAAGGGAAAGCCAAAGGTGAGTACGGCGGTAAACAGAGCGCCGTGTAAACGTAAAGCCTGCCAAGCCGTTGGTTGTTTCATGGTTAGCTACCTCATTAACCACAAGAGCCGCTCAACATGAGCGGCTCTTGCAGTGTAGCAGGCGTTCTAACTACCAGTTACCTAGTGTTACATAACTGCAAAGGCTTTCTCTGCGGCATCCAGAGTGAGCTGGATATCCTCAGGCGTATGGGCACTGGACATAAAGCCCGCTTCATAGGCAGAAGGCGCGAGATAAACGCCATGATCGAGCATAGCGCCGAAGAAACGGCGGAAGGCATCCGGGTTACAGGCAGTCGCCTGGGCAAAGTTATCGACCCGCGATTGAGAGGTAAAGAAAAGACCAAACATGCCGCCCGCTGATTGCGTCATCATCGGCACTCGCGCCGCATTGGCGCGCTCTTGCAGGCCGTTACACAGCGTTTGTACGCGCTGGCTCAAGGCATCGTGGAAGCCCGGTACCTGCAGCTTGGTGAGTAGCGCCACACCGGCGGCCATGGCCAGCGGGTTACCCGAAAGGGTGCCCGCCTGATATACCGGCCCCAGCGGAGAGATGTTTTGCATAATGTCGCGCTTGCCACCAAACGCGCCGACCGGCATACCACCACCGACGATCTTACCCAAACAGGTCAAATCCGGCGTGACACCGTAGTAAGCCTGGGCACCGCCCAACGCTACGCGGAAACCCGTCATCACCTCATCAAAAATCAGGATGCTGCCGTACTCGTTACAAACGTGGCGCAGGGTTTCCAAAAAGCCCGGCTGAGGTGGAATACAGTTCATATTGCCCGCCACCGGCTCCACGATAATGCAGGCAATTTGCTCACCGATCTCTGCAAAACACGCCTCTACGCCTTCCGGGTCGTTGTAGGAGAGCGTGATGGTGTGCTCGGCCAGCGAGGCCGGTACGCCCGGAGAGCTGGGCTCGCCGTGGGTCAAGGCACCGGAGCCCGCTTTTACCAGCAGGGAGTCCGAGTGGCCGTGGTAGTTACCTTCAAATTTTAACGATCTTATCGCGACCCGTGGTGCCCCGCGCCAGCCGAATCGCTGACATGGTGGCCTCGGTGCCCGAGCTGGTCATCCGCACCATTTCCATAGAAGGAATCATGTCGCAGATCAGGTCTGCCATGGTGGTTTCCACGGCGGTGGGGGTACCAAACGAGAGCCCGTTATCCAACCGCGCACGCACGGCTGCCAGTACGTCTTGATCGGCGTGACCGGTGATCATCGGCCCCCAGGAACCAATGTAATCAACGTAGCGGTTGCCCTCCACATCAAAGAGGTAGGCACCCTGCGCACGCTCCATGAAGACCGGCGGGCGGTGCAACCCTTTGAAGGCACGCACAGGAGAGTTTACGCCCCCAGGAATATGGCGACTCGCGAGGTCAAACAGTTCAGCAGATGTGGTCATGGCATCCTCAATGTAAATGGCTTACTACCAATGAGATCAAAAACGCACGGAGCGTGGCAAGCGATTCGGCAAGCACTGCCCACTCGGGGGTTGGTAGCCGTGAGACAAGCTCTCCCAGGTAAAGTGCTGCGCCTGTTCACACGCCGTTGGTAAGCGCTCACCTACCGCTAGGCGCGCTGCCAAGGCCGACGCGAGCGTACAGCCGGAACCATGAAACACTTCCGGCAGCCGCGGCCATTGCCACTGGCGAGTGGTGTCGGGCGAATGCAGTGTATGCACCACTTGCTGTGCCGTACCGGGTAATGGGTCATCCGTTGCCGTTACTAACACTGCTTGGCAACCCTGAGACAGTAGTGACACCGCACGGGCGGTATCATCATAAGGCTCATGGATCTCAGGCGTCAGTGCCGCTAACTCAAAGCGGTTCGGGGTTAAGATATCCACAAGCGGTAGCAGCCGATCACGATAAAGTGCTTGCAAAGCAGCTGTGGATAACATAGTGCCTCCCCCTGCTTTGAGAACCGGGTCAGCAACCACGGGTACCCCAGGAAAACGGCGAATAATTTGCTCCGCAGCGCGTAGCGTAGCTTCATCCGCCAGCAGGCCGAGCTTAATCGCAGCAATCTGCATATCACCGACGGCTTCGGCCATTTGCCGCATGGCGCCAGGGTCGGCGGGCATCCCCCTAGAGACGTTGTGGCAGTTCTGCACAGTCATCGCCGTGGGGATCGTCACCGCCCAACCGCCGCAGGCAGCAATGGCTTCGCTATCAGCGACCAGCCCGGCACCGCCCGTGGGGTCATGGCCCGCTAACACTAAAACGACGGGGGGAAGGGGTTGGCGCATCAAAAGGGCTTCACAACCGCCAGGAGAATAATCGCGACCAGCGCAATCACAGGGGCTTCATTGAACCAGCGAAAGAATACGTGGCTCTTGGTGCAGCGCGACTGGTCAAACTGCTTCAGGTAGATCAGGCAAACGTGGTGGTAGGCAATCAACAGCGCAACCAGCGTGAGCTTAACGTGCATCCAGCCCTGGCTAAACCACGCAGGCACCAAATAGAGCATCCAACCACCAAAAATCAGCACCAGGATCATCGATGGTGTCATGATGCCGCGATAGAGCTTACGCTCCATAGTTTTGAAGTAAGTGATCGCTTGCTCATCGCCTTTGTCGCGTGCCATGGCGTGGTACACATAAAGTCTTGGCAGGTAGAACAGTGCGGCAAACCAAGTAACAACGGCCATCAAGTGAATAGCCTTTACCCATTCGTACATGGTCTCTCCTTAGGCGGTGACGTATGGCTAGGAATCGGTCTCGCGGGCATCTGTTTGCCGAGCGTCAGTGTAGTGGTAATAACGCTCGATCGCGCCCCGGGTAATGATACCTGAAATTCGCTGCTGCTTTGGTCGATAGCCATGCACCACATAAAGCGCCCCAAGCGCGCTGTCTTGAAGCTTTAAAAACGCTTCCGATAGCGTGGCCTGCAAACCAATCGGGGCCATTTCCAGCCGCTGGCCGGGAATCTCCAACAGATCAATCAACTCATCCTCCGGCGGCGCTTCTCCATCAAGCGCCTCATCGTGCTCCAACAGCCAGCGGGCAAGCTCCGCCGCCTTCAGCGCCAGCACGGGCTTCTCTTCACTAGAGCGCTCGATCACTAGCCACATAGGGTTGGTTTCCAGCAAGCGGCGGGCTTGGTCTGGCTTAATCATCCGTTCGGTGCGCACCAATTGGCGCTCCATCACCGCCGGTACCGATACTCGGGAGAGCGCCTGCATCAGCGGCTGCTGCAGCGGATGTAACCCGTAGCGTACTGAGCTAATGAAGAAACCTTCACATCCCGTTAGCTGGCGCGACGTCAAGCAGGCCACCACCACGACCAGCATCCCCGGCAGCATGATATTGGGTGTATGCGTCAGTTCTAATAGCGCCATCAGCGCTGCAAGAGGCGCCTGAAGGACGGCCCCCATCATCGCCGCCATACCCAGCATGGCATAAATGCCCGGGTCCGCGGCTTTATCGGGCCATAGCCAGCCACCAAGCATCCCGCCTAGCGCCCCAGTGGCCGCCCCCGCCACCAGCACTGGGCCGATAATACCGATGGGCACCCCGCCAGCGACGGTAATCGCCGTCATCAGCACCTTGGCCACCATCAGCGCCAACAGCACCGTGATCGTCAGCTGATTATTCAGCGCCGCGGCGACGCTGTCGTAGCCGATCCCCTGAATCTCGGGAAACCGCCACGCCAACGCCCCAGTGGCCACACCCACCACTCCTAATCTCAACCACAACGGCAATTTTTGTAAGCGCTGGCTGCGAGAGATATGGATAAATACGCCTGCCATTAACCCAATCACCAAGCCAACAATGACGATCCAGGGCAGGTTCATCAGCGAGCCTAGCGCCACCTCAGGAATCCGAAAGGCAGGCTCGTTGCCATACATCACCTGAGCCACCAGTGCGCCCATGGTGGAGGCTAAAATCACCGGCATAAAGCTCATCAGGGTGTACTCCATCATCACCACTTCCATGGCGAAGATCACCCCAGCAATGGGCGTGTTTGAACGAGGCCGAAATGCCTGCTGCCGTCCCGCAGGCCACCAGCACCCGCAAACTGTTATTGGGCAGCCGCAGCTTTAGCCCTAACCCGCTGGAAGCCGCCGCGCCTAAATGAATCGCAGGGCCTTCGCGCCCGGCGGATAAGCCACCCAACACGGAGGCGAACCCCACCCACCATTGGTTCAGCCAGTTACGCAGCGGAAAGCGCCCCTGGTGATAGGTAAGACGCTCAATCACATGGCTGACCCCGAGCTTGCGCGCAGCGGAGCGCGCCGATATAGCAACAGGCCAATCAACGTGACGGCGACGATCGGCAGAAGTGCTCTCAGCCACGGTGATAATCCTTCGAAGGCTTCCGGATCCCCCTCCGGCATATAGAGCACCGCCCCGGCTTCAAGCAGCAGGCGAAACGCCACCATCACTGCCCCAGTAATCACCCCAGACACCAACCCCAGCACACACAGCTGCGGTAAGGCATCCACGTTCGCCAACTGGCGGCGAAAGCTCTCTAGGGTGAAATCTGACCGAGATAAACGTGCCACAACGTCCGTCCTTGCGTTTGTTGTTCGTTTCATTGTCTCGCGTTGCACAGCGCTCTTAAGCGCTGGCTCTCTTGTGTATCATAGCTGGATACACTTCAACAGCCTGGCCACACTGATTAGGCTGTTAATTATTCAAGCGTTGGCTGTGCGAAGCACACAAGGAGTGGTTTGTGATTAACGTTGGCATTGTAGGCGGCACCGGTTACACCGGCGTCGAACTTCTCAGGTTGCTGGCCCAGCATCCCCAGGTAAGCGTGAAAGCCATCACCTCTCGCTCAGAAACGGGCGTGAAAGTGTGCGACATGTACCCCAATTTACGCGGCCACTACGACACGCTGGCGTTCAGCGAACCCGACGCCAAAGCGCTGGGCGCGATGGATGCGGTCTTTTTCGCCACGCCCCACGGCGTTGCCCACGCGCTTGCAGGCGAGCTGCTGGCTAACGGAACCCGGGTGATCGACCTCTCCGCTGACTTCCGCCTGCGGGATGCCGACGAGTGGAGCCGCTGGTACGACCAGCCCCACGGCGCGCCGGAACTGCTGGAAGAAGCCGTCTACGGCCTGCCTGAAATGCATCGCGAAAAGATCAAAACAGCGCGTTTGATTGCCGTTCCTGGCTGCTACCCCACCGCCGTTCAACCCGGCTACCTGCCGCTGTTAGAAGCGGGCTTAGTTGATCCGAGCCAGCTGATTGCCGACTGTAAATCCGGTGTGACCGGTGCTGGCCGCGGCGCTAAGGTCGCCTCGCTGCTCGCCGAGGCCAGCGAATCGATGAAAGCCTACGGCGCGGGCGGCCACCGCCATCTGCCGGAAATTCGTCAAGGCTTGAGCGACATGCAGCCCAACCCGGTGGGGTTGACCTTTGTGCCCCATCTAACGCCCATGATCCGTGGCATTCACGCCACGCTCTCAGCACGCTGACCGCCGAGCCAGGCGACCTCCAGGCACTGTTCGAGCAGCGCTACGCGAACGAGCCGTTCGTGGATGTGATGCCCGCCGGCAGCCACCCGGAAACCCGCAGCGTCAAAGGCAACAATACCTGCCGGATCGCGGTCCACCGCCCGAGTAACGGCAATACGGTCGTAGTGCTCTCGGTCATTGACAACCTGGTGAAGGGCGCCTCTGGTCAAGCCATTCAAAACCTTAATTTAATGTTTGGCTTTGACGAGCACATGGGGCTCAATGCCCCCGCGCTGATGCCCTAACGTTTGAGGAATTCCCAGCAATAGTTGACCAATTTGCTGGGAATTACCCATAATCACCCCCCAATGCGGATTATTCGTTCTTAAAGCTCGCGGGAGGTACCCATGAGCGGTGCAGAAGCTTTTGTTCCAACCCCTCTGTTACTGTCAGACAGCGCACGCAAGCGCATCAAAGCGTTAATGGCTGAAGAGAGTAACCCGGCGCTGAAACTGCGCGTGTATGTTACCGGTGGCGGCTGCTCAGGTTTTCAATACGGTTTTGACTTCGCGGATAACGTTGCCGAAGACGACACGCTGATTGAGTTTGGCGATGCCACGCTGGTCGTCGACCCGCTCTCGTATCAGTACTTGGTCGGCTCCACGGTCGATTATGAAGAGGGCTTAGCGGGCGCACGTTTTCGTGTCCAAAACCCAAATGCCACCACCACTTGCGGGTGCGGTGCCTCCTTTATGGTGTGACCAACGTTGGTGGCAACCCCTTCCCCATGACTTGACGCCTTGGCGGTTTCTCGCCAAGGTTGAAAGGTCAATAACGTTTGCTTGCCCGATTTATAAGAAAAAAAATTCTATAAACAGCGCAGCAAACCACATAAAACATGGGGAAACTAATGAAACACTTACTCACTACCTCTGCCATTGCGACCGCCATCACACTGGGCTTGGGCAGTACCACCGCGTTTGCACAAACGCCGTCTGTTAACGTGGCCACTGACCCAAGCTTTGTGCCTTTCGAGATGCTCGACCCCGAGACCGGTGAAATGATCGGTTTCGACATGGACATCATCAACGAAGTTGCTGAGCGCGCTGGCTTTGTGAAGTCAACCTCACCACCATGGATTTCTCTGGCATTATTCCCGCCGTACAAACCGGCAGCCAGGAGATCGCCATCGCGGGCACCACCATTACCGACGAGCGTTCCGAGGTCGTCGACTTCTCTGACCCCTACTACGATTCCGGTCTACAAATCATCGTGCGTGCCGATAACGAAGAGGTTTCTTCCATTGAAGACCTTGAAGGCCTGACGATTGCCACCAAAATCGGCTCCACCAGCTACGATTTTCTCCAGCAAGAGCTAGGTGAAGACGCCGATATCACGCCCTACCCCGGCACCGCTGATATGTACATGGGCACTGCTGGGGCGCAACGTTGACGCCGTTCTTTACGATGCGCCGAACGTTGCCTACTTCTCGCAAACCCGTGGCGAAGGCCGCACCAAAGTGGTCGGCCCGCTGTATGAGGGTCAGCAGTACGGCATCGTGTTCCACAAAGGCAGCGAGTGGGTAGAGCCGACCAACGAAGCGCTGGCCGCTATGCGTGAAGATGGCACCTACGATGAGATCTATACTAAGTGGTTCGGTGAAGCACCCAGCGCTGAGTAAGTAGCGCATAGACCATAACCAACGCTTAAAGCGACTCTCACCACAGGGCCGGGCGGCCATTTCCCCCGGCCCTGTGTCGTTGTTCCTCTTGCCTGGAGATAACGCGTGGACGTTAACTTTCAGTTTGATTGGTCGGCTGCCTTTAGCTCGATCCCCTACTTGTTACCCGGTATTCCCTGGACCCTACTGATTTCGTTCGGTGGTCTGGCGATTGGTTTTTTCATCGGCATTTTCTTTGGTCTTTTGCGCATTAGCCCAGTGCGCTGGTTACGCTGGCCAGCCATTGTGTACATCGAAGTGTTCCGTGGTACGCCCATTCTGGTGCAGGTACTGTTTATTTTTTATGGCTTGCCACAGCTCCTGGGCGGGCCTATCAACGCGTTGGTCGCCGGTATTGCCGCCATTGCCGTCAACTCCGGTGCCTATATCTCTGAGATCGTGCGCGGCGGTGTGCAGTCCATCGAGCGCGGCCAGCGGGAAGCATCGCTATCGCTTGGCCTCTCCCGAGTACAGGCCTTCCGCTATGTTATTTGGCCCCAGGCACTGCGCCGTATGATTCCACCGCTGGGCAACCAGGGCATTATCAGTATCAAAGATACCTCGCTTTTCTCGTCATCGGGGTCAGTGAGCTGGTACGTCAAGGGCAGATCTATATCGCCACCACCTTCACCGCGCTAGAGGTCTACTTCATGGTGGCGCTGATGTATCTCGCCATTACCTGGACCCTCTCACTGGTGCTGCGTCAACTCGAAAGCCGCGGCCTCGCCGGACAATAAGGAGCGCACAATGACCTCTACTCAAACGCCTATTGTGCGTATGCAAAAGCTCCACAAGCACTTTGGCAGCCTACACGTACTCAATGATATCGACATGGAGATCGTTCCGGGTGAAGTCGTCGTGGTCATCGGGGCCAGTGGTTCCGGTAAATCCACGCTCATCCGCTGTATCAACGGCTTGGAAGAGGTTCAGTCAGGCAGCCTGGATGTGGACGGCAATACGCTGCTACCCAACGGTAAAAGCAGTCAGGCGCTGCAAACCATCCGCACCGAAGTGGGCATGGTGTTTCAGCAGTTCAATCTGTTTCCCCACTTGATCGTGCTCGATATTGTCACTCTCGCACCGATGAAGGTCCGTGGCTGGAGCCGCCAGGACGCCGAAGAGACTGCCAAGCGGCTGCTGGAGCGTGTCGGCATTGCGGCTCAGGCCGGCAGGTACCCCAGCCAGCTCTCTGGCGGCCAGCAGCAGCGGGTGGCGCTGGCGCGTGCGTTGGCGATGGAGCCGCGCCTCATGCTGTTCGATGATCCAACCTCAGCCCTCGACCCCGAGATGATTGGTGAAGTGCTGGATGCCATGCGGGAGCTTGCTAAAGAGGGTATGACCATGGTGATCGTTACCCACGAAATGGGCTTTGCCCGTGAGGTGGCCGACCGCATCATCTTTATTCATAAAGGCGAAATTGCTGAACAAGGCTCCCCCGAGCAGCTGTTTGATGCCCCTCAACACGAGCGCACGCAGTCGTTCCTGGCACGGGTACTGAATCACTAATGTCGTGCTAACCATGCGCTCTTAAATAGCCAATATTGCGCTTAAAACCGTCCTATCTAATGGCTTGTCTTCATGACAGGCCATTTTTTTTGCCTGTGGATACTATTTTTTACACGCCCCTCGCTACTTCGCCCCGAATCGCACCATGAGCGCTTATCCGCATGACTTGAGTATGAGAAGCACGTTGTTCACAGTCGGGGGCCGGTCTCACGGATTCAGGTATATTTCAGAGTTCGTGCATAAAGATTATGACTTGGCTACGCTAGTGCGGCATGGAGTCGCTTACCATACAGGCAAAATTCCACTTCATATCCGCTCTGCAATTGAAGATTCATTTTCAAACGGCATCATAAATAATATTGTTTGTACGACAACTTTGATGCAAGGTGTTAATTTTCCGGCTTCAAACATAATTGTAAGGAATCCATATCTTTTTACTAGAAGAATGAAAGACAGAGAGAATGTTAAACTATCAAACTATGAGTTTTCAAACTTACGAGGTCGAGCAGGAAGGCTTCTTAAAGAGTTTATTGGGAGGACAATCGTACTCGATGAATCTTCATTTGAAATAGAGCAAGAGAGCGAAACTCTTTTTGAACACACTGAAAAAGAATTAATTACGGGCTATGGTGAGTACTACGAGAAATTTAGAGAAAATATAGATAATTCAATTGAAAATGACACTCTTGTAGAAGATGGCAAAGAGAAGTATCTCATTACATATATAAGGCAAACGATATATAGGCACAGGGAAGGAAGTCATGCTCGCCTGCAAGAGGTGGGGATAAATATAAGTAAAGATTACATACAAAAAAGTTTAGCTAATCTAGATTCTATGAGTGTTCCATCGAGTGTTATATTTAAGAATAGGTATTGGGATCCATATGATCTTGAAATCATATATCTGGGCCTCAGAAGGAACGTGTTTTGTAAGTTGCCGTCCAATATTTGGGATAGAAATACTCTTGAATCTTTGAAAAGCGCATCTATTACTTTCCCAAAAATCATGCCTTATTACTTTGATAAATATATTTCTAATCCAACGAATGATAATGATCAATTAGAGAGACATATCTGGAGTATCTGTAAGTATGCTACTGGCTGGGGGAGGGAAACTCTCCTACGAGATATATTAAGGGAACGTAACTTTACTGATGACGCTAGTAATCAAATAGATCAGGCAGTTAAAACAATTTCTTCTAAAGTTTGCTTTGGATTGCCTATGCTGCTTAAGCCATTGGCGGATATGTCTGAAGACGAGAATTCCATACTAAGCATTATTGAAAATGGAGCTTACAGTAAGATTACTAAATACCTTATCGCAAAAGGGGTTCCAAGAGACACTGCTATATATATAAAACAAACTGCTTTGGCTGATGTCGATCAAGAAGAGCTTGACTATCGTCAAATACAGGAAAAAATATCAGATTTAAGAGGGCATGTTTCGCTTTGGATATTTAGCCAAATTGAAAGTGCTGGCATGTAACGAGTACATCCAAATGACGCCTACTGCTCACCTGATTTAGGCACTATAGAAAAGACTGCCAAAAGGCAGTCTCTGGCCAAATGCTAACATCACTAAAACCAATGGTTTTAACCCGCAACCACACTACCCCTACCAACCTCCCTCACCACCGCCTCATTCAACCCCCCGCGCTTGGCTTACACTGCCGTGAGCCATTCGCGGGCGCGGGTGATGCCGGTGTACACCAGCTCGCGGGTCAGGATGGGGTTCAGCGTGGACGGGAGCAGTAGCGCGGTGTGTAAGAACTCCGAGCCTTGGGATTTGCGCACCGTCATCGCAAACACGGTTTCTACCGCGTGCAGGCGGGAAGGCAGCACCCAACGGATGGGTTTGTCGGGGTCGCCAGTGGGGAAGGCGACTCTTTATAGCTTCTGCTGTGGGTTGCGCGGGTCGGGCACGGCCAGGGTGATGCCGATATCGCCGTTCATCCGTTTCAGGCCGTAGTCGTTTTGGGTCACCAGTACCGGGCGGCCTTCATACCAGCCTTTCTCCAAGGTGTAGTCGCTGCCGAACAGCAGCTTTTCACTGCGTAATGTGCTGGCGATGCGCTGGTTCAAGCCTTCTACCCCCCAGGGGCCTTTGCGCAGCGCGCACAGCAGTTGGAAGTGGCTGTAGGCGCTGAGCACCTCGCTGGCCCAGGCGTCAAAAGCGGTTTGGTTTTTCTCGAACGACTCGTCCCGTGGGCGCTGAGCTTGCAGCACGTTTAAATAGTGGCGGTAGCCGGTGGGCGGGGCGATGGGCTGGCCTTGGTGGTCGGTGCGGCCTTCGCCGTTGCCTGCAAAGCCGCTGGGGCTGCCGTGAATCACCAGCTTATCCAGCGCGGCGTCGTCACTCATCACCAAATGGTGCACATCTGGGTAGCCGTGGCGCAGCACGGCGCTTACCGACTGCTGCTTTTCCCGTTCGCTTTGCGCATGGCCCGGCTGGTTAATGGCTTTGGCCAGCTGGCCGATGCCGCTGTGTTCATTAAAGCGGTGGCTAACCCGCAGCATGGTAATGGCTTGGTCGAGCGGTTGGCCTGCGGGGTCGATGAACTCGGCTGGCAGCGGCTGGCCGGTGGCCCGGGCTAGCCAGTCGGCGGTGGCCGGGGTGTAGTGGGCGGCATCGGCGCGGCGGCATAGGTCGCCGAGTACCGAGCCTGCCTCTACCGAGGCGAGCTGGTCTTTATCCCCCAGCAGAATGCACTGGGCGTGGGCGGGCAGGGCGCTGAGGGTCGCGGCCATCATTTCGATATCCACCATCGAGGCTTCGTCGATCACCAGCACATCCAGCGCCAGCGGGTTGGCGGCGCTGTGCCGGAAGTGGCGGGTGTCGGGGCGTGCGCCGAGCAGGCGGTGGAGGGTGGTGACTTCCGTGGGGATGGTGGCTTTTAGCTGTTTTGTGGCTGAATCATCGCCCGCTAAAGCGGCCTCCCACAAAGCTTTCTCCTTCAGAGCACCTTCTGACAAAGCTTCATCCTGCATGGCTTTATCACCTTCAGCGTCTTCCCTCTTGGCTCCTTGCAACAAAGTGGTTAGGTCAGTGAAGGGGAGTTTTGCGACCTGCCCGGCGATGGAGTCGTTCAAGCGGGCGGCGGCTTTGCCGGTGGGGGCGGCTAGGCGAATGCGCAGCGGCTGGCTAGGGTGCTGGGCCAGTTGCAGGGTTTGCAGCAGGGCTAGCAGGCGCACCACGGTGGTGGTTTTACCGGTGCCGGGGCCGCCGGTAATGATGCCGAAGCGGCTGCGGGCGGCCAGCGCGCAGGCGGTTTTTTGCCAGTCTAGGCCGTTGCTTTGTTTGAACAGTATGTTCAGGGCTTGGGGGAGTAACCCAGGGTGACTGGCGTCACCCGTCGCCCAATGAATTGGCCTCCCACCTTTGCTTTCTGAGCCTGTGCTTGCTGTGTGGCTAGTGGTTGGCTCGGTTGTCTGATGATTTAGCCTCCCACCTTGGCTTTCTGTGCCGGTGGCTTCTAGGCGTGCGGCGATGTGTTGGTGCAGGCTTTGCTCGTACTGCCAATAGCGGCGCAGGTAGAGCCGCGTGCTGGGGGTGCCGCTGGCTGAGTGAGTGGTCACTACGACCAGCGGTGTGTTGCCGGGGCCTTCGCTGGTGAGCAGCGGGTGGTGCAGGGCGGCTGGCCATTCGCTGAGCGTGAGCGTGGCCAGCACGTCGCTGGGTAGCGGCGGCGGGTCGGTGAGGTCGTCCCCTTCGGGCGGTAGCGAAAGGGCGAAATCCGGCGCGTTGAGCGTGGCGTTAATATCCAGGCATACGTGGCCGCGGCCTAGCTGGTGGCTGGCAAGTGCTGCTGCCAGTAGCAGCAGTGTGGGGGCGTCTGGGGCTTCACTGGCTAAAAAGCGCACCAGGGCGCGGTCTAGATCTCGCAGCCAGCCTCGCGCTACCCAGCGTTCGCAAAGGGCCAGCAGTTCCGGGGTGCTGCTGAGTGCCGGGTGGGCGCTGTCGGCATCGCCGAACATATCGAAGGTGTGGGTGTCGTGCTGGCGGCTCATGCCGTGGCCTCCTGCTGGGTGGCGTGTGGCTCGCCTGCAAACAGGCTATCCAAGGCTTCGATGAGTTCAACCGGGGCGGGTTCGCCCACCACGCCGCGCCCAGGGCTGCGGCTGCCGCGTAGAAATACCGTCATCGAACCGCCCAAATGCTGGTGCGGGTCGTAATCCGGCAGGCGTGCTTTTAAGAGCCGGTGCATGGCGAGTAAGTAGAGCGCGGCCTGTAGGTCGTAGCGTTTGGCGAGCAGCGCGTGGCGCAGGGCCTCGGGTTCGTAGGCGCTGTCGTTGGGGCCTAGGTAGTTCGATTTCCAGTCCAGCACGTAAAAGCGCCCCTGGTGCTCGAAGGCTAAGTCGATAAAGCCTTTCAGCATGCCGTTTAGGGTGTCGGCATCCAACGCGGGACGCTCTACCCCTTGCAGTAAGTGCTTGCTCACCAGCGCATCGATGGCTTGGGTATTCACCCGTTTGGCGGCGAACCAGAACTCTAGCTCTACTTGTAGCTTTCTAGCTCATTCAGCGCCACGCTTTGCGGGGTGGGCGCGGCCAGCGGTAACGGCGTGGTGAGCAGGGCGCTTAGCCAGCCCGCCAGCGGTTCTTGCCATGCCTGCCAACCGCGTAGCTGCACCCGCCGCCAAAGCATATCGTTGAGGGCGTCCATATCGTTCGCGGCGGTATCGAAGCCTTGCTTGCCCGCCCACTCCAGCAGCCCGTGCAGAAAGGTGCCGGGGCCGGGGCCACGTGGAAATTTATGTAAGTGAAACGCTTCTAGTTGAGATCGTTCTTGAGACAGTTCTTGCGGTTCATCCAGCACTTCAAAGGCGGTGGCTTCCTGGGCGGTGGTGGGTTCCAGCGGTGGCAGCACCGGGGCGGTGAGCGTGCCGGAAAGCCGCAGCGCGGAGTAGCTGGCAATCCACCAGTGCTCTTTGGCGGGGCGCGTGGGCGTGCGGGCGTGGCCTAGCGCGCTGCTTTGCTCCACGGTGGCAACGCGCTCTGCGGTGGGCGCGGGTGGCTGGTGAATCTGTATCTCGCTGCCTTCTACCAGTTCGTCGAGCGCTTTATTGAGCGCCTCCGGTGAAAGGGCATTGCCGCCTTTTAGCAGGTAACCCAGCGCGCTGTTCTCCAGGCCTTTCAGCGGGGCTAGACCCAGCCAAGTGGCGTGGCGGGCGCGGGTAAGCGCGACGTAGAGTTTGCGCAGGTCTTCCCCCAGCCGTTCGCGGTCGGCGGTGGCGAGTATCGCGTCATCGGCTTCTAGGCTGAGCTGTAGGTTGCCCTCGCTGTCGTGCCAGCGCAGCGGTACGTCCTCGGCTTTGACCGGGCGGTGGTTGGCGATGAAGGGCAGGAATACCAGCGGGTACTCCAGCCCTTTGGATTTGTGGATGGTGACCACTTTGACCAAATCCGCGTCGCTCTCCAGGCGCAGTTTGTGGCTGTCGCCGTGGCTTTCCGGGTCGGCAATGGCGTCAAACAGAAAGCGAATCAGCGCGTGTTCGCCGTCCAGTTCGGCGCTGGCCTGCTGCAGCAGTTCACCCAGGTGCAGCAGGTCGGTGAGCAAGCGCTCACCCTCTTCAAACTCCGCTAGCAGTCGGGCGGGAATATCAAAATCCACCATCATGCGGCGCACCAGCGGCAGCACGCCCTGGCGTTGCCACAGGCGGTGGTAGTGGCTGAACTGCTCTACCCGCTCTTCCCAGGCCAGCTCGTTTTGCTGCAGGTGGTCCAGCTCCGCCAAGCTTAGCCCCAGCACCGGGGTGGCCAGCGCGGCGCGCAGGTGCGCTTCGGCCTGGCGGGAGCTAGCCAGCGGCTCGGCGCAGGCGCGCAGCCAGCGCTCTACCTGGGCGGCCATAGGCGAGCTAAACACCTTATCGTGATCCGAAAGATACACGCTCTTCACCCCACGGCCGGCCAGCGCTAGGCGAATAGCGCGGGCTTCCTGCAGGCCGTTCACCAGCACCGCCATATCGGAAGGCTTGAGTGGGGTGAGCGCGTCGTCGGTTTGAAAGCCGCTCTCGCCTTTCTGCCCTGCGCTGAGCAGTTCTGCCATGAAAGAGGCGCAGCGTTCGGCCATCTCGGTTTGGTAGGCGGTTTTAGAGAGCGGCTCGTCTGCTGCCAGCGGCCAGAGCGTCATGGCGGGCAGCGGTTGGCCCTGGTGAACGAGCTGTTCATTTCGGCCTTTGGCGTCTACCGGCAGAAACGGCAGCGGGTTGTCGCCGCCTTCTTCGCGGAACAGAAACGCTCCGGCCGGGTGTTCATCGGCGTAGCGGAAGCAGTGGTTCACCGCTTCTACCATGGCGCGGCCGGAGCGGTAGTTGGTGCCCAGTGTGACGTGGCGGCCTGTGGTGTCTTCGCGGGCTTTTAAGTAGGTGAAGATATCCGCGCCGCGAAAGGCGTAAATGGCCTGCTTGGGGTCGCCGATCAGCAGCATGGCGGCGTCTCGGCGGGGCTTGGCGACCTCATACACCGCGTTGAAAATGCGGTACTGGATGGGGTCGGTGTCCTGAAACTCGTCGATCAGCGCCACGGGGAACTGGCGCAGTATCTGCGCGGCCAGCGCCTCTTTGTTGGGGCCTTGCAGGGCGCGGTCCAAGTGGGTGAGCAGGTCGTTGGGACCCATTTCGGCGCGGCGCTCTTGCTCCCGCTCCAGGCGCACTTTGCACCACTGCACGGCGTGAATCAGCAGGTCGTTGCGCGGCTCGGGCAGGGCGTTTAGCGCGGCGGGCAGCTCGGCCAGCGCTTCCCAGGCGGCGGGGCAAGGGGGCGCGCCCTCTTTCCATATCTCGGCCATGCCGTCTGGGGTGAGGCGTCTCCAGGCGGCATCGGTGAGTGCGGGGCGGGTGGCGTCGCTGTCGCACCACTCCCGCAGTGCGCCTAGCCAGTTGGCGCGGCTTTTGGCGTTGAAGCTTTGGCCTGTGAAGGCTTTGCGTTTGGCGACGTCTTCAAGTGCGGGCACTAGTTCATCCAGCCAGGCGGGCCAGGGGGCTTTTAGCTCGGTTAGGCGAGCGCTGCGCTCGGCTTGGGCGGCGCTTAGGGTTTGCTCGGGGGCGGGGCGGGGGCTGCCTAGGGCCTCCCTTTCGGCCAGCAGTTTGCGCACCTGCCCGTGGAGCTGGTCCGGCGACTGCCAGTAACCGGTAATGCTGCCCAGCGCCTCGGCGTCCAGCGGGTAGTAGAAGGTGCGCCAGTAGTCGCGCACTACCTCTTGCTCCAGCTCTTGCTGGTCGTTTTCCAAATTGAGCGAGAACAGGCTGCCGCTATCGAAGGCGTGCTCGCGCAGCATGCGGTAGCACCAGCTATGGATGGTAGAAACGGCGGCTTCGTCCATCCACTCGGCGGCCAGCTCTAAGCGGCGGGCGCAGGCGGGCCACGTGGCCTCGGGGTATTGGCTGCGCAGCGCTAGAAGCAGTGAGCCTTCACCCTGATGACGAAACACCGCCGCCGCTTCCACCAGCCGGTGGCGGATACGTTCACGCAGCTCTTGGGTGGCGGCGTTGGTAAACGTGACCACCAGAATTTCCGGCGGGGTGAGCGGGTGTACGAAGGCGGTGTTGTCTTCACTGTGTTGCCCGCCCAGCACCAAGCGTACATACAGCAGCGCAATGGTGAAGGTTTTCCCCGTGCCCGCGCTGGCTTCAATCAAACGGCTGCCGTGAAGCGGTAGCGTCAGCGGGTTCAGCGGGGTGGGCTGGCTCATTCTCATTCTCCGAACATCACGGCAGGCGGAAAGCAAAGCGCCTTTGGCGGGTAGCCAAAGGCACCGGCACTATATCGCGTTGCCAAGAGCTGGGCAAAAGAGCAAAGCAGCGTTAGAGGCTGGTTTGAAAGACGGGGTCGAATGCGTTGTAAACAGGGAGGGGCGCTCGGCTTCCATGGGCGTAAGCCATAGTAAAAAGGGGTTAGGCTGTGAGGTATCGACGCCAACTGGTAAACTAGCGGGCTAGCCGCTCTTGGCGATCTGTTGATGCTGGTGAAGGGATCTCATGCTGACCTCGCTTCTGGATAACGATTTTTACAAGATCACGATGCAGAATGCCGTGATTAAACGCTTCCCCTATGCCCATGCCCGCTGCGCGTTTATCGATCGCGGCGAGCATGCGTTTCCTGAGGGCTTTGGTGAGGCGCTGCGCGGTGAAGTGGATCGCATGGCGACGCTGCGCTTGTCCGATGAAGAGAAGCGCTACCTGCAAACCACCTGCCCTTACCTAGACCCCACCTATCTCGATTTTCTGGCGGGCTTTCGTTACGACCCCAGCGAAGTGACGATCGAGCAGCAGGGCAGCGAGCTCTCGGTGGTGATGGAAGGCCCCTGGTACCGCACCATTTTGTGGGAAGTGCCGCTGATGGCGCTGATTAGCGAGCTTTGGTACCAACTGCGCGGCGTGAGCGTGTCGGAAGATGACGAAGCGCTCATCGAGCAGCGCACGCGAGAGAAAATCGAACTGTACCGCCAGCACGGGCTGAAGATTGCCGAGTTCGGCACCCGTCGGCGTTTCTCGTTTGCGGTGCACGACCGAGTCGTCAAAGCGCTGCGCCACTACGGCGGCGAGGCGTTTAGCGGCACCAGCAACGTGCTGCTGGCCATGCGCCACGGGGTGAAGCCCATCGGCACCCACGCCCATGAGTGGTTTATGTTCCACGGCGCTCGCTTTGGTTTCAAAATGGCCAACAGTTTGGCGCTGGAGCACTGGGTGGACGTGTACCGGGGGGATTTGGGTATCGCGCTGACCGATACCTTTACTACCCGCGCCTTTTTCGAGAGCTTCGATAAGAAGTTCGCCAAGCTCTTCGACGGCGTGCGCCACGATAGCGGCGACCCGATTGAATTTGCCGATGCCACCATTGCCCACTACCAGCGCCTGGGCATTAACCCGCTGAGCAAAACCATCATCTTCTCCGATGCCCTCACGCCTGAAAAAGTGGAGCGCATCCGCGCCTTCTGCCAAGGACGGATTGGCATGGCCTTTGGCATTGGCACCAACTTCACCAACGATATTGGCGTAGCGCCCATGAACATGGTGATCAAAATGGTTGAGGCCCGCCCCGAAGGGCAGGGCTGGCTGCCAGTGGTGAAGCTGTCCGATGTGCCCACTAAGAATACCGGCGACCCGGAGATGATTGCGTTGGCCAAGCGCATTTTATCGCTGGGTGGAAAGGGGGATGAAAGCCCGCTGATCTGACGCTGCAGGCATCAGCCGCATGCTAAACTGCTTTTCATATCGCTGTTTTTTGTTCTGGAGGCCGCCGTGCAGGATGTCCATCGCCGTAAGCTACCCATCGGGATTCAGACGTTCTCGGATATCCGTGAGGGCGACTATTACTACGTCGATAAAACCCCGCATATCGAGCGCTTGGTTAACCAGAACAAATACTACTTTCTCTCGCGGCCGCGCCGCTTTGGTAAAAGCCTGTTGCTGGATACGCTGCGCTGCTTGTTCGAGGGCCGCCAGGCGCTGTTTGAAGGGCTCTATATTCACGATCAGTGGGACTGGCAACAGCGTTACCCGGTCATTCGTATCAGCTTTGCCGATGGCGTCATGCAGAGCCGTGAAGGGCTGGATGAACGTATCCGTGAGCAGCTTCGGGTTCAGCGTGAGCGGCTGGGCATTACTCAATACCATGAAGCCGATATTCCCGGCGAGTTTTCCGCCCTTATTCGCATTGCCCACCAGCAATACGGCCAACGGGTGGTTGTGCTGATCGATGAGTACGATAAGCCGATTCTGGATAATATTTTGGTGCCCGAACGCGCTCGGGAACTGCGCGAGGGGTTGAAGAACCTGTATAGCGTGCTGAAAGATGCCGACCCTCATTTGCACTTTGTGCTGCTCACAGGCGTATCAAAGTTCAGCAAGGTCAGCCTATTTTCGGGCTTGCACAATCTCAACGATATCACCTTAGACGCTCCTTTCAGCACGATTTGCGGCTATACCGACGAAGACATCGATAAGGTGTTCGCGCCTGAGCTACCCGGTTTGGATCGTGAGGCCATTCGTCAGTGGTACAACGGCTACCGGTGGGGTGGGCGCGAGGTGGTGTCTGTCTACAATCCCTTTGATGTGCTGCTACTGTTTCAAAAGCGCGAGTTTGCGCCGTACTGGTTTGAGTCTGCCACGCCGACGTTTCTGGTTGATATTCTCAAACAGCGGGGGGTATTTACGCCTTCGTTAGATCACTGGGAAACAGAGTATGAACTGCTCAGCCAGTTCGATGTGGATCAGATCAGTACCGAAGGTCTGCTGTTTCAAACCGGCTACCTGACCATCCAGCAGGTAGAGGAGCCGCTGCTGGGATACCGCCAGTACACGCTGGGCTTTCCTAACCGTGAAGTCGAAACCAGTCTCAACCACGCCTTGTTGCCATCGCTGGGGGTCGAAAATGCCCCGCGTGAACGCAGAACACTGTTTCGCCATTTAAGACAGCATGATCTTGTCGGGCTAGAAGCGCACCTAAAGGCGCTTTATGCCGGACTCCCTCACGACTGGTATCGCAACAACCCGATTGCTCGCTACGAAGGCCATTACGCCAGCGTGTTCTACAGCCACTTTGCGGCCCTGGGCCTGGATGTGACGGTGGAAGATGCCAGCCACCACGGCAAGGTGGATATGAGCGTGGATTTTGGTGGGCATATCTACCTGTTCGAGTTCAAAGTGGTGGAGCAACTGCCGGAAGGTCAGGCGCTGGCGCAAATCAAACACAAAGGGTATGCGGACAAGTACCGCGCCTCTGGCAAGCCCATACACCTGATCGGCGTCGAGTTCTCCAGTGCCAAACGCCAGATTGTGGCGTTCGATGTGGAAACGCTCGACGCTATGTAACACCCACGCTGGTTTACCCTTTGACCGCCTGGTGAAGCGGCGCGTAGAGCGCTTCTGTGAGCGTGGCAAAGGTGTGCCCGTTGGCTTGCTCGAAGAACAACCGCTCGAAGCGGGGCCACTGGTGGCTTAAATACGCGCTTTGGGCCACTTCACCGGTTTGGTAGCGGCCGCCTTCATAGGCGGTTTCGGCGGCGGCGTAGGCGC
Source organism: Vreelandella lionensis (assembly GCF_002087295.1). GTDB lineage: Bacteria > Pseudomonadota > Gammaproteobacteria > Pseudomonadales > Halomonadaceae > Vreelandella > Vreelandella lionensis. The sequence goes on along the minus strand of NZ_MWVI01000089.1, from coordinate 95,210 downwards.
GGCTTTCTCGGCCTTTTTCTTGCGCCATATCTGGCGTGCCTTTGTTTCTTAGCCAAGCAAACGCGGCTTGCGGTGCGAGCGGTAGCGGGGTTTCTAGGCCCGCTTGCCACGCGGCTAGCTGGGTTTCCAAGTGCTGGCGGGCGGTCTCGGCATCCACCGGCGCTAACGTGACATGACCCGCTTTGGAGAGTAGTTGCGTCGTCATCGGGCCATCCAGGTTGCCCGCTAGGTGCGCGACCCAGGGGCGCAGCAGGTGGCTCCAGCGGTACTGGCCGCGCCCGCTGCCTTGGCTAATCAGGCTGCTACTCAGCAGCAGCAGACGGCAGCGGTGGCCTGCTTCATCCTGACGCAGTTCGCCCAGGGGCTCTTCCAATGTGAGGCCGTGGGCTTCGAAGTGAATCATGGTGTCGGGCAGGGTATGCGGCCACGCGTCTAACGCGTCTTCGTAGGCGTTGAAAAGCGCCTCCATGGGTTCGGCGAGTGCTGCGCGCATGCGTTCGCCGAACGCGCCCATGGCTAGCACGCCTTGGCCTTGAAAGCGCTCCAATGCTTCGTGCAATGCTTCCATACGCGGCTGGCCGTTATCCACCGCGTGGCGCTGGACGGCAATTAGCTGATCTTGGAGCTGCCAGTTTTGCAGGCCATCCAGGGCGAAGGGCTCGGCGTCCAGCTCGGCGATGGCTTCCTGCTCGAAATAGACCCCCAAGCGAGTATTAAAGAAGCTGCGCACCGGCTCGCGCAGAAAGCTGCCTAGCTGCCCAAGCGAGAGGCTGGTGGGGGCGTTTTCCGGGGCGGGCAGCGTGCGGCTAGTGGCGGGTGGCGTGCGCGGGGCGTGCACCTCGCGCCATTCGTGGGCGTAGGTGAACAGTCGGCTTGCTGGGCTGTTGAAGTAATCGCGGCTGAAAGGCTGCAGCGGATGCTCGGTGGTGAGTGTTTCCAGCAGCGGCGCGCCGTTTTCCGTTTGCCAGCCGGCTTCTAAGTGGTCGCGCAGTTGGCCCACCAGCACCGAGGGCGGCAGCGGCGTATTGTCGATCTGGCTGCGGCCAACCCAACTCACGTAGAGCTGGTCGCGGGCAGAGAGCAGCGCTTCCAGAAACAGGTATCGGTCGTCTTCCCGGCGGGAGCGGTCGCCGGGGCGGTAGTCGCTGCCCATCAGGTCGAAATCCAGCGGCGGCTGGGAGCGGGGGTACTCGCCGTCGTTCATGCCCAGCAGGCATACCCGCTTGAAGGGAATGGCGCGCATGGGCATCAGCGTGGCGAAGTTGACCGCCCCGGCCAAGAAGCGTTGGGAAAGGCTGTGCTCATCGATCTGCGCCAGCCAGTGCTCCCGCACCATGGAGAGCGGCAGCGGGTCGTTGAGTTCGGCTTCCCGGCTGCTTTCCAGCATCTGCTGCAAGCCGCTTTCTAGCTTGGTGAGCATGATGCTCTCTTGGGCATCGTCGGTAAGAAAGAAAGTTTCCAGCAGCCCCCGTAGCCGCGCAACCCAAGTAGCGGCATCGGTGGGTTGGCAGAAGCTCTCCCAGGTGGCTTCGAGCTTCTCCAGCAGCGTCGCCAGCGGCCCAGCTAAGCCCGCCTCCAGCCCGCCGATATCATCAAACGGCTCGATGCCTTGCCACGCGTGGCCGTCGCCCACGGTGTAGCCCAACAGCAACCGGCGCAGGCCGAATGCCCAGGTGTTTTGGCTCAGCCCGCCGGGCAGTTCCAGCCTTTGGCGCTGCTTGGCGTTTAGCCCCCAGCGGATGCCCGCGCCTTCCATCCAGCGCTCTAGCACCGGTAGGTCACGCTCTTCTAGGCCGAAGCGCTGGCGCAGGGCGGGGACATCCAGCAGGTCGAGTAAATCGCTCACCGACAGGCGCAGCTCCGGCAGCCGTAGCAGCTTTTCCAGGGCAATCATCAGCGGCAGGCGGTGACGGCTGGCTTGGTCGGCGAGCGTGTAGGGAATGTGCCGCGGGTCGTCGGTGGGCAGCTGGCCAAACACCGCTTCGATGTGCGGCGCGTAGCGGTCGATATCCGGAACCATGACGATGATGTCCCGTGGGCGCAAGTGCGGGTCGGCGCTGAAGGCGGCCAGCAGCTGGTCGTGGAGAATCTCCACTTCCCGCTGGGGGCCGTGGGCGATATGGAACACGATGGAGTCATCGGCAGCGGGCAGTGCGGGCCAGTGGCCTTGCGTTTCCGCCACGGGGCGCAGCTCGCGGATGTCGTCTTGCAGCTGGCTGAGTAGGCAGTGGCGATCCTCGCCACTGAACGGCTCGAACATATCGATGCGCAGTGCCTGCTGCTCGAATAGGGTTTGGTAGTTGCCTGCGTCGTCGTGCTCATCGAGCAGGCGCAGGTAGTCGCGGCCCTGCTTGCCCCAGGCGGCTAGCAGCGGCTGGGCGTGCAGGTGCAGAGCGTCATCGGCATCGCCGGTGCCCAGTACATCCAGCGCTTCGGGCATGCCGGTTTTACGCCGCTGGCGGTAGCGCTGGGCGCGTAGCAGGTCTTTGTGCTCGATGATATCCGCCCAGTAGAACTGGCAGGGGTTGTGAACGCACAGCACGATTTGGCAGCAGCGAGAGAGCGCCGCCAGCGCTTCCAGGGTTTGCTGGGGCAGCGATGAAATACCAAAGATAATCAGCCGCCGAGGCAGCCCCGGTGGGCAGTCTTGGCCCTCTAGGTGCTCGGTGGCCTTCAAAAAGCGCTGGTGAACCTGGGCGCGGCTGCTGTTCAATCCGGCATTGCCTTGGGTGGCGGCCACATCGTCACGCAGGATGCGCCAGAGCGCGGGCTGCCAGCGCTGGTGCTCTTCCAGCGGGCGGTGCTCGCCTCTGGCGGTAATTAGCACATCGTGGCCGTTGGCCCAGGCGTATAACCAGTCGGCGCGGTAGACCTGGTACTGGTCAAACAGATCCGCCAGCCGCTCGGCCAGTTGGTAGTGCTTGCGCTGGTCACGTTCGATTTCTAGAAACTGCGCCAGCGGCTCAAACACCGGCTGCCCGGCTAGGGTAGGAAGAAGGCGAAGCCGCCGCCATACCAAGCGCGACTTATCAAACGGCGAGGTTTCCGGCACGGCATCGGCGTTTTGCGAAACGTGAGTGAGCACCGTGCGGTAGGCCTGCCATAGAAACCGCGCGGGCAGCATCACCTCTAGCGCCGCCGCAATGCCCGCGCCGCCGTTCTTAGGGTCTTCCGCCAACGCCAGTTTCAGCCACTGCCCAATACCGTTGCTCTGCACCAGAATGGTTTCGTTCTCCAACGGCCCCAACGGCTGGCGGCGCATCCACTCCACCGCCAAACCGCGTAAATCTTCCAAGCGGTTAGCATGTACCACCATAAAACCGGGGGGGAGCGGAGTGGGGGAGAACAAAGCATTGGCAGGCATACGGCGGCGTTCCTTCACGGCAATCAGCGTCACGGGTAGCGGTGACGCTATGGTTCCATAGGTTAAGTACCTTGCGGGATGTAAGATATATCGCCAAGCTGTGGCCTTTGCCATGAATGGAGAGGAGTCCGTGATGACCGAGCCGACAAAAAATAATACCCGCCGCCACTCTGCCCCGGTGGTGGATGGCCCCGGTAAAGCGGCTAGCCGCGCCATGCTGCGCGCCGTGGGCTTCAACGATGACGATTTTCAAAAGCCTCAGGTAGGTATCGCGTCTACCTGGAGTATGGTGACGCCGTGTAATAGCCATATTGGTGAGCTGGCGGAGCTTGCCCGGGATGGGGCGATGCCGCCGGAGGCAAAGGCGTGGTGTTCAATACCATTACCATTTCTGATGGCATTGCCAACGGCACCGAAGGAATGAAGTACTCGCTGGTCTCGCGGGAAGTGATTGCCGACTCCATCGAAACCGTGGCGGGCTGCGAAGGCTTTGATGGCTTGGTGGCGATTGGCGGCTGCGATAAGAACATGCCGGGCTGCGTGATGGGGCTGGCACGGCTTGCCCCAGCGTGTTCGTTTACGGCGGCACCATCATGCCCGGCAAGGGCCACACCGATATTGTCTCGGTGTTCGAAGCGATGGGCGCCCACTCCCGTGGCGACATCGACCTGATCGAGCTGAAAAACATCGAAGAGACCGCCATTCCTGGCCCTGGCTCCTGTGGGGGCATGTACACCGCCAACACCATGGCTTCGGCCATTGAAGCACTGGGTATGAGCCTGCCGGGAAGCTCGGCGCAGAATGCCATCTCCCAAGAGAAACGCGATGACTGCAAAGCCGCTGGCGAAGCCGTGCTGGCGCTGCTGGCGCAAGACATCAAGCCCTCCGATATCATGACCCGCGAGGCGTTCGAGAACGCCGTGACCGTGGTGATTGCCCTGGGTGGCTCCACCAATGCGGTGCTGCACCTGATTGGCATGGCGCGCACCATCGGTGTCGAGCTGACCCTGGCAGACTTCACCGAGATCGGTAAGCGCGTGCCGGTGCTGGCCGACCTGCGCCCCAGCGGCCACTACATGATGAGCGAGCTGGTGGCGATTGGCGGCATTCAGCCGCTGATGAGAATCCTGCTGGATGCTGGGCTGCTTAACGGCAACTGCTTAACCGTGACCGGTAAAACGCTGGCGGAAAACCTCGCTAACGTCGAGCCGTACCCGATGGATCAGCAAATCATCGCGCCGCTGGGTAACCCGATCAAAGCCGAAAGCCACCTGCGTATTCTGTTTGGCAACTTAGCGCCGGAAGGGGCGGTGGCGAAAATCACCGGTAAAGAGGGCACGCGCTTTAGCGGCTCGGCGCGGGTGTTTGGCTCGGAAGAGGAAGCCCAGGCACGCATCAACGATGGTACCGTAGTGGCGGGCGATGTGGTGGTGATTCGCTACGAAGGCCCAAAAGGCGGCCCCGGCATGCGCGAAATGCTCACGCCTACCTCGGCCATTATGGGCCGTGGCTTGGGCAACGATGTGGCGCTGATTACCGATGGCCGCTTCTCCGGCGGCAGCCACGGGTTCGTGGTGGGGCATGTGTCGCCGGAAGCCTTCGACGGCGGCCCGCTGGCGCTGGTTGAAGATGGCGACCCCATCACCATTGATGCCGAAGCCGATACCATTGATGTGCATATCAGCGATGAAGAGATGATGCGCCGCCGTGCGGCTTGGCAACAGCCTGAGCCGCGCTATCGTAAAGGCGTGTTGGCGAAGTATGCCAAATTGGTCAGCTCGGCCAGTACCGGTGCGGTGACCGACCAAGAATAACCTGTGAAGAGTCACCGGCACGGTTAGGCTGTCACTAAGTCGTCAAGCGCAAGGCGTACCCTTAACGCCTTGCGCTTTTTAATGAGTAAACGGTGGGCACGATGGCGGTAGAGAATAAGATACGAGGACGAGCCAGCGAGGTGTTTTGGGCATTTTTAGCGCTGGGGCTGACCTCCTTTGGCGGTCCGGTGGCGCACCTGGGCTACTTTCGCACGGCGTTTGTCGAACGCCGCCAGTGGCTCAGCGAGCAGGCCTACGCGGATTTGGTCGCGCTGTGCCAGTTCTTGCCGGGGCCAGCCAGTAGCCAGGTAGGCTTTGCCTTGGGTTTGATGCGCGCTGGCCCCTGGGGGGCGGCAATGGCGTGGCTGGCGTTTACGCTACCCTCTGCCATCGTGCTGGTGCTGTTTGCATTGGGCGCGGCGGTGCTGGATGGCCCGGTGGCCAGCGGCATCATTCACGGCTTAAAAGTGGTGGCGGTGGCCATTGTGGCCCACGCGGTGTGGGGCATGGCGCGCAACCTCTGCCCGGATAAAACCCGCACGGGCATTGCCCTGGCAGCAGTGTTGGCGGTGGTGCTGGTCAGCGGGCCGTTGGGGCAGGTGGCGGCGATTGTGCTGGGCGGCGTGGCGGGGCTGCTGCTTTGTCGCCAAAGCGCTGCAGCATCATCTAGCGAATCGCTGCACTTCCCGGTGACACGCCGAGCGGGCACGCTAGCATTAGGTTTATTCGCCGCTTTGTTGGTGCTCTTACCGCTGTTAGCGGCGAGTGCCGGTTGGTTGAACGTCGTCGATGCGTTCTACCGTTCAGGCGCGCTGGTGTTTGGCGGTGGCCATGTGGTGCTGCCGCTGCTAGAAGCGGAAGTAGTGCAATCGGGTTGGGTCACGGCAGATGAATTCTTAGCGGGTTACGGCGCGGCACAAGCGGTGCCGGGGCCGCTGTTTACGTTTGCTGCATATTTAGGGGCGCTGCTGCCAGGGATACCCAGCGTGATTGGCGCGCTTTTGGCGCTGCTGGCGATTTTTGTGCCGGGGTTTTTGCTACTGGTCGGCGTGCTGCCGTTTTGGAATCAGTTCCGCCAGTGGAGCAGTGCACAAGCGCTGATGCGCGGTGCCAATGCGGCGGTGGTGGGTATTTTAGGCGCGGCGCTTTATCAGCCGGTGTGGACCAGTGCCATTCTTGGGCCTTACGAGTTCGTGCTGGCGTTGACGGGCTTTTTGCTGCTCACCGTGTGGAAACTGCCTGCATGGCTGGTGGTCATCGTGGTGGCGTTAGGCGGCGTAATGATTCCGCCCCAGTAACCGGGGCGGGGAAATACTCAAGCGGTGAGAGTTAGCGGGGAGGTGGCGTGGCTGCTATGGCGCCTCCAGCTCTAACGTGCGACGCAGGACATTAAGCTCGTTGATGTCCAGATGCTCTAGCCTTCCGGCGAGCAGGTCGCTGATCTTTTGAACGGGTAAGCCAGCCTGGCGGGCTATTTCGCGGCTTCCCAGATCTGATACGGCGATCAGGCGGGTAATAATACGCATGAGGCGCGTACGTTTTTCTAATTCCCTGACATCGAGGTCAGGGCTGCTTCGCGGAGGATCTAATGATTCTGCGTGAGCAGTTGAGTATGCCGTACTCATGTGACTCCATCAGTCGGAAATGACAAATACACAATGCCGCCAACTCACGCGGTTTTCAATGCCTAATTTGATGAAAATTTCACGCAGCGAGTAACACCCGCAAATGCCCGTGGCTCTGGTAAACTATGCGCCTTCCTATTTCTGAGTGAGCTGCGCACTGTGCGCGGCTTATGGACTGCTTTCTAGCTTAAATAGGCCGTTGGCCGAGGAGTTTTGCATGTCGAACAGCGCACCCAAGGTGGGCGTGATCATGGGGTCGAAGTCTGATTGGCCGGTCATGGAGCACGCGGTGGCGATGTTAGAGCGGTTGGGCGTTCCCTACGAAACCCGTGTGGTATCGGCGCATCGCACACCCGACCTGCTGTTCGAATATGCAAAAAGTGCCGCTGAGCGTGGCCTGCAGGTGATTGTGGCAGGCGCAGGCGGTGCCGCTCATTTGCCGGGGATGGTCGCGTCACCAACGGCGCTGCCGGTGCTGGGTGTGCCGGTGGAGTCTAAAGCGCTGAAGGGCTTGGATTCACTGCCTTCTATTGCCCAAATGCCGGGTGGCATTGCGGTAGGCACCCTGGCTATTGGCAAAGCCGGTGCCACCAACGCAGGCCTGCTGGCCGCACAAATTGTGGGCCTTCAGGACAGCACCGTGCGCGAAGCTGTTGAGGCGTTCCGCGCCGAGCAGACCCAGTTGGTGTTGGATAACCCCGACCCGCGCCCTGACGTAGACTCCTCGGCCCAATAGGTAGCCATCATGAGCGCACAGAGTGCAAAACATATGATTGCAAAAAACATTGGCGTCCTCGGTGCAGGCCAGCTCGGGCGTATGCTGGCGCTGGCAGGTTATCCGCTGGGCAACACGTTTACGTTTTTAGATACCACTGGTAATCCCAGCGCGGGTATTGGCGAGGTGATTGTCGACCCGGATAACCAGCATTTGGCGGCGTTTCTCGATAAGGTCGATGTAGTGACCTACGAATTCGAGCACCTCCCCGTTGAGCTGGTAAAGCAGATTGAGCAGCATAAGCCGGTTTACCCCGGCAGCCGCGCTATTGCGGTGTGCCAGAATCGGGTAGAAGAGAAGGCGCTGTTTGACCGCCTGAGCATTCCGACACCAGCCTACCGCGTGGTGGAAAGCGCCGAACAGCTCGCTGCCGCTGCCGCCGAACTAGGCTGCCCAGTGGTAGCAAAATCGGTTACCGAAGGCTATGACGGCAAGGGCCAGGCGGTACTGAAAGCGCCGGAGCAGGCGCAAGAGGCGTGGGATGCCATTGGCCATTCGCAGCTGATCGTTGAGGCGTTTGTCGATTTTGTACGCGAAGTCTCGATGATTGCCGTACGCGGCCGCGATGGGGACGTGGTGTTCTACCCCATGGCGGAAAACCAGCACGTGGGTGGCATTCTGCGCTACTCCGCGGGGCTCCGCTACCGGATTTGGACGCCAGCGTTCAACAAGCCGCCGATAACTACATTCGTGTGTTGCTGGACGAGCTGGATTACGTGGGCGTGTTGGCGCTGGAGCTGTTCCAAACCCGCGACGGCAGCCTGCTGGCCAACGAAATGGCCCCGCGGGTGCATAACTCCGGCCACTGGACGATGGACGGCGCAGTGACCAGCCAGTTCGAGAACCATCTGCGGGCTATTCAAGGCTTGCCGTTAGGCGCGACGAATCCCGTTGCACCTACCTGCATGGTGAATGTGATTGGCCTGGAAGGTGATAACGCCGCGCTGCTAGCCATTGCCGACACCCACTTGCATCGCTACGACAAAGCCGAGCGCCCAGGGCGTAAGCTGGCTCACGTTAACGTCGTGGCGTCGAGTCACGCCGAGCTGCTTGAAAAAGTGCGTGCTTGTCAGGCGTTGATACCCGATGCGCCCCCCGTTGAGTGGAGTTTTGAATCTACGTTATGAACAACGAAGCCGCCTGAAAAGGCGGCTTTTTAATTTCTGATGGTCACTACTTTTGTGACTTAAACGTGCTAAAACAGATGTATTAAAAAAAGCCTAACCAATAAGATTGGCGTTAAGCCGACTGAAGAACAGGGAGTTTGTATGTCGCCCCCCACACCCCTCGCCGCCACGGCGATGGCCTCCGGGCTGCGTAGTGGCTATCAACGTGACCACCATATAACCATGCAGCGTTTGCGTGGCGAAAAAGTGCGCCTACGTTGCGACAACCTATGGCAGCCGGTGCTGAGCAGCGTACTGGCGGGCGGGCTGTTGGGGGCGGCCCTGTGGCCAGTGGTGGATGCGACGCTACTGCTGGGTTGGTTTACGGTGCTGGTGGTGATTTCAGGGTTGAGGTTACTGCTGGCCCAGCGGTTTAAGCGCCTGCCTGCTCTACAGCCAGCAGCGCCAGCGCTGGCTGCGTTGGTTTGCTGTGGGGGCGATTGCTTCTGGCTGCGTGTGGGGCGCCTCCGGCGTGCTGCTGTTTAGCCACAATCACCCCGCCCAAATTGCCGCGCTCTCGATTGTGCTGGCCGGGATTGCGGCAGGGGGCGTGACCACGCTCTCTTCCGTGTGGTGGATCGCCATTGGCTTTGTGCTTCCCATTTTGCTGCCGCTTAAGCTCAGTTTCTGTTTCAGGGCTCGCCGCTTTCTATTTTAATCGGCCTGATGCTGGTGCTTTTTTTGGGTTTGATCATCGCCACTAGCCGCCGCTTTAGCCGTACTATTCACGACAATATTGCCCTGCGAGTGAACATGGCCGCCCGGGAGGCGCAACTGCGCGAAAGCGAAAACCGCTATCGCTCTATTTTTCAGCACTCGCCGCTAGGCGTACTGCACTTTGATGAGCAGGGGCAGATTACCGACTGCAATAGCAAACTGCTGGATATCCTGAGCGTGGAGCGCTCGAAGTTACTCGGCTACCGCATGCTGGACCGTTCCGCCGACCGAGGGGTTGCCCAGGCGGTGAGGGATGCGCTGGAGAAAGGCACGGGCTACTACGAAGGCACTTATCAACTGCCCAAATCCAGTGTGGGCACGCCCTTGCGGGCGTTCTTCAATGGGGTGCATAGCGCCAGCAACCAGATGGTGGGCGGTGTGGCGATTATTGAAGACTTCACCGAGCGAAAGCGCAGCGAGGCGATTATTTACCGCCAAGCTTATTACGATGCATTGACCGATTTACCCAACCGCAGGCTGTTTATCGAGCGATTAGAGGCGCTATGTAACGAGCAGGACAACGACCAGCGCGGTGGCTTGGTGATGTTTATGGATATGGACCGCTTTAAGCTGATTAACGACACCCTGGGCCACGCAGCAGGGGATGACTTATTAGTACAGGTAGCGCGCCGATTGGAGTCGTGTCTGCAAAACGATGATATGGCCGCCCGTCTGAGCGGCGATGAATTTGTGCTGCTCGCACTGTTTGATGTGACGGAGAGTGAGGCGTTAAACGCAGCGGCCGCCCGCTATATGGAAACAGTGCAGCAGGCGCTGGCAGGTGAATACCGCTTAGAGAGCCGCTGGGTAGAAGTAACGCCCAGTATGGGCTACACCTGTTTTGACGCGGCAGCCTTTGACCATACCGATGTGCTAAAACAGGCAGATATGGCGATGTATCAGGCCAAAACCGAGGGCCGGGCGCGGCTGCGCCGCTACCAGCCCTGGATGCGCGATGAAGTGAATAAACGGGTCGCTGAGCAGGCGCCTAACCTGCCAGTTGACCGCTAAGCAGTAACCACAGGGCGATCAACGCAAAGTGCCCCGGGTACCAGGCAAGCCATAGGCGGCGCGGCATCTCAAGCGCCACGGGGGGCACGCGCTGAGCGGCACCGGCGGCCAGCATTAGCACAATGACGCAGGTGGCGACGGTAAATGATTTAGCCATATCAGAAGCGTTCATTTGCCCGGCAATCCACAGCACGGGAAACGCCGCCAGCCCCGCCCAGAGGCGAGATTTCAGCACGTTACGAGTTTCGCTGAGCGCCTGCATGGCAAACATAAACAGCGGGATCAGCAGCAGGCCGTTATGGCCATACTCCACCCAGAAGCCAAGCAGGTACCACACGGTCACACCCACCGCGGCTCCCAGCATCAGCCAGCCCAAACCTAAGGTTTGTTGCTGGTAGTGCTGCCAGCCCTGGCGCACCAAAGCACCCAGTGCCAAGCCGCTGGCCAAGGTGAAGCAGACGTTTAAGATAAACGCATCAGAGGCACGGGGCATCAGCATATAGGGCAACTGTGCGGCGAGTCCGATAATCAAAATCCGCCGCGAGTAGCGCAGCGGATTACGCGTATTAAACAAGCCATGCCACGCCACCATGGCGGCAAATAGCGGAAACGCAATGCGTCCAATCGAAGAGCCTGCCCAACCTAAATCCCAATCCCCCGGCAGCACGTAGCGGGTCAGGTGGTCCACTGTCATGGTAAACAGCGCCAGCCACTGTCCCCAGGCGGTCCAGTGGGAAGAGGGGCGGAACACTTCTGCGGTGCTTGCCTGTGGCGTTGCGTGAGCCGCCGTCGATTCAGCCATGCTACCTCCTTGTATGTGGTTCAGTGATAGTAAAGACCCGGTTTGGCTAAGCAAGTTCGCTGGGAGGATGGGGGATTAGCCTGCGCTGAAAATCGGTTTACCCAGCGCCCAGACATGATCAATGGCCCAGCGTTCTTCGCTTAGCACGATAAAATCCGCATCCGAACCGGTCGTAAGGCGGCCTTTTTGTGGCAGCTTTAAGGCATTGGCGGCGGTGGTGGAGGCGCAATGCAGCGCGTGCTCCATGCTGATCTGGTGCTCATGGATACACTCACCTAGCACCTCGAACAGGCTGCTGAGTTTACCGGGTTTTAGGCCGATAAACCGATGCTGGTCATCAAATTCTGGCAGCGAAGCGTTGGCATCTGATGAGAGGCTGAGCTGGCTCGGCTCGATCCGCGCTTTCAGCGCCCGCGCTACTGCTTCAGAGGCGGGTACTTCGCCACCAGCCAGCAGCTCCGGCGTGGTGCTGGTGGTGAAATCGATGCGCCCACCTTCACGGGCAAAGCGCAGGCCATCTTCGAACAGCGCAGCGGTACGGTTGATATGGGTAGGGTAGAACTGGGCCAGCGGGATGGCGCTGTTTTTGGCGACCTGGCGCAGCGGCTCCAGGTGGGAGTCGGCGTCGCCAGTGTGAATGAACACGATGCCTGATTTGCCCGCCAGTAGCCCGGCGGTGCGGGCGTCGGAGGCTAGCCGAGTAAGCTCTTGGGTAGTGGGCTGGGAGCCGCGATGGTCGCTAATCGCCACTTCGCCCACGCCGAGAAATTCCGGAATATAGAGAATGTCGCTGGCCACCGAACCGGTCAGCGTCACCGGCGGTAGCTGATAAGAGCCAGTGTAGGCATAGGTGCTTAGCCCGCCTGCGGCTAGCTCCCGTGCCTTGCCAATCAGGTTGGCGGGGGTGCGGGTGAGGGCATCAGTGCCCAGTGCACCAATCAGCGTGGTCACACCCGAAGCGCAGGCATCGTCTAGGCTGAGTTCGGCGGTGCGGTTGCCAAAGCCGCCTTCACCGCCGCCGCCAATGTAGTGCACCAACGGGTCGACCAGGCCGGGAATCACGCGTCGGCCTTCCAGGTCTACGGTGTGTTTGATAAGCGTACCCAACTGGTACGTCTCGCTGGCATCCAGCACCGCCGCAATGCGCTGGTCGGCAATCAGCAGGTGGCACAACCCGCGAGGTTCAGGGGCAAAGAGCTGGGCGTTTTTTACAAGTGTCAGCATGGGCTTCCCAGGAGAGTAATGGGCAAACGATAAGCGCCGACCTGGGGTCGGCGCTGGTGTTGATATCGTTACGCTATTTAAACAGATCGCTTATAAGCGTACATCGTAGTTGAAGTAACGGTTCATGATTTCATCATAAGTGCCGTTCTCTTTGAGCGCACGCAGAGCCTCGTTAAAGCGCTCGGCGAGCGCTTCATCACGGGGACGAAACGCCATGCCCACGCCTTGGCCAAAGATCTCTTCGGGCTGCTTGATGAAGTCGCTGATGCGTTGGAAATCGCTTTCCGGGGTGTCGATCTCAATGGTGGCTTCGGCGATGGGGTAGTCCATGAAGGTGAGGTCTAGGCGGCCTCCCATCAGGTCGGTGACCACATCGTCCGCGCCGGTATAGCGGCGGATCTCCAACACATCGCCATAAAGCTGAGTGACGTAGTTGTCCTGCAACGTCGCCCGCTGCACGCCGACGGTTAAACCTTCCAGGCTGGCGCGGTCTTCGATATCGATCTCTTTATCGCGGGTGGTGATCCAGGCGCTGGGGGTGGTGTAGTAGGCCTCGGAGAACAGCACGCGCTGGGCGCGCTCGTCGGTGATCGCCATGGAAGACATGATGGCGTCGTAGTTGCGTGCCAATAGGCCTGGAATGATGCCGTCCCAGTCTTGCTCAACCCAGGTGCAGCTGACTTCTAAGTAGTCGCAGGCGGCGTTGCCCAGCTCGATTTCAAAACCGGTGAGCGTGCCGTCGGCCTCGCGGTACATAAACGGTTCGTAGGGAACATCGACCCCCAGACGGACCTCGTCGGTAATCCCGCGCCAGTGCGGCAGTGGATACCAATGAGAGTGAAACACCTGCCGCAAGAATAGCGGCCACGGACAGCGTTGCATAACGCATAGTCAGTCTCCTGAAGCGATTATTAGTAGGTATGTGGGTGTTGCGTAATGCCAAGCGCCTGAAAGGGCGGCTACAGCATGGGGTGCGCTAAGCGCAGGAGTGCCGTGCGTCTTTCACGCATGGCAACGTTCACGCGCAGGGGCGTGAGTTGGCATGGGCATGCCAAAAGGAGGGTAGGGCTATTCGTCGAACCATTCGCTCAGGTAGAAACGGGCAATGGTGCCTCGGGTACCTGGGCAGAGCGCATGAAGCGCGGGAGGTAAGATGCGGAGTGAGGGCATGATGGCGTCTCGCTTGCGTGCCTCCCCAGGTGGGGAGGCACACGTAAGCAGCTAGCGCTTACTCTTCCCCGAAGTAACGGGCGTAGATTTCATCGTAAGTGCCGTCTTCCTGAAGCTCAGCAAGGGCTTCATTGAACTGTTCGGCCAGCGCTTCGTCACGCTGACGGAAGGCGATACCGAAACCGTCGCCGAAGTACTCTTTAGGTTCGCTGATGCGCTCGCCTACAACCACGTACTCAGCTTCTTCGCTCTCTAGCAGCGTGGACTGGCCGATCGGGAAGTCGAGGAAGACGATATCCAGACGCTGTGCTTCCATATCCAGCACCATGTCGTCGGCGGTGGAGTAGCGGCTGATTTCAGCGACGCTGCTGAAGTTATCGGTAACGTAGTTATCCTGCAGAGTGCCACGCTGAACGCCGATGGTTTTGCCCGCCAGGGTCTCTTCATTGGCTTCGCTGATACCTAGGCTGCTGGGTGCGAACCAGGCAGACGGCATGGTGATGTAGGGGTCAGAAAACAGCACCTGCTGGCGGCGTTCGTCGTTGATGGTCATGGAGGACATGATCGCATCGTAGTTGCGTGACATCAGGCCAGGAATAATGCCGTCCCACTCCTGCTCGACCCACTCACAGGTAACACCGATGCGCTCGCACAGGGCGTTGCCCAGGTCGATATCGAAACCGGTCAGCTCACCTTCAGCGGTGCGGTACTCCATTGGCTCGTAGGGAACGTCAACGCCAATGCGCACGTTGTCGTAGTCGCGTGCTTGTGCAGAAGATGCTGCGGCAACGGCCAAACCCAGCAGGGAAACAGTCAGCAGTTTTTTCATTTTATACTCCAATAGAAACAGGTTCACCGAAGGTGATCCCCTTTAAGCTACCCCAGGTTGAGGTTGGCGAAAAGGGGGGACCTGCATATAAACCAACGTTTGTTTTACGCTGGACGTGTTGGATTTATTGTAGCTAGGAATTTTGTGGCCGCAGGTGGTCCAGCAATTTTTTCTCCAGGAAGCGGAAAAAATACAAAATCGCAAAGGTTAAGCAGAGATAGATGGCCGCGACAAACAGGAAGGCATCAAACGGCGCATAAAAGCGGGCATACACAAAGCGTGCCGCGCCGGTGAGATCCATTAGCGTGACCACGCTAGCAATCGCGCTGGCGTGCAGCATGAAGATGACTTCATTGCCGTAAGCGGGCAGCGCACGACGAAAGGCGCTGGGCAGAATAGTCCGCCGCATCATTAGGTTTTGCGACATGCCGTAGGCTCGCGCTGCTTCGATCTCGCCTTTAGACGTGGCTTTGATCGCCCCACGGAAGATCTCGGTGGTGTAGGCCGCCGTATTGAGCGTAAAGGCGATAAGCGCCGGGTAGAAGGCTTCTCTTAGCACTGGCCACAGGAAGGTTTCCTGGATACCGTCGATGAACGCAACGCCGTAGTAGATGATGTAGAGCTGGATCAGCAGCGGCGTGCCGCGAAACACGTAGGTATAGAGGTAGACCGGCAGGCTGATCCACTTATGCTTGGAGCTGCGCATAATGGCCAGCGGAACCGCAAGAATTAACCCGGCCACCAGCGATAGAAACACCAGCTGTGTGGTGGTCACCAAGCCTTCCCAGTAGTAGCCCCGGGTGGTGGGGGTGAAAATCAGGTTGTCTGCCAGCAGATCGTTAAACCATGCAGAGATATCTAACATGTCACTGCCCCCCAAAGCCGGTGTCGTAACGTTTTTGTAGCCGTGCAAAAATCAACTCAGAGACGCTGGCAATTAGAAGAAAAGCCACCGCCACAGGGATTAAAAACACAAAAGGCTCATGGGTAGCGCGGGAGGCTTCAGCGGCAACTCGCACCATATCGGTCAAGCCAATTACTGACACTAGCGCGGTGGTTTTGAGCAGTACCATCCAGTTGTTAGAGAGGCCAGGCAGCGCGTGGCGCATCATCTGGGGAAAGCGGATGCGTCGAAACACTAGCCCATCGCTCATACCATAAGCTTTGCCGGCTTCAATCTGACCGTTGTCCACTGCCATAAACGCGCCGCGGAAGGTTTCGCCCATATAGGCACCAAAGATAAAGCCAATGGTGAGTACACCGGCGGCAAAGGCGTTGAAATTAATATAAATATCAATTTCATAATTGTAATACAGCATGTCGCTGATGGCGTTGACGCCGATCTGGCCGCCAAAGAACAGCAGCATCATCAGGACTAAATCTGGCACTCCACGAATCACCGTGGTGTAAACAGTCGCAGTGCGGCGTAAAAACCAGTTACGCGACATCTTGGCGCTGGCGGTGAGTAGACCAAGAATAACCGCCAGTATCAGCGACAGAACGGCCAGTTGAATGGTAACGCCCGCCCCTTCGATCAGGCGGGGGCCGTAACCTTGCAAATCGAGCATGGTGTGGGTGCCTCGCGGATCAGTATTTGGGAGCCAGGAACTGCTTAGGCGCGGCGACTGTGGGTTACCGAGTACATCGTCGGGAGCCCCTTGCTCTTCTACCAAGCCCTGATGCAAGTAGATGACTTTACTGGAAACGTCGCGGGCAAAGCTCATTTCGTGGGTGACCACGACCATGGTGCGTCCCTCATCGGCCAGGTCACGCATGACCTTCAGCACGTCGCCCACCAGTTCCGGGTCGAGCGCTGAGGTCGGCTCGTCAAACAGCATCACTTCAGGGTTCATGGCCAGCGCCCGGGCAATCGCGCCGCGCTGCTGCTGGCCGCCGGACATTTGTGCCGGGTAGGCGTTGGCGCGAGCGCTAAGCCCTACGCGGTCCAGCAGTGCGTGGGCGTGCTCAATGGCCTCTTTTTTCGGCTTGCCGAGCACGTGAATCGGTGCTTCGATGATGTTTTCCAAAAGCGTCATGTGCGCCCATAGGTTGAAGCTCTGGAACACCATGGAGAGCTTGGCGCGCACTTGAACCACCTGTTTCCAGTCCGCTGGCTCGCGGCCGTGCTTGGTGGTTTTAAAGCGGATTTGCTCGCCGTGAACGTACAGTTCGCCGTCGTCCGGCTGTTCCAGCAGGTTCATGCAGCGCAAGAAGGTGCTTTTGCCTGACCCTGAGGCACCAATGAGGGTGATGACGTCACCTTTTTGGGCTTCCAGAGAGAGGCCTTTGAGGACTTCTGTATCGCCAAAGCGCTTTTTAATATTGCGCACTTCAAGGGGAGTAGGCGTAGCGGCCATAACTTAGGCTCCAGTACAGGGTTGCCGCAGCAGCAACAAATGAATTCGTCGTGCGTGTGTGCGGCTGGCGCGAAAAAAGGGGCGATTCTATCAGGACTGTGCCAAATGCGCGTACTTTATCAGGGCGACATTGGTCTTGGTATGTTGCTGTATGTCCCGATAGCCCCTTTACGTTGTTGTTATAAAAGCGTCTTTATGGATGCTAGTCGGTGCCGCTCATGGGCGGCAGGTCACGCGATGGCGTGACTGGGTACCACTAGCAGAGCTGCTCGTGCCCCGATTTCGACTTGGGCATTGGGAAATACCACGTGCAGCGGCGTCTCTTCCACCACGAAGTCGCCTGCTACCTCATCTTTAGCCAGGCAGGTGCCGGGTTCAAAGCGGCTGAAATTAGGCACATCGTCGGCAAAGCAGAGGCTAAAGTTTTCTGCTTGGCGCATGAGCTCGTGCTTCACTCGGAAAAATACCATCGACTCGACTGGCTGTTGGGGCGGCTCGTAGCCGGCGCCTAGCTTATTAAGCAGGGTTAACATTGGCGCCAGGGCGGCCATGTCGTTCTCGCCAAACGGGGCAACGCGGCCAAGCTCAAACGTAAACGCCTGGGCGTGGAGGTAGTGTTTGCTGTAGTGAGAGAAGGTCCAGCTGTGTTGATGCTGATGCAGCACCGCCTGCATATCGGCGGCCGCTAACCATGCCCACTGCTGCGCATTGGTGGCCGTTTCTGCATAGGGCTCTACCACAAAGCGCGTGTACAAACTGCCGCGTATGGCGGTGTGCAGGTCGTAGTGTAGTTTGGGTAACGCGTGGTGGCGGGCGTAAAACGCATCGACCGCTTCCATCAATTCCCGCGCCCGGTCCGGTTCCCTGCCCTGTTCGTCCAGCCCGCGTTTGAACAGCCTATTTAAATTAGGCGTGATGAAGCGCTGCTGAGCTTTCAACGCGGGTATGTTGCCCAAGATGACCAGAACCGGCGCGCCGAGCTGTTCGGTGCTTGCTTCGAGGGCGCTTAGCCATTCGCCAACAAGCTCCACAGGCGCTGTTTCATTACCGTGGATGGCGGCAGAAAAAATACATGCCTGCGCGCCAGGACGCAGAATGTTGGGCGTCAGTTCTAAAATACCCGGCCCGTGAAGGTGGTAAGTGCCGCTGGGAAAGCGGCCGATGCGCGGGGAAGGGCGTTCGCCGTCAAGCGTCCAGTCGAGCCATTGGCCTAGCATGAAAGTGTCCTTAAGCATGGGCATTCGCTTTTTTTATGCTTCTACCTTTAACCACGCTCGCGGCTGTTCACAAGGGGAAGCGTCGTTCGCGTGAAAATGGCCGGTAGGATGATGAAAGTTGCCGGTAAAAAAAAGCGCTCATGGCTCATCGCCACAAGCGCTTTGATCACTGGTGCTCTTTTTTCCATAGCGCTGTGAGGTTCATTTAGCCTGCCCGCTGTCGCTGCATCTCCTCCTGGTACTCTTTTGCCAGCGATGATTTCTGATTCTCCTGTAAGCCACGGCCCGCTAGCTGAAATACCTCTTGCTCCTCCTCATCAAGGTGGTGCGTTACCAAATGCTGAAGCTGTTTGGCATGGGTGATGGAGTAGCTGGCGCCGTAATCGGTGTCGTCTAGCAGTTCGATCAGCTCATCGATCTCGTGGTGCTCGGCCACGCTGTGGCGCGCTTTTTCTTGGGTAAGGTCGATATCCATCATGGGGACATACAGCGCGCGCTCTTCGGCGTTGGCGTGGTACTTCAGCTCGGCACGCACCTGCTGGTACAGGGTGTCGCGCTCTTCACTGTCACCATGGGTTTCTACCAAGCGTGCCAGCAGGTCTCGCTGAATATCGTGGTCTTTGCGCAGTGCTTCGAACATCGTCATGCCGGACTCCTTGGCGTTATACGTGAATGAAACTTATCGTAAAAACGATACAAGAAAATTAGTGCCGAAGTGGCAAAAGTGCAAGATCGGCACATCGATGAAATCGAAGCGCGGCGTCGAAACATTCGCTTTTATCTACGCTTAACTGCGCTATGTTTTAATGAGTTTTCACTGCCCGCCGTGGGCAACCTGTCTGATGCTTGAATGCATGTGCAAAGGAGTGAGTAATGACGAAGGTACTGGTTCTTTATTATTCCATGTATGGACATATCGATACCTTAGCAGCCGCTGTGGCGGAAGGTGCAAAGGGAGTTGATGGCGTAGAGGTGACGGTAAAACGCGTGCCCGAAACTATGCCGGAAGAAGCGTTCAAAAACGCGGGCGGCAAGCAGGATTTCACACGCCGGAAGCCACGCCCCAAGAGCTGGCGGATTACGATGCCATCATCTTCGGCACGCCCCCTCGCTTTGGCAACATGGCCGGCCAGATGCGTACTTTCCTCGACCAAACCGGTGGCTTATGGGCCAACGGCGCGCTGCGTGGCAAGGTGGCGAGCGTATTTACATCAACCGGTACCGGCGGCGGTGAGGAGATGGCCATTACGTCTACCTGGACCACGCTGGCCCACCACGGCATGGTCATCGTGCCGATTGGCTACGGCATTGAAGAGCAGTTTGATATTTGGAAAGTAAGCGGCGGTACGCCCTATGGTGCCGCGACGCTGGCCGGTGGCGATGGCTCCCGCCAGCCGGATGACCGCGAGCTGAAAATCGCCCGCTTCCAGGGTAAACACGTGGCTGAGATTGCCGCTAAGTTGGCGAGTTAATCGTTAGCTGCAAATTCTGGCTGAAAAAGAACAACGCCTCGCTGTTAATGCAGCGAGGCGTTGCTCGTTATGGGGCGTTGTTTTTATAGGGAGATTAGCCGCCAATCCGCTCGGCAATGGCTTTGCCCAAGCTTTCCGTGGTGCCCTCGCCGCCTACATCGCGGGTAAGCACTTGGCTATCGCCTTCGCTCAGCACCGCTTCAATGGCATCGACCATCGCATCGCCCTCTTCTTTATAGCCCAAGTGCTCCAGCATCATCGCCCCAGACCAGATTTGGCCGATGGGGTTGGCGATGCCTTTACCGGCGATATCCGGCGCGCTGCCGTGTACCGGCTCAAACAGGCTGGGGAATTTGCCTTCCGGGTTGATGTTGGCGGAGGGCGCAATGACGATGGTGCCGGTGCAGGCCGGGCCTAAGTCGGAAAGAATATCGCCAAACAGGTTGCTGCCTACCACCACGTCGAACCAGTCCGGGTGCAGCACAAAGTTGGCGGTCAAAATATCAATGTGGAACTTATCCACGGCGATCTCTGGGTACTGCTTGGCCATCTCGGCCACGCGTTCATCCCAGTAGGGCATGGTGATGGAGATGCCGTTGGACTTCGTGGCCGAGGTAAGCTGTTTACGCGGGCGGGTTTGCGCTAGATCTCAGGCGTACTTCAGCACGCGGTCAACGCCGGTACGGCTCATCACCGTTTCCTGAATGACGATTTCACGCTCGGTGCCTTCATACATTTTGCCACCGACGCTGGAGTACTCGCCCTCGGTGTTCTCACGCACTACGTAAAAGTCGATATCGCCGGGCTTGCGGCCCGCCAGCGGGCTTTTAATGCCAGGCATTAACCGGCAGGGGCGCAGGTTGATGTACTGGTCGAATTGACGACGGAATTGCAGCAGCGAACCCCATAGCGAAATATGGTCCGGTACTTTTTCTGGCCAGCCCACCGCTCCATAGAACAGCGCGTCAAAGCCTTTGAGCTGCTCAAACCAGTCGTCGGGCAGCATCTTGCCGTGTTCCAGGTAGTAGTCGCAGCTACCAAACTCAAACGTGGTGAATTCCAGGTCGATATTGAAGCGCTTGGCGTTGGCTTCTAGTGCGCGGATGCCTTCGGGCATCACTTCGGTACCGATACCGTCGCCAGCGATGACTGCAATACGATGGGCCATGGGGGCTCCTTGTTTTATTAGACGTCACAAAATAGCAGGGCGTGTTTCCGTAGTATGAGTGTAGCGCCTGTTGGCGACGTGATAATCAGGCTACTATGCAAGCTATTGTTGCCTTAAAGTGAAGAATCCCATGATGCTGGATGACCTCGCCTTTTTTCAGCAGTTGGCCCGGGCAGGGAGCTTAACCGCTACCGCCCGAGAGCTGGGGCTGTCACTCTCGGCCGTCAGCAAGCGCTTGAAGCAGCTAGAAGCCCGGCTTGGCGTGACGCTGGCGGCGCGTACTACTCGCCGCTTGACGCTGACCGCTGAGGGGGAGCGCTTCTCACTCAAGGTGGGCTGATTTTAGAAGAGCTGCAAACGCTGGAAAGCGCACTCAGCGATACCGCGAGCCAAGGGCTCACCGGACGGCTGCGGGTCAACGCGACCTTTGGCTTTGGCAGGCGGCATATTGCGCCGCTGCTCTCACACTTTTGCGCAGAACACCCGGCCATAGAGAGCTGGCTGGAACTGACGAATTTCCCGCTCAATTTAAGCGATCACGGTTTTGATGTGGGGATTCGCATTGGCGAGCCGCCGGATTCGCGCCTAGTCGCCAAGCGTATTTTGCCCAACCGGCGGGTGCTGTGCGCCCCGCCAAGCTATATGGCTAAGATGCCCGCCCTGAACCGTGCCGAGCGATCTTGCCCAACACAACTGCCTGGTGATTCGTGAAAATGATAGCGACTTCCCGCTTTGGCGGTTTGAGCATCGCCACTCGTCGCAGCGCCAAGCGGTGAAAGTTAGCGGGCAACTGGCCAGTAACGACGGCGAGGTGATTACTCGCTTAGCGCTGGATGGCCATGGCGTGATGCTGCGCTCCTGGTGGGATGTGAACGAGCATCTCGCCAGCGGCGCGCTGCACACGCTGCTGCCGGATTGGCAGGGCGTGCGCGCTGACTTTTACGCGGTGTTTGAGCACCGCCGCCATATACCGACGCGCATTAGTGCCTTCATTGATTTTTTACAGCGGGAAATGGCGGGCTGGGTGCCGCCTTGCCCAATGGCTGACGTGCGGGGTGCGCTAGCGGCCTGGGCAGGTTTGGTACTGCACCACGTCAATCAGTTCATCGGTGGGGAAGTCCAGCTCGGCGGCGCGCTGGCGCAGGCGCTGCTCCACGTCGCCTTCAAGGGTTGGCGTGCGGGCTAGAATCCATAGGTAGTCGCGGTTGGGGCCTGCCACCAGAGCCCATTGGTAGTCATCATCTAATTCAAGGACGTTATAGCCGCCGTAAAACGGGCCAAAGAAGCTGACCTTCAGCCGCCCAACGCTCTCATCATCAATAAAGTAGGCGCGCCCCTCGGCTTCATCCCAGGCTTGCTCTTCCAGGTTGTAGCCTCGGTTGATTACCTTAACGCCGCCATCGTCGCGCAGGCTGTAGGTAGCCGTGACGCAGTCCAACCCCTCTTCAAAGGAGTGATCCAAGCGGGCAATTTCGTACCACTCGCCCAAATAGCGCTCTAGCTCAAAACCAGTGACAGGTTCGGTGCCATCGGGAATACCGGTGCAGCCGATCAGCAGTGTGCCGGTAGCGGCAACCGCTGCCAGCGTGGCCATGCTCCTTGGCCGCCATGCGGATTTCATCATCTCGCTCCTTGGTGAACACTTGAACAATAAACGTTAAATCTATCAGTGTGGGGCACTGCGTGCCATGGTTCCCTGTTGGGTGCTACACGGCAAGCAGAGGAAATAGGCTATGGTATGTCTGTTACCGTATCCTCTTACAATGCTGATAACAAAGGAGTGACTATGTGGCATCAACAAGAGATTCACTTACCGGAAATGCCCAGGGGCTTTCACCTCATTACCGACGAGATCGCCAGAGCGCTGCCCTGCTTGGCGGATTGCCATCAGGGGCTGCTGCACTTGCAGCTCATGCACACTTCTGCCTCGTTAACGCTTAATGAGAATACCGACCCAGACGTTCGCCACGACATGGATGCTTTTATTCGCCGTTTGGTGCCGGAAGGGCTGAACTATTTTCGCCATACTTTGGAAGGCCCCGACGATATGCCAGGGCACGTTGCTTCTAGCCTGCTGGGAACTCAGCTTAGCCTAGCGGTGCGCGATGGCCGCTTAGCCCTTGGCACCTGGCAAGGGGTATGGTTAGGTGAGCATCGCGAGCATGGCGGTTCACGTCGCCTGCTGGCCACGCTGAATGGCTGTGCTGAATCTTAGCAATCGCCTTTTTCTGATGTCTTTTTGAAGGAAGTGCCCCACCATGCCCCAACGTTTTTTTCGCCTCTCCCGACAACGCTGGTTGAGGCTGTTTTTTGCTCTCAACCTTACGCTGGTGGCTGGGTTAATTGCTCATCAGGTATGGCTCTATGTCGCTGAGCCTGAGTTTGAGTCACTGCACACGGTGGAGGTTGCGGATATACGCGAGCGGCTAGAGGGGCGTGACGCCTATCGGTTTGCGGTGGTAGGCAATATCAATAACTCGGTGAACGTGTTTCAAGACGAGATTATTCCGCTGCTAAACCAAGGTGATATCGACTTTATGGTATCGGCAGGCAACGCGGTGAGCGGAGGCCAGCAGGAGAGCTATCAGGCGATCTACCATAGCCTGGAGCTGCTCAACATGCCGTACCTGCTGACCTACGGTGAAAAAGAGGATAGCGATTTCGGCAGCTATCTGTTTTACGACTACTTCGGCCGCACTTTTACTCGTTTGTGGCGGGCAATAGCCACTTTATCTTTCTAGATGGTACGGGCAAATCTCGACCTCTTGGCAGCTAGATTGGCTGGAGCGTGAGCTTGCCGCTTCGGAAGCGCCGCACCGCTTTTTGTTTGTGGGCTTGGCGCCGCACAACGTGATTCAGGATGCCCCGCTGTTTGAAGAAGATAACTATCTTAACGACCCACGGCTTGGCGATGGCATTATGCGCCTAGCCGAGCGCTACCGGGTTGATACGGTGTTCTCCGCAAACCTCTCTTTGTACGCCCAGCAAACCGTTAACGGTGTGAACTATGTCACCACGGGGGGCGCAGGTGGCCTGCTGCTGGATGCTGATGAGAGCTTTCATCACTATGTGGTGGTGGAAGTCGCGGGCGGCAGCGTGGGCATTTCGCCCGGGCGGCTAAACGTCGACCGTCCCGGCTGGTGGCGCATGCTGAGCAGCGTGGGATCGACAATTTATGCCTTCTTTTACGTCAGCTATCCGCGGTTTTTGCTAATTGTCGGGCTGTTAACCCTGCTTGCCATGCGCCTATACCGGCTGATTTTTGAAGAGCGCCACTACTATCCCGACTTCGATATCGACCCAACACCCTATCTGGAAAAAAGCCTACGGGTGGCGATGGTATCGAATAACTACTTTCCATTTGTCTCTGGGGTGTCGGTCTCTGTGGAGCGACTTCGCCAGGGGCTTAGCGACCTTAACCACCGTATTCAGCTGCTGGTGCCTCGCTACCGGGAGCCGTGGCAGGATGATGACACCATTCTACGGGTTCCTACGCTAATGGCGTTTGGTGAGAAACGTGAGTTTCGCTTAACAAATCCGTTTAGCGCGCGTTTTCGCCGCTGCCTGCGTGAGTTCAAACCCGACGTGATCCATGTTCATCACCCGTTCTGGCTGGGGTCGATGGGGCTATGGATGGGGCGCAGGCTTAAGGTGCCGGTCATCTATACCTACCACACCCGGTTGGAGCACTACGCTCATTTTGTGCCGCTACCGGGTGCGCTGTTTCGCAATCTGATTTCTCACTACCTGATCAAACACTTTTCTAATCGCTGCCAAGGGGTGATTGTGCCGACCTACTCGGCAGAGGAGTACCTGCGTATGATCGGTGTAAAAACCCCCTCGCTGGTACAGCCCACTGGGATTGATACGGCGCGCTTTGCCTATGCCAATGAGGAAGCGCTTACGTCGTTACGCGAGCAGTTGGCTATCGACCCCGCAGACACAGTGCTGGTGAGCGTATCCCGCATCAGCAAAGAGAAGAACATTGGCTTTATGTTGGAAGCGCTGGCGGAGCTAAAGCGCCAGGAGCAAACATCGCTGCGCCTGTTGCTGGTAGGCGATGGGCCGGACCGGCAGGCGATTCAGCAGCAGATTGAAACGTTGGGCTTGGAAGCGCAGGTGACGTTAGTAGGCGCCGTGCCACCAGAGGAGATGGCGCTCTACTATCACTTGGGGGATATGTTTGTGTTTGCTTCCACTTCGGAAACCCAGGGCATGGTGATTTTAGAGGCCATGGCCGCTGGGCTGCCGGTGGTCGCTGTTCGCTCCAGTGGAATTGATGATGTCGTACGAGACGGCTACAACGGTTTTAAAACGCCGCAGAACCGCCAGAAGTGGGGGCAGCGTGTGGTGGAACTGGCAGAGGATGAGGCACTACGCGATACTCTAGGCAGCCAAGCAAAAACCTTCTCCGCTGACTACGATATTGCCAAGTTTGCCGGTGCCGTAGCGCATTTTTATGCGGAGGTGCTGGCCAAGTATTACTCTAATCAGGACTACTCTAGTAAAACTCAAACAAGCGTGGAGCAAACGAACTAACGCCGATATTAGGCGTGATCGCGCTTGCCCTTGGCGGCGGTACGCGCGGTGGCCACGCGTTTGAGCAGCCAAAGCAGGCCCATTCCCGCCAATAAGCCTGCTACCGCGAGTGCCAGTTCTTGCCTTGATGCGGCAGTAAACAGCGCACCCAACTGGCTGCCTAGCAGGATGACCGCTGCCAGCCCTGGCACAATGCCGAGGGTGGAGCCAATCATGTAGTCGCGGAAATTAAGATGAAACGCCCCCGCAAGCATATTGGTCAGTGTGAACGGGGCGAGCGGCAGCAGGTTAATCACCGTCATGGTGCGGATGCCGCGTTTAGAAAGGTAGCCGGAGAGGCCGCGCAGGTGGCGGCCCCCGTAGCGCATCAGCGCGTCTCGCCCTAGCCAGTGGCCCACCCAGTAAGAGACCACCGAGGAACTCAGCGTACCCAAGGTGGCGTAGGCTAAGCCCCACACCGGCCCAAATAGCAGGCCAGTCAGCACCACTAACAGGCTAAGTGGGAACATCACTAACAGCGAGCTGATATAAACAGCAATAACCGCTGCGAACATCCAGGGTGCTTGCTGCCACTGGCTAATGGTGGTGGTGAGTTCTTTAAGATGCGCCTGGGTCAGCAGCCCTTGCTGCTGCAGGTAGCGCCACATCACACCTAGTATCACCAGCGCGATCAGTAAGCCTAGCCCTTTTAGCAACGTCCGTGACATTCCATCCCCACCGCCTGTTTGGCAAAAGAGCAATAGCATACGCCACTGCGGCGGTGGGGTGAACGAACGCGTTATTGTAGGCGCGCTTCAATGACAGGCCAGGCAGCGTCACCCTCGGTGGTCGTCACATCGGCCAGCATGGCTTCCACGCGCTCGGGGTGGTCGTTGATCCACTGCTGGGCCACCTCGGCAAGGTCACGCTCCTCTTGGCCAAAGGCTTGGATCATCCAGCTCTGCTCGTCGGCGGTTAAGCTTAAATGCTCAAAGAAGGTAACCAGCGCCGGGTGGGCATCGGCGTAGTCGCTGCGCAGTAGGGTGCGTACGTCGCTTTCGCCGTTGTTCTCACCGAACAGGTTTTCTGGGTCTTCCAGGTAGCGCATGGGCAGCTTAAGGTTCATCCAGTGGGGCGTCCAACCGACCCACACAATGGCCTCTTCTCTGGAAATCGCATCTTGAGCGGCGGAGAGCATGCCCACTTCGCTGGTATCCACTAAGCTCCAGTCGCCCAGTCCCCAAGTGTCGTTATCAATCGCGTTATGGAGAATCTCACTCGCCGCCGACCCTGCGCCAAAGCCATGAATTTGGCCGTTGAACTCATCACGGTGTTCATCTAAATCCGCGAAGCTTTGAATGCCGCGCTCATGCAGGTACGCCGGTACGGCCAGCGTCATCTGAGCGCCATCGACGTTGTTGGCGACATCGGTGAGCACGCCAGAGGCTTTGCGCGGTTCGAACATCTCTTTTTGTGCGGGTAGCCAAGCGCCTAAAAAGGCGTCGACGTCGCCACTTTCCATGCCTTGGTAGATCACCTGCAGGCCGATTTCGTGGGTTTGAGTGTCGGAGCCCAACGGGTTAAGGAGCTGCTCGGCAATTTCGGTTTTTACCGTAATACCGGGCCAAGCCGGGACGCCGAAATCGAGCGTGGCGTCATCGGCAAGGGCGGCTTGGGTGGTAACGCCTGCCAAACTTAGGGCAATCGTAGAAACGAGTGGACGGGTTAAACGCGTCATGGAAGGGGATCTCCTTGCTTAGGTTATTGTGATTACGCGGTGGTACGAGCGAGAACACGCAGGCGCGAAGCCAGCATATCGCGGTCTAGATAGGTGCCCTGAAGATGGCGAGCACCGCTATTGGGATCGAACTCCCGGCGGCCGTGAAGCACGCGACGATTATCGAACGCCACCATCTGGCCCGGTTTTAAGGTGAACTCCAACTGATGGGCGTCGCTGTGGAAGAGTTGCCACAGCGCTTTATAAGCGCTGTACCAAGCGGCCATTTTTTCAGCGGGCAGGTGGAGTGTGTCGCGTATCCAGTTATTAAGGCGTATCTCCACCAGCTCACCTTGGCTATCTAGGGTGATCACTGGGGCTTTGATGGCGATATCGTGGGTGTCGTCCTGAAAGCGAAAATCGATGGGCGTTTCGCTGAGAATAACGAGCGCTTCCGGGTCCTGTTCGCGCAGGGCATTGATCACTCGGGCACCATCAGCAAACAGCGACTCGCCACCGCTGGCGTCGTTTTGCAGGCAGTAGAGCAGTTGAATATCCGGCGGCTGCTGCCAGTTGGGCAAGTCGATATGCAGCGGTAGCCCGACAGCGGTATAGGCCGCGTTGTTGGGGGTGGGCTTGGAGCGAACATTAAAGCGCCCGCCGAAGTTGGTGGCGCGTTGCGGGCCACGCTCGGCAAGGCGGCTGACTTCCTCTTCCACCAGCGGCGCGTCGGTGACCAGCGCCAAGCCGTCGCGTAGCATGGCGGTCAGCCAAGTTTTCTCGCCTTCTGGGGTCAGAAAGTCGGCGTGGCGAACGCCTTCGGGGAAGAAGTCGTCGCGCCACGGCTGCGGGGCGGGCAGTGCAGAAAAGCGCGTCGCCTCAGGGCGGCGCTGGTAAAGCCAGCCGCTATGAAAGGCGCTCACATGACCATCCTGCCACTGTAAATAGAGGTGGCCATCTGCCAGGGTAACGCTGGGTGCCTGTTCGATATCGTCTAGCGGTAGGTAGAGGCGCTCGCGGGTTTGCGGATGGCGACACTGGGCGCAGGCGCAGTGGTCGCGCAGCCATAGCAGTGGCAGCGTTGTGTGAGTGCCGTCTTCCCAGGTCAGCGCAAGGCTGCTATCGGTGAGCGTGGCATCGCTGAGTGCCGGGCCGTGTTCATAAGGCGTGAGTTCACTCATTTGAGGGGGTGAACGCTTTTCCGTCGCTGCTAGTGCGCTGGTCATAAAGGCCTCGCTGTAGGTTGATGACATGTTGTTGAATGTTTCTATTAGGATGCGGAGTCCTCTGTGCAGTGACAAACGATTAATCTGGCCCCAAAGACCTTGTTTAATTTATAGGTAGCTTTTTCATGAGCCAATTACCCCCACTGTTATGGCTACAGGCCTTTGAATCAGCCGCCCGGACGTTGAGCTTTACCGCGGCGGGCCATGAGTTAGGTGTGACCCAAGCCGCCATCAGCCAGCGTATTCGGCTGCTGGAGGATCGCTTGGGCCAAAAACTGTTCGTTCGCCACGCGCGGAGCCTGACCCTGACGCCTGCCGGGCAGGCGTGGCTGCCCAGCATTCACGATGCGTTTTCACGGATTAGTGAAGGCACTTCAGAGGTGTTTGGTGTGACCAGCGAACAGCCGGTGACGCTACGGGCCACGCCGGTGATTCAGCAATCCTGGCTTGCGCCAAGGCTGGTGACGCTGCATCGGCAAAAGCCGCATATTCTGCTGCGCTTGGTGAGCGCTATTTGGCCTGACGACTTTGGCCCGGAAGGAGCAGATATTGAAATTCGCTATGGCCGCGGCGAGTGGGGAGGGGTAGAGATGCTGCCTCTGGGCGACGAGCAGCTGCTGCCAGTATGCTCACCGGCTCTGGCCCGTACCTTAACCACACCTGAGGATCTAGCAGGGCACACGCTGCTGCACGCGGTGGGCTTTGGCGTCGGTTGGCCCGGCTGGCTGCAGGCGGCGGGGATTGCCCATTTGGAGGCGGAGTGCCTGTCGCTGACCTGCGATAATCAGGTAATGACGTTGGCGCTCGCCAGCCAGAGCGGCGGGGTAGCGCTCACGCACCGTCGACTGTTGGAGCAGCGTGAGGATTTGGTGGCCCCCTTCGATATTGTTGTACCCAGCGACGAGCGCTTTTGGTTGGTGCGGCCCAGCAAGCGCCAAGTTAGCGATGAAGCCGCAGACGTGTGGGAATGGCTGGCGGGAGCACGCTAAGCGTTATTCGATTAGCTTTGGGTATCAATACAGTGTTTATGACTGTAAAGCATGAAATTTGCCCTTTTTCTTGCCATTTTGGTGCAACCGTGAAGAATGATGCGCCTTCTTTGTTTTAAAAAAGGCGTGTTTGGTATGGATTTTACTCTTCCTCCCCTGTTGACCGCGATGGTGGATCGCGGCAATGGGCTGTTATGGGGCAGCGCGCTGATTTACCTGCTCATCGGTGCTGGCCTCTATTTCACGGTCATGACCCGTGCTATTCAAATTCGTTATTTCGGACATATGTTCAAGCTGCTGCGCAGCTCTCGGGAATCCAGCGGCGGTATCTCGACGTTTCAGGCGCTTTCGACCAGCTTAGCGGCACGGGTTGGCACGGGGAATCTGGCGGGTGTTGCGGTAGCGATCTATTTCGGCGGCCCAGGCGCGATTTTTTGGATGTGGATGACTGCCATGGTGGGTATGGCCACCAGCTTTGTAGAATCCACGCTGGCCCAGGCGTACAAAACCGACCATGGCGATAACACCTTTCGCGGTGGCCCGGCGCGCTACATCGAACGCGGCCTGGGGCTGCGCTGGCTAGCGGTGCTGTTTTCGATCTGCCTGATTATTGCGTTTGGGCTGGCGTTCAACAGCGTACAGGCCAACTCCATCGCCCAGGCCATGGAGCAGGCATTTGCCATTCCCACCTGGGCCATGGGGTTTGTCTTGATGGCCATCGTCGCGCCGATTATTTTCGGCGGCTTAAAGTCGATTGCGAAAGTCGCTGAGCTAGTGGTGCCGCTGATGGCGCTGCTGTACCTGATCTTGGCGCTGGTCGTTGTCGCGCTTAATATCAGCGACCTGCCTGCTGCCATTATGACGATCGTGCAGAGCGCTTTTGGTATCGAGCAGGCGGCCGGCGGTGCGATGGGCTATGCCATTTCCCAAGCAATCATGAACGGTATTCAGCGCGGCTTGTTCTCTAACGGAGGCGGGCATGGGCTCTGCGCCTAAGGCCGCCGCTACCGCTAGCACCCGCCCGGATCACCCGGCGGCCCAGGGCTTCATTCAAATGCTGGGTGTTTTTCTGGATACCCTGGTGATCTGTACCGCGACGGCAGCAATCATCATTATGGCTGGGCCGGAGCTGCTGGCAGGTGAGAACAGCAACGGTATCCAGCTAACGCAGATGGCGCTCTCCAGCCACGTAGGAGACTGGGGCGGCATGTTTGTTGCCATCGCTATTTTGCTATTTGCCTTCACCTCGGTGATTGCTAACTACTCCTACGGCGAATCCAACATTGAGTATCTGGCGGGCCGCCGTGCGCCGGTGGCGGTGATGATTTACCGCTTTGCCGTGCTGGGCATGATCATGGTGGGTTCCTTAGCCAGCCTTGGCGCGATTTGGAATTTTGCGGATCTCTCCATGGGCATGATGGCGATCATCAATCTGGTGGCGATTCTGCTGCTATCGCCCATTGCCTTTGCGCTGTTCAAAGATTACGACACGCAGCTCAAGGCGGGTAAAGAGCCGGTCTTCGACCCTAGCCAGTTCCCGAAACTGGCCAAAAAGGTCGACCCCAAGGCGTGGCCCAAGCAGAAGTAACAGGCACGAGTTAAACGCGCTAAATGCCCCGCTCGACGATGCCAAAGTGCAGCGTGGAGCGGGGCTTTTGCGTGGCGCAGGATAATTCGATTTTGTCGAATGAAACTCGGAAAACGCTGCGCTTTTGCTTCGCCAAAAGCGCCGTAGAATAGCGCCTAACCTTCTCTCTGATTTTTAAGGAATTTTCATGACCACTCGTGCCCTGTTAGTGACCTCTTCTATCCTCGGCGACAATGGCCAGTCCAATGCGCTGGCGAGCCATTTTCAACAGCAAACCGCTGCACGTGATGGCGTTGCTGTTACCCACCGCGATGTCGTTGCCAACGCGCTGCCGCACCTTGCTATTGAAGAGCTGGGCGCTTGGCAGACCCCGGCTGAAGAGCGCACCGCTGAGCAACAGGCATTGGCTGCTCACTCTGATGAGCTGTTGGCGGAGCTGCGCGCTAACGACGTGCTGGTACTTGCGGTCCCAATGTACAACCTGGGCATTCCCTCCCAGCTGAAAGCGTTGTTTGACCGCGTGCTGCGCGCCGGTGAAACTTTCCGCTACACTGAAAACGGCCCGCAGGGGCTGATCGAAGGCAAACGAGCGATTATTCTGGCTGCTCGTGGCGGTCAATATGCGGGCACCGAGTTTGATAGCCAAACGCCGCACCTGAAAACCATGTTGGGCCTGATGGGCATTAGCGATGTGGAAGTGGTGTTTGCTGAAGGTTTGAACATGGGCGACGCTCACCGCGATGCCGCGATGAAAGAAGCCTTCCAAGCCATTGATCAGCTAGTCGAAGCGCTCTAAACCAACGCCATAAGCCAAACGAGGTTGTCATGCCACGCCCGGAACTGCTCGAACAGATTTACACCATTGTCGATCAAATTCCGGCGGGCCGGGTGACGACCTACGGGCGCATTGCCAAGATGACCGAGGGAGCCACCGCGCGCATGGTGGGTTCGGCCATGCGTCACCTGCCCGATGGCCACCAGTTGCCCTGGCACCGCGTTATCGCGGCGTCGCTAAAGCTGGCTGACCATGGTGGCGCGGCACGCCAGCACGAAAAGCTGCGCGCCGAGGGCGTAGCGTTCGATGCCAAAGGCAGAGTGCCGCGTCATCTTGTGTGGCCGGATGAGTAGCTTTGTGATGAATGGCGATTTGTAAGCGGTTAATAGTGAGTTGTAAATGGTAAAACGCCGCCCGGTTTTTGGGCGGCGTTTTTTATGCGCAGTCGTGTCGGGTGACTGGCCCTTAGTCTTCCTGCTTACCGCCGGACTTCCACGACCAGTCGCGCCAGCGCAGATTGAACAGATCTTTACGGCGGTCTTTGAGGTTGGTGACCGAGCCTTCGGCACGCACCACGGTCAGGCGCGTTAGGTCCAAATCAGAGAAGAAGATCATCTCCGTGTTGGGCGTCGTTTCGGCTAGCACTGCATCGTGGGGGAACGCGAAGTCGGATGGCGTGAACACCGCCGACTGCGCGTACTGAATGTCCAGGTTCTCGATGGACGGCAGGTTGCCGACACTACCGCATAGCACCACGTAGCACTCATTTTCGATGGCGCGTGCCTGGGCGCAGTGGCGCACCCGTAGGTAGCCGTTTTTGGTATCGGTCCAGAACGGTACGAAGAGAATATCCATATCCTGGTCAGCCAGCAGGCGGCCCAGCTCTGGGAACTCCACGTCATAACAGATCAGAATACCTACACGGCCTGCGTCGGTATCAAAGACCTGCAGATTATCGCCACCTTCGATTACCCAGTCACGACGCTCTTGTGGTGTGATATGCAGCTTTGACTGCTTCTCTACCTCACCATCCCGGTGGAACAGATAGGCCACATTGTAGAGGCGGTCATCTTCGCCCACCTCGATCATCGAGCCGCCGACGATATTGATGTTATAAGAGACCGCCATCCGCGACAGCTCGCTCGTGAAGCGATCAGTAAAGCCCGCCAGGAATCGAATAGCACCCAGTTGATCTTGCTGGGCGGCGCGATCCTGCAGACCCATCAGTGGCGCATTGAATAGCTCTGGGAAGACGGCGAAGTCGCTTTGGTAATCCGACAGCGCATCCACGAAGTACTCAATCTGTTGAAGTGCTGCTTCAACAGAAGCGAACTCACGCATTTGCCACTGCACCGCACCGACTCGCACCTGCGTTGGGCGAGTGTCCAGCACGTTCTCTGCTGGCTCGAACAGGATGTTGTTCCACTCCAGCAGCGTGGCATAGCCACGGGACTGCTCATCTTCCGGCAGGTACTTGCGCAGTAGGCGCTTGACCTGGAAATCATTCGCCAGTTGGAACGATAGAATCGGGTCGTAAATCTCTTTACGGGAGACTTTGTCGATGTACTGGGCCGGGGTTAGCTCGCTGGCGTGCTGGTGGTACTCGGGAATCCTCCCGCCCGCGAGAATGGCGCGCAGGTTAAGCGAGCGGCACAGCTCTTTGCGTGCTTCGTAAAGGCGGCGGCCCAGGCGGTAGCCACGGTAGTCCGGGTGGATCAGCACATCCAGCCCGTACATGGCATCGCCTTCCTGATCGTTCAGGATAATTTCACGATGGCCAATCAGGTCGTCGTACTTGTGCGGGTTGGAGAATTCGTCGTAATCCACCTGCACGGTGAGGGCGACGCCCACCAGTACGCCGTCGTCTTCAATGGCAATCTGGCCGTCGGGAAACTCCTGGATCAGCTTATCGATGGTGTGCTTAGGCCAAGCGCCACCAATATCGTGATACACCGCGTCCATCAGCGATTTCAGCTGCTCGTAGTCGTCGCTGGTAAGGTTACGCAGATTAAGGTGCAGTTCTTCTAGGGACATAGGTCAGGGGTTCCCATTCATTAAATGAAGTTGGCCTATTGTATCACTGCTGTACGCTTTGCGTTTTACGGGCGGCTGCCGCGCGTACCAACGGACGTGTCAGCGTTTGCGCCATGATCACCCCGGCAAGGATTAACAGCCCACCCATAAAGTGGAACCCCGATACCTGTTCACCCAGTAACGCCATGGCAATCAGCGCGCTAAATAGCGGCATCAGGTTGATAAAGATACTCGCCTGGTTAGCGCCGATTTGACGGACCGCTCGCATCCACAAGAACGTGGTAATAACGGAAGCAGGAATGCCTGCGTACAAGATCAGCCAGATGTTTTGTCCATCTACCGGCGTCATGGGGCCCATCAAGTAGGGTGGCAGCAGGAACAGCACGGCAAAGCAGACCTGGGCATAGAGCATCACCCATGGCGGCAGGTTCATCGACCAGCGCTTGAGCATCACGCCATAAAGCGCGTAGCAGGTAGCAGCAACGACCATCAGCGCATCGCCCTGGGCCACCTGTAATTGCAGCAGGGAAAGCGGGTTGCCGCGGCCAAGCAGCACAGTGACGCCAATAAAGGCGAGCACGCCGCCTACGACACCGCCTAATGTAGGTGGTTCCTTCAAAATTAGCGCGCTCAATAGCACCGTGAGCAGCGGCACCATTGCTGCAAGAATGCCCATATTGGTGGCGGTGGTAGTTTCAGCGGCGACATAAGCCAGCCCCTGCCATAGCCCCATCCCTAAAAGCCCTAGCAGAGCTAGCTTTGGCCAGTTACGCACGATCTCATCTTTGTGACGCAGTACGGCCGGCAGCACAAAGGGCGTCATGACTGCGAGGGCGAGCAGCCAGCGCAAAAACGCGATACTGCTGGGAGCGATGGCGCCTACCGAGAGCTGATTGATGGTCATATTGCCGGACCAAATCAGCACGGTGGCCAGCGGCGGTAAAAAGTAAATCAATGGCATAGCACATTCCCTTATCGTTAGCCGGTTAATGTGACGCGCTTTGCCTCTAGGGGCAAGGGGGAAAGTGGTCGATATAGCGACCATCGTCTGGATAAAAAGGCGATACAGTTGCGTGGTAAAAGTCTGTACGTAGCCAGTGCTATGTCATACGCTTGTTTGAATATGAGTGGCAAGCCATTGAACGCCCGCCGTACTAATAACAGTGAAGGAGCGCCGTGATGCACCAAGCGCCAGCTTATCCGCACCTATTTCGTCCATTAACCGTGGGGCATTTAACGCTGCCTAACCGCGTATTGATGGGGTCCATGCACACCAATTTAGAAGAAGCGCCGAATGGCTTTGAGCGCTTGGCAGCGTTCTATGCAGAGCGCGCGCGTGCAGGGGTCAGCTTGATTGTGACGGGTGGCATTGCGCCCAATGCCGAAGGGGCGGTATTTCAAGGTGCCAATGCGCTGACAGAGGAGTCTCAAGTGGCGGAGCACCGCCACGTTGTCGACGCGGTACATGCAGCCGGTGGGCACCTGTGCATGCAAATTTTGCACGCCGGACGCTACGCTTACTCACCAGAGCTGGTGGGCCCCTCGGCGCTGCAAGCCCCCATCAACCCGTTCACCCCCCGAGCGCTCTCCAGTGAAGAGGTAGAGCAGCAGATTGCCGACTATGTTCGCTGCGCTACGCTCGCCCAGCAGGCGGGCTACGACGGCGTTGAGGTGATGGGCTCGGAAGGCTATTTGATCAACCAGTTTATTTGCCGCCGCACCAACCAGCGTGACGACGACTGGGGCGGCGATTTTGAGCGGCGTATGCGTTTCCCTGTCGAGATCGTCAAGCGTATTCGCCAAGCCGTTGGCGAGCGCTTCCTGCTGATCTTCCGCCTCTCGATGATCGATCTGGTGGAAGAGGGCAGTTCTTGGGAAGAGGTAGTTCAACTGGGCCAGGCCATTGAAGCCGCTGGCGCGAACGTCATCAATACCGGCATTGGCTGGCACGAGGCGCGGGTGCCCACCATTGTCACCAGCGTGCCACGGGCGGCGTTTACTGAAGTCACCCGCCGCATTCGCGCGGCGCTGTCGATTCCGCTGATTACCACCAACCGCATCAATATGCCGGAGGTGGCCGAGCGGGTACTGGCAGACGGCCATGCGGATATGGTGTCGATGGCGCGTCCGTTTTTGGCTGACCCCGAGTGGGTGCGTAAAGCCGAGGCGGGCTTGGCGAAGGAGATCAATACCTGCATCGCCTGTAACCAGGCCTGCTTGGATCACACCTTTATGGGCAAGCTGACTTCCTGCTTGGTCAACCCCCGTGCCTGCCACGAAACCGAGATCACCCTGGCGCCTGCGCAAACACCTAAGCGGGTAGCGGTGGTAGGCGGCGGCCCAGCGGGGCTTGCCACAGCAGTAGCGGCGGGCCAGTCGTGGGCATGCCGTGGTGCTCTTTGAGCGGCGCAGCGAGCTGGGCGGGCAGTTCAATTACGCCCGTAAAATCCCCGGTAAAGAAGAGTTTAACGAAACACTACGCTACTTCCGCGTCATGCTCGAAAAGCATGCGGTGGACGTGCGCTTAAACACCGAAGCCACTGTAGATGCCCTGGCGAATTTTGAGGAGATCGTGATTGCCACGGGGGTGGTGCCCCGTGAACTGGCGCTACCCGGGGCAGACCACCCCAGCGTGCTGAGCTATGCAGACGCCATTGAACAGCCTGAACAAGTAGGCAAGCGTGTAGCGGTGATTGGGGCAGGCGGCATTGGTTTTGATGTTTCGGAGCTGCTTTCCCACGGGGGGCGCCCCGCCATGGAGGTGGCCGCATGGTGCGATGAGTGGGGTGTGGATTTAGCAGTGGGCGAACGGGGCGGCTTAAAAGCGCCGCAGCCGCCACGTTCACCGCGCAGCATTGTGATGCTGCAGCGAAAAAGCTCTAAGCCAGGCAAAAACCTGGGTAAAACCACGGGGTGGGTGCATCGCGCCTCGTTAAAGCAGCGTGGCGTAGAAACACTGACCGGCTGCGAGTATGTGCGCATCGACGATGCAGGCTTACACATCCGCCGCGAAGGGCAAGAGCAGGTGGTCGAGGTGGACACCATTGTGGTGTGCGCAGGCCAAGAGTCGGTACGCGACTTGATTTCGCCGCTGGCCCAAGCGGGTAGCCGTGTGCATGTGATTGGCGGCGCAGATGAAGCGGCCGAATTGGATGCCAAGCGCGCTATTGATCAAGGGACTCGGCTGGCGGCCTCGCTGTAACGCGTATAGGGGGCGTGACGTTAACGCTAAAATGGCGATAGACTGATGGATCACCCTAACTACTAAGCCACGTTAGGGATTTAAGGCGCGGGTGGCACCCAGCCTGCGCCGCACGACCGTCAGACAAAAGGATTATCGTCATGCCCTCGGAGTGTACCCCACGATTTTTAGCCAGTGACAACACCTCCGGTATCTGCCCGGAGGCGATGCAGTACTTACTCGAAGCCAATCAGGCCGATGATTTAGCCTACGGCAACGACCGCTGGACCGCCCGTGCCGCCGACCGTTTTCGTGAAATGTTCGACTACGATTGCGACGTATTTTTCGTGTTCAACGGCACTGCAGCCAACTCACTGGCGCTCTCCGCGATGGGGCGCAGCTACCATAGCGTGATTTGCCATGAGCTGGCGCATATTGAAACCGATGAGTGTGGTGGGCCGGAGTTTTGCTCCAACGGTGCCAAGCTGCTGACCTCGCCGGGAGCGAACGGCAAACTCACGCCGCAAGGGATTGAAGCGCTAGTGACCAAGCGCAGCGATATCCACTACCCGAAACCGAAGGTGGTATCGCTCACTCAAGCCACCGAAGTGGGCACTGTTTACTCCCGCGAAGAGCTGCTGGCCATTCGCGCCACGGCGGATAAACACGACCTGCGCTTACACATGGACGGAGCACGGTTTGCCAACGCTTGTGCCAGCTTGAACGCCTCGCCCGCAGAGTTGACCTGGCAGGTCGGTGTCGATGCGCTGTGTTTCTCAGGCACCAAAAATGGCTTGGCATTTGGCGAGGCAATTCTGTTCTTCAACCGTGAGCTGGCGGAAGATTTCTCTTATCGCTGTAAGCAGGCGGGACAGCTGGCGTCAAAAATGCGCTATATATCAGCGCCCTGGCTAGGCCTTTTGGAAAGCGGTGCTTGGCTGACGAATGCCGAACATGCCAATGCCATGGCGCGCTACTTATCGGAAGGGCTACAAGCGCTGCCCGGCGTGTCGCTGATGTTCCCCACCCAGGCCAACAGTGTGTTCGTTGAATTACCTCCTCACGCTATCGAGCGTTGAAAGCCAAAGGGTGGACCTTCTACACCTTTATTGGTGCAGGCGGGGCACGGTTTGTCTGCGCCTGGAACACTACCGTTGAATTGTTGGACCAGCTGTTGGCAGATGTGAAAGCCGTGCTTGACGTTCGTGCTTGAACAATACCGCCGCTAAAAACTGCTCTGACGTTAAGCTCTCAAGCGCCGCCTTCTCAGGCGGCGCGTTGCGTTGTGGAGTTGCCACAACATTTCACGCAACTAAACCCCTGTTGCTGTGCTCATATCGTTAACAGCGCTGCGTTGAAGGTTTAGTCATCACTTTTTGCTAATGCTGACTACGCTGATAGAGCGACACCTCGAATTGCACGCCGCTTAAGGGATCTGGCTGGGCGGTTGCTGCTGGGGATGGGCCACAGGAGAGTTCCATGAGCATCTTTGATCACGTTCAAGACCGATTTGCCCGCGTTCAAGCAAGAGGACATGAGCCTTGAGGAGTACTTGGCGCTTTGTCGCCGTGACCCCAAGGTTTATGCCAGCGCCGCCGAGCGCATGCTGGAAGCGATAGGCGAGCCTGAAGTGATCGACACGGCGAAAGACCCGCGTCTATCACGTATTTTCTCGAATAAGGTGATCCGCCGCTATCCCGCTTTCGCCGAGTTTCATGGGATGGAAGAAGCCATTGAGCAAATCGTGGCGTACTTCCGCCACGCGGCCCAAGGCTTGGAAGAGCGCAAGCAGATTCTTTATCTACTGGGGCCGGTCGGTGGCGGTAAATCGTCACTGGCCGAGCGCTTGAAGCTGTTAATGGAGCGTATCCCTTTCTACGCCATTAAAGGCTCGCCTGTTTATGAGTCTCCTTTAGGGCTCTTCTCCCCCGAGGAGGATGGGGAACTGCTGGAGAAAGAGTACGGCATTCCCGGGCGCTACCTGCGCAGCGTGATGTCGCCCTGGGCGGCTAAACGCTTAAAAGAGTACGGTGGTGATATTTCCCAGTTCCGGGTGGTGCGCCTCTACCCATCGCGGCTGAATCAAATTGCCATTTCCAAAACTGAGCCGGGGGACGAGAACAACCAGGATATCTCGTCACTGGTCGGCAAAGTCGATATTCGTCAGCTGGAGCTTTACTCCCAAGACGATCCGGATGCCTACAGCTTCTCTGGCGGGCTGTGCCGCGCCAACCAGGGTCTGATGGAGTTCGTGGAGATGTTCAAGGCACCCATCAAGGTGCTCCACCCGCTGCTTACCGCCACCCAGGAGGGTAACTACAACCCCACGGAAGGCATGGGCGCGATTCCCTTTGACGGCGTCATTCTGGCTCACTCGAATGAATCTGAGTGGCAGGCGTTCCGCAATAACCGTAACAACGAGGCCTTCCTGGACCGCGTCTATATCGTCAAGGTGCCTTACTGCCTGCGGGTGTCGGAAGAGATCAAGATTTATCAGAAACTGTTGGAGGACTCCTCGCTGAATGCAGCGCCCTGCGCGCCAGATACGCTGCGCATGCTGGCGCAGTTCTCGGTGCTGTCGCGGCTTAAAGTACCGGAGAACTCCAGTATCTACTCAAAAATGCGGGTGTATGACGGTGAGAATTTAAAAGACACCGACCCACGCGCCAAATTCGATTCAAGAGTACCGCGATGCAGCTGGGGTCGATGAAGGTATGCAAGGGCTCTCTACCCGCTTTGCGTTCAAAATTCTCTCGAAGGTGTTCAACTTCGACAGTACCGAAGTCGCAGCCAACCCGGTGCACCTGCTGTACGTGTTGGAGCAGGCGCTGGAGCGCGAGCAGCTGCCTTCCGAGGTGTTCGAGCGCTATCTGGGCTTTATCAAAGAGTTTCTGGCCCCGCGCTATGTGGACTTTATCGGCAAGGAGATTCAAACCGCTTATCTCGAGTCCTACAGCGAGTACGGCCAAAACATCTTCGACCGCTATGTGACCTATGCTGACTTCTGGATCCAGGATCAGGAGTACCGTGACCCCGAAACCGGTGAGCTGCTTAATCGCCAGTCGCTGAACGAGGAGCTTGAGAAGATCGAGAAGCCGGCAGGTATCTCCAACCCGAAAGACTTCCGCCATGAAGTAGTGAACTTTGTGCTGCGGGCGCGGGCGCAAAACAACGGTATGAACCCTAGCTGGCAGTCGTATGAGAAGCTGAAAGGCGTCATCGAACACAAGATGTTTGCCAACACCGAAGAGCTGTTGCCGGTGATCTCGTTCAATGCCAAAGCGTCGAAGTCGGATCAGAAAAAGCACGAGGATTTCGTGGCGCGCATGGTGGACCGTGGCTATACCGAAAAACAGGTGCGCCTGCTCTCCGAATGGTACCTGCGCGTGCGGAAGTCTCAGTAGCGGGCCGCTGTTGGCCCGCATACAAGAGCGCCAAGAGTCGGCGCTCAAGATCGAGGTGTTGAGGAGGTCGAATGACCTACTTTATTGATCGCAGACCTAACGCTAAGCACAAGAGCGCGGTCAATCGGCAGCG
Source organism: Vreelandella lionensis (assembly GCF_002087295.1). Classification (GTDB taxonomy): domain Bacteria; phylum Pseudomonadota; class Gammaproteobacteria; order Pseudomonadales; family Halomonadaceae; genus Vreelandella; species Vreelandella lionensis. The sequence goes on along the minus strand of NZ_MWVI01000089.1, from coordinate 54,934 downwards.
CTTCTTGGAGCGTTATCGCAAGCACATCAAGCGCTCGGTGGAGGAGGCGGTCAACCGCCGCTCCATCACCGACATGGAGCGTGGCGAGAAAATTTCGATTCCTGCCAAGGACATTTCAGAGCCCGTGTTTCAGCACGGGCCGGGCGGGGCGCGCAATAGCGTCTCGCCGGGTAATAAGGAGTTTCTGGAGGGGGATAAGATTCGTCGCCCGGCGGGCCAGGGGGGCGGTAATGGTGCGGGCGAGGGCGGCGCCTCCAACCAGGGGGAGGGAAACGACGAGTTTGCCTTCACCCTCAGCCGTGAAGAGTTCTTGGAGTTTGTGTTCGACGGCTTGGAGCTGCCCCATTTGCAGCGCAAGCCGCTCAAGTCGCTGGAAGAGATCAAAATGGTGCGTGCAGGCCTTGCGCGGGATGGCGTGCCCTCACGCATTAGCATTACCCGCTCGATGCGGGAGGCCTACGCACGACGTATTGCCATGCGCGCGCCGATTAAACGCGCCCTGAAGGAGGCCCAGGAAGCGTTAGCGGCAGAAGAGCGCAAAGATCCGGTATTGCGAAACCCAGCACGCATCGTAGAGCTGAAAGCGGAGATTGAGCGGCTGGAGAGGCGTATTGAGGCGGTACCGTTTATCGATACCTACGACCTGCGCTACCACCAACTGGCCGCTCAACCGCAGCCTTCTAGCCAAGCGGTGATGTTCTGCGTGATGGATGTGTCGGGCTCCATGACCCAAAACCATAAAGACATTGCTAAGCGCTTTTTCTTACTGCTTTAACTCTTTTTAGAAAAGCACTACGAGAAAGTGGAGCTGGTGTTTGTGCGCCACCATACCGCCGCCAGGGAAGTTAATGAGGAGGAGTTTTTCTACTCCCGAGAAACCGGCGGCACCATCGTTTCCAGCGCGCTGAATTTGGTCAATAAGATCATTGAAAAACGCTACCCCGCCGGGCAATGGAACCTCTACGTAGCTCAGGCATCCGATGGCGACAACTGGGACGACGACTCCAATGTCTGTCGCGACCTGCTGGTAAAACAACTGATGCCCCAGCTGCAGTACTACGCCTATGTGGAGATCACCCCCCATGACCACCAGTCGCTATGGCACGAGTACGAAGCGGTAGCTACCCAGTTTCCCGAGCGGTTTGCCATGCGCCAGATTGTCGAGGCTGGCGATATTTACCCGGTTTTCCGTGAGCTGTTTAAGCGCCGCTTGAGCCAAGAGCGGTAGTGCGAGTTGAGGAGTGCGCCATGAGTGTAACCCGCAAGCCTATAGCGACCGGTTCTGACTGGAATTTCAGCGTACTGGAGCGTTTTGATGAGGAGCTCGCCAGGCTCGCCGATGAGTATCGGCTGGATACCTATCCCAATCAAATCGAGCTGATTACCACCGAGCAAATGATGGATGCCTACGCCAGCGTTGGCATGCCAGTGGGCTACCATCACTGGTCGTTTGGTAAGCAATTTCTCTCTGTGGAGCAGGCCTACAAACGAGGGCAGATGGGGCTTGCCTATGAGCTGGTGATTAACTCCAACCCCTGCATTGCGTACCTGATGGAGGAAAACACCCTGATGATGCAGGTGTTGGTGATTGCCCACGCCTGCTATGGCCATAACTCTTTTTTCAAAGGTAACTATCTGTTTCGCACCTGGACAGATGCGGAATCTATCGTCGACTATTTGGTGTTTGCCCGTAAATACATTGCCCAGTGCGAAGAGCGTCACGGCGTGCATGCGGTTGAGCAGTTGCTGGATGCGTGCCACGCGCTACAAAACTACGGCGTTGATCGCTACAAGCGGCCATCGCCTATCTCGGCCGAGGAAGAGGCCAAACGTCAGGATGAGCGTGAAGCGTACCTGCAGACACAGGTCAATATGTTATGGCGCACCATTCCTGAGCCACCTGCCGGGATGGCGCCTCTACCGGGAAGCTTGCACAGCGATGATGACCCGCTAGGCCTGCATAGCGGCGGCTGCTACCCCTCAGAACCACAAGAAAACTTGCTCTATTTTATCGAGAAGAACGCACCGTTGCTGGCGCCTTGGCAGCGTGAGATTGTGCGTATCGTGCGCAAGCTGGCTCAATACTTCTATCCTCAACGGCAAACCCAAGTGATGAACGAAGGGTGGGCCTGTTTTTGGCACTACACGCTGATGAACCGGCTTTACGATGAGGGCAAAGTAGATGAGGGACTAATGCTGGAGTTCTTACAGTCGCACGCGGCGGTGATCAACCAGCCAGGGTTTGATAGCCCTTATTATAGTGGCCTTAATCCCTACGCGCTGGGGTTTGCCATCTTCATGGATATTAAGCGTATTTGCGAAGCGCCGACGGCTGAAGACCGCGAGTGGTTTCCCGATATTGCAGGTAGCCCCTGGCGGGAAACCCTTGAGTTCGCGATGCGCAACTTTAAGGATGAGTCTTTCATACAGCAGTTCTTGTCACCTAAGGTGATTCGCGACTTAAAGCTGTTTTTAATTGTCGATGACGACCAGGTAGAGATGCTTGAGGTTGCTGCTATTCACGATGACCGTGGCTACAAACGCGTACGTGAAGCGCTTTCAAGCCAATATGCTCTGTCGGTGCGTGAGCCGAATATTCAGGTGGTAGAAGCTGCCATTCGCGGTGATCGCTCATTAACGCTGCATCACATTCAGGATAGTCGTCGGCCACTGGGGAGAAGTGTCTATCCGGTGATTCGCCATTTACAGCAGCTGTGGGGCTTCCCTGTACACTTGGTATCCATGGAAGATGGGAAAGTCACCCGCCGTTATCACTGGCCGGTAGAGGAAGAAAGCAAAGGGGCTGGCTAAAAACAGTGACCCCGCGCAGGGCGCGGGGTCATGGATATCGCAGTAGCCTAAGGTTTGCTTACACCTTGGGGGTTGCTTACGCTTTGGCCGTCCACGATTGGCACCAGCCTTCCGGTGCAACGCTGTTTTCTGGGAAGAGTTGGCAACCCTCTGTTTCCGCATTGAAGAACATGCAGTTGGAGCACTTCTCACCTTCTTCATAGGCGGGGTGGTCGCTGGCTTCGCTGGCCACTTCGACGTAGTTAAGCGCCTGTGCTGTGGGAGAAGAGGGATCCAGACGCGGCAGTTCCTGAGCAAATGCAGTCTTCGACAGAATGCCAGCACCAAACGGTAGGGCAGCGAGGCCTAGCACACTATTACGCATGAACTTACGACGGCTCTGATTAGCCATGGTGTCTCCTTATCGTCACGGTCTGACGTTTTGCTACGGTTGTCGGGTGGTGATCCACCTCTTAATACTCCGACAAGTCTTATAAATCGGAGGTCTACGGTACATGCTAGCGCATGCTCAAAATTAGTGCGAATAACCTTATAAATAGCGCGACAATTAGCCACGCTGTCAGGCAGCGCTTGGCCGTACCTAGCAGGCTGCTATACTCGCCCCGTAGCGTGATATCCACAAGACATGATTAGTGAGGGCGCCATGCAAAACGCAGTGATCTTGATTAATACCGAAAAAGGCCAAGTAAAGGCAGTGGCTGAACGCCTAGCCGATGTGGAAGGGATCAGCGAAGTGTACTCCACCTGCGGCCGTTACGACCTAGTCGCCATTGCCCGCACCCGCGATTTTGAGAGCCTAGCGGAGCTGGTGACCGAGCGCCTAAATGCCGTAGAAGGGATTAGTGATACCGAAACGCTGAATGCCATGCAGGTTCACTCTCGTCACGACTTGGAAACCATGTTTTCACTCGGCTGGTAACGTTAGCTACCTACTAAAAAACATACTGGTCTATCTAAAAAGCTTGTAGGGGAGTGACTCCGTTGGGGAAATCGCTTGTGCACTGGCGTCGTCAGGGGCGACGCCTGGGCATCGCTGTGCTGTTTGTAATAGTGGGAACCGGGTTATGGGAATTCCAGGGGCGCCAACATCAAGATGCCTATACCTGGCAAGGCGTGCCCACTTGGGAGGAGTTTCGCCCCACCACGTTTCATCGCGTTTTACGCAACGATGGCTTTTTAGCGGGATGGTCGGATGTTCGTGTCGGTGCGCTATGGGTGAGCTATCAAGTGAAGGCCGTACCGGACAATACCCGGATCGGCGGGCGGCCCAACTTTCAGGCTGACTGGCGCACGCTATGGCCGGTGGATACTGATAGCTACTCAGGGAGCGGCTACGACCGCGGGCATCTGGCGCCTAACTACGCTATTGCTGCCGTGCATGGGCGTAGTGCGCAAATCGACACCTTCTTAATGAGTAATATGGCTCCGCAGCGGCCCAACTTAAATCGCCAACTGTGGCAGCGTTTAGAAGAGTCGGTGATGGACCACTTCGCGCCGCGTTTTGAGCGCTTACAGGTGATCACCGGGCCGATCTACCCTGAGCGCTTTATGGATAACGTGTTTAACCGCGTCGGCTTTGTGGAAGTGCCCCAGGCGTTCTACAAAATTATCGTTGCGCCTCACGACGAAGCGCCTTTAGCGCTGGCATTTATTATGCCCCAAGACGTCAGAGGCAATGAGCCGCTGGATGACTACCTCGTCACCATTGATGATATCGAAGCGCAAACGGGACTGAACTTCTTTCCTGACTTAACCCCTACCATGGAAGCCGTGCTAGAAGGCGAGCTGCGGACACAAGGATGGGCGCTGGAAGAAATTGCTCGCCGCCCTGGGCGCTATCAATAAGCACGGAGATGCATTAACCAGCAATCACGGCGGGCGAAGCCGCATTAATGTTTCGCCCGCTTGACATGTTTGGCAAGTAAGCTAAAGCGGTAGGGTGCAATCGCAGTCATGAAGATAAGACGCAAAAAAGCGCCATACAAAGATGGTTCTCTATTAAGAATAACTCTGAGCGAGGCATTTATTGAATATCTATTAGGAAGATAAAGAGTGATGCGGACGGGACCATAAAATGGTGCCCAGGAGAGGACATGAACCTCCACGTCCATACGGACACTAGCACCTGAAGCTAGCGCGTCTACCAATTCCGCCACCTGGGCGAATACAAACTAACTGCTTTCACATCTACTTCTTGCTTGCCGCTGCACCTTACGACTTCATGAAAAGGGGATAACATGAAGTGGTTTGGTGCCCAGAAGAGGACATGAACCTCCACGTCCATACGGACACTAGCACCTGAAGCTAGCGCGTCTACCAATTCCGCCACCCTGGGCGCATCATTCTTTTTACAACTAAAACAGTTGTAGCGTCTGTATTCGTAGCGCGTCTACCAATTCCGCCATCTGGGCAAGTGGCGCGTATGATACCGAGGCGTGGTTAAATGCAAGCCCTAAGGCGCTTTTTTTAATACTGAAATCGCATTAATGCGGTGTTAGGTGGTTGGGTGATTGAACGGGCAGCGCTATACTGCGCCTATGACCAAACAAAACATGACATGCTTCAGCTTATTAGCAGCTGACAACGGCGCTAACGCCGTCGAAGACAACTCCCACCCGCAGTGCACCACGCCTGCGCTAACTGTCCGCCTCCCGCAAACGCTATCAAGGATGTTGATCGCATGAAGTATTGGACGTTGAGTGATGATCCGCACGCCGAGCGCGAGGCGCAAAAGTACGATAATCCTGCGCCCAGCCGCGAATATCTACTGGCTGCCTTAGAAAGCTACGGTAAACCGATTACTCATGAAAACATGAGTAGAATGCTGGGCATTGAAGATGAAGACCACCTAGAAGCCATTCGTCGGCGCATGGCGGCGATGGAGCGCGATGGTCAAGTGCTGCGCGACCGCCGTGGTGCTTACGCGCTGATTGGATAAGCTAGACCTAATAAAAGGCAAAGTGCTGGGCCACCGAGATGGCTTTGGCTTTGTGCTCCGTGATGACGGTAAAAAGCCGGACTTAGTACTGCCCCCGCGCCAAATGCGCCGTGTGTTCCACGGTGACCATGTGCTGGTGAGGGTTAGTGGTCGTGACCGTCGTGGCCGCGATGAAGCAACCATTGCTGATGTGAGTGCGCGCAATACCCAAACCCTTGTTGGCGTATACCGCAGCAATACGCCGGAGTTTGGGGTGCTGATTCCTGAGAATCCACGCATCACCCAAGAAGTTATTATTCCCCATACGGCTAGCGCCGGCGCCAAAGACGGACAGGTGATTTCTGCCAAAATTGTGCAGCAGCCTGCGACCCGTGTGCAGCCGGTGGGCGAAGTCATCGAAGTGCTGGGTGAGCGTATGGACCCCGGCATGGAAATCGATATTGCGATTCGCAGCTACGACATCCCTGCCGAGTTTCCGCCAGAGGTGCTGGATCAAACCAGCGAAATCTCTGCAGAGGGCTTGCAGGAGGATAAGCAGCATCGCGTCGATCTGCGCGATATCCCGCTGGTCACTATCGACGATGAGTCCGCCAAAGACTTTGACGACGCGGTCTGCGCTTGGAAAACCAAGTCCGGTAGCTGGAAGCTGTTGGTGGCGATTGCCGATGTTTCCCACTATGTGCGCCCCGGCACCGCGCTGGATGATGAAGCGCGCACGCGAGGTAACGCGGTCTACTACCCCGGCCAAGTGGTGCCGATGCTGCCAGAGCTGCTGTCGAACGGCTTGTGTTCATTGAACCCGCACGTCGACCGCTTGGTGATGGTATGCGAGATGAATATCTCCAAGACTGGTGCCATCAGCCGCTACTCGTTCTATGAAGCTGTCATGAACTCCCACGCTCGCCTCACCTATAACAAGGTAGCGGCTATGTTGGATGGCGAGAGCGAAGAAGGTGAGACGCTGCGTCGTGAGCATGCTGAGCTAGTCAAGCCACTGCAAAACCTGCACGAGCTATACGGACTGCTGCGTTCCGCCCGTGAAGAGCGCGGAGCGATTGATTTCGATACCACTGAAACTGCGATCATCTGTAACGATGAGCGCAAGATCGAAAAAATCGTGCCGCGTAACCGCAACGATGCCCACAAGCTCATCGAAGAGTGCATGCTGGCCGCCAACGTTGCCACGGCACGTTTCTTGGATAAGCATGACTTGCCGGCGCTTTACCGTATCCACGAGCGGCCTACACCTGAGCGCCTTGATAAGCTGCGTCTGTTCCTCAGTGAACTGGGCCTCTCGGTAGGCGGTGGTGATATGCCGACGCCGCAGGATTATCAGGCACTGCGGGAAGCCATTGTCGACCGCCCGGACGCCGATATTATCCAGACCGTCATGTTGCGCTCGATGAATCAGGCGGTCTATTCGCCGCAAAATGAAGGACACTTCGGCTTGGCGTACCAAGCGTATGCTCACTTCACGTCACCGATTCGCCGTTACCCGGATCTACTGGTTCACCGCGCAATACGTTCGGTCATTCGCGGTCCGCGTCAGACCAATACGGTGGTACGGGTAGAGGGAGCGCCGGTTGAGCCGCCGAGCAAGTGGTGCCCGTATACCTTCGAGCAGATGCTAGAGCTAGGCGAACACTGCTCAATGACCGAGCGGCGCGCGGATGAAGCGACCCGCGATGTCGAGAGCTGGCTCAAGTGTGAGTTTATGTCGGATAAGCTGGGCGAAACGTTCGATGGCACGATTGCTTCTGTAACGCAGTTCGGTCTGTTTGTTCGTCTGGACGACTTCTATGTAGAAGGCCTAGTGCATGTCACCTCGCTGCCGTCGGACTACTATCATTACGAAGCCGAGAAGCATCGCCTAAAAGGGGAGCGCACGGGGACTACGTATCGCTTAGGCGACGGTTTGACCGTGCAGGTAGCGCGTGTCGATATGGATGACCGTAAAATCGACTTTGGCCTCGCCGACGATAAGCCACGCCCGCGCCGCCAACCGCGCAAGCGCCGTGGTGAGAGCGGCGGCCCGAAAGCCGCTGCCGTAACCGATAAACAGCCGACTCGTCGTGGCCCGCGCCGCACTCGGAACGGCCCGCGTAAACCATCAGCGAAAAAGGGTTGAGCATGAAGTCGTCGTCATCTCGACGTAACCCGCGTACTGCCGCCATTCGCACGCCGGATGGCTTGGACCAAGTGTATGGTGTTCACGCGTTAGAGAGCCTGATCGAACGCGGTGAAGCCCCGCGCGAGCTTTGGGTTCAGCAGGGGGCGGGCAACCGCCTAAAAGACGTGGTAGCAAATGCCCAGGCAAGCGGTGCGCGTATTAAAGAGCAGCCTCGCGAGGTGCTTGATCAGCTCACCCAAGGTGCGGCACACCAAGGCGTGGTGGCGTTTTGCACGCCATTAACGCCGGAAGGCGAAGAGTCGTTATGGCTGAAGTTGCGCGCCTGGCAAGCGCCTACCCCGCCGCTACTGCTGGTGCTGGATGGCGTCGCCGGATGTGCACAACTTCGGTGCCTGCCTGCGAAGTGCCGATGCGGCTGGTGCCCATGGCGTGATTGTCGCAAAAGACAAAGCAGCACCTTTGAATGCCACGGTCAGAAAAGTCGCCTGCGGTGCTGCGGAAGTGGTGCCGGTGTATCAGGTCACTACCCTTTCCCGCACCTTGGCCAAGCTCAAAGATGCGGGCGTTTGGATTACCGGCACCGCCGGTGAAGCAGAAGCCAGCGTGTTTGAGATTGATATGACTGGCCCCACCGCGTTGGTGATGGGGGCAGAAGGGAAGGGCATGCGCCGTTTGACCCGCGAAGCCTGCGATAATCTTGCCAAGCTGCCTATGGCAGGGCAGGTGTCGAGTCTTAATGTCTCGGTGGCTACCGGTATTTGTTTGTTTGAAGCCGTTCGTCAGCGGCAGCTTGCAAGTTAGCGGCCAGCCCACTAGAATGCTTGCGCCCGTTTATTCATAAGCGGGCGTTCGTATTGGTAAGTGACTTATACGATCAACAGTTCTGCTTGATGTCCTGTCTCGGCTGTTCGCGGCCAACAACGGGCATTTCAGTTAACTCCTTGCTTCCCTGTCGCGGTTAAGGCATTTGCCCTAACGCACACCGGAAGCTGCCAAACCGCAAGGAGATTCCATGCGTCATTACGAAATCGTGTTTATGGTCCACCCGGATCAGAGCGAGCAAGTGCCAGCTATGGTCGAGCGCTACACCAGCATCGTTACCGAAAACGCTGGTACTGTGCATCGCCTTGAAGATTGGGGCCGTCGTCACCTGGCTTACCCGATCAACAAGATCCACAAAGCCCACTACGTGCTGATGAACGTTGAGTGCACCGGCGAGACTCTCGAAGAAATCGAGAACATCTTCCGTTTCAACGACGCCATCATCCGCAGCCTGGTTGTTCGCTGCAAAGAAGCGATCACCGAAGCTTCCCCGATGATGAAGCCGGCAGAAGAAAAGCGTCCGCGTCGCGAAGAAAAACCGCGCGCTGAAGCTGAAGAAACTGCCTGATTTTATCCACCGCACGTTTTAAGGAGCTAGTCCATGGCACGTTTTTTCCGTCGCCGTAAGTTTTGCCGCTTCACCGCTGAAGGCGTCAAGCAGATCGACTACAAAGATCTTGACACGCTGAAGGCTTACATCACCGAAACCGGCAAGAGCGTTCCGAGCCGCATCACCGGCACCAAAGCACGCTATCAGCGTCAGCTGGCGACCGCTATCAAGCGTTCACGCTACCTGGCACTGCTGCCCTACTCCGATAGCCACCAGTAAGCGTTTAACGTGATGCTGGCACTAGCAAGATGGCTGATGCGTGGCACGCCCTATGCCGCAGGCGGGGCAGCGCTAGCAGCGCTAGTGCCTTGGCTGTTTTTGCTAGGTGCTGCCATCGCGGCGTTAGTAACCTTGCGCAAAGGGTTCGCCCCAGCGCTTCCGGTGATTATCGCTGCGGCATTACCAGCAGGTTTTTGGTGGGTTCAGGGTGACGTTATTCCGCTGGCGAGTGTGCTGTTAGTGACACTCATGGCGGTCATTCTGCGCGAGAGGATGCGTTGGGGCGAAACATTGATCGTTGGCACCTTAGCGGCCGCGGCAATGGTACAGCTTGGCATCTTCAGTCCACCGGGTGGAACCGAGCTAATGCTAGAGCAACTGCGGGAGAGCTCAGAAGAGATCGACCGCATGCTCACAGAGTTTGCAAACCAAGGAATTGACACGCCTACCCTGGCAGCCACAGTAATTGGTGGTGTAACGGGGTTAGTGGTCCTGTTAGCGGCCATCGCATGTTTGGCGCTAGCACGCAGTTGGCAGGCTGGGCTTTATAACCCAGGCGGCTTTCGTGAAGAGTTCCATACGCTGCGCCTGACCCCTAAAGAGCTCGCTATTTTAGTGGTGCTTGGGGTGGCGGGTATGGCGTTGGGTGCGCAGGCGCTGGCAATGCTTAGTTGGATTCCGCTGCTGATAGCCGGTATTGCGTTAGTGCATGGGTTTATTGGAATTAAGGGGATGAACGGGCTGTGGCTGGTGGCATTTTATGTGCTGCTGATCACGACCTGGCCCACGATTCTCATTGTGCTGCTGTTGGGGCTGATTGATACATTCGCGAACGTTCGCGCACGCCTTGCCCGCAGCAATTGACAAGAGGTTTACGAGATGGAAGTCATTCTGCTCGACAACATTGGTAAGCTGGGCGGCCTGGGTGACAAGGTCACTGTTAAGCCTGGTTATGGTCGTAACTACTTGGTGCCTTACGGTTTAGCTGTACCGGCTACCAAAGAAAACGTTGAAGCGTTTGAAGCGCAGCGTGCAGAGCTTGAAGCTCAAGCCGCTGAGCGTAAAGCAGAAGCCCAAGCACGTGCTGAGCAGCTTAACGACATCGAACTGTCGTTGGTTTCTAAAGCGGGTGATGAAGGCAAACTGTTTGGTTCTATCGGTCCGCGTGACCTGGCCGACGCGATCTCCTCTGCTGGCATCGAAGTTGCCAAGAGCGAAGTCCGTATGCCGCAGGGCCCGATTCGTCAAACTGGCGAATACGACATCGACCTCCACCTGCATGCAGAAGTGGACGCCGTTGTACGCGTGGTTGTTGTCGCCGAGTAATTTTTCTCGACAACGCTAACGCCTCAAAGGGCGCGGGATATCCCGCGCCCTTTGTCTTTTTTAAGCCGCTGCTGACGAGTCGTGCTAGTGGTGTGAAGGAAGCTGCCCGGCTAAGATAAGCGCCGTTGGCAACGCGTTACTTTTAAGGAGCTCGCTATGCAGGACCAGCCCTCTGCTGATCAGGAAACGGCGGCGCTTAAGCTGCCGCCGCACTCGCTAGAGGCGGAGCAGTCGGTGTTAGGCGGGCTTATGTTGGACAATCAGGCGTGGGACAACGTCTCTGAGCGCTTGGTAGCCGACGATTTTTATCGTTATGAGCACCGGTTGGTGTTCAATGTCATGATTCATCTAGCGGAGTCAGGGCAGCCGCTAGACGTAGTCACGCTTTCCGAAGCGCTGGAAGCCCGTGACCAGTTAGATACTGTAGGTGGGCTCGGGTTTTTGGCAGAGCTGGCCCGCAATACACCCTCAGCCAGCAACATTCGCGCCTATGCAGATATTGTTCGCGAACGCGCCACGCTGCGTAAGCTGATTCGGGCAGCCAATCAAATTGCTGAAGGGGCGTTCTCTCCGCAAGGGCGGCCCGCCGATGAGCTGTTAAACGAAGCCGAGCGGCTAGTGTTTCAAATTGCCGAAGAGCGGCCGAAAACCGGTGGCCCTATCGGCATGAGCGAGCTGCTCACAAAGGCCGTAGACCGCATCGATGAGTTGTTTAATCTCAAAGGCGAAATGACCGGTCTTTCCACTGGCTTTCGCGATTTAGATGAGATGACCTCCGGCCTACAGCCTTCTGATTTGGTGATTATTGCCGGTCGTCCTTCTATGGGTAAGACCACCTTCGCCATGAATTTAGTAGAGCATGCGGTGATTGCCAGCGATAAGCCCGTCATGGTGTTCTCTATGGAGATGCCCGCCGAATCGTTAATGCTGCGTATGCTCTCTTCGCTAGGGCGCATTGACCAAACGCGGGTCCGCTCGGGGCAGTTAGAAGATGAGGATTGGCCCCGCCTTACCTCAGCGGTGAATCTACTTAAAGACAAGCAGCTGTTCATCGATGATACCGCCGCGCTCTCACCCAATGAGATGCGCTCACGCTTGCGCCGCGTGGTACGCGAGCACGGCAATATGGCGCTGATCATGATCGATTACCTTCAGCTGATGCAGATCCCAGGCTTTTCTGAAAACCGCACCGGTGAGATCTCTGAAATCTCCCGCTCACTCAAAGGGTTGGCAAAAGAGTTTCAGTGCCCGGTTGTGGCGCTTTCGCAGCTGAACCGCTCGCTAGAGCAGCGCCCCAACAAGCGCCCCGTGATGTCGGATTTGCGCGAATGTGTCACGGGAGACACGTTGGTCATGCTGGCTAATGGAGAGCGACAGCCCATTCGCGAGCTGGTAGGGCAAACGCCTAGCGTTGTCTCGTTAGGGGAGAACGGTAGGCTCCATCGCTCCGCCACGGATCTAGTGTGGTCAGTGGGTGCCAAACCTATATTTGAAGTCTCCCTCGCTAGTGGGCGGCGTATTCGTGCCACTGCTAAGCATCGCTTAAAAGCACTGTGGGATTGGAAAACCGTGGCCGAGCTGAAGGTGGGTGACCGTATTGCGTTAGCAAGGCAACTCCCCGAGCCAGAGAACCCGGTGGTATGGGAGGAGCACGCGCTTATCCTGCTAGCCCATTTGTTGGGCGACGGCAGCTATGTCAAAGGCCAACCGCACGTTACACCACGGCCAGCGAGGCGAATAGTGAGGCTGTCCAGCGCGCCGCTGAGCAGTTTGGTTCAACCGTTACCCGCCATGCCGGGCGTGGTAACTGGCATCAGCTCGTCATTGCTGGTAATGGCAATCGCTGGCATGCACAAGGGGTAGGGCGTTGGTTGAAATCATTGGGGATTTTTGGGCAGCGCTCTGCTGAAAAGTATATTCCTAGCGATGTTTTCAAGCTCTCCAATCAGCAGCTGGCGCTATTTATGCGTCATCTGTGGGCAACCGACGGCAGCATTACGACGGATAAAAATGGCCGAACCCGGCTCTACTTCGCAACGGTTAGCCGTCGCCTTATTGATGACGTTAGCGCCCTGCTGCTGCGCTTCGGTATTGTGGCCAGAATTTGTCACGTTCTATCGGGTGAAGGTGGCGGATGGTATACCGCGGATGTATCGGGAAGCGAGCAACAGCAACGCTTCGCCCGGCTGATTGGCGCATTTGGTCATCAGCAGCCAGCGCTGGAGCGAATTAAAGCGTCAACGATGACGGCCAACACCAATATCGATACTTTGCCGCAGGAGGTATTTGATCACGTTAAACAAGCTATGGCGGCAAAAGGGATCAGCCAGCGGCAAATGGCGGCGATGCGGGGTACGGCCTATGGCGGCGCATCGCACTTTAGCTTCGCACCTTCACGGGCCACGCTCAGCAGTTACGCTGACGTGCTCGGTGATGCTGCTTTATCGCAAATAGCCTCCAGCGAGCTATTTTGGGATCAGGTCGTCGAGATACGTTCCTGTGGGGAAGAAGAGGTGTTTGACTTAACCGTACCGGGGGATGCGTGCTGGTTAGCCGACGGTATCGTGAGCCATAACTCGGGAGCGATCGAGCAGGATGCTGACGTCATTGCCTTCGTTTACCGGGATGAGGTGTATAACCCGGATAACCCTGACAACCAGGGGATTGCGGAGCTGATCATCGGTAAGCAGCGTAACGGGCCGATTGGTACGGTGCACATGGCCTTTATTGGTAAATACACGCGCTTTGAGGACCTGGCTCCCGATAGCTACGGCGAAGCGTTTGGCGATTAACTTGAGCGACATGGGGGAGAACGTATAATGCGCAACCCTATTGAGCAGATAGCCTTGAGCAGATAGATAGACAGGAGTAGCAAATGGCAGGTGGTTTTAGGCGCGGTAACCGCAAACGTCTTCCTAAGTTGGAAGGCCGTGGTGAACTCCAGTCGCTAGAGCGCGAGGGGCCTTTTAAAGAGTGGCTGGGCATGCCCGACCTTTATCGCTACTTTCTGGTAGTGGAGGGAGAGAATACAGCTACCAAACGGAAGATGCTGAGCTTCCCGTCGCGGTCGGCGACAAAGTAGTGTTTCGGTACAAAGAGACCAAAGGCGGTAATTGGATTGACCGCAACTCGCTGGGTAAGGCGATTGACCCGTCCGAGTATCAGTAAATCGACCATAAGTTGACGAATTGGTCAGGAACTCTTTTCTGTTATTGCCCTCTTAGGCAGTTAGTGCCAAGGTAATATTATTGTCATGGGGCCGCGTCATGCTGTGCTCCATGACGATGACCAATAACAGGAGGGAACCATGGAACTGAAAGCGCTCAAACAGTTCGTCGCGAGTCACGACAACTTTGAAATTCGGGTGATTACCCATTCGGGAAGCCGCTTCTACCAAGTAGAGCTAGAAGATGTAGAAGGCGAACGCCATATGCTGATGCAACGTAATAAGCCGATGCTGTTCCGTTCATTAGATGACGTTTATCTGGAGCTAAAACGTGCAGGCATCCATCGCGCTTACCTGGTGCAACATGTGCCGCAGGATGAAGTGATTGGTCGCGACGCCCATTACAGCTCGCCGCTGACCTCGCGTATGCCGCTAGTGTTTTAATCACTGGTTCACGGTTTAACCTAACGCTTTTCCCACCACAGCCCCAGCCGGATACGGCGTCGGGCAAAAAAACGGTAGCCTGCATCCATCATGCTTCGCAGGCCCGGTAAGCAAGAAAGTCTTACCAGCCGCCGGTAGCCCAACACCGCATACAGGGCCCGGCTGGCGTCCATGCCGATAAACCATCTCCCCTGATTATCCTGCACATGCAGCTGCCCCATCATGGCATCGAAGCTGCGGCCGATTTCGCTTGCGTTAAACTCATTGCTTTGAATATCGATAAGCCTTACGCGCTCTTGATGACGGTGCTTGACAAGCCAAGCAACTTCGACCCGACAAAATGGGCAGTGGCCATCGTGATAAAGCGTGACGGGGGCCTGTGCGTTTAGCGTCGCGAATCGGCTCATGAGCGGGTCTCCTGATGAGAATAGCCTTGCGTGTGGGCTGGCTGGCCGTAGCCTTCACTGGTGGGTAGCTTGGCGAGAAACTGCTCTGCCTGCTGGCGAATCGCCTCGCGTTTCTCCTCTTTCATGCGCGAAAGCGAACCGTAGATGAGTTTCATGCGCGGGTTGCGGTTGAGCTGTTCGGCGTTGGTTTCCAGAAAATGCCAATAAAGGCTATTAAACGGGCAGGCCTTGGGGCCAGTGATCTCTTTGGGAGAGTAGCGGCAGTGCTGGCAATGGTCGGACATTTTATCGATGTACTTACCCGACGCGCAGTAGGGCTTGGAGCCCATCAGCCCTCCATCTGCATGTAACACCATACCCAGCGTGTTCGGCAGTTCCACCCATTCGCTGGCATCTGCATAAACGGCCAGATACCAGTCACACAGCGCCTCGGGCTTTATGCCGCAGAGCAGGGCAAAGTTGCCGGTCACCATGAGCCGCTGGATATGATTAGCGTAGCTATTATCGATGGTCATTTGGATAGCACGCTGTAGGCAGCGCATGTCGGTATCCGCATCCCAATAGAAGGCAGGAAGCTCGCGGGTAAACCCTAGCTGATTCTTCTGTTTGTAGCCGGGCATTTGAGTCCAGTAAAGCCCACGCACATACTCCCGCCAGCCAAGGATCTGGCGGATAAACCCTTCCACCGCATTAATCGGCGCCTTGCCCGCATGGTAGTGCGCCTCGGCGGCTTCGCACACTTCAACAGGGGAGAGCAGGCCGATATTCATCGCCGCAGAGAGCCGCGAGTGGTAGAGAAAAGGTGCGCTATCGCTGATCGCATCCTGGTAGCGGCCAAAATCCGCCAGCCCGTGTTCTATAAAGTGGTGTAAATCTACCAGAGCCTGGCGGCGTGTTACCGGTAGATTAAACGTCTCCATCGACCCCATGTGGTCGTCAAAATAGTGCGCCGCGTCATGAAGGGCTTCCTTGGTTACGCTATCCTGGCCGTGCTGAGGCAAGGCGGGGAAGCTCAATGCTGCTTTAATGGGCTCCCGGTTGTCATGGTCGTAGTTCCACTGCCCGCCAACCGGCGTATCGCCTTCCATGAGCAATCCGGTGCGCTTGCGCTGCTCTCGGTAGAAGTACTCCAAACGCAGCTGTTTGCGACCCTCTGCCCAGCGTGAGAAGTCGTCTGGTGTGGTGAAGAAGCGATCATCCTCCATTAGCTGCCAGGATAGAGCGTTGTTTTGGCGCTGCTGCATGTCGCGTTCCACAGTCGCCACTCGCCGGGGCGGGTGACGCGAATTTCGTCACAGCCGTACTGCTTGGCGAGCCGCTCGGCTTCCTCAATAAGTGAGTGAGTGTTGTCTGCGTCATCAATACGGCTGTAGTGCACCGTGTAGCCTTTATCTCTTAAAGTGACGGCAAAGTGACGCATGGCGGCCATGAATAGACCGATTTTATGCAGATGATGTGGCACGTAGCGTGCTTCTTCAGCCACTTCGCATAGCGCAACCACCGCATTGGAAGGCGCGTCGCAAAGCGTTGGAAGCGTCAGCGTGAGCTGGTCACCCAATACGAGCAGTAACGGCTTAGACATGAGTTAGCCTGCAGTTATACAAATAATGTTGATAGTATAACTTTATGCCGCGACTTTGCCGAAAAGTGTTAAGATTTTGCCCATTATGTACTGCACCTAAGGAGTGAGCGAGATGGCCGATAGCGTTGTAAAGGATCAACCCGGTGAGGGGCGTTTAACTCATGCGCCCAGCAGTCACCCTGCGGTTCCCCGCGCCAAGGTGGGCGTGGTTCTGGCCAACCTGGGAACGCCCGATGCCACCGACTACTGGTCTATGCGCCGCTATCTCAGCGAGTTCTTATCCGATAAACGGGTTGTGGATTATGCCGGTTGGAAATGGCAGCCGCTGCTGCAGCTGATCATTCTCACCAAGCGGCCTTTTTCATCTGGCCATGCGTATAAAAGTATTTGGAATAATGAGAAGAATGAAAGCCCGCTGCTAACCATCACGCGTGCCCAAACGGAAAAAATGACCGAGCGCTTAAAGGCGTTGTATGGCGATGATGTAGAAGTTGATTTCTGCATGCGCTACGGCACCCCTCCACCGATAGCGTGCTAAAGCGTATGAAAGAGAAGGGCTGCGAGCGCATTGTGTTCTTCCCGCTTTACCCGCAATACGGCTCGCCCACCACCGCGACGGCGAATGATCAGGCGTTTCGCACGCTGATGAAGATGAAGTGGCACCCTATATTCGCACCGTGCCCGCTTATTTTGAGCATCCTGCCTATATCCAGGCGCTGGCGAATTCGGTACAGGAAGCTTATGACGGGTTTGAGAGCCGCCCGACCAAGTTAGTTGCCAGCTATCATGGGGTGCCTGAGCGTTATTTAATGGAAGGCGACCCCTACCACTGCCAATGCCAGAAAACCACACGGCTGCTGCGTGAGAAGCTGGGCTTAAGCAAGGAGGAGGTGGATACCGCCTTTCAGTCGCAGTTTGGCCCCGAGAAGTGGGTTGGCCCGCAAACAGTGGAGCACGTTGCCGAGCTGGCCAAGCAGGGGCATAAGCATATTGCGATTCTTTCGCCAGCATTCTCTTCTGATTGTGTGGAAACCCTTGAGGAGATCAAAGAGGAGATCCACGACAGCTTTATGGAAGCGGGTGGCGAAACCTTTAGCTATATCCCCTGTTTGAATGACCGCGATGACCATATCGATGCACTGTTAGCAGTGGTCAATAACGAGCTCTCTGGCTGGTTGTCGACACCGTAAAGTCACGTATTTGCTATAAAAACCGTCTAGCGTATTACGTTAGGCGGTTTTTTATTGGGGCCGACTTTTCTAGAAATGTGAGAAACGCTGGTATAAGGTTTGTGCATATAAAATCACACTTATTCAACGTTTAAGCGGCTTATGCACCTGTATAGGCGGCTTATTGGGATGAATGAACGTCACTAGGGAGAAAGCGCCGGATGCAATTTGCCGTGTTAATGGGCTTCGTGTTGGCAGCGTCTTCACCGCTGCTCAACCGTTGGTTTGGGGAGCGAACAAGCCTGCTGCTTGCGCTGTTTCCGGCGTTGCTGGCTGGTTGGCTTTTTAGTCAAGCGCCCCTGGTGTTGAGTGACGGGCCTCAGTTACTTGAGTGGTCGTGGGTGCCTTCGCTAGGCATTAGCCTTAGCTTTTTACTGGATGGCCTTTCTCTGCTGTTTGGCTTGCTGATCACGGTGATTGGCACCTGTGTCCTGGTGTATGCGGGTGGCTACTTAAAAGGCCACCAAGATATTGCCCGTTTTCACCTCGCCCTCGTCGCCTTTATGGTCTCTATGCTGGGGCTTGTGTTAGCGGACGGCCTGCTGACGCTGTTTATTTTCTGGGAACTGACCAGCATCACCTCGTACCTGCTGATTGGCTTTAACCATACCGATATTGAAGCACGCAAATCCGCTCGTCAGGGGCTTTTTGTGACGGTTGCTGGTGGCTTGGCGTTAATGGCAGGTTTGGTGCTATTGGGTATCGCCAGCGGCAGCTGGTCTCTGAGTGAGATTTTGCAGTCAGACGATGACCTGCGCCAGCATGCGCTTTATGCCCCTATGCTGGTCTGCTTATTGCTAGGAGCCTTTACCAAGTCGGCGCAGTTCCCATTCCACTTCTGGTTACCTAACGCTATGGCGGCGCCGACCCCTGTGTCGGCCTACCTGCACTCCGCTACCATGGTGAAAGCGGGGATTTACCTGCTGGCACGCCTACAGCCGGAGTTGGGTGGCACGGCCATGTGGGTGACAATACTCTCAGTGGTGGGGGCGACCACCATGCTGACGGGTGCCTTCTTAGCCATTCACCATACCAATATCAAAAAGCTGCTGGCCTACTCCACCATTATGGCGCTGGGAACGCTCACCCATGCTGCTGGGGATGGGCTCCGAATACGCCATGACCGCTTTTGTCACCTTTCTGCTCGCCCACTCCATGTATAAAGGGGCGCTGTTTATGGTGGCGGGCATCCTTGACCATGAAACCGGCACGAAAGACGTCACCGCCATGGGCGGATTACGAAGCGTTATGCCTGTCACGGCAGTGATCGCTTTTGTGGCGGCGCTCTCCTTGGCAGGGGTGCCGCCGCTGTTTGGCTTTATCGGTAAGGAACTCATGCTGGAGGCAGCGTTAGGCGCCGAGCGCGTTCAACTGTTGCTGGTGCTGTTTGCCTTCCTGGCAGCCATCTTGACCATTGCGGTGGCGGCGATTATTGCGCTACGGCCGTTCTACGGCGCACGCCATGAAACTCCCCAAATACCCCATGAGGCGCCGTTGAGTATGCTGATAGGCCCAGGCCTATTGGCATTCGGGTCGCTCGCGCTTGGCTTGGCCCCTGCTGTGCTAGGGGCCGATGCGCTCTTGACCTCGGCAGCAACGGCGGTGGCGGGGGAGACGCTGCCGGTCTCGCTGTCGCTGTGGTACGGGTCAACGTGGCGCTGATTATGTCGGTGGTGAGCTTGATCCTCGGCTTTTTGCTGTTCAAGCGGTGGGACAGCGTACGCGCCCAGTTAGCCAGGTTGGCACCTGTGATGCGTCATGGCCCCGAGGCGGGGTACGAAGGCTTGATGAATGGCATCGTGCGCTTCTCTGAATGGCAGACACGCCTGCTGCAAAACGGCTATATGCGCAATTACATCCTGGTCATGCTGGTAGTGCTGATCGCGCTGATTGGCAACTCCATACTGCTGCGCCACTCTCCGCAGCTGGCGCTCTCCCTAGACGTGCGTTTCCATGAAGTCATTGTGGTGGGCACCATGGCAATGGGGGCGCTGTTTGCCACAATTTCACGCTCCCGCTTAGGCGCCGTAGTATCGGTGGGCATTATGGGCTTCTCCATCGCGCTGATCTTTATTCTGTTCAGCGCGCCAGATTTGGGGATTACCCAGCTGCTGGTAGAAACCATGACCGTGATTCTGCTGGTGCTTGTGCTCTTTAGGCTGCCGCGTTTTTCGAACCTCTCCACCAACCTTGAGCGCATCCGTGATGGGGCTGTTGCGGCCACCATGGGGGTGTTGATCTTTTTGCTGATCATAACCGCCTGGAGTATCGACCAGTTTGAATCGATCTCTACCTATATGGTGGAAAACAGCGCACCGCTTGCCCATGGCCGCAATATCGTCAACGTCATTTTGGTAGATTATCGTGCCCTCGATACGCTCGGCGAGATGTTTGTTTTAGCGTTAGCCGCGATTGGTGTGATTGCGATGCTAAAGCTGCGTCATGGGGAGACAGCTGCCAAAGCGACGGATAGCGACAAAGCCAGCGTGAAGGAGCCCTACGATGGTTAAATCAGGCACGATTATTCTGAATACGGCAGCGCGGTTTCTGATGCCTCTGCAACTGATGTTCTCTGTTTTTTTGCTGTTGCGTGGCCACGATGAGCCGGGTGGCGGCTTTATTGCTGGGCTGGTGGCCGCCGGGGCGTTCACGCTTTACCTGTTTGCCTTCGGGGTCAGCGCCACCAAAGAGGTGCTGCGCATGGTCGACCCCCGAGACTTGATCGGCGCAGGCCTGTTACTGGGAATGATCTCGGTGGTGCCCGCATGGTTTATGGGGCAGCCCTTTTTCACCGCTCAGTGGTGGACGATTCCGGTGATCGACTTTAAAGCGTCTACGCCGCTGATTTTTGATATCGGAGTATATCTGGCGGTGTTGGGGTCGGTGATGGGCATGGTCATGGCATTAATGGAGGTGGATAAGGATGAGCCGTAAGTTACCCAACCCACTATTTGCAGGGGGCCGCCCATGGAACCGTTAATGGCACTGGCGATTGGTCTGTTATACGCCACCGCTATTTTTATGATGCTACGCCGCTCTATCGTCAAACTCGTGATTGGCTTGTTGCTCTCTCTAATGCCGCCAACCTACTGATTTTTACTACCGCCGGTATGACCCGTGGCGCACCGCCGCTGATTCCTGAAGGGATGATGCAGCCTTTGGGCGATGTCGCTGACCCACTGCCTCAAGCGGTGGTGCTTACCGCTATCGTGATTGCCTTTGGGGTATTGGCGTTTGCGGTGGTATTGATCCGCCGGGCCTACGAAATCGTTAAGGCAGATGATTTAGACAAGATGAAGGATACCGACACGTGAGGCCTGAAGTCGCACTTCCCGTTTTGCTGCCGCTGCTTTCCGGGGCCATTTCGCTGATGTTTTGGCGCTCGCGGCCCATGCAGCGCTTTATTGCCGTGGCTGGCAACGTCGCACTATTTGTCGTGAGTCTTTGGCTGTTTGTCGCAGTGTTGGAAGATGGCTACATCACCATGCAAATGGGCAGCTGGCCCGCACCCTTTGGCATCACTCTCGTCGCCGATATGCTCAGTGCTGTGATGATTCTGCTCACCGGAATCATTGGCTTGGCCATGGGGATCTACTCGCTGGCGACCACCGGCCGGGGGCATGAAAGATTTGGCTACTACCCCCTCATGCATCTGCTGTTGGCGGGTGTGGCGGGTGCTTTTTTAACTGGCGATATCTTCAACCTCTATGTCTGGTTTGAAGTCATGCTGGTGGCTTCGTTTGCGCTCCTGACGCTGGGAGGCGAGCGCGCGCAGATGGAGGGCGCCATCAAGTATGTGACGCTCAATCTGCTGGCATCGGTCATTTTTCTCACTGCGGTAGGCCTGCTTTACGGCACGGTGGGCTCACTCAATATGGCCGATATCGCGCTGCGCATGGATGAAGCTGAGCACAGCCATGGGTCGAAGTGCTGGCGGTGATGTTTATGGTGGCCTTTGGTATCAAAGCCGCTGCGTTTCCGCTGTTTTTCTGGCTACCTGCTTCTTATCACACGCCTCCGGTGGCAGTATCCGCACTGTTTGCAGGCCTGTTAACCAAAGTGGGCGTTTACTCACTGTTCCGGGTATTTACGCTAATCTTCGATCAGACCATGGGCTACCTACAGGACATCATGCTGTGGGGGGCCGTTCTCACTATGGTGACCGGCGTGCTGGGGGCGGCCGCCCAGTATGAATTCCGGCGTATCCTCTCGTTTCATATCGTCAGCCAGATTGGCTATATGATCCTGGGGCTGGCGCTCTATACGCCGCTGGCGATTGCAGGCGGTGTGTTTGCCATCATGCACAACATCATTGTGAAGACGAACCTGTTCTTAATTAGCGGGATTACCCACCGCCTACAGGGCACTTACCAGCTTAAAAAGATGGGCGGGCTATATCGTGAACGCCCTTGGCTGGCCGTGGCGTTCTTTATTAGCGCCTTCTCTCTGGCGGGCATTCCGCCGCTGTCGGGTTTCTTTGCCAAATTCGTGCTGGTGCGCGCAGGCTTAGAAGCCGAGGCGTATGTGGCGACCGGTATTGCTTTAGCAGTGGGGCTGATGACCCTCTACTCCATGGTGAAAATCTGGAACGAAGTGTTTTGGAAGGCGCTGCCCGAAGAGAATCAGGTGCCCCAAACACACACACCGGAAGGGGATGATGGGCGTTTGCTCAAGCCCAGCCTGTGGATGATGTACTTGCCGGTAATAGTGCTCGCCATGATGTCACTGCTGATAGGCGTGTTTGCGGAGCCTATTATGCTGGTAATGAACCAAATTGGTGAGCAGCTAATGACACCGTCAGGTTACATTGAAGCGGTGCTTGGGGCCTCGGCCAGCGCAGAGGCGGCGCTGCTTGAGCCAGCGGTGCAGGTGGGTGATAGCGGAGAGGAGGTACCATGACCGGCGCAATTTGGAACCTCTTATTAGGCCTAGCCTGGGTGCTGCTCAGCGGCGACTTCTCGGGTTTGAACCTGCTAGTCGGCATGGTATTCGGCTATATCGCCCTGGTGCTGATTGAGCCCCAGGTAGACGCCCTAAAAGGCTATCCTGCCCGGGTGCCGCGTATTATCGGCTTTATGGCTTCTTTATTAAGGAACTGGTACGCGCCAATCTGCGGGTTGCCTTCGATATCGTAACACCGCCCTGGCATATGCAGCCGGGTGTGATTGCACTGCCGCTTTCGGCCCGTACCGAAATGGAAATCACCATTGTGGCGAATTTGATCTCACTCACCCCGGGCACGCTAAGCCTGGATGTCTCGGATGACCGTAAAGTGCTCTATATCCACGCCATGTTTTTGGATGACGAGGAGGAGCTGCGGCGCAACCTAAAAGAGATGGAACACCGGGCACTGGAGCTATTTCGTTAATGGATACCGTTATTTTAATCAGCCAGGTGATTATGGGGTTTGCACTGGTGCTGACGTTTGTCCGCGTGGTACGCGGCCCTAGCCTGCCGGACCGCGTGGTTGCCCTGGAGCTATTCTCAACCACCGTGGTGGGGCTTGTCGGTGTGTATGCGATTCAATCGGGCGTCTCGAGCTTCTTGGACGCCGCGATCGTGATTGCGCTGATGGGCTTTTTAGCCGCCATTGGCTTTGCGCGCTTTTTAGAACGTGGAGGGCCGCGGGATGATTGATGTAATTAAAGGGGCCATGCTGCTAACAGGGTCTAGTTTTATGCTGTTAGCCGCCGTTGGTTTACTTCGCTTGCCTGACTTGCTGACGCGTATGCACGCCACCACCAAGGCGGCGGCGCTGGGGGTGATTTTAATCATGCTGGCATCGGCCATGCATTTTGCTGAAGTGGGCGTAGTGGCACGCTCGTTTGCCATTATTGTGTTTATCTTAATCACTGCGCCGATTGCCGCCCACGTGATTGGGAGGGCCGGATACTTCGTAGGCTCAAGGCTGTGGAGCGGCACGGTGAAAGATGAATTGCGTCCTAACTACGACCCGCTTACCCATGAGCTTAAAAGCGGCATGGAAACCCAGGAAAACGCCAAGCGACACCCGCGTAACACCGACCCAGATTAGCGCGACTAGCACTACCAACGACCTCTTTAAGCCACCTCGTCCGTGGCTTTTTTTATGCCTAAAAAAGCCGAAATAGAGGCGCAATTCTGGAAAACTGTTATGTCAATTTATGTACAATAATTGTACTGTATAAGATATTATGTCCATGTATTACAGCGTGGCGTGGCAACTAGCACGCAGCGAGATGGATAGATGAGACGGAAACAAGACTTACCGCAAAAAGACTGCGTTCAATGCCAGCGCCCATTTACTTGGCGGAAAAAATGGGCGCGCTGCTGGGACGAGGTGCGCTTCTGCAGCGAACGTTGCCGTCGCGAGGCCAAGCAGCACAGCACGCCGAGGAGGCAAGAGCATGAACAGCACGACTAATATTGTCTGGTTGCAGGACAATATTCGAGTAGCCGACAACCCCTTATTACATTTCGATAGATCCCCCGACCAGCTGCTTTGCCTTTATGTGCTTGATCAGCGCTGGTTAGAAACGGCTGTCCCCGATGATAGTACGCCCAGGTTAGGGCCAGCTCGGCTGCGCTTTTTATGGCAAAGCCTGATGGAGCTGCGCGGCGAGCTATTACAGCGTGGCAGCGACTTATTGGTACGTATTGGCGACCCGGCAGCAGTGGTGGTCGAGATGGCGACCACGCTTAACGCCCGAGAAGTGAGGGTGGCTGAGCACTCAGGGTGCGAAGAGTTGCAAAATATTCATCGCGTTGCAGCGAATCTGCCTGTCAGTTGCCAGCTTCGTCGCTTTGATAGCGGCTACTTGATTGATGCAGCTGCGCTACCCTTCGAACTCGCGAATCTTCCCGCAAGCTTCTCGGCGTTTCGTCGTAGCGTAGAAAAACAGTGCGACATTACCGCCCCGACACCCGCACCGGTGACCCTACCGACTTGGCCTGAGAGTGCTCCACGTGGCTTTCCACCACTGAAAGCCGTGTGCGAAACGAGCGCTGCGTGGCAGCCAGACCAGCGCCAAGGGTTTGTCTTTGTAGGTGGAGAGTCTGCCGCTAACGACCGCTTGCAGCACTATTTGTGGCGGCAAAATGGTGCAGAGTCCTATAAGAAAACCCGTAACGGGCTATTAGGCGCCAACTTTTCAACTCGCTTTTCCCCCTGGCTGGCACGAGGCTGTCTCACCGCACGCCAAGTGCATCAAGGAGTAAAAGAGTGGGAAGCCGTTAACGGCAGCTGTGAATCCAGCTACTGGATTATTTTCGAGCTGCTATGGCGCGACTACTTTCACCGCGCAGCACAGTTGGAGGGGGCAGCGCTGTTTGGTCGCGAAGAGCTACCTCCGGCGAACGAAGCGTTCAACCGCTGGCGCAATGCCGAAACGGGCGTGCCGTTTATTGATGCGGCCATGCTAGAGCTTAAGCGAACTGGCTGGATTTCAAACCGTGCACGCCAGAACGTGGCAAGTTTTCTGGTGAAGGACCTGCAGGTAGATTGGCGGTTGGGGGCCTGGTGGTTCGAGCACTGCCTGATTGATTATGATGTGGCGAGCAACTGGGCAACTGGCGCTATATTGCCGGTGTAGGCCGCGACCCGCGCCAAGATAGGTATTTCAACGTACTAAAGCAAGCGGGCCATTACGACCCCAAAGGGCTTTACGTAGCATACTGGCTGCCAGCCCTTGATTCTTTGCCCTTCGGTTTAGAGCGACACCAGCCCTGGCGGATAGCCCCCTCTCAGTTTGAAGCACCCTGTGTGCTGCCTAGTGAATGGCAGCGATGGTTGATTGCTGCCACAGAATTTGAAGAAACGGATGAATAGGTATGATTTCAATGGTCAGTGACCGCCGACTAGCATGGGGACTAGGCCTCGCCGGCTTGCTCCCTTTCATAGGTAGCAGCATTGCCGTTTGGGTGGCGCCTACCGTTTGGCAGGTAAGTTCCATTTACGCTTTTACCTACTATGGCGCTGTCATCCTGTCATTTTTGGGAGGTATCCACTGGGGCAGCGCGCTTCAAGTGCCTCGCGCGAATAATGCCCGACGGCTGATCCTCGCCATGGTGCCCAGCTTAATCGCATGGCCTGCGTTACTGTTTAGCCCGGTAACGGGGTTATGGGTGCTGTTGGCAGGCTTTGTACTCATGGGCGGTTACGATATTAGCCGCGAGGGGCGAGAAGGCTTTGCTCCTTGGTACCTTAAATTGCGCTGCGTGCTGACTTTTGTCGTCGCCATTTGCCATCTATGCGTTTTGTGGCGCTTAGCGGCCTAGGGGTGGTATCTCCCTCATTTCTGAGCCATCATCCAGCTCACGCCAAGGATTGCTGAGAGAAGAATGCTATGCCGTTAATACCCGTGTCATTACCCGCCGTGTCGCTGAAACATAACAATTCGTTGAATACACGCCGAGCCGCTGTATTACCGTTGTTATTCGTTGCCGCTACGACGCTTGCTCTCCACAGCCCTGCCACACACGCCAGCCCGCAACTAATGACCGAGGTAGATGCACGAGCCGCTGAAGAGGTGCGCTATGCCAACTTCAATCAGTGGTTAAGCGAGTTTCGTCGCTATGCCGCCAACCAAGGGATTAGCGAAGCGACGCTAGCCTCCGCCTTTGATGGCCTGCGCTACCGCGAGCGGGTGATTGAATTAGACCGCTACCAGCCTGAGTTTGTGCGTGCCATTTGGCAGTATTTGGATAGTGCTGTGTCTACCACGCGTATTGCCAATGGTCAGGAGAAGTACGCGCAACACCGTGAAACAGCCCAACAGATGCAGCAGCGCTATGGCGTACCAGCAGAAATCATCGTGGCCATCTGGGGCGTTGAGAGTAACTACGGTAGCAACTTTGGTGATTTCTCGACGCTAGAGTCCCTCGCCACGCTGGCTTATGACGGCCGTCGGCGCGACTTTGCGCGTAGTGAGCTACTTGCCGCGCTGCGTATTATTGACCAGGGCGACATTGCCGCAGAGCAGATGAAAGGCTCTTGGGCGGGAGCGATGGGGCATACCCAGTTTATTCCCAGCAGCTTTGAGGCCTACGCGGTGGATGGCGATGGCGATGGTCGCCGCGATATTTGGGGCAGTATCCCGGATGTGATGGCCTCTACCGCAAACTATTTGGCGCGGGCAGGCTGGCAGGCCGGGCAGCCGTGGGGTACCGAGGTCGTGCTACCTACCTCCTTTGATTACGCCCAAACCGGCCGCAAGAGCAGCGCTGAGTGGGCCGCGCAAGGCGTGCGTGCGGTGAACGGTGACCTGCCTTCCTTCGATAGCGCCGCAGTGATTGTTCCGGCAGGGGCCAATGGCCCTGCGTTTATCGTAGGCCCAAATTTTCACGCCATCTTGCGTTACAATAACGCCACTAGCTATGCGCTAGCCGTGGCTACGCTAGCCGACGCCATTGCTGGGCGAGAGGGCATTTCGCAAGCATGGCCACGCGATGAGGCACCTTTAACCCGTGACGATGTCAGAACGCTCCAGCAGCGTTTGAACAACGCCGGTTACGCGGTAGGCACTGCCGACGGCATTATGGGGCCGAATACCCAGACGGGGCTGCGTGCCTTCCAGCGGGACCAAGGCCTAGTGCCGGATGGCTTTGCCACTCAGTCGCTGTTAGAACGGCTGCGCTAGCGCAGGGCGCTTTCATCGCTGTTCGAATCTCTTTGATAGCTAGGCAAACTTCTCACCAAGGATGAGTCACAATGGGAAAAGCATTTCTAGGGGTGTTGGGGGCGAGCGTATTGGCTGGTTCCCTGTTGGTCAGTGCTACCGCACAGGCTGAGGATAACGTATTCGGCTGGGTCGAAAACGCTTACATCGAGCCATGGGGGATTGCCGTCAAGGCCAAGTTGGATAGCGGCGCACTTACCTCATCACTGGATGCCCGTGATATCGAGATGTTTGAAAAAGATGGCGAAGAGTGGGTGCGCTTTCGTTTGAAGCTTGAAGACCAGGAGAGCGGCGAGACCTTTAGTGATCAAATCGAGCGCCCACTCTATCGCGAGCAAGCGGTGCGTGGTGCCGGCGGCCGTGACGAACGCCCTGTGGTGCTAATGGATGTGTGCATGGGCGACTCCGTTTACGAAGAGCAGTTCAGCCTACGCAACCGTGAGGAGATGAACTACCCGCTGCTGCTGGGGCGGCGCACCATTAGCCACCTTGGTCTGTTGGAT
Source organism: Vreelandella lionensis (assembly GCF_002087295.1). Lineage (GTDB taxonomy): Bacteria > Pseudomonadota > Gammaproteobacteria > Pseudomonadales > Halomonadaceae > Vreelandella > Vreelandella lionensis. Next base: position 27,090 of record NZ_MWVI01000089.1, on the reverse strand, counting down.
GTGCGCAACACCTTCCTGCAAGAACCCGAGTGTGGGGAGAATGCCACTTACGTTCCCCACGACCGAAAGACGAGCAGTCTTAAGCGCCTAAAACAGCCGTGACAGTAGCGCTGTGACGGCGGTTTCTACCCGTGGGATGCGAGGGCCTAAGTGCATTCCCTCGCAGCCTGCCGCCAGTAGCTGCTCCACTTCCCACGGGATAAACCCGCCTTCAGGTCCTACCAGCAATAGCGTTGGCTCATTAATGCCGCGTGGGCAAGCGTGCTCCATGCCTGGGTGGGCAACCAATCCTCTTCGTTCTGTTAGAAGTGCCGGTAGCTGCTCTTCCATAAAAGGACGAAACCCTTTGCAGAGCGTCACGTTAGGCAGTTGAGTATCCCGCGCTTGTTCTAGCCCAAGTATCAAATGCTGATGAATTTTTTCTGGCCGCAGTTCCGGCGACTGCCAGTAACTCTTTTCCACCCGCTTAGTGTGCAGCAGGGTAATCTCTTTGACTCCTAACGCCGTGACGTGCTCCAGCGTGCGTGCCAGCATACGCGGGCGCGGCAGAGCCAGGACAAGATGAACGGGCAGGGCAGGCGGCGGCGGTTCGTTGATATCTCCCAGCGCAAACAGAGCCTGCGTTTTGTTGAGCTCCGTTAGCGTGGCCTTACCCATGGTGCCGCCTTGAATACCCACGGTTAAGCAATCGCCTTCGTTGGCGCGGTGTACTTCATGCAGATGGGTCAGGCGGCGCGCATCGGTAATACGAGCGTGGTGACCATCGAACTCGCTCGGGTCTAGCATTATCAAATTCATAGTTGTCGTCTATTGGTCATAGGAAAGGCGTACTTAACAGCACTAATCCGCTAAGCTGGCTTGCATGGGCGCGTGTTGCAGGCACAATGGCAGCAACGGCGACAAAAGCCTCTATCGCGTTTAAGGAGATGCGCTGTGCGCGTAATTCGCAAATATGCCAACCGCAGGTTGTACGATACTCAGCAGAGTCGTTATGTCACTCTTGAAGACTTGCGGCGTTTAATCAGTGAAGACGAGCCGTTTCGCGTTGAAGACGCCAAGAGCGGCGAAGATCTGACGCGCACCATTTTGCTATCGATCATTATCGAACAGGAGCAGGCGGATAGTGAAGCCGAAGTGTTCTCGAACGACCTGCTGGCCCAGTTGATCCGTGTGTACGATATGTCCTCACCGCTGCCGCTGGCGCGTTATTTGGAGCAGGGCACCCAACTGATGCTGGAGCAGCAAAAGCGCATGCAGACCCAGTGGCAGCAGGCGATGCGCCACTCACCCATTGAGTTTATGCGTGAACTGGCCGAAGAGAATATGCGCTTTTGGCAAAATGCGCTGAACCAGCCTACCCAAACGGATGACGACGACAAAACGGACAAAAACTCCTAATCCCCCTTTAGGCCACGTTAGGGACGCGTTGTGGCATAATGCGCCCCAACGACGCTCTCCCGTTTGAGAAGGATACCCATCAAAGTTTTGATGATCGGTGGCGGTGGCCGCGAACATGCCCTTGCTTGGAAACTTGCCCAATCCAAAGGATGTCGAGCAAGTGTTTGTGGCACATGGCAACGCAGGGACCGCCACAGAGCCTAAGCTGACCAATGTCGCTATCGGCGCAACAGACCTGGATGCCTTGGTGGCGTTTGCCCAGCAAGAGCAGATTGCGCTAACCGTGGTGGGCCCAGAAGCTCCGCTGGTGGAAGGCGTAGTGGATCGGTTCCAAGCCGCTGGTTTGACCATCTTCGGACCCAGCAAGCGCGCGGCACAGTTGGAAGGTTCCAAAGCGTTCGCCAAAGACTTTCTGGCCCGCCATCACATTCCCACCGCCGATTACCAAACTTTTACCGCTGTCGAGCCAGCATTGGCGTATTTAGCTGATATGGGCGCGCCCATTGTGATTAAGGCCGATGGCTTAGCGGCAGGTAAAGGCGTGATTGTCGCCATGAGCGAAGCGGAAGCCGCAGCGGCAATCCGCGATATGCTCGAAGCCAACGCCTTTGGTGACGCTGGCGCACGAGTCGTCATCGAAGAGTTTTTGGAAGGTGAAGAAGCCAGCTTTATCGTGATGGTGGATGGCGGAAACGTCGTGCCTATGGCCACCAGCCAAGACCATAAGCGTGCCTACGATGGCGACACCGGCCCCAATACCGGCGGTATGGGAGCCTACTCCCCGGCCCCCGTAGTGACCCCGGAAGTAGATGCGCGGATTATGGAGCAAGTGATTTTGCCCACCGTGCGTGGCATGGCGGAAGAGGGCAACGCCTACACCGGCTTCTTGTATGCGGGGCTAATGATTGACCCGCAAGGCAACCCCAAAGTAATCGAGTACAACTGCCGTTTTGGTGACCCGGAAACCCAGCCGATTATGATGCGCCTTATCTCCGATTTAGCGGCGCTCTGTTTAGCAGGTGCCAAGGGCGAACTGGCAGACAAGCAGTGCGAGTGGGATAGCCGCGCAGCGGTGGGCGTGGTGTTGGCGGCAGGTGGCTACCCCGGCAGATACCGCAAAGGTGACGTGATTCACGGCCTAGCCGATGCCGAGCAGGCGCAGTGCAAAGTCTTCCATGCAGGGACGGCGCAAAACGCAGAGGGTGATATCACCACTGCTGGCGGTCGCGTGCTGTGTGTGACCGCCCTGGGCGATAGCGTCTCAGCTGCCCAGCAGCAGGCGTACCAAGGGGTTAAAGCGATTCACTGGGATGGCGTTGAGTTCCGTCGTGATATCGCTTTCCGTGCCATCGCGCGCGAGCAGTAATTACCGGCCTTTTAAGGTCAAACCGTCCCCCGACAAGGAGTTGAACTATGGAGCGTGTTTCGCTGGAGTTCCCTAACGCAGCGGTTATCCATCGTCATCCGCTGACTGTGCGGGTGACGGATATGAACTACGGCCGCCATCTGGGGCATGATGCTCTGGTATCGCTGCTTCATGAGGCTCGCATGCAGGCCTTCGCCTCCCTCGACCTGCCCGAGTGGGATATGCACGGCTACCCAAGCGTTGTGGTTGACCTCGCCGTGCAGTATCAACAGGAGGCCCGCTTTCCCGATGCGCTGGTGATAGAAACGGCAGTGCCCGACCCAGAAGGCAAAGCCTTAACGGTGTTCCATCGGGTGACTAAGGCGGAAACGGGCGATGTGGTGGCTACCGCTCGGGTGACTAAACTACTGATTGACTTGGCTGCTGGCCGCCCGGTAGCGATTCCCGATGCGGTGAAGCAAACGCTTGCTGATGCAAGGGGGGGATAATGTCCCGAGAATATCCCATCATCGCGGTAACGGGTTCGTCAGGGGCGGGTACCACTACCGTGCGCCGCAGCTTTGAGCGCATGTTTTTGCGTGAAGATGTGCATGCTGCCATGGTGGATGGGGATGCGTTTCACCGCTATACCCGCGATGACCTAAAGCGCATTTTCCGTGAAGAGCCAGAACGGAAAAATGAGGTATCCCACTTTGCCGTAGAAGCCAACTTGCTTGATCGCCTGGAAGGGCTGTTTATCGAGTACGGAGAGCACGGTGCTGGCACCTTCAGGCACTATATCCATGCGGAAGATAAGCAGAAAATTGAATCCGGGTATCGGGTGGGCACCTTCACCGAGTGGCAGTCGCTGCCTTGCGGCACTGACTTGCTGTTTTACGAAGGGCTGCACGGTGGGTTAGTGACCCAAGAGTACGATATTGCCCGCCATGTGGATCTATTGGTGGGTGTTGCGCCGACCATGAACCTGGAGTGGATTCAAAAGATCGACCGGGACACGAAGCTGCGCGGCTACTCTCAGGAAGCGGTGATCGACACTATCTTGGCCCGTACGGATGACTATGTGCGCTATATCCAGCCACAGTTTTCCCGTACCCATATCAACTTCCAGAGGGTGCCCACGGTCGATACGTCCAACCCCTTTGAAGTGCAGGATATTCCGACCGATTCGGAGTCGTTTGTGGTCATCCGTTTCCGCGACCCTTCAACCGTCGTTTTCCCTTGGTTACTGGCGATGATTAAAGACTCCTTTATGACCCGCCCGCATACCCTGGTGGTGCCCGGCGCTCGTATGTCGCTGGCGATGGAGCTGATTCTGGCACCGCTGGTTCGCCACTTGCTGTCGCAGCGCCGTTTTCGCTAACGGGGTAAGCGGGGCTGCCTTTTATCGATAATAAACGCGCCAACCCCAAGGAGGCCGCGATGGAGTGCCTGTTCTGCAAAATTATTAACCGCGACATTCCCGCTGATATCGTGTTTGAAGATGAGCACGTGCTGGCGTTTAACGACATTAGCCCTCAAGCGCCGACCCATCAGCTTATTATCCCTAAAAAGCATATCTCGACGCTTAACGATATTGCCGCCGACGACCTAGCCCTCGTAGGCCGCTTGCAACACACCGCCGCGCAGCTTGCTAAGCAGCAGGGGTTTGCCGAGGATGGCTACCGTGTGGTGATGAACTGCAACGAAATGGGCGGGCAGACCGTCTACCATATCCATATGCACTTAATGGGTGGGCGCGAGTTTACCTGGCCCGCAGGCTAAACTGTCTCGCCGACCAACGGTAAACAGCCATCCATAAAAAAGCCCTGCGGCGGGAAACGCCAGCAGGGCTTTTGCATTGCGTAACGCCTAAAACATTAGGCGTCGATGCGCTTGTACTTCATGCGCTTTGGCGTGTCATTACCGACGCGTTTCTTGTGATCTTCTTCGTATTCGGTGTAGTTACCGTCGAAGAACACCACTTCTGAATCGCCTTCAAACGCCAGAATATGCGTGGCGATACGGTCCAGGAACCAGCGGTCGTGAGAGATCACCATGGCACAGCCAGGGAAGGCGAGCAGGGCTTCTTCCAGGGCACGCAGGGTTTCGATATCCAGGTCGTTATAGGGCTCGTCCAACAGCAGCACGTTAGCCCCTTGTTTCAGGGTTTGTGCAAGCTGAAGGCGGCCACGCTCACCACCGGAAAGCTCATCCAGGCGCTTCTGCTGGTCGTTGCCTTTGAAGTTAAAGCGACCAACGTAGGCCCGCGAAGAAACTTCATAGCCATTGATGTTGAGAATATCCTGGCCATCGGACACTGCTTCCCAGACAGTTTGCTTGTCGTCTAGGGCGTCACGCAGCTGCTCAACGTAGGCGATATCAACGGTTTCGCCAATTACCACTTCGCCAGCATCCGGCTGCTCTTTGCCCGTTACCAGCTTAAACAGCGTCGATTTACCGGCACCGTTACCGCCCACAATGCCAACAATCGCCCCTTGGGGAATGGTAAAGGAGAGATCCTGGTAGAGCAGTTTGTCGTCAAAACGCTTGGTAACGTTGTGGAACTCGATCACTTTGTCACCCAGGCGCGGGCCAGGCGGAATGTAGATCTCGTTGGTCTCATTACGCTTCTGGAAATCGCCAGACTGCATCTCTTCAAAGCGGTTAAGACGCGCTTTGCTCTTCGCTTGGCGGCCTTTAGCGTTGCTGCGCACCCACTCAAGCTCTTGTTTGATGGCTTTCTGACGAGACGCTTCCTGTTTGGCTTCTTGGGTCAGGCGCTGCTCTTTCTGCTCAAGCCACTGGGAGTAGTTGCCTTCAAACGGAATGCCTTGGCCGCGGTCCAGCTCAAGAATCCAGCCCGCGACGTTATCCAAGAAGTAACGGTCGTGGGTAATCGCAACGACAGTGCCGTTGTAGTCGTGCAGGAAGCGCTCTAGCCCCGCCACGGATTCAGCATCCAGGTGGTTGGTGGGCTCGTCCAGCAGTAGCATGTCCGGGCTTGAGAGCAGCAGGCGGCAAAGCGCCACACGACGACGCTCACCACCAGAAAGGTTGCCTACTTTGGCATCCCACGGCGGAAGGCGCAGCGCTTCTGCGGCTACTTCCAGCTTACGCTCAAGGTTGTGGGCATCGGCAGCTTCAATGATGTTCTCAAGCCGTGCCTGCTCGCTGGCCAGGGCGTCAAAGTCGGCATCGGGTTCGGCGTAGGCGGCGTATACCGCGTCTAGCTTTTCCTGCGCCTCTTTGATGGCACCTAAGGCCTCTTCGACGGTATCCCGAACGTTTTTCTCGTCGTCCAGCTGCGGCTCCTGGGGCAGGTAGCCCACGTTGATGCCGGGCATCGGACGAGCTTCACCTTCAAACTCTTTATCGACACCGGCCATAATGCGCAGCAGCGTGGATTTACCGGCACCGTTTAAGCCCAGTACGCCGATCTTGGCGCCAGGGAAGAACGAGAGCGAGATATCCTTGAGAATTTGCTTTTTGGGCGGCACTACTTTGCCAACCCGATTCATGGTGAATACGTATTGCGCCATGGAAATCCGTTAGGTTGTGGTAAAAGCGAGACCAGCAAATCTGCTGGCTTGGTGCACAGATGATAGTGCCCAGCGCGGCTAAAGGCCAGCAAAGCAGTGGGGCAAGCGTAGAGTGGTCAAGCCGCAAAGATAAGGGGCACTCATTTGGGTGCCCCTCGGGTATGTCCACCTTGAAAACGCTTAACAGATTGGCAAGGCGCTACTCTTCTTCGTCCCAGTCATCTTCAATCGCGCGCTGTAAGCGACGCTCTTCAAGCCACGCTTCTACCTGACGGCGAGCGCGCAGGGTATCCGCTTTACTGGGTTTGCTTTTACCGTAGTGATCGTCGTTGACTGCATCCAAGTTATCAAACTCGTCAGCATCAAGCCCATCGTTGGTGTAGGTTTCACGATTTAAGGGGTCACGGCTCATGGTATGCCCTCCAACCCAAGCCGGCGCACCGGCATCACAACGGCTCCTTACCCAACAGAAGCAAAGTAAGAAGCGCCTAACGCTAAACAAGCGCCTAGCCGCTATATAACGCCACTTGGATTGAAGTTCAAGCCCTATCTTTGTTTTTATGATGACAAATGTTTATTTGGCGTTTTCCTGCTTGATTTTTTAGCGCTGCCAGTGCCAATTGGGCCTCAACTCGTTCGGTCACATCTTTCTGAACACCGATGTAGTACATCAAGTTGTCGGCTTCGTCATAAACTGGCGTAATTGACAGCTCATTCCAGAACATAGTGCCGTCTTTACGGTAGTTACGCAGCACTTCCCGCGAGGGGCGGCCATCCTGTAACGCTTCGCGAATCGACGATAGCGCATCCTGGTCGCGGTCTTCGTTTTGCAGAAAACGGCAGTCGCGATACAGAATTTCATCCGCACTGTAGCCCGTTAAGCGCTCAAAGCCCTTATTCACGTAAATCAGGATGTTTTCGTCACCTTCCTGCTCCGCAACGACGATGCCATCTTCAGAAGCGTCAATAATGCGCTCAAGTAACTCCGGGTTGATCAAGGGAGATCGTTTCATCAATGGATTCCTGTTGCTTTCGTTCTTTCGTAGCCGTGGCGCTGTTCATCAACGCGGGGCTCTCTTACTGCAGGACGATGCGGAATTTCACACCACCGAATAGAGGTAGAATAGCAAAAAAACAGCTCTCTACCGCCAACTGCTGCCCATCATGGCGAGCGTTGCGGTGCTTTGCAATCAACAACGCTATTCGGCTTCCGGTAATCGCTGTGCGCTGAGCATGGCACCTAAGGCCGTGAGCGCCAATACCACCAGTAGCATGGCACTCCCCAGCCATTGCGCTAACGCGCCAATAATACCCCCGACAACCAGCATCAATACGCCCGTAAGCGTATTGGAAAGCGCTACGTAAAGGGCGCGATTGTCTTGGCTGGCAATATCCACCAAATAGGTTTTGCGACCCAGGCGAACACCGTGATGCACAATCACCAACAGTGCATAAATAGCGGCATAGGGTAAAACGCTCTGCGTCCAGTTGCCCGGCAGCCAAGCCAGGGACGCGCCCAAGAGGCAGCACAACACCGTACCCACGGCAGCGTCGCGCATGACCCGGCGGCTGGACTGATCCGCGCGTTTTCCCCATATCGGGCTTGCCACCATAGCGGCTAGGCCGGATACCACCACTAAAATGCCTAGGCCGCCCAGCTCGGTTCCGCTCTGCTGCTGGCCGAGTAGCGCTAAGTAGGGCAGCGCCAGTGCGCTTGAAAGTAGCAGGGCCCTAGCGACATTGAAGTGTAAAAACGTGCGGTCTTCACGCAGTAGAGATAGCCCCAGCTTAATGCTATCCCAGGCGTTTTCGCCGCCTTCGATGGAACCTGGCACCTCTTTAAGGCGGGCTGCGCTCAGCGCATTGAGTAACCAGCCAGCGGCCGCCACGCCCAAAAGTATGGCCAATGCCAAATTGCCGGGGCGGTCACCAAGCCATATCAATACGCCGCCGGCAACCAGCGTTGCACCACCCGCGACGCTGCCGCTCCAGCCCATCAAAGTGCCGCGGCGCCGCTTGGCGATGGTTTTGCCGAGCACGTCCTTGGTAGCAATGGAGGAGAGCCCCCGTGCCAAGGAGAGCATGACCAACGCGGCCAACACCAGCGAGCCACCGATAGCCCCGCTGCCCATCAGGGCCAGCAACGCCAAAGCGAGAGCCGCCACTGCCTGCAGTGCAGCCCCCGCCACCCACACCCACTTGCGCTGGGGTTTTAGACGAATAAAGCCAGCCACAAACAGCTGGGGGAGGAGGGCGCCTGCTTCACGAATCGGTACTAATAACCCCACCATCCATACCGGAGCGCCGATAATACCCAGCAGCCAGGGCAGCACTAAGCGGGCGCTCGACAGCTCATCCGCTAACTTATTGCCTAACGAAGCGAAAAGGTGCAGGAAAAAGTTGTGCGGCTGCTCTTGGCAGGCATTGTCAGGTATATCGTCGCACATACGGCTATCGTCATCGACTGTCAGCCACTCGTATAACTGCGTCTGTGAAACATCCGGTTGAGCCATGTCGGTTCCTTGGCGATTGCTAATTTAAGATGACAGAATGCCTACTTAGGATGCCACACTGTATTTTAAAACCTGTATTTAAAAAGCCCTGTGTTCCAAAAGCCTGTGCTGTAAAAACCTGCGTTTCAAAGGAACGGATAGATAAGGACTCAAAAAGATGACCCGCATTCACATTCGCTACTGTACCCAATGCCAGTGGCTGTTGCGTAGCGCCTGGTATGCCCAAGAACCTCTCTCCACGTTTGGCGAGCAGCTAACAGAGGTCGCGCTCTCCCCCTCCCACGGCGGTACGTTTGAGATCTGGTGTGGCGACACGCTGCTATGGGAGCGCAAGCGCGATGGTGGCTTTCCCGACATCAAAACACTCAAGCAGCAAGTGCATGACCAGATCGACCCTGCCCGCGACCTGGGGCATATCGACCGATGACCCAAGACCGACAGGCGATGCTGTATGGATTGGGCGCTGTAGCACTGTGGTCGACCGTTGCCACCGCCTTCAAGGTAGCCCTTGCATGGATGAGCCCCCTGGAGCTGATGTGGATAGCGGCGCTGGTTTCCTGGCTGTTGATGGGCGCACTGGTCATCAAACAGGGCAATATGCCGCTACCGCTGCGCCAAGGCTGGCGAACAGCGCTCTGGGCCGGGCTAATGAACCCCGTGGCGTACTATCTGGTGCTATTTGCCGCCTATGACCGGCTGCCGGGTCAAGAGGCCATGGCGCTGACCTACACCTGGGCGCTTGCCATGGCGTTTCTGGCGGTGCGGTTACTGGGGCACCGCTTAACCCGCCTGGATGTGGCGGCGGGGTTGGTGGCCTATAGCGGCGTTTGGGTAATTGCTACGCGGGGCAATGTCTTCAATGTCGCGTTTGAAGACCCCTTGGGCGTGCTGCTGGCGCTCTCATCAACCCTATTGTGGGCACTCTACTGGCTGCTCAACGCGCGGGATCAACGACAACCCCTGGTAGGCCAGTGGCAAAATTTTAGCGTTGGGTTACCGGTGCTAACCATATTGTTACTGCTTGGCCCAGGCTTGCAGTGGCATGGTTGGCCAGCGATAGGCGCAGGCGTTTATGTCGGCCTGTTTGAAATGGGCGTTGCCTTTGTACTCTGGCAAATGGCCGTACAAAAAGTGTCCCGCACGGCTAAAGTCTCTAACCTGATCTTTCCTATCCCCGCCGGTATCGCTGCTGCTGCTCTACCTTGTGGTTGGCGAGCCAATGCTCCCCTCCACGCTGGTCGGATTAGTGCTTATTTTATGCGGGCTGGAATACAGCAGCTGCCAGGTAAACGAGAAAAGCGCGCAGCCAAAAGATGGATTGAATCGTCAACCTACGACCTCTTTGTGTAATAACGCTGTGCTATTAGGCATTAATGATGTACGTGGACCGCGGGAAGCCACCGTGCCCAACGCCAACCGCCGCAAGCTGCCTATTGGCATCCAAACGTTTTCAGATATTCGGGAAGGAAATTATTACGGCAGAGCGCTTGGTCAGATCAAACACAAAGGCAATGTTTTATGCTGTTGGTTCTTCTTGGTGTGGCTTCGCCGTCAAGTCCATACCCAGTGCACGCATGACGGCCAACATTGTCTTCAGCGTTGGGTTGCCTTGCTCGCTGAACGAACGATAGAGCTGCTCACGGGAGAGGCCGGTTTCGCGAGCAAGCTCTGTCATTCCTTTAGCGCGCGCTACGATACCCATCGCTTTAGCAACATAAGTGGCATCTCCGGTTTCCAGCGCATCAGCGAGAAAGAGCGCGATGGCTTCATCGTTCTCTAAGGCTGCTGCTGGGTCATAGTCGTAAATCTTATCGCTCATGATTCCTCCCATTCTGCTGCCAGACGCTGCGCTGTATCGATATCGTTTTGCTGTGTGCTTTTATCGCCACCACACAACAGGATGACAAGCTCATTACCGCGTTGTTTAAAATAGACACGATATCCTGGGCCATGATGAATACGCAGTTTACTGATGCCTTGGCCAACGGGTTTTACATCGCCAGCTAATCCGTTGGCCAGCCTGAAAATATGGGCGGCAATTTGGCGCGCGAATCGCTGAGCTTACGTTCCCATCGCCGGTAAATGTCAGTCTGTTTAATAGCAAGCATGAAAACATAGAAGTTCTTAGACTACATGCGTGCAAGGCATGAAAAAATGGCGTTGCTCAGCGAGTCAGTGCCGTACGCAAAGTACGCTACTGAGAAGAAGCCTGGTACGTCTCTTCCAACATGGGCTCAAGCGCTGGCCACACGTTATCCAATATAATCGGCTGGGCCTCGGCGGTAGGGTGAATACCATCGCTTTGCATCAGTTGTTTATTAAGCGCGATGTCTTCCAGCAGGAAAGGCACTAACGAGAGATCGTACTCCTCCGCTAGGGAGTGATAGACCCCAGTGAAAGCATCGCGGTAGGCTTGGCCGTAGTTTGGTGGAACTATCGATACCCAGCAGCAGTACCTCAGCATCGGCTTGTTGGCTCTGCTCAATCATGGTGGCTAGATTGGCGCGCATTTGGGCAGGTGGTAAACCGCGTAAGCCATCGTTGCCGCCAAGTTCTAAAAGAACGATATCTGGCTGCTGCTGTCCGATAATATCGGCAAATCGCTGGGCGCCGCCTGAGGTGGTTTCCCCGCTGATGCTGGCATTTACCACCTGCGCGTCGTCTTCCAGGCGCTCCGCGAGCAGCGTTACCCAACTCTGATCCTGCTCAATGCCGTAGGCAGCGCTTAAGCTATCGCCCATTATTAGCAGTGTAGGTGGCTCTTCGGCGTAAAGGGGCGCAGTGCTTATTAAAGCGACCAGCGCAAAAGCGCACGAAAATCTAAGGCGAGCCGTGACTCGATCAGCCAGTTTTTGAATTGCTAAAGGGAATCCACGCTTCATGTCCTACTCCTCTGACCCTACGTCCAATATGCCCACCGAAGACGCTCGCACGCGTCAGCCCTCCACCGACACACCACAGGCCAAGAAGGTTCCCCACGAAGCAGCCAGTCAGCCAGTGCTAAAGGCGGAAAAGCTTGCCAAGCGAGTGATCAGTGGTGAGCGCACTCTCACCATCTTACACGACCTTTCCCTAAGCGTGGCGGCAGGAGAAAGCGTGGCGATCCTGGGTAAAAGCGGGGCGGGGAAATCAACGCTATTAGGCCTGCTGGCAGGGTTGGACACCCCCAGCGATGGCGAGCTAACGCTTTTCGGCCACGCGTTAAGCCGCCTGGATGAGGATGGCCGCGCGGCGTTGCGGGCGGGGCGAGTGGGGTTCGTGTTCCCAAACTTTCAGCTGCTGCCGACCCTCAGCGCGCTGGAAAACGTGCTGCTGCCGCTAGAGCTTTCGCCCCGCGCCGGAGAAACCCGTACTGCCCAGCAGTGGTTGGAGCGTGTAGGGCTTGGCGAGCGCACTTCCCACCAGCCCAAACAGCTCTCTGGCGGTGAACAGCAGCGGGTCGCCATTGCGCGTGCCTTCGTGACGGACCCTGAGCTGGTGTTTGCCGCTGAGCCGACTGGCAACCTGGACCCGGATACCGGCGCGCAGATCATCGACCTGCTTTTCACGCTGAATAAAGAAGCGGGCACAACGCTGATTCTCGTCACCCACGACCACGCCTTAGCGCGCCGCTGCGACCGCTGCCTGCGCCTGACCAACGGCCAGCTCGTCCCGTTCGAGCCAGCCCCAGCCAACAGCGGGGAAGGCGATGAGTGATATTAATTGGCGTTTGGCTGCTCGGAGCTTAAAGCGCGACCTGCGCGCGGCGGTTGTGCGGGCGCTGTTCGTCGCGCTGGTACTGGCGGTGGCCGCTTCAACCATGATTGCCTTCTTTCTTGATAGGTTAGAGCGTGGCCTTGAGCGCCAAGCCGGGCAGATGCTGGGTGGCGATTTAGTGCTCGAACAGCGCGACCCTTTCCCAGAAGAGCTGCGCAATACGCTAGAGCAGGCAAGTTTTAAGCTGAGCGATCAGGTGGACTTGGTCTCCATGATCAGCCAGGGGGAGCGCTTCCAGCCCGCCAGCCTCAAAGCGGTGGATGACGTGTACCCGCATTACGGTGTATCTCACGTAGATAGGGGCAACGGCGTCGAGCAAATCGCCTCTGGCCCACCTGCAGGCGAAGCCTGGGCAGACCCACGGTTAGCCGAGCTGATTGAGATAGAGATTGGCGACCGCGTGCAGGTGGGGCAAACGGAGCTGACCATTAGCGGGATTATCGAGCGCGAAGCGGACCAGTCCGCAGGTTTTGGTAACTTCAACCCGCGTTTGATGCTCAATACCGCTGACCTTGAAGCCACCGGCTTAGTACAGCCAGGGTTCGCGCATTGAATTTGAACTTCTGGCCGCCGGGCCGCCCGCCGCGTTAGATCAGGTGCAAGGCTTGTTGGCACAGCTAAGGCGCGACGGCGTAGAAGTACGTGATGTGCGGGTAGACCGCCCGCAGCTTGGTAATGCCCTGCAACGTGCGGAAAGCTACTTAGGCCTTGCCGGGTTAGCAGCGGTGCTGTTGGCTGGGGTGGCGGTTGCTATGTCGCCCCGCCGCTACGTAGAGCGTCACCTGGATACCGCTGCGCTGCTGCGCTGCTTTGGGGCCAGCCAGTATCAGCTTGTGACGATTTTCAGCCTGCAACTCATTGGGCTGGCGTTAATGGCCTCCCTCATTGGCGCGCTGCTGGGCTTGGTAGGCCAAGCAGTGCTGCTGTGGCTATTGACGAGCTTTCTGCCCATGACGCTGCCACCCCCTGGCATTATGCCGCTATGGCTCGGTATCTTCACCGCGCTGGCGGTGCTGGTGGGGTTTGCAGGCCCAACGCTGCTGCGTATCAAGCAGGTGAGCGCGCTGAAAGTCCTGCGCCGAGAGCTGGACCCGCTGCCGCCCGCCGCTTGGCTGGTGGTGGGGGTGGCCCGCATCGGATTTGGCGGCCTGCTGTGGCTCTATTCAGGCAGCTTCCCTCTAGCCTTGGCGCTTCTGGTGGGTGGCTCGGCTTTACTGGCGCTGCTGTGGGGCGTGAGTTCTTTATTGCTGAATGGTTTGCTTCGCGCTGTGCAGCGCCTTAAGGGCGGCAGCGAGTGGGTTCAGGCATTTCGCTTGGGCGGGCGGCAGTTGGCCCGCCGCAAGCAGGCGGGGCTTGGCCAACTGCTGGCATTTTCGGTTACGTTTTTTGCTATGGCGATGATCGTCCTGGTGCGTGGGGATCTGCTCACTACTTGGCAAGATCAACTACCAGAAGACACCCCCAACTACTTTGCCATCAACATTCAGCCCGGCGAGCGGGATGCGTTCGAGCAAGCGGTGGCACCTCGAGTCGATACCCAAAGCACTCTTTATCCCATGGTGCGTGGGCGTATTACTGAGATTAACGGACAAGCGCCCAGAGATGCGGTGCCCGCCGATGCTCGAGGCGACAACTCGCTGCGCCGTGAACTTAACCTGACGTGGCAATCCGAACTGCCCGAAGGCAACCAAGTGGTGGCAGGGCAGTGGTTTACGCCCGCCAGTGAGCCAAAAGGCTGGATGAGCGAAGTGGACGCGACGCCTTCGAGCGACTCAGAAACTGTCCCCATTTCGGTAGAAGATGGTTTGGCTGAGCGTCTAGGTTTGGGATTGGGAGACGAAATCACATTCGCCGTGGGCAGCGACAGCATCACCACCCGTATTGAAAGCCTGCGCAGCCTGAATTGGGACAGCTTTAACCCGAACTTCTTCGTGATCTTCCCGCCCGGCGTGCTGGAATCGTTCGGCCATAGCTTCATCACCGCTTTCCATCTGCCAGACGAAGAGCAGGGCTTGGTGCGCGAGCTGGTCAGCGACTTCCCCGGCGTTTCGCTGCTCAACGTGGATGCCATCCTAGGGCAGGTGCGCGATGTATTGACCCAAGTGACTCGCGCAGTAGAACTCGTGCTTATCCTGGTGCTGTTGGCGGGCGTGAGTGTGCTCTACGCCGCGCTTACCGCCAGCCGCCCGGTGCGCGCCCACGAGAGTGGCCTGCTGCGGGTATTTGGTGCTGGCAACCGGATGATCTCCCGCGTGCAAGGGGCCGAATATGCCTTGCTCGGGTTTGCCAGCGGCCTACTAGGGGCAGTCCTGGCGGAACTGGCTACTGCTGCGCTCTACCTCTACTGGCTCGACTTAACCCCGCGCCTACATATCGGCCTATGGCTAACGCTACCCATCGGCGGCGCGCTGCTGATAGGTATCATCGGCCACGCGCTCTCCTACAGCCTGCGTAGACAAGCCCCAGCCGCCAGTTTAGGGCTGCTAGGCGAAGCTTAATCTACAGCCATAAAAACTCCCTCCTACAGCAGTTTATCGGGGCATTGCCGAAGGCAGGTGTAGGAGGGGCACCTGATTAGGCGATGAAGCAACCGTCGTAGGGGCCAATTGATTAGGCGATGAAGACACGAGTGTGAGGCCAATTTATTGGGGGACGGCGGCACCAGCCGCCCTTAGCCTGCCGAGGCCCCAGTGCCTTCATCATCGCGAGCTAAAGCTCCCATTTCCCACAGCAGTTTATCTCTACAGTCAGCCATATTAGCCAAAGCACTTGCTGGCAGCTATTCACAGTTTCGTCTGCTTAGCGGCGAGCCAATTAGAGGTAACTTTTTCTTGTATATTTAGGAGAGATTATGCCGATTGCGCCAGGTAATTACCCAATCATCGAGCCCAACACACCACTTGGGCGCGCGCTAGTTGAGTTTTTTGATGTGCTCGTGCCTGTCTATGGGAGCGGAGAAAAGGGGGTCTTCCAGGCTATTGTATTCGGTGGCTGTGCGGTTCATATCCACACACAAGCTCGAGGCAGTGCCGATATTGACGCTGAGGTAGCATCACATGGATTGGCTAAGAAGTCTGATATTATCGCCCTTCTGGGCGAAGATGCCTATGTGTTTACCGATGATGCAGGAGTTGTGCAAATATTGGAGCTAGATATCAGCTTTAACACGACATTAGCTCCATTGCATGAAGATTATGAAGATCGTGTCATTCGGTTGATGATCCAAAGTCATGCCCCTAACGTTGAAGTCTATGTCGCGAGTGCGCTAGATGTGGCAATCTCAAAGCTTGGTCGTTTTGGCGAACGCGACCAAAATGATATTCAAACATTGCTGCAACTCCCCTATGTTGATATCGAAGAATTCGAACGGTTAGCTCGGGAAGCGATCAGTTACTATGTTGGCGATGAAACTCGTATTTTAGGTAATCTGAAAATGATGCTGGATGAGTATCATCATAGCGAGGGTTAAAGATGCAGTTTTCCGTCACGCATAAGCAGCTATATCGGGTGGGGGCTCGTCCCCTTGAGAGTGCTGTTGAGGATATCAAAAAGCTGGCTGATTCCATCTGGTATAAAGGGTATCGGCCTACTTGGAGAGAGCTCGAAACCCTCGCTACTGCTATGCCTCATGAGCAGTTCCAACGTTCGCTCTGTGTTCTTGAAATGCTGAGCCAATATCCTGTTTGTCACCGTGATACTGCGCTAGATTTACAGCAGATGACTCAGCGGTACCATCAGCAGTTGTTAGGAAAAGATGAGGTTTTAACACCGGGCCGATATTCTCCTAGCAAAAGATGGGGGCTAAGTGATACCACCGTATCGCTTCGAAAAGCCCTGCTACCTTTGCAAACACGTACTTATGCTGACAAACACAGCCGCTTCCACGGGCTTAGCGCCTGAAAGATAAGAAAGCCCTTGCAGGGTCCCATTGCCCACCGTCTCAATCATCGCGAGCGGAAGCTCCCTCCTACAACAAGCCTGATCGATTCCCGAGTAATGAGCCCCCACCGTGGGAGGCTAATTTATTGGGCGACGGCGGCGCCATTGCCTTCATCATCGCGAGCTAAAGCTCCCTCCTACAGCAAGCCTGATCGATTCCCGAGTAATGTGCCCCCACCGTGAGGCCAATTTATTGGGGGACGGCGGCACCAGCCGCCCTTAGCCTGCCGAGGCACCAGTGTATGCATCATTGCGAGCTAAAGCTCCATCCCACCGTAGTTTATCGCTAAAGACTGGCATGCCCGCTCCCTCCTGCAGCAGTTTCTCGCCATAACTACATCACCAATCCACCCTCTTCTTGATATGGCGGTGGTGTGGCTTGGTGATATGCTGAAGGTATCACTTAAGGGGGGCAGGGTATGCGGACGCGTTGCTTAGTGAAGTTAAGCGTTACGGGGCTATCGCTCTGGTTTGTCTCAGCGGCGGCGAATGCGTCGGTTCAGCAGTTAGAGGCAGATCTGCAAGCAAGGCTGGCAGGCGATGGCGCTAGCATGGCCATTGGGCAGCTAGTGGAAGAAGCCAACAGTTACGTGGCGGAAGATGTCGCGATTACCTACGCCAACGGCGATTTACTTTCCATCGCCCGTTACCGTGTGGAAGGCAATTACGCCGCTCCTAATTCGATTACGCTGGATGGCCTCAGTATCAGCGAAGTAGGCATGAACACCCCCGTGTTCAGCGTGGGCGAACTGGTGCTGATGGAACCAGAGGCCGCCGTGCCCGCAGTGGAAACTTTCAAGGCAGAGGGCAGCGTACTCAAGGCGTTAAACGCGCGCGATATCACCTTCCGGTTAGAAGGCAGCATGGCCGAAGAACTGGCGGCAGAGCTGGATAGCAAAGCGCTCGCTGGCTACCTCTCTATTGACTCCCTCGATCTAGAAGCAGTGAGCAGCGCCGCCGTGGGCTTGATGGCAATGCAAGGCATCAGCGGTGAGCTAAACGACCTAGAAACAGGCATCTCTGCCACCTTGGCCCTGGCGGATATGCGCCTTGAGGCGTTAGAAGGGCTCGACCACCCAGGGGAAGAGCGCCTGGAGCATGGCGAGCTAAACGGCTTCAGCCTGATAGGCGAGGAGTGGAGCGTACTGCTGGAAAACGCCTGGGTAAAAGGCAACAGCTATATAGGAGAGGCTGGTTTCAGCGGTGCCGAGTTTGATCTTGGCGAGTTAATCCACCTCGTTCCGCCCGCCGAGCGTGAAGAGCTGCAGGCCATCAATCGTGTGCTAACAGGCGGCACCGGGCGGCTAAGCGCTGAAGGCCAAAGCCAATCGCAATGGCGTGAAGAGGGTGGCCGCCACCGTCTCACGTCGGAAGGGTTTTTAAATCTAAGCGGGGCGGGTAGCCTTGAGTTTTCAATGGATCTCCCGGTTAGCCTGCCCAAAAGGCGCTACGCTCGAACAGGCCACGCAAAACCCCGCACTGTTTGAAGCCGCCACCTTGCATGGTGGTAACGTCGTGGTGGCCTACGCTGATGAAGGCATGTTGCCGCGCATTGCAACGGAAATGGCCGCCCAAGAGGGGATCAGCGAAGAGCAGGCGATATCTGAAGCCTGGGCTCAGGCCCGGCAGCTGGGGCCGCTGCTTGGTCCACAAGTAACGAAGTTAATGGTAGGCATGGTAGATATTATGGCAGGCAAAGCCCAGTCATTGACCGTTAATGTGGCGCTGCCCGATCCGTTTATGCTTAACCAATTCATACTCAACCCCATGAGCAGCAGCGAGCGGCTCACCTTCACCTTTGAGCTGAAATAGCGTGGTTGTCCAGTCGGTCAGGTTTTTGATCCGGCTGGCAACATGAAACATGCTCATGCACCACCTGACGCGGATGCGATGAAAGTCGCGTCAGGCTGCGGTATGATAGCCGCCTCGCTTCTCCATGATGATCCTTTCGAACGAGGTTCCCGCCGATGTTCAGCCGCGATATGACAATTGCCGGATTCGATGATGCGCTGTTTGACGCGATGCAAAAAGAAGTTGCACGCCAAGAAGCCCACATCGAACTGATTGCTTCTGAAAACTACGCCAGCCCCCGCGTACTAGAAGCGCAAGGCAGCCAGCTGACCAACAAATACGCCGAAGGCTACCCAGGCAAGCGCTACTACGGCGGCTGTGAATTTGTCGATATCGCTGAAAACTTGGCCATCGACTACGCCAAGCAGCTGTTCGGCGCGACCTATGTCAACGTGCAGCCGCACTCTGGCTCCCAAGCCAACAGCGCTGTTTCCAAGCGCTGGTTACACCGGGCGACACCATTCTCGGTATGAGCCTGGACGCGGGCGGCCACCTGACCCACGGTGCCAAGCCCAACTTCTCCGGCAAGCACTACAACGCCATTCAGTACGGCCTGAACGAGCAAGGCCTGATCGACTACGACCAAGTCGCTTCCCTGGCCCGTGAACACAAGCCGAAAATGATCATCGCCGGTTTCTCTGCCTACTCACAAATCGTGGACTGGGCAAAATTCCGTGAAATCGCCGACGAAGTAGGCGCTTACTTACTGGTGGATATGGCCCACGTATCCGGTCTAGTGGCTGCTGGCGTTTACCCCAGCCCGCTGCCCCACGCCCCACGTGGTCAGTCCACGACGCACAAAACCCTGCGCGGCCCGCGTAGCGGCGTGATTCTCTCGGCCGAGAACAACCCGGATATCGAGAAGAAGCTGCAGTCGGCAGTCTTCCCCGGTGGCCAGGGCGGCCCGCTGATGCACGTCATTGCCGCCAAAGCGATCTGCTTCAAAGAAGCCATGGAACCCGAGTTCAAAACCTACCAACAGCAGGTAGTGAAGAACGCGCAAGCAATGGCGAAGGTATTCATTGACCGTGGTTACGACATCGTCTCCGGCGGCACTGAAGACCACCTGTTCCTGCTGTCTCTGATCAAGCAGGGCGTGACTGGTAAAGATGCGGATGCCGCCCTTGGCCGTGCCCACATCACCGTCAATAAAAACGCCGTACCGAACGACCCGCAAAGCCCGTTCGTTACCTCTGGCCTGCGTATCGGCACCCCAGCGTCACCACGCGCGGTTTCGGTGAAGAGGAGTGTACGCAGCTGGCAGGCTGGATTTGCGATATCCTCGACGTACTGGCCAAAGGCGAAGACACCAGCAGCGTCGAAGCCCAAGTGCTCGATAAAGTCGCTGAAGTTTGTGGCCGCTTCCCGGTTTACAAATAAGCTACTTGTCAGTAAGTTCGTGTTAAGGCTCTCTCACAGTCTCTCCTAGGCTACGGAAAGCCCAAGAAACGGGCACCCTCAAACAGGGTGCCCGTTTTTTGTATCACCAAGGCAACATGCAGGCTAGCGCTGTTGGAGAGCAGTGCAGGGCGAGCAACCCTACCCCCAGGAAGGGCATTTCTGTTATGCTGCCGCGATTAGTTTTACCTGCACTTGACGCCTTTTCGATTCAACGGTGACCCCTTCATGGCAAAGCAACAGGAAGCAACGGATCTGCAGCGCGCGCTAAAAGCCTGCAAAGGTTCGTTTGTATCGGTCGGTTTTTTCAGTATGTTTGTTAACTTACTGATGTTAGTACCGCCGATGTACATGCTCCAAGTGTACGACCGCGTACTCACTACCCAAAGTTTCGACACCCTGCTCATGCTCACTTTGGTAGTGGTGTTCCTGTTTATGATTATGGGCGGGCTAGAGCTGGTACGCTCGCGGATGCTGGTGCGGGTAGGCAACCGGCTAGATACCGCCATTAACGAGCGCCTTTACAGTGCCATGTTCCGCCGCAGTTTGGTCGCACAAGGCAGCCAAAGTGCCCAACCGTTGAACGATCTAACCAGCCTACGCCAGTTTCTGACCGGCAACGGCCTGTTTGCCTTTTTTGATGCCCCCTGGGTGCCGGTTTACCTGGGCGTACTGTTTCTATTCCACCCCTGGCTGGGCGTGTTTGCCACCTGCGCGGGGGTCATCTTGCTAGCGCTGGCCATTGCCAACGAAAAGGCCACCAAAAAGCTCCTCGCAGACGCCAACAGCGAGCATATTCAAGCTCAGAATCTAGCTAACTCAAACCTGCGCAACGCCGAAGTGCTGCACGCCATGGGCATGTTGCCCGGCATTATGGGGCGCTGGTCGAAAAAGCATCACGAGTTTCTATCCAAGCAGTCCCAAGCCAGCGACCGTGCCGGTGCGTTAACCAACACCTCCAAAATACTCCGCCTGATGTTTCAATCGCTCATCCTGGGCTTAGGGGCACTGCTGGTGTTAAGAGGCGAAATGACCCCCGGTATGATGATCGCAGGCTCGATCCTGATGGGGCGGGCGCTGGCGCCTATTGATCAAATGATTGGCGGCTGGAAAGGCTTTGTTGGCGCCCGTGGCTCCTACGAGCGCCTAAACGAACTGCTCACCCAAATCCCCAGCGAGCAGCGCAAAATGTCGCTACCCGCGCCTAAAGGTGAAGTAGCCCTGGAAGGCGTAGCCGCAGCACCCCCCGGTGCCCGCATGGCGACCATTCGCGGTATTAACTTCTCCGTACCTAAAGGTGAACACGTCGGCATTATCGGCCCAAGTGCGGCTGGTAAATCGACTCTGGCGCGGGTGCTGTTAGGTATCTGGCCCTCGCAAGTGGGCGATGTACGCTTAGATGGCGGTGTTATTACCCAGTACAACCGCGATGAAATTGGCCCCTACATCGGCTACCTGCCCCAGGATATCGAGCTGTTCGACGGCACGATTAGTGAAAATATCGCCCGCTTTGGCGAGATAGACCCACAGAAAGTGGTTGATGCCGCCAAGAAAGCGGGCGTCCATGAAATGATTCTGGAGCTGTCGAACGGCTACCATACCATCATTTCCTCCACCAGTGGCGCGCTATCCGGCGGCCAGCGCCAGCGTGTTGGGCTTCCTCGTGCGCTTTACGGCAACCCGGTGCTGATCGTACTGGACGAACCCAACGCCAACCTGGATGACGCAGGCGAGCGCGCTCTGGCACAAACCATTGCCCAGCTAAAAGCGGAAGGCACCACGCTATTTGTGATTAGCCACCGCACCAGCGTACTGAAAAGTATGGATAAACTATTGGTAATGAAAGAAGGCCAGGTCAGCATGTTTGGCCCCCGCGACCAAGTGCTAGCCCAATTTGCCAAAAAGCCACGCTCTCAAGTTAGCCAGCAGAATTCAGCACGGCTTTCAGCGATTCCCGGCGGTCGCGGAGGCGAGGAGAAGTAACATGAGCAACGACCAACGCAACCTACCCGCGAACCAAGAAATAGACGTTCCCCCCAACGGCCCCGCCACGATTGATGGTGAAGCCTCAGAAAAGCTACCCACCAGCGACAAAGGCTACCGCAGGCTAGGGTATGGCATCCTGCTGTTTGCCCTGGGCGGTTTTGTTCTGTGGTCAATAACGGCCTCGCTAGCGATTGCCGTGGTAGCGCCTGGCAGTGTCTCTATTGAATCCTTCAAGCGCACCGTACAGCACCTTGAAGGTGGCATTGTGCGCGAACTGCCGGTAGAAGACGGCGATAAAGTGCAAGCAGGCGACACACTGCTTGTATTAAGCGATACCCAGGCGCGCTCACAGCTGGAAATTGCCCGCTCGCAATACCTGATCAACCGTGCCATGGAAGCCCGCCTGCTTGCCGAGCAGGAAGGGGCAGAAATGATGGTGATACCTGAAGATATCAAAGACGCCGACAACCCCCGCGTGCAGCAGGTGATTGCCGTACAGCAAAGCCTGTTCACGGCGCGTCGCCAATCGCTGATCAGCACGCTGGAATCCCTGGATGAGCAGATCATCCAGATGCAGGAACAAATCGACGGGCTAGAGCAGCGCATTTCGGTGAATACTCAGCGTATCTCCTCGCTGCGCTCGGAAGCAGAAGACTTCCGCTCGCTCTACCGTGAAGGCCTGGGCGACAACCAGCGCCTACGCGAGCTAGAGCGCCAAGTGTTGCAGTACGAAGGCGACAACGCCGAATTCCGCGCCAACATCGCCCAGCTGCGTTCGCAAATCAGCGAAAACCGCATGCAGAAAGAGATTCAGCAGCAAGAGTTCCAGAAAGAAGTGGGCGAACAGCTGCGGGAAGCTCAGGCGCAAATAGCCCAAGCCGAAGAGCAAATCGTCTCGCTGAGCGACCAAGTAGAGCGCACCGTGATTACCGCCCCGGTATCCGGCACCGTGGTAGGCCGCCAAGTGCATACGGTAGGCGCAGTCATTCGCGGTGGCGATACCATTATGGATGTGGTGCCCTCTAACGACGGCTTTGTGGTGGAAGCCCGCATTCCCACCCGTGATATCGACAACATCTACATCGGCCAGTTTGCCGAGATCCGCTTTAGCGCCTTCAACCAGCGGCTGACCGATGTCATTGACGGCGAAGTAATCCACGTCAGTGCCGACAGCTTTGAAGATGAAGCCACCGGCGAGCGCTACTACGGTGCGCGGGTTCGCGTGACCGAAGAGGGCTACACGCAAATGAACGAACACATGCAACTGCTCTCGGGTATGCCGGCTGAAGTGATGATCCGCACCGGTGAACGCACCTTCGCCAGCTACATCGCCAAGCCGATCACCGATATGCTGGCACGCGCCCTACGGGAGGACTAATGACACGGACGCTAACACGCCTCACTCCGTTGGCACTGGCTATCGGCATGCTCGCGGCACCTTAGGCCCACGCCCAGCAAGACCCGCCCGCAGGCAACGAGGCCATGGCAGAGCTAGCCGCCCTAGAGCAAAACAGCGAGCTGCCCGCAGTGCTACCCTCGCTGCCTGGGCTGTTTGCCCGGGCGCTAGAGAACGACGCCGACCTCTCTCGCCATCGCTATGAGCTAGCCGCCACGCGGGAAGAAGTCCCTATGGCGCGCTCGCAGCTGCTGCCGCAAGTCAGCGCCACCGGCGGCTACCTATGGCAAGACTCCACCAATCTTCAAACCTCACCGGATGATTTTGGCCTCGACCAGCCTGCCCAGCGCCCAGGTGAGATAAATGAAGAGTATTGGCAGCTGCAGCTACAGCAGCCGCTGTTCAGCCTAGAGCGCTGGCGCGGTATGGATGTCGCTAACGCCCAGGTAGATGCGGCAGAACTCCAGCTTGCGGTGGTGGAGCGTGATCTCGCCCTGCAAGTAAGCGAAGCCTACATACAAGCGTATCTCGCCTCCCAGCGTTTGGGGTTGTTGGAATCCCAGCAGGAGTCGTTAGAGCTGCAGGTGCGCCAAGCACAGCGTGCCTATGATTTAGGCGTAGGCGACCGTATTAACCTGTTGGAAGCCCAATCGCGCCTAGACCAAGCAATATCGGATGCCGTACTGGCGTGAATGAGCTGATAACGCCCTAAACACTCTGGAACGGCTAACCGGCACGCTGCCCGAGTTTCGTGGCCTAGCGGTAGGGGAGCTATCAGAAGTGACCCTGCAAAACGAATGGGGCAGCCAGGATGACTGGATCGCCCGCTCCGGCCAAAATTTAGACGTGTTGCTTGCTCGCCAAGAGCAGCGTATTTCTGAAGCCGATGCTGGCACCCGCCGGGCAGGCTACTACCCAGAGCTAAACCTCAACCTAAGCTACTCCGACCGCCAAAGTGACGATGAGCTAAGGGAGAGCGAAGACTACCGCGCCAGCGTAGAAATGAGCGTGCCCATTTACCGGGGCGGCTACACCACCGCCAACGTGCGCCAGGGCGAACGACGCATTGATGCCACCCAGGCAGCGTTTGATAACCAGCGTAATTTAGCCGTGCAGGAAGTGCGCCAGCGGCTACGCTCATTAAACGGCCACGTACGCCGTATAGAAGCGCTGAAGCAAGCGATTGCTTCGAGCGAGCTGTTTTTGGAAGCTGCCGAACGTGGCGAACAGCTTGGCCTGCGCGATTTAGTAGACGCACTGGATGCCCGCGCAAGCCTGTTTGACCAACGCATACAGTACGTAGACACCATTGGCGAGTATGCCCTGGATAGCCTGGCACTGCAGTCCGCAGTGGGTGAATTAAGCAGCGCAGATTTACAGGCAGTGATGGCGCTACTCATTTCGTTAACGGATACCACGGCCATAGCCGCAAACCGCTCAGGTTAAACGCCATGTCTACAAGGCGAGGGACGCACAGTAGCGAATGGCTTAAGCGTGGCATGCGATGCTTTGACGCGGCTATTGCCGTCATTATATCCATGATAGCGCTGTGGTTAATGCCAAATGTGATGGTCGATGGCGATGATTACCTGCTTCTCATCGTCATTGGTAGCTTGCTATTACCCGCCGTGGGCGAACTGTTAGGCCTTTACCAGCCCTGGCGCGGGCGAAGTCTCTACACCATGCTGGGCGTTTACTCGCTCAGCTGGATGGCCACGATTGCACTGATCAGCCTGTTACTAGTGGCCACCCACACTACCCAAAGCTTTGCTCGCCTATGGATGGGAACCGCTGCGCTGTGTGTGCTAAGTGCCGGGATGGCAACCCGCTCTGCGCTTTATGTGTACCTGCGCCGTTTGCGCGCACGCGGTGCCAACATAAAACGTGTGCTGCTGATTGGCCATAGCAGCAACATAAAGCGCTTGGAAAACCGTCTGCAAGAGATGTCCTATGCCGGGTATAAAATCAAAGAAGCGTTCGTTGATGACAACAGCGACAACTTTATAGAGTCCATTGCCGCCTTAACGGCGCGTTGCGCTTTTAAGCGCGATTTTGACGAAATTTGGCTCAGCTACCCGCTAAGCGATGGCGAAAAAATTCGTCGGCTATCGGCTAACCTTATTGGCATACCGGTTAGCGTGCGTTACTTCCCCGACCTAACCGATATCCGGCTGTTGAACCACCGCATGGCCCAGGTGGTTGGCCTTTACTCCTTAGAGCTAAATTACAGCCCGTTGGATAGCACGCCGCTACGCCTAGTAAAAACCGTAGAAGACCGTATCTTAGGCTTACTGATTTTTGTCGCTTTTATACCGGTCATGCTGCTCATGGCAGGGTTAATAAAGTGGAAGATGGGCGGCCCCGTACTGTTTAAGCAGTACCGCCACGGCATTGATGGCAAGCGTTTTCGGATTTATAAGGTCCGCACCATGAGCATTCATCATGCCAAGCACACGCAGCAAGCCTGCTATGGCGACCCGCGTATTACCCCGCTGGGTGCCTTTTTACGCCGTACCAGCCTAGATGAGCTGCCCCAAGCTATATAACGTACTGCAAGGGCGCATGTCGCTTGTGGGGCCACGGCCACACGCCATGGACCACAACGAATACTACAAAGACGTTATTGAAGACTACATGCAGCGCCACCGAGTAAAACCCGGCATGACCGGCTGGGCGCAAGTGCACGGGTGGCGAGGCAATACCGAACAGCTGCAGGATATGAAAAAGCGGGTAGAGTACGATCTTTACTACATTGATAACTGGTCGCTGGGGCTGGATTTAAAAATTCTCATCATGACCCTAGCAAAAGGCTTTATTAACCAAAAGCCCTAACGCACGGCGCATAAAAACGGCTTCCACCCAGGGAAGCCTTATCCACTTACGCTTTATCCACTTTGAACGTCAGCTGCCTGGACGTGGCCTTGGTAAGCCCCCAAACCTTTCGGCCACAATCGCCAGCGCCATACAGCCAAGCAGGTAAGCCGAAAAGTACCCGGCTTGTAAAAATAGGTCGCTCTGATTGTTGATTGTAAACCCAGCAGCGCGTTTCACAGTGGTGAAGAGATGCACAAAGCAAATGTGCGTCAAAAATAGTGTAAATGAGTATTTGCTAAATTTTAGTAGCAGCTTAGCGCCCCAGGTATCCTTGATAAACAGAAAGCCGCTGATAATAAACGGAATAAAGCTAAGCGTTAGGGCACCAATAACAAGACGATACTTAAAGTAAGCAAACATCGACGGTTTTACCGCCACAATCAGTACGCAAATACAAAGCGTTATGAAAATGTAGAATTTCAGGCTGAGCAAGGTCGTAAAGTTGCTGGGTTTAGGAATGCTCCACTGCCGCTGTGAAAAGAAATAGCCTACCGTATAAAACAGCAGCATGTCCGAGCGGTATAAAACCCCCACCTTAGTGTCGAGAATCGAGGCATAAATACCAATGCTGGTGAAGTTAATATGTAGCAATACTAATATAAAGAGAGCAAATAAGTAGGGTCTTTTGACAATGAAATGAATGAGCGGTGTGAACAGAGAAATGATAAATAGGTCTCTCAGAAAATAGAGAGGCGGATTGATAGGCAGCCGGTTGTAACCCAAAATGGCGCTAATCAGATCCCCCATGCTTTGGGAGGCAGCAGCCACGTTGCCCAAATTTACCCCGGTCGAGAGCAGCGTAACGTGCAGTGTCAGAAATAGAGCAATATTAAAAACGAAAAAAGGCAGGAGTAGCGCATTTGTCTTTTTAACAACAAAGTCTTTGTAGCTGTATTTTTTAAACGAGTGGTACGCCAAGTAGCCGGAAATAATAGTTAATAAAGGCACCGCACCACGGGCAATGACATCTTTCAGATAAACGCTAAAGAGCGTCTGGGTGGTGCCCAGTGTGGTGGTCTCGGCGCTAAATCCAGCGATATAGGGAATGTGCACTAAACATACGAAGAGTATTACCTGAATCCGTGAAGCCGGCGC
>NZ_MWVI01000088.1 GCF_002087295.1 Vreelandella lionensis | reverse complement strand
GGCGCCGGCTTCACGGATTCAGGGTAATGACAACGATGTGACCATTGTTTTGCGTGTGGGAGGTGATTACGGCGAGTTAGTGAAGGCACTTTAATGGAATAACCCCTAGCGCTCGTTTGAGTGCTAGGGGCATTCTTTGTACCAGCATCATTAAAGTGCTCGGCATCGCTATTTATTTATCGTTATACCGCTTAGTAATAAATTAACTTAAAAATTATTAAATGAGATAGTGGGCTAGGTTATCAGAAGTATTTAGACATATATGCGAAAGATATTAAGATCAGCTTTTGGCCGATGTCTGCAGTCAGCTATGAATTGGCCTCTCCCTCCTCGGGGGCAAAACTACGATCTACATCGTGGGCACTGATAATATTGGCAATGCGGCCTAAGCGGTCAATTCATAGACGAGGCGCCCCACTTCAGGAAGTATCACAGCCGTTGCTCAGCACGTGGAGACGATTTATTTGGCTATTCACTCATTCAAAGCGCTAAGGTTTTATGCGCGGATATAGGCCCAGCCTTTTGCCTGGAGTTCAGCAAGTGTAACCACTGCCGCATCTACCTCAGTGAGGGCACGGGTATTGTCGAGTCCTTGTGCCACAAGGGAGTTGCGGCATAGCCTTAGCATTGGGTCGGTTTTGTCAGGAGTGGTCAGGGCGGCGGCAACAGCGCTAGCATTAGCGACAATCAGTACCTCAGCATCTGGCCGGGCCTTTTGCAAGTTGACGGCATTACGGCGGGCGCGAATCAAAGCCTCGGGCGTGGGCGCGTGAAGCAGCACGTGAAGGGGCGGCATGGGTATCTCCGAGAAAAAACGCGTGATCAGTGGTTGCCGATAATCGTCTCGACACGCTGCACAAGAGGTGCGAATTCGGGATGGTCACGGCGATCATCTAGAGGCATGTCGACTTCAAGGGTCTCAACCACCCGTGCTGGCTGATCCATCTCGCCATTGCCTAGAACCATCACCCGGTCGGCAAGCAGGACGGCTTCCTCTATATCGTGAGTGATAAAGACAATGGCGGCTTCGGTACGTCGACGTAGCTCAACCAACTCCTGTTGAAGTCGGCGCCGAGTGATAGCGTCAAGCGCAGAGAAGGGCTCGTCCATGAACAGCACCCTGGGCTGAACAGCAAGCGCCCGGGCAATGCCGACCCGCTGCTGCTGACCACCCGAGAGCGTATGGGGCCAACGTTCAGCGAATTCATCAAGCCCCACTAGCGCCAGAGGCTCCAAAGCGCGGCGGCGGCGCTCGGCTTTAGAAAGCGAAAGGCCCTCCAAGCCTAATTCCACGTTACCCCGTACTCTGCGCCAAGGAAAAAGCCTTGGTGCCTGAAAAACCATTGACCAGGCGCGAGTGTCTGGTGTGATGGCGGCGGGTATCTCTACTCGTCCCGATTGTGGGGCAAGCAAGCCAGCCAATGCTCGTAGTAGGGTCGACTTTCCAACCCCTGAAGCACCCACAACGGCCACGAACTCCTGAGGGTGAAGTGTCAGATCAACACCGGCCAAGATGGTGGTGCCGTCAAAACCTAGGCTGACGTTCCGCGCGCTGAGCACCGGGTGCATCGTCATGCTAGTGTCGGTCATGATTGCCACCTTAGTAATCTGCGCTGCACTACCATGAACAGGAAGTCGAAGGTTGCGTAGAGGGCGGCGATGGTCAGCATGTAAACCACCACGATATCAGTCGCCAGCAGGCTAGAAGCCTCCATCATACGCTGGCCAATACCAGGGATGCCGAACAGCTCAGCGGCTACCACGGTCATCCAGCCCTGACCGAGTCCGGCACGCAGACCGCTGAGAATACCTGGGGCCGCCGCAGGCAAGCTGACCTTGGTCAGCCGAGCCAGAAAACGCTGCTGACCAAAGGCGCGTGCCACTTCGTCATAGCCAGGATCAATCGAGTGCACAGCGCTGTAGCTGGCGAAGTAATTGATCCAGAAAACGCCAATGCTGATGATGAAGGCGGCTGCAGAAGGATTTATGCCGAACCAAATGATGGCGAAAGGAATCCATGCCAGCGGCGGAATGGGTCGTAGCAATCTAGCAAGCCAGGCATGCGCAGCATTAAACCTGGGCAGCAGCGCAGCCGATATGCCCACGGCAATGCCTAAAGTCGAACCCAGTAACACGCCCACACTGTAGTGGCTAAGGCTTGAGCGCACTACGTCAAACCAGATGCCATCGAGCAGTTCAAGCCACAGTACGCCGGGAATGGATGACGGCAAGGGCACCAAGCTGCCGGGCAACAGCCCACTGCGCAGCGAAAGTTCCCAGAAAAGCAGAAATCCGATGAGCCCCAGTACACTATAGAGAGTGCGTTGGGCGCGAGTCATAACTACCATCATTTGCTGTCACGTTCCGCGATGACGGCGTCATACAAGGACGTATCAAACAGGGCGTCGAGGTCCACAGACTCATTTAAAGAGCCTTGTTCGATCTGAAAGTCATGCATCCGCCGAGTGCCCTCGCGAATGGCGTGAGGATCACTACCGTAATTAGATGAGGGAGAGGCGAGCGCCATTTCTACAGTTTCCAGAGGAATCAATCGCTTGCCGACGAATTCGCGGACATGAGGTGCTGCACTGTTGGGATTTTCAACGAGCATCTCGGTGGCTCGTACATGCAGTGCCATTAACGCCTGCATAGCCTCAGGATGGTCCGCCAGCGCGGCTTCACGAGCAGCCAATACCGCCCCCGGCTGGCCTGGAAGCATGGCATCGGCGCGGGCTACCACGCGGGCCTGATTGTCACGCTGCTGCACGGTGGTGAGAATTGGCTCCAAAATAGAGGCGGCATCTACGGCACCCGCGAGCAGTGCCTGTTGGACACGATCGGCACCCATGGCGACGATCTCAACGGCTTCCAAACCCACACCTAACTGTTCGATCAACCAATAGCGCAGCACGGTATCCGGCACCGAGCCTTGAGGGAACGTGGCGATCTTGGGCTTGCGGCCCTCTGCGGCGGTGAAGCTGGCAATAGCCTGCGCACCATCATCGCCAGCGCGCTCGAAATGGTCCGCTAGTTCGCCACGTGCCACCAGACCGATCTGCTCCTGAATGCTAGAGGCGAGAACCTTGATGGGGACGCCGTTAGCCCGGGCTACCATCGCCGGGCCGATACCGAAATACATAACGTCAAGCTCGCCAGAGGCCAACGCCTGAACCATGGCCGGGCCGCTCGAAAAGCGTGTTAGCTCCAATTCCAGTCCCGCTTCCTCGGTCCAACCCTCTCCTTCCATCACAAACAGTTGGGCGACCGGTAATATCGGCATGTAGCCAACTTCCAGGGTAGTGAGGTGATCATCAGCCTGGCTGGTGGTGCCAACAAATATCGCCGTTAGCATTGCCAAAGGGCGAAGGAAACGGGGCATGGCGATCTCTCCATTGGAAAATGAATGACCATATATCCTATACGATTGCTGCATATAACCAAAACGGTTGTATACGACAAATTCATATACTCATATATTCTTTAAATCCAAGCACGGGATGGTGTCTGTAAGACAATGAATTTGCGGCTTCTCAGAACATTCCTGCTCGTGCTCATGTTCCAGCGAGGTCATGGAGCGATACCGACGTGGACTTAAATGTACAAGGTATCAGCCGGATAGTGGGCTCTTAGATAACGTCGTTGCTGACAGTGATGGCGTTCGTTTAGCAGTGGCACTAGCTGACTGCTCTTGACCGTTTACCGAATAAGAGCGCACATATTGCATTGCTTGGACGATCACCAGCCGGCCAGCGCTGCTCTCACCATAGGCCTTGGTGAGCGTCGCAGCACCTTGCTGACTGGCCAGAATGAAATGGGAAATTGCCTCAAGGTCAGCCTCCTCGCTAAGCTCACCCCGTTGCTGACTCTGATGCAGGGCATCACGTAAACGAGAGTCAAGTGCCCGGAAACACTGGCTAACAGCAGCACGGGTGGTTTCATCATTGTCATGTAGGCCAGCCGCCAAAGTGCCTATCGGACAGCCACGATAACAATGCTCGACTTCCAACTGATCAACGGCGGACAGAAGCCACCGCTCTAACGTATCGAGGCTATCTAGTTCGTGAACTTCCATAGACGCAAAGAGGCGGTGCTCCCACCAAACGGCGACCTCGCAAACGAGTGCATCTTTATTGCGGAAATGCTGGTAGAACTGGCTCTTGCCTGCACCGGCCTGACGCAGGATCTGCTCCAAACCGGTACCATCGACGCCCTGAGCGTGGAAGAGCTCAGCTGCCGACTCGACAATGCGTTGTCGAGTGGCTTCGCCCTTAGCCTTGCGGCCGTGGCCTTGCTGATTATCGACCGACATCAAGAGTTGCCGAGACATTATGTTGCTCCCGCCAAGCGTCCTCATTAGACAAGTTCGCACGTGGCATCAACATAGCGAAGTCCAATGCCGTCAGCGAACGGTTGTTGCGTACCCTGTGTGGCCAGTCGTGATTAGCCAAGGCCGCCTTGCCGATAGCCACAAAGTCGGCCCCTCCCTGAGCGATAATTGCCTCGGCTGCCTGAGGAGCCCCCAATTCACCATTGGCAATCACTGGGATATCAATCAGTTCGCTGGCCAGTGCCGCCAAGCTCTTGTCTGTCCCTTCAAAGGCCGGTGTGAGGGCGTCAAGCTCGGAGAAATGCAAGTAATCGAGCCCCTCGGCTTCTAGGGTGGTCATGATGATGGCGGCCTCCTCACGGCCCGCCCAACGATAGTTCGAGTCGGTAACCTTAATTTGCGACAGACGCATACCCACTAGAAAATCACTGCCCACTGCTTTACGCACAGCCCGTATCACCGCGATAGGAAAGGCCAGCCGCCTTTCGAGGCTGCCACCCCAAGCGTCATCACGGTGATTGAAATACTCAGAGATGAACTGATCGATCAGGTAACCATTGGCTCCGTGGAGCCCGACGCCGTCGAATCCAGCAGCTTGGGCCCGCTGTGCAGCCGCCGCAAAACCGGCGATGGCCTCCTGAATGTCCGCCTCACTCATCGGGCGGGGTGTTGGATAGGGGCCTTCCCCTCCGTAAAATCCAAGCATTTCACCCTTTGGTGCTACTGCAGAGGGAGCTGCCGTGTCCTCGACGAATCGGTTGCCTTGGGTTTGGGCACCACCATGCATTAGCTGTGCCACGAACTTTGCCCCTTCCGTCTGAACAGACTCGACAATCGGTTGCCAAGCCTCCTGCTGCGCTAGATTGGCCTAAACCAGGCTGGTAGTCATACCCCTGACTAAAGCGCTCATCAGTATAGATTCCCTCGCTAATCAGCAGGCTAAAACCGCCGCGGGCAAAATCACGATAGTAATCCCGCATACGCTCAGTGGGACGACCATCAGCTTCAGCGCTTGTGCGGGTCATGGGGGCCAGGATGAGACGGTTGGTCAGATTGAGACCCGATAGCACGCCGGATTTAAACAGGTTTGGATATTGCGAAACGTTAGCCATGTATTAATCTCTCAAAAAAAAGTACCAATCGGTACAATTTAAGAGTTTTTTAAGGTAAGGGACAATCGAAAACACCTATCGACCTGATAAGCTGACGACAAAAAAAGGTGATGCATCGCCGTCGTCTAATCTTTTGCACCACTCATAGATGTTCCCACTCCCACTTGGCAGGCAGCCGGAGTGTCGCTTGCTACGTAACATTGGGGTGACTGACGAATTAAAGCACAGTGTGAAGAACGCAACTTTTCTCATAACAGAAATCAATTAATGCCAGCATTTGATGACTATAGTGACGAAAAAAATAAAGGCAGCTTTAAGGATGGAGCTGCCGACGAGGCAGCTCCATTTGATTCCAGCATTCGCCTATAAATACCCCATTTCCGCAAATGACTTACACCCATCACTCCCTACCACCACATGGTCAATCACCCGTATATCCATCAGCCCCTGGGCTGCCTTTAGACGCTCAGTGATGCGCCTATCTGAGTCACTGGGCTCTAGGTCACACCTGGGGTGGTTATGGATGAGGATTAAAGCGGCGGCATTGTAGGCCAGAGCTGCCTTTAGCGCTTTGCATGGATAGACGCTCGCCGCATCGATAGTGCCGCGAAACAGCTGTTCAAAGCGGATAACACGGTGGTGGCTGTCGAGAAATAGCACGCTGAACACCTCGTGCTCATAGTCCTGCAGCAGTAGCTGTAGGTGCTCAAACGCTTGCGAGGGCTTGGATATCTTGCGGCCTTTGGCGAGTTTGCGGCGTGCGAAGCGCTTGGCCATGGCTATGATGTCAGTTTCCGTGACCGGTGACGTGACTAAGTAGGTGCCTTCCACTTCACCTGCTTTGAATTTGCTATGGGGCATTGATGACCTCCAAAAAATAAAAATGCCGGGGTGGTGGCCCCGGCATCTATGTCGTTAATAGTGAATGAGTGTTGTGGTTAAGCGGATAAGTCACGCAGCCATCACTTGGCTGATGCGCCGTGCCATCTCTTCATGAAAGGCCTCAACCCGCTCGGCAATCGTGCGAATCATGAAGTCATCCCGGTAAGCGCGTTTCACAAACAGCGGCATACCCGGCCAGTAGCTCACAAAGTCGATCCATTCCCGTTCACTGACCCAGAGCCCACCCTGGCATTGGGGCACGTGCTCGTCGGGGATTTCCCCGCTGAGCAGCACCTCGATCTGGAACTTGGGCAGCTTGGTCTTGATCTCCAACAGGCCGTTTTTGGCAATCAGGCTATCCGGTGAATAGCCCACGTTGTGGTTGAGAATCAGGCCCACTTCTTTAGGCTTCGGTGAGCCGGTCATATCGCGATACAGCGAGCGGGCGACGCTCTCTAGCTCCTGCCCCCACTTGGTATGGGCATTGCCTTGAAACGGCTCAGCCAGCTCACCGGTCATACGCTCGCCGATCAACTGGTGCATGTAAGTGATGGCCCCAGTACCCAACCCACCGGGGCCTTTACCATTTACCAGCAATGCCTTGAGTTCTGACATGGTGACGCGCCCAAGTCGCGCCGCCAGCCACTCTGGCGAGCCTTGTGGCATGGTGGGTATCTGCATACACGCCTCCTGTGGCGATGAGTGAACAGGCTGAGCGCTATTTCACGGCTCGTTTGTTGAGGGTTGCACGGGGTTTGTCGAAATCCGCCTGAGGCACCTGAACCGCTGTGCTGTATTTGCCGCTGAACCACTCTTGGGTAGTGGCTGGGCATTGGCTGATCAAACGCTGAATCTGCCCCGCCTGGAAGGCGGTGCCCCTCTTCACCACCGTTCGTGTGCTGGTCTGGCCATTATCGTCTTGCCCCCGAGTGGTGATGTTGAGCAAGGCGCACATCACATAGTGCTTGCCGTAGCTGGTAGACGTTCCAAATGCCTGAACTGCATTCTTGTTACCGCTCATGTCCGCAGGCAATAGCATGCTGGTCTCTTCCCGGTGGCCGTCCTTATGCATCAGCACGCCCGTCACTTGGATACCGCGTTCCTGGGTCTGAATACGGAAGCTCACCGCAAAGCCGTGTTTTTGCAGGATGGGCCTCACGCTATCGACAATGTCTTCCAGCGTTGCATAGCAGCTGTTGTTGGTTTGCCCACGCTCTTCAATGCTGGGCAGCTCGGTCTGCATCGCCGCCATAGCAGCGCTGTAGGCCATCATGGCCTGGCGATCCATCACGCGTTCCTGCATTTGCAGCAGGCGCTCCATCTTGTCGATATCGACATCGGGGTTGAGGGCAGCTCGCTCAATCACTTGGATAATGGCGGTGCTATCAGCCGTCAGATGCGCTTCTAGCGCCGCTGAGTTTGGGGAGTGCTGAGCATTGGCGGCTGCT
>NZ_MWVI01000009.1 GCF_002087295.1 Vreelandella lionensis | reverse complement strand
GCAGCTACGGCAATTTCGGTACGCGGCTGTAGGTAGAGCCGCTGAGTCAGGCGCAGATCGTATTCGCTTTCCAGGCTGGCGGAGATATCGCCTGTCATCGCTTAGCATCAAGTCGAGATCGGTCGCGAAGCGATAGGGGGCGAGCCCCAATAGGCTGATGACGCCGAAATAGCGTTCGGGATAGTCATTCGTAGCGATACCGCCCTGATAACCGATGCCGCCCTGAAGTTCCCAGAAGTCGGCAATCAAACGACTATAAAGCAGGTTGAGGGACTCGAATTCTGCATCTTCGCCATCGCCCTGACGTTTTCGCCTTCGCCTTCCACGTATACGCGATTGAAATCACTGCCATACCAGGCCTGGAAATCCCAGACCAAGGCATCCCCCCCCTTGTCGGGCGAAGCATATTCCAAGCGATCGACCCGTACCGTGGTCATCGGGTGCTCCACGACCGGTGACGGCCAGCCGGCCGGGGCGTCATAGCCGTCTTCGGCTTGAGCAGTCGTGGCGGCGGCCATGCCGAGGGCGGCGCTGGCGAGGGTTAAGTAGTGCTTGGTTTTCATACTGCCTCCTTAAGAAACCTGAACAACGCGGAACATGCCAGCATACATGTGATAGAGAAGGTGGCAGTGGAACGCCCAACTGCCATCGGCGTCTGCAGTGATCAGCGCAGACACGCGCTCGCCGGGCTTCACGTTCAAGGTGTGTTTGCGCGGAATCAATTCACCCTGGCCTTTTTTCAGCTCCATCCACATGCCGTGGAGGTGGATAGGATGCTCCATCATGGTGTCGTTAATCAGAATTAGGCGCAGCCGCCCATCTTTCTCAAAATGAATAGGGCCGGTCCCTTCGCTAAACTTCTTACCGTCGAACGACCACATATAACGCTCCATATTGCCGGTCAGGTGCAGCTCAAGCTCACGGCCTGGCTCACGGCGATCAGGCCATGGTGTGAACGCTTTGAGATCCCGGTAAACCAATACGCGTCGTTCGTCAGGATCAATGCCGATTCCCGCCTGGTTATAGCGAGAGCCCGGCTGAGCTTCACCGGCGAGAAGCAAACCATTTGCGCCTATTTTGGCCTGCTCGGCTGCCATCCCCCCCATAGTAGAGTGATCCATGCCTTGCATGTTGGACATACCGGAGTGATCCATCCCAGCCATGCTGAAATGATCCATCCCCGACATGTTGGCCATGCCA
>NZ_MWVI01000087.1 GCF_002087295.1 Vreelandella lionensis | reverse complement strand
CGGCGCCGGCTTCACGGATTCAGGAGTGAGATAATTTCCATTTCTCGGTTGGTTAAACCACAGGCAGGACGGAAAGCATTACTTTGATATTTACGATAAAAGAGGATTAGTCGGGCCATTAAATCCCGGGACATCCATAGTTCGCCTTCCAGCAATGCATGTATGCCTTTACATATAACTTCCAAGCTTTCATTCCGATAAAACACTCCTTTTAACTGAGCGCAGGAGAGAGCTTCTAAAGCATGGTCCATATCTCGGATGTTAAAGGCGGCAAGGGGGGTTTTTGTAATGGTTCGGGAAGCTTGTCTTGCCACTCGGGCAGAGCATCAATCCCGATGTGATCGCTATCAATCAAGATCAGGAGTTT
This sequence comes from Vreelandella lionensis, assembly GCF_002087295.1. GTDB lineage: Bacteria > Pseudomonadota > Gammaproteobacteria > Pseudomonadales > Halomonadaceae > Vreelandella > Vreelandella lionensis. The sequence continues at coordinate 48,918 of NZ_MWVI01000087.1, read as the reverse complement.
GTCTGAGGTGGCAGTGGGTAAGGTACCACGGGGTGGGTGAATGCTAACCGCACATCCCGTGTGCTGATGTAAGTAGTCAGCAAACAGCTGCGATTGAGGGCTTTTTTCGGTGGACGATGTACACCAAGCCTTGAAGTTTTTCTTGTGACATTAGGTAGACCTCATGGAAATAAAGCGTGAGCAGGTGACTACTAGAGTGTTGCCCATAAGCCACATTTCGTAAAGTTTTGTTATCAAAATAATGGCAAAAGTAATTTTTATATAGTTATTCTATTTTGTAATATTTGATTATCGTTTTGTTTTTTAAAGATATTTTTTCTTATTCCTGATTTTTTGGCGCCAGTTTTTTAAGATACACTGAGTTACATTTTGTCTCCTTTAGCTGCGTTTCGGATAGGCGTAAACTGAGAACCTTCTGTGAGGAGGTAGCCCCAATGAATGCATCGAACACGCTTGTTTTAGCCAGCGGAAATGCCGGTAAATTAAGAGAATTCAATCAGTTGCTGTCGCCGCTAGGGTTGGACGTACGGCCTCAAGCAGAATTTGGTGTGCACGATGTGGAGGAGACAGGCCTCACGTTTGTCGAAAACGCTTTGTTAAAAGCGCGTGAAGCCAGCCGAGTAAGTGGGTTACCTGCGCTAGCAGATGACTCTGGGTTAGAAGTAGATGCGCTGCATGGGGCGCCAGGCATCTATTCCGCTCGCTATGCGGGTGAGCCTAAAAGTGACGAACGTAACAACGAGAAACTGTTGGCGGCGCTCAGTGAGTGCGCGGAAGGTCAGCGCACGGGCCGTTATTGGTGCGTTTTGGTCTATTTACGCCATGCAGAAGACCCGGTGCCCGTGATTGTGCAGCGTAGCTGGGAGGGAGAAATCCTTGCCCATCCTCGCGGCGAGGGTGGTTTTGGTTACGACCCGCTTTTTTGGTTACCCGACCAGGGCATGAGCGTCGCCGAACTACAAAGCGAGACCAAAAACCGCTTAAGCCATCGAGGGCGTGCGCTTCACGCCCTAGTAGATATTTTGAAGGTGGCGCATGGCTGATCAGCTGCCGCCACTATCGCTTTATATTCATACGCCTTGGTGTGTACGCAAGTGCCCCTATTGCGACTTTAACTCCCATGAACCTGATTCTAGCGAGCTACCCGAAGCGGCGTACTTGGCCGCTTTACTTAGCGACTTGGACGGTGATGTATCGTTGGCTTCTGGCCGAACCATTCAAACTATTTTTATTGGTGGTGGTACGCCTAGTCTTCTTTCTCCTGGCTTTTATCAACAGTTGTTTGAAGGTATCCGCCAGCGGCTGCCTTTTTCACCCACAATTGAAATCACGCTGGAAGCGAATCCAGGAACGACCGAGCAGCAGCGGTTTATCGGTTACCGGGAAGCAGGTATTAATCGGTTGTCTCTAGGCGTACAGAGTTTCCGCCCAACTCAGCTCAGCGCTCTAGGGCGAATTCACAGTGGCAACGAAGCGGTGACGGCGATTAGCGAGGCCAAGGCGGCGGGATTTGATAACCTCAATATTGATCTGATGCATGGGCTACCCCAGCAAACACCCGAGCAAGCCATGGAAGATATTGACCAGGCGCTTGCCCTCAATCCTGAACATCTTTCTTGGTATCAGTTAACCCTGGAGCCTAATACGGCGTTTTTCTCGCATCCGCCACCACTGCCAGAAGAGGAAGCGCTGTGGGATATTCAGGAAGCGGGGCACCAACGCTTGGAGCAGGCTGGATTAAACCGGTATGAGATCTCAGCCTATGCCCGCCCAGGATGTCAGAGCCGGCATAACCTGAACTACTGGCGATTTGGCGACTATTTGGGGATTGGCGCAGGCGCTCATGGAAAACTCACCCACATCGATTCCCAGGGGGAGTGGCAGATTGAGCGGCGCTGGAAAACCCGCCAACCCGATGCGTACTTACGTCGCGCTAACGACCCGCGTGGTTTTGTGGCAGGACAGCAGCTTATCGAACCCCAGGAACTGCCCCTTGAGTTTGCCATGAACGCGCTGCGTTTAACGGAAGGCGTGACGTTAGCGGATTGGTTTGCCCATACTGGCCAGCCAAACGCTCTGTTACTTAACCGTTTACAAAGCGCACAGGAAAAAGGACTTTTAATGGAAATGCCCGAAAAGCTGCGTGCATCGCCTCAAGGTCTATTATTCTTGAACGAGTTGCTGGCCTTAATCAGCGAAGAGTGATCAGTACAAGTGACCAGCGATCTATAAGGCAATAACCCAATCATAAGCAAGGAGTGAGTGATGCGTATTTCTCGACTACTGACCCCGTTAGCAGCGGCTATTTTATTGGCTGGCTGTGCGACTTCCGACCCTTACGGCGGTCAAACGCAGCGCTCTAGCACCGCGATGGGCACCGGCATTGGCGCGGCGATTGGCGCGGCTGCCGGCGCGCTTTCGGGCGATGGCAGCACCAGCCGCCGTGACCGTGCGCTAATTGGTGCCGCAGTAGGCGCGGCGGCCGGTGCTGGTGTGGGTGTGTACATGGACCGCCAAGAGCAGCAGTTGCGTGACAATCTGCAAGGCTCGCGTATTGAAATTGACCGCCGTGGCGATGATATTGTGCTTAACATGCCTAGCAGCGTCACGTTCGGGTTTGATTCGGCTGAGCTTACCGCCGACGCGCGCAGCGCCCTCAATGAAGTGGCCAACGTACTCACCGAATACACCGACACCCGCGTTAACATCGCAGGCCACACGGATAGCACCGGCGATGCCAGCTACAACCAGCGTCTCTCTGAGCGTCGTGCTCAGTCGGTTGGTAGCTACCTGAGCCAGAACGGTGTTTCCTCTATGCGCTTAAACACCATGGGTTACGGTGCCAATCAGCCGGTCGCTAGTAACGATAATGAACAGGGGCGTGCTCAAAACCGTCGGGTAGAAATTACTCTTACCCCTACCGGTAACGGCCAGTAACGTAATGCGTTAATCTCAGCATTGCTGTCTAGAGCCCGCTATGCTCACATAGCGGGCTTTTTTTGTTCAACTGCAAGCGAGCTGCCATGCTGTCGTATCAACACGCCTATCACGCCGGAAACTTTGCCGATGTCCAGAAGCATTTAACGCTTTATGCGGTGGCTGACTATTTATTACGTAAAAAATCAGCAATTACATATGTGGATAGTCATGCAGGGAGAGGCCTCTATCCGCTAGCCACCAAAGAGACCCAGCGGCTTCAAGAGTACCGGGAAGGCATCGCTCCGCTCTGGCAGGCCCGACAGCAGCTGAGCGACCCGTTGCTCAGTCGTTGGCTTACCTCTTTGAATTCAGCACAACCCAACGCTGATGCGCTATCTCACTACCCGGGTTCACCCTGGTGGCTTGCTCAGGCGCTACGTGACCATGACCAACTGCGTCTATTTGAGCTGCACCCGGGTGAGCATGAACATTTGAGTGGCCAGGCGCTGCCAAAGCAGGCACGTCGCGTATACGGCGATGGGTTGCAGGGGCTGAAACAGTTGGTGCCGGTGTCGACGCCACGAATGTGCGTGTTGGTAGACCCTAGCTACGAGCGCAAAGCGGAGTATCAAGAGGTTGTCGACGCGGTTGCTTATACCCTGGAAAAAGTGCGCCACGCCGTGGTGATGATTTGGTACCCGCTGCTGCCTGCTGGGCATCACGAAACGTTGCTCAGCGGCCTTGCAGCGAGTGGCATTCGCAAGATTTGGCACAGCGAGCTGCTGCTACGAGCCGCGGGGGAGAGTGCGCACGGGATGTACGGTAGCGGCATGGTGGTCATCAATCCGCCCTGGGGGCTGGATGAGCAGCTTGCTGCAGCGATGTCGCAGGTGACACCGCTGCTGGGGAGCGACAGCCACTACCGCGCCAAATGGCTGGTGGGCGAGTAGTGACGGATAGTCGTGGTGGATGATGTGTTACGAGTGGCTCGGTTACTTGCCAATACAGAAGCTGCCAAAAATTTCGCCAAGCAGATCATCGGCGCTAAATTCGCCGGTGATCTCTCCCAGCGCCTGCTGCGCATCCCTCAGGTCTTCGGCAAGCAGCTCACCTGCACCGTAGCGATCTAGCTGTGCTCGCCCTGTATCAAGTGCCGCCATGGCGCGGTCAAGGGCATCCAAATGGCGGCGGCGGGCGGAGAAGCGGCCCTCTGTCGTTGCAGAGAAGCCCATCACCTCTTTCAAATGCGTTTTCAAACTATCCACACCCTCTCCAGTTTTCGCTGATAGCCGAATAATCGGAGTGGCTGTGGATAATTCAATGCCCGGCGCTTCAGCACTGGCATCGATTTTATTACGCACCAGGGTAAGCCTGCTTTGATCGGGGAGGCGCTCCACGAACTCAGGCCAGATGCTCATCGGGTCGGTAGCCGCTGTGGTAGATGCATCCACCATAAGCAGTACGCGGTCGGCCTTTTCTATCTCTTCCCATGCCCGGGCAACACCGATTTTCTCTACTGCATCGGGCGTATCACGCAGCCCGGCAGTATCGATAATATGCAGCGGCATGCCGTCTAGGTGAATGTACTCCCGCAGTACGTCACGAGTGGTGCCCGCGATGTCTGTCACAATAGCCGTATCCTGCTCGGTCAGCGCGTTCAGTAGGCTCGATTTACCTGCATTGGGGCGTCCTGCAATCACCACGCTCATGCCCTCGCGTAGCAGAGCGCCTTGCCCAGCGGCCTTACGAACAGCAACCAGCGCCTGCTGAACACTCTCTAAGTGCGTGGCGACATGGCCATCGGCGAGAAAGTCGATTTCTTCCTCCGGAAAATCGATGGCAGCTTCAACGTAAACGCGCAGCTCAATCAGCCGTTGGACCAGCGCAGCAACCCGCTGTGAGAACTCGCCCTGAAGCGAGCGCACGGCGTTCTCAGCGGCGGAGCGGGAGGTGGCATCAATAAGGTCGGCAATTGCTTCCGCCTGTGCCAGATCCAGCTTGTCGTTAAGAAACGCCCGTTCAGAGAACTCTCCGGGCCGGGCCAGGCGAGCGCCTAGCTGCAGGCAGCGCTCAAGCAGCATATCCATAATGATGGGGCCGCCGTGGCCTTGCAGCTCCAGCACGTCTTCACCGGTGAAGGAGTGGGGGCCGTTAAACAGTAGCGCTATGCCTTCGTCAATGATGCCTTTAGCGCCTTGAAACGGGCCGTAGTGAGCGTAACGAGGAGCAGGGCAATCACCCAGTATTTCAGTGGCTATCGCGCGGCAAGCGGGGCCTGACACGCGAATAATACCAACGCCGCCACGGCCGGGTGGGGTTGCCAAGGCGGTAATGGTGTCTTGGGTATAGAGTCGATCGGCCATGACGCTTCCTAGTGGCTAATGAGATGAGTGTATCGTGATGGCGCTCATGATGAGCAGGTTAGGCCTAAAACGCCAGACCCCCGCAAAGGCGGGGGTCTGGGAGTAGCAGAGGGGAGCGATTACCTTGGTTCGCATCCCTTTGCCGACGCTTGGGTCATTCTCAATACTGCGCGTAATAAAGTACTGCTGCGCCACCGAGATGATGTTGTTGACTACCCAGTAGATGACCAAACCTGCCGGGAACCACAGGAAGAAGAAGGTGAAGATAATCGGCAGCATCTTCATGATCTTCGCCTGCATGGGGTCTGGCGGTGTCGTGTTCAGCATCTGCTGAACAAACATCGAGATACCCATCAGAATCGGTAGGATGAAGTAGGGGTCTTTCACCGAGAGATCCTGGATCCAGAACATGAACGGCGCGTGGCGCAGCTCAACGGATTCCAGCAGCATCCAGTACAGGGCGATAAATACCGGCATCTGTACCAGAATCGGCAAACAGCCACCTAGCGGATTGATCTTCTCTTTCTGGTAGAACTTCATCATCTCTTGAGACATTTTCTGGCGGTCGTCGCCATACATCTCTTTGAGACGCTGCATCTCTGGGCCCAGTTTGCGCATACGCGCCATGGACTTGTAGGCCTTGGCAGACAGCCGGGAAGAGCACCAGCTTCACCAGCACGGTAAGCAAAACGACCGACCAGCCCCAGTTACCGACGATGTCGTGGATCTTATCCAGCAGCCAGAACAGCGGGTTGGCAATGAACCAAAGCCAGCCGTAATCCACGGTGAGCTTAAGGTTCGGTGCGACTTGCTCAAGGTAGTCCTGAACCTTCGGACCCATGTAGAGCGTAGCACTCAGCGTAGCTTCGCCATCGGCGGCGACGCTGCTGGTGGGGCCAGCAAAGGCCACTACGTTACGATCACGAGAATCGGTCGTTACGTAGTAGAGGTTTTGCTGGTTTTGTGGCGGTGCCCAAGCGGAGAGGAAGTAGGGCTGGATCATCGCAACCCAACCACCCTGCCCTTCGCGGTTCTCGAAGCTACGGCTTTGAATAGTTTCAAAGTCGATCTTCTCGTAACGCGCTTCCGGCGTGGAATAGGCGGGCCCCAGGTAGGAGTTCATCCCCATGGCCACACCGCTAGACGGGTCCGGGCTATTGTCGCGAGCCAGCTGACCAATAAAGCGAGCACTCACCGGCGCATCGGTGTTATTGGCTAGATAGTAGCTCACGTTAACCGCATAGCTGCCGCGATCAAATGTCAGGCGCTTGATGACCTCAACACCGTTCACGTCGGCGGTAAGGTCAACGCTTAGCTGCTCTTCTTCGTCACCCAAGCGGTACTCGTTACGCTCAGGAGTGAAGGCAATGCGGCTTGCTTGGCCATCTAGCTGTAGCCCTGAGCGGGCCACGTAGCTACGCGTGGCGTTATCCGATAGCAGCACGTAATTGCGGTCGGAATCCAGCGTCAGCTTATGCTGCGGCAGGGCAGCGTAGACAATATCGCCACCAAAGGGGTCGATGCGTACGTCAAGTACGTCGGTGGGGACGGCAATAAAGTCGCGGCTGGCGGTGTCGCTTTCAGCATCACCGACGCATTCGCTGATGGCGTTTTGAGGAGCGGAAGTGCTAGGTACAGAGAGATCATCGCTACCGTTCTCGCTCGCAGGAGCCCCGTTTCCTGCTTTGGGTTATCTCAGGCGTTGAGTCGTAGGTGGTCTGCCCGTAATCCTGATTCCACTGTACAACCAAAAGGTAGGCAAGCACTGCCAGTGGAATCAGTAATAAAAGTCGTTTTACGTCCATGAGGGTTCTGCCCGATGGGTGGTGAACATGCTAATGGCGCAGTGTCATTTACTCGACCCATGACACACGAAAGCCTGCCAAGCGGCAGGCCGAGGTCGAGCGGCGAGGTATGTCGTCAAGCGTCACGTGTTACGCCATGAGGCGGGGGAGGTGCAGACACCGCCTGTGCGTCGCGATGAAGTCGTTTCCACATGCCGTGTAGCTGGCGAGTAAGCGTTTCGTTATCGATATCCTGCACGCCGCGCTTCGCCAATATCACGATATCCACAGAGGGTAAGTGATCCTGACGTAGACGAACGGATTCCCGGACGAGTCGCTTGAAGCGGTTACGATCAACAGCGAGCTTCACATTTTTTTTGCCTGACCACCAGTCCAATACGGGGATGCCCCCGGGTACTCATGCGCGCTAGCGCCATCATACCTTTGCCATGAACTTTCAGGTCGGCCTGTTCAAACACGTGACTAAAATCCCCGGCATTTAGCAAACGTAAGCACCGGGGAAAGCCTTGTTGCGACACACGCAATCCGAGATCAGGCGCTCAGACGCTTGCGGCCTTTGGCGCGGCGGCGTGCGATAACGGCACGGCCGTTTTTGGTTGGCATACGAGCACGGAAGCCATGCGCGCGCTTGCGCTTGAGAACGCTGGGTTGAAAAGTGCGTTTCATAACTCGTTATTCCCACGTGGTTTAGGACGGAAAGTGAATTCCAAAAGACCCGGTCCAGTGAGGAACTAGCCGGGGAGTTTCAATTCAAGACCGGAAATTGTAGAGACTTCCCGCGCCGGGTGCAATTTTTCCTTGCATAAAAAGAGTGAAAAAGGCAATAGCGCTGCCGCTTCCATCAGGTTTTGATTCAACCAAGGCCACACTACTATTACTAATGAAGTTATTTAAAACCTACTGTTATTAATAGTGGGGATACTATTTGTGGATAAGTGGTTTTAGCATAATTTTATCAACAGGTTAAAATAATAAAAAATCTGTGTATAAGTATCAAATAACCGGCCAATAAACTGTGAATTAGATGTGTTCAACGTAAGACAACTTACTCAAAAATACCCTTGTACCCATTTCATTACCGGGTTTTCCTTAGCCCTCACGCACAGTTGTCCACAGGCAAAACAGAGCCGCTAGCGCGAGTGGATAACCGCTTCGTTGGGCGCTACAATGGTCGGCCGTTTTCAACCGATGGTGAGATGAGTGTCGCTCGCGCTTTGGCAACAGTGCCTGGACTACCTGCAGGACGAACTGAATTCACAGCAGTTCAACACCTGGCTACGTCCGCTGCAGGCAGAAGAAGGAGACACCAATGAGCTACGCTTATTGGCGCCGAATCGCTTTGTGCGCGACTGGGTGAGTGATACGTCCGCTAAGCGTATTAGTGAGCTAATGCGTGAGCTCGCCCCTTCTAAACCTCCCAAGGTCAGCTTAACCGTCGGCAGCCGGCGGGCTGCAGCGGCTGCGCCGCAACCCAGAGAGGTGGGTAATCCGGTCTCGGCCGCACCAGCACAGCCGTCATCCCCCGCCGTTCATACTCCGCCGCGTGGTGATATTGGCGATGAGCGTGAGATTGACCAACTGCGTGAAGAGAATGCCCCTAGCCGTCGTGGCAATGAGCGCCAGGTTCAAGTCGACGGCAGCTTGAAGCACAGCAGTGGCTTAAACCCTAATTTCACCTTCGATACCTTTGTAGAAGGTAAATCGAACCAACTTGCCCGTGCAGCTTCCCGCCAGGTGTCGGAAAATCCTGGTGGCGCTTATAACCCGCTGTTTTTATACGGTGGTGTTGGCTTGGGCAAAACGCACTTGATGCATGCTGTGGGCAATGCATTGGCAGGCCGTCGTGAAAATGCACGCGTGGTCTACCTGCACTCCGAGCGTTTTGTTGCTGATATGGTGAAGGCGCTGCAGCTTAATGCGATTAACGACTTTAAGCGTTTCTATCGCAGCGTCGATGCCCTGCTGATTGACGATATTCAATTTTTTGCCGGTAAAGAGCGTTCTCAGGAAGAGTTTTTCCACACGTTCAACGCGCTGTTAGAGGGTGGTCAGCAGATGATTCTCACCTCTGACCGCTACCCTAAAGAGATTAGTGGCGTTGAAGAGCGTCTTAAGTCGCGCTTTGGCTGGGGGCTTACCGTGGCGATCGAGCCGCCGGAGCTTGAGACACGAGTGGCGATTTTGATGAAAAAAGCCGATCAAGCAAAAGTGGATTTGCCCCACGATGCGGCTTTCTTTATCGCTCAGAAGATTCGCTCAAACGTGCGTGAGCTGGAAGGCGCGCTGAAAAAAGTCATTGCCGACTCGCACTTTATGGGCAAAACCATTACTCAAGACTGTATCCGCGAGTCGCTGAAAGACCTACTGGCGCTGCAGGATAAGCAGGTGGGGGTGGATAATATTCAGCGCACGGTGGCTGAATATTACAAAATCAAGGTGGCGGATCTGCTCTCTAAGCGGCGCTCCCGTTCGGTAGCGCGCCCGCGACAGGTCGCTATGGCGCTGGCGAAAGAACTAACCAGCCATAGCCTGCCTGAGATTGGCGATGCATTTGGTGGCCGCGATCACACCACCGTGCTGCACGCCTGCCGAAAAGTAAAAGCACTGCAGGAAGAGAATGCGGATATCCGTGAGGATTACAAAAACCTCCTTCGTCTGCTAACCAGTTAACCTTTTTCGTTTACGCCTGCCATGGGCAGGCCTTTCAGGATAGAAAACCGGAGTTTCGATGAAATTTACCATGTCCCGAGAGGCGCTGCTTCGCCCGCTGACTCTGGTGGCGGGCGTAGTAGAACGGCGCCAAACGCTGCCTGTGCTCTCTAACGTACTGATTCAAGTTGAAGGCGTTCAGGTGTCCCTGAACGGTACGGATCTTGAAGTTGAGCTAGTAGGCCGCACGGGCGCCAGCCAAGTGGACCAAGCGGGCGCTGCTACGGTGCCGGCTAGAAAGCTGATGGATATTTGTAAATCGCTGCCCGATCAGTCCGACATTCAGTTAGCAGTTGAAGAGGGGCGCGCGGTATTACGTAGTGGTCGTTCGCGCTTTACACTTTCTACACTTCCTGTACCAGAATTTCCTAATATTGAAGATGCCGATGGCAGTCAGGAACTCAGCGTTCCGCGTGGCACGCTTAAGCATTTGATTGAGTCCACCTCCTTTGCCATGGCGCAGCAGGATGTGCGTTATTACCTAAACGGTATGCTGCTGGAAATTCAGAGCCATTTGCTGCGTACGGTCGCGACCGATGGACACCGTTTGGCGATGTGCTCGCGTCCCATTGACGTTGCAGTAAGCCAGTCTCAAAAGCTGATTGTGCCCCGCGTAAAGGTATCCTAGAGCTCTCTCGCCTGTTGGATGACAGCGATGAACCTGTCAGCCTTACCTTGGGATCAACGCATGTTCGTGCGCATACAGGTGACTTCACGTTTACCTCTAAGCTTATTGACGGCAAAGTCCCCGATTATGAGCGCGTAGTGCCGCGCAATGGCGATAAGGTGCTGATTGCTGAGCGTGCAGAGCTGCGTCAGGTGCTGTCGCGCACTGCGATTCTTTCAAATGAGAAGTACCGTGGTGTTCGGCTGTATCTTGAGGAAAATAACCTCAAAGTAATGGCCAACAACCGGGAGCAGGAAGAAGCGGAAGAGAACATTGCCGTGGAGTACAGCGGTAGCGCCATGGAAGTGGGCTTTAACGTTGGCTATCTGGTGGATGTGCTCTCTGTGCTTGATGAAGAGCGCGTACAAATTACCCTAGCCGACCCGAACAGCATCGCCCTGCTGGAAGAGCCTGGCGGTGGTGATGCGCTGTATGTTGTTATGCCGATGCGCTTATAACCGCATTGGCACTGAATGAAAACGGCGCTTCTACATTGTCAGAAGCGCCGTTTTCGCATTTGGCAACGGATAGCGCGTTTCATGGTCTTACTAGGTGGCATTCGCGGATGAGCGTGACACAACTCACTTTTCACGGACTGCGTAACTTGGCTCCGGTTACGATTCATCCGTCACCACGTATCAATGTTATCTATGGCGTGAACGGTAGCGGTAAGACCAGTCTTCTGGAAGGTATTCATATTCTGGGCATGGGACGCTCTTTTCGTACTCGTCAGCTGAAAAATGCCATTCAGTCAGAGGCGCCGTATATGACGCTGTACGGCCGCTTAGCAGGAGACCCTGAGGTGACGCTGGGGGTAAGGCGAATGCGGGCTCAGCGTGAGCTGGAGCTGCGTTTGCGTGGCGAAAAGGGTGTCCGATTGGCTGAGCTGGTCGAAGCTATGCCGCTCCAGCTTATTAATCCTGATGCTTTTCGTTTGCTGGAAGGGTCACCGCTGGTCGCCGTGAGTTCTTAGACTGGGGCGCGTTTCACGTGAAACATCACTTCCTAGACGCGTGGCAGCGGACTCGCCGGGCGGTGAAACATCGGAATGCACTCCTTAGGCGTGGTAGAATAGCGGCCAGTGAAATAGCGGTGTGGGAGCAGGAGCTCGCCCATTGGGGAGAGCAGATGGATAGGCTACGCCAAGCATGGTTTAGTGAGTTCTTGCCCGTATTTGATGAAACACTGAAAAAATTGCTGCCGCTGCCCGGGTTAACACTCCGCTATGCCAGAGGCTGGGATAAACAACGCTCGCTGGCAGATGTACTGCACGATAGTCGAGAAACCGACCAGCAGATGGGGTTTACGCAGCAGGGCCCACAGCGCGCCGATTTGCGTATTCGGTTGAACAAGCAGCCCGCAATTGAGGTGCTTTCCAGAGGCCAGCAGAAGCTGGTAGTGAGTGCATTAAAGCTCGCCCAAGGAAGGCTTCTGGAAAGTACCGCACAGCGGCACTGCATTTATTTGATAGATGATTTACCGGCAGAGCTGGACGAGCATCACCGCCGCCAGTTCTGCGCTTTGCTTGAAGAGATGCAGTGCCAAGCATTTATTACCAGCGTCGAGCCCACCGCGCTAAGCGATGTCTGGCAGCCCACTACTGCCGTTGAGTTGTTTCACGTGAAACACTCCGAGCAAGGGTTTAGCCAGTGCCAGCCAGATGGGTAGACGACACGGAACGAGACAGACTTCACGACGGAGTGGTCAATGAGCGAGCAGGCTTACGATTCATCAAGCATCAAGGTGCTCAAAGGGCTAGACGCAGTACGTAAGCGTCCAGGCATGTACATCGGTGATACCGACGACGGCACCGGGCTGCACCACATGGTTTTCGAGTTGGTGGATAACTCCATCGATGAAGCCTTGGCAGGCCACTGTAGCGAAATTCGAGTGGTCATCCACGCGGATGAATCGGTAACCGTGAGCGATAATGGCCGGGGTATTCCGACCGAGCTACACGAAGGCGAGGGCGTCTCTGCTGCCGAAGTTATTATGACGGTGCTCCACGCGGGCGGTAAGTTTGACGATAACTCTTATAAAGTATCGGGCGGCTTGCACGGCGTGGGTGTGTCGGTGGTGAACGCGCTCTCAGAAGAGCTGCGCCTGACGATTTGGCGTCAAGGCGAAGTGTTCGAACAAATGTACCACCATGGCGTGCCGCAAGCGCCGCTAGGCGTGGTAGGTAAAACGGAAAAGAGCGGTACCCGCGTTCACTTTCGTCCGTCACCGGCCACGTTTGCCAATATCGAATTCCACTACGATATTCTGGCGAAACGCCTGCGCGAGCTCTCTTTCCTCAACTCTGGTGTTGCCATTCGCCTGATGGATGAGCGCAGCGGCAAAGAGGAGCTGTTCCATTATGAAGGCGGTCTTAAAGCATTCGTCGACCACCTGAATAAGAACAAGACCGTCCTCAATCCGGTGTTTCACTTTAATGCGGTGCGTGAAGACGGTGTAGAGGTCGAAGTGGCGATGCAGTGGAGCGATGCCTTCACTGAGAACATTTTCTGCTACACCAACAACATTCCTCAGCGGGATGGTGGTACCCACTTAGCAGGTTTCCGCGCTGCGCTGACGCGTACGCTGAATCACTATATTGAAGCCCAGGGCCTGCTGAAAAAAGCCAAAGTGAATACCTCTGGTGATGATGCTCGGGAAGGCTTAACCGCCATTATTTCCGTGAAGGTTCCGGATCCCAAGTTCTCGTCGCAGACCAAAGATAAGCTTGTCTCTTCTGAAGTTAAAACGGCAGTAGAGCAGGAAATGGGTCGTCTGTTTGCAGACTACCTGATAGAAAAGCCCAACGAAGCCAAGTCCATCGTCAATAAGATGCTGGACGCCGCGCGTGCCCGTGAAGCAGCCCGTAAAGCGCGGGATATGACACGCCGTAAAGGGGCGCTGGATATTGGCAGGCCTGCCGGGCAAGCTTGCCGACTGCCAAGAGAAAGACCCAAGCCAATCAGAGCTTTACCTGGTGGAGGGCGACTCGGCGGGTGGTAGTGCCAAGCAAGGGCGTGACCGTCGTACCCAGGCCATTTTGCCGCTAAAAGGTAAAATCCTGAACGTCGAAAAAGCGCGCTTCGATAAAATGCTCTCCTCCGCTGAAGTGGGTACGCTGATCACGGCGCTGGGCTGTGGCATTGGTCGGGAAGAGTTTAATCCCGATAAGCTGCGCTACCACTCGGTCATTATCATGACCGACGCCGACGTAGACGGTTCGCACATTCGTACGCTGCTACTGACGTTTTTCTTCCGTCAAATGCCAGAGCTGATTGAGCGTGGGCATATCTTTATTGCCCAGCCGCCGCTTTATAAAATCAAACGTGGTAAGCAAGAGCTCTATCTGAAAGATGAGCAGGCCATGATTGATTACCTGACCACCACCGCGCTGGATGGGGCAGGGCTGCACGTTAATGCGGATGCGCCTGGCATTGCTGGCTCACAGTTGGAAGCGCTGGTGAATCAGTATCGCAACGTGATGAAGCGAATTGACCGTTTGGCGCGGGTTTACCCCATCGAAGTATTGAAGCAGGTAGTACATGCTACCGCGCTACAGGGTGAGCCAAGCTTGAAAGACCGCGTCACCATGGAGAACTGGATTGCCGAGCTGCAGAAAGCCATGGATGACATGGTGGCCTATGAGGGTGGCCCGCGCTATCAGTTCTACCTGCAAGAAGACACCGAGCGTGGCCTGCATCTACCGGCAGTTTCCTTGATCGCCCACGGCGTGACGACGGAGTATGTGTGGGGCCTAGACTTCTTTGAAAGCGCTGATTACCGCGCCATTGCCGGCTTAGGGGAAACCCTCAACGGCTTGCTGGATGAGGGTGCCTACATCGCCCGTGGTGAGCGTCAGAAGCCCGTTGCACATTTCTCCGAAGTGCTAACATGGCTGATGCAAGAAGGGCAGCGTGGCCTCTCTGTGCAGCGCTATAAAGGTCTAGGTGAGATGAACCCAGACCAGCTGTGGGAAACCACCATGGATCCGGATAGCCGTCGTATGCTGCGGGTTACTATTGAAGATGCGGTAGCGGCGGATATGATGTTCAACACCCTGATGGGTGATGAAGTTGAGCCGCGTCGCGACTTCATCGAGACCAACGCGCTCGTTGCTAACCTCGATATCTAAAAAGCCTCTTCAATGTGTTTCACGTGAAACATTGAAAAGCAAAAAACCGTAGGCGAAAACGCCTGCGGTTTTTTTATGGATGGTGGTGTTCAAGGCCAGCATGAAAATTGTGGAAAGGTTAGTCCAAGGCACCTGCGATTAAGTCGTCAACAAAGGCAGCTAAATCAGCGTAGACCAAGGCATGCTCTAGCCCGTCCCCTTTTGCGAGGGTCTTTTCCCCTTTACCCGTTTTCACGAGAACGCTACGGCACCCCACCGATTCACCCGCTTGCAGATCGCGTAGGCTATCGCCCACCATCCAACTGCCTTTCAGACTGGAAAGCGTTAGTTTGTCCTGTATCTCGGTAAATAACCCAGGAAGCGGTTTACGGCAGCCGCACTGATCATCGGGGCCGTGAGGGCAGTAAGCGATATGGGCAATTTGGCCGCCTTCCGCTTCCACCAGCCTATGTAAGCGCTCATTCATAGTGTTCAGCGCGGTTTCATCGTAGAAGCCACGGGCGATGCCGGATTGATTAGTAGCCACTGCCACGGTAAAGCCTGCCTGGGTAAGGCGGGCAATCGCGCTAATGGCAGAAGGGTAGGGGATCCATTCGGCAAGGGATTTGATATAAGCATCCGAGTCTTGATTAATCACGCCATCGCGATCCAGTATTACAAGCTGCTGAGCGGTAATCATGGGGCTCCTCTTATTGCGGTGGGCAAAAACGTCAACATTAGCGTAAGCCCTGAAGTGCGAATGAGCGAGTGTTTCACGTGAAACATTCGTGCGCTCAATAAAAAGCCCGGCTTATCAAAAGCCGGGCTATCGGTTGCGCCTTCAGAGCAGACGATCCTCTATAACACTCAACGTGTCACTGGGGTAGCTGAGAGATATCGGCCACTTCCAGGAACAGCGCCTGCAGGCTGGCAAGCAGGTCGAGGCGGTTACGGCGAATGGCATCGTCATCCGCCATGACCATTACTTGATCAAAGAAGGCATCGACCGGCTTGAGTAGCGTGGCGAGCGCGTCTAGCGCTTGCTGGTAATCACCTGCTGCGAACAGCGTGGCCACCTGCTGCTGGCTAGCCGTGACCGCTTCAAACAGGGCTTTTTCCGCCCCTTCTTGAAGAAGCGAGGCCTCTACCTGAATGCTGCCATCATGCTCCTGCTTGCTCAGGATGTTGGAAACACGCTTGTTGGCAGCGGCCAGGGCTGCGGCTTCTTCACGCTGGGCGAAAGCTTTGACGGCACGTAAGCGCCGCGCGAAATCCAGCGGCTTGGTGACCGGGCGGGGCGCACCGCGGGGTACATCTCTGCAGAGATACCCTCTTCCTGGCCCCAGGCGCGGAAGCGGTCGAGCATATACGTCAGTACGTCTTCTCCCCGACCGTCGGCTTTCGGCAGGTTCTGGTGCTGATCAGCCGCCACTTGCAGCAGTTCACGCAAGTCGAGGTTCAGCTCGCCTTTCACCAGAATGTTCAGCACGCCAATGGAGGCGCGGCGAAGGGCGAAGGGGTCTTTTGCGCCCGTGGGGCGTTGGCCTATACCGAAGATGCCCGCCAGGGTATCCAAGCGATCAGCTAGTGCTAGCGCTTGGCCGGTCAGGCTTTGCGGAATCGCATCGCTGGCAAAGCGGGGCAGATATTGCTCTTCTAACGCCTGGGCGCCTTCCGCAGGCTCGCCATCCTGCTCGGCGTAGTAACGACCCATGATGCCCTGCAGCTCAGGGAATTCGAGCACCATCTCGGTGACGAGGTCACATTTTGCCAGTGCCACGGCACGCTGCGCGTGGGCCACATCGCCGTGAAGACGCTCGGCGATAAAGGTGGCAATGGCCGTGCTACGGCGGGCTTTATCCGCCAGCGTGCCCAGCTGCTGCTGGAAGACCACGCTTTCTAATTGCGGAATGCGCGAGGCCAGCGTGTGCTTGCGGTCGGTGTCGTAGAAGAAGGCCGCATCCGCCAAGCGCGGACGAATAACCTTTTCATTGCCGGAGATCACCTGATCAGGGTCTTGGCTCTCGATGTTCGAGATAGTGATGAACAGCGGCTTCAGCTTGCCCTGGTCATCCAGCAGGTGGAAGTACTTCTGGTTGGCCTTCATGGAGGAGATCAGACACTCCGCGGGCACTTCCAAAAAGCGCTCGTCGAAGCTGCCGGTCAGTGCGACGGGCCACTCCACCAAACCGCTGACCTCTACCAGCAGGTCCTCGTCGATGACGGCGTTGGCTTCCTGAACTTCGGCCTCGGCGAGCACCTGTTCACGAATACGCTCCCGGCGACGCTGGCGGTCTGCCAATACGTAGGCGTTTTCCAGTGCTGCCAGATAGTCGTCGGCATGCTCAAGTTGAATTGCATCCGGCGCGTGGAAACGATGGCCGTAGGTGGTACGGCTGGCTTGAAGGCCAAGGGCTTCGGCGGCAACAACTTGGCTACCGTACAGTGCTACCAACCAGTGAACCGGGCGGGAGAACTCAACGCGGGACGCACCCCAGCGCATGTTCTTGGGTACCGGCAGCGACTGTAGTGTTTTACGTACCATCTCAGGCAGTAGCGCTTGAACGCTGTCACCCTGCTGCTGTTCGCGGTAGCCAAGCCAGGTGCCCTTATCGGTTTCCAGATGGATCAGATCATCCACGCTGACACCGCAGGAGCGGGCAAAGCCTTCTGCTGCTTTGGTGGGGGTGCCGTCTTTAAACGCGGCGGCCAGGGCGGGGCCACGGCGCTCTACTTCACGGTCTGGCTGCTTGTCGGAAAGCCCGGTGACTTGTACGGCTAAGCGGCGCGGCGTGGCGTAGGCGGTCACCGCTTGGAAGGGAATTTCGGCTTCCTGTAGGCCTTTTTCAATGCCGGCAGCAAACGCGTCTGAAAGCGCGTCCAGCGCGGTGGGTGGAAGCTCTTCTGCGCCCAGTTCTAATAAAAGCGTATCAACGGCCATTATGCGTCTCCCTGCTCAGCGAGCTCTTCTTGTAACAGTTCACGGCGTAATGCTTCCGGTGCCATGGGGAAGCCTGCTGCTTTACGAGACTCGAAGTAGGCGGTAGCGACATCACGCGCCATGGTGCGTACACGCAGGATGAAGCGCTGACGTGCCGTGACGGAGATCGCGTGGCGGGCATCCAGCAGGTTGAACGTATGGGAAGCTTTAAGCACCTGCTCGTAAGCGGGCAGCGGCAGGCTTGCGGCTAAGAGTTTGCTGCACTCTTTTTCCTGGTGATCAAACGCCGCGAAGAGCTGATCCACATCTGCGTGCTCAAAGTTATACGCTGACTGCTCACGCTCGTTTTGCAGGTAGACATCGCCGTAACTCACTTTGCTGCCGTCCGGCGCGATGGCCCATACTAGGTCGTAAACGCTATCGCCGTACTGCAGGTACATGGCGATACGCTCAAGCCCGTAGGTCAGCTCGCCGGTGACGGGGTAGCACTCGATGCCGCCCGCCTGCTGGAAATAAGTAAATTGGGTCACTTCCATGCCGTTGAGCCCTACTTCCCAGCCAAGGCCCCAGGCACCTAAGGTGGGGGATTCCCAGTTGTCTTCCACGAAGCGCACGTCGTGAATCAGCGGGTCGAGCCCTAAACGCTTCAACGAACCTAGGTAAAGATCCTGTAGGTTGCTGGGGGAGGGCTTCATCACCACCTGGAACTGGTAGTAGTGCTGCAGGCGGTTAGGGTTTTCGCCGTAGCGGCCGTCGGTTGGGCGGCGGGAAGGCTGAACGTAGGCAGCGTTCCAGGTTTCTGGGGCAAACGCCCGCAGGAAGGTGGCAGGTTGGAAGGGGCCCGCGCCGACTTCCATAGCGAGGGGCTGGAGGATGACGCAGCCCTGTTCTGCCCAGTACTGTTGCAGAGCAAGGATCAAGCCTTGAAAGGTCGACACATCGGGTGTCGATTGGTTTGTCGAAACACTCATCGCGGAAAGCACCGTTGGCCATGAATTCATAAGCCGTCAAGTATACAATCACAGGCAGATGGGTTATAGGCACGTTAGCCAAAGAGCCGCTTTTGGTAAGGAGAACGAGATGATCGTTGTAACAGGCGGTGCCGGGTTTATCGGAGCCAATATTGTCAAAGCGCTAAATGCTCGTGGCCGTGATGATGTAATGGTGGTCGACGACCTGCGTGATGGTACTAAGTTTGTCAATTTGGCGGACTGCACTCTCGCCGATTACCTGGATAAAGATGATTTTATTGCCCGCGTAAAAGCAGCGCTGCGCGGTGAAGCGGTGGATTTACCCACCATCGATGCGATTTTCCATGAAGGTGCTTGCTCGGATACGACCGAGTGGGATGGGCACTACATGATGGAAAATAACTTCGAGTACTCCAAAGTGCTGCTCAACTACTGTGAAAAACTGGGCATCCCTTTTCTGTACGCGTCGTCGGCGGCGACCTATGGCGGCAGTGAGGTGTTTAAGGAAGCGCCGGAGTATGAAAAGCCGCTCAACGTGTACGGCTACTCCAAGCTGCTGTTTGATCAGCACGTGCGCTCGCGCTGGAACGAGCTGACCACGCAGGTGGTGGGCTTCCGCTACTTCAACGTTTACGGGCCGCGAGAGCAGCATAAAGGCAAGATGGCCAGCGTGGCGTACCACAACCACCTGCAGATCCGTAACGGCGAAACGCTGAAGCTGTTCGGTGCTTACGGCGGCTATGAGGCGGGCATGCAGAGCCGCGATTTTGTCTACGTAGGCGATGTGGGCGATGTAAATCTCTGGGTCCTGGACAACCCCAGCGCCTCGGGCATCTTCAATTTGGGCACTGGGCGTGCGGAGCCGTTCAAGGCGATTGGCGAAGCGGTCATCGTCTTCTATGGCCAGGGCGAAATCGACTACATTCCCTTCCCCCTAGAGTTGAAAGGGCGCTACCAAAGCTACACGCGTGCCGATATTAGCCAACTGCGTGCGGCAGGTTGTGACGTGGAATTCAAAACTGTCGCCCAGGGCGTTAATGCGTACTTGGAGTGGCTAAATGGCTAACTCTGGCAAGCGACTGCTGGTAGTAGGCCCCTCCTGGGTAGGCGATATGGTCATGGCACAGAGCCTGTTTATGACCTTAAAAGCGCGCTACCCGGGTGCCACCCTTGGGGTGGTCGCCCCCGCTTGGTCTCAGCCGATTCTTGAGCGTATGCCAGAAGTAGATGAGTTGTTGCCATTGGCGGTGGGCCACGGTGTTTGGGCTGGCCAGCCGCCGCGAGCTGGCGGCCAGATTACGCGGCCGCTTTGACCGCGCCATCGTGCTGCCGCGCTCCTGGAAAGCAGCGCTGGTGCCCTTTATGGCGCGCATTCCCGAGCGGGTGGGTTTTTTAGGTGAGCACCGCTACGGGCTGTTAAAAGAGCGCCGCAAGCTAGACAAGCAGGTGCTGGACCAAACCGTTAAACGCTTTGTGTCACTAGGGCTGCCTTTGGAGGAGGCGCAAACCGGTCAGTTTGCGATCCCCAAACCACGGCTCCCATTGCTCGGGATAATTTGGTGAACCTGCGTCTTACCCACGCACTGTCATCACGCCCCGCCATAGGCATGATGCCGGGCGCAGAGTATGGCCCGGCCAAACAGTGGCCGCTTGAGTGCTTCCACCAGCTGGCAGCAAGGCTGATCAAAGAGGGCTTTGAAGTTCGGGTGCTGGGTGGAGCGAAGGATCATGCGGCGGGGCAGGCCATCGTGAAGGGCTGCCGCATGCGCATAATTTATGCGGAAAAACTAAGTTGGCCGATGCCGTGGATTTGCTAGCCGACTGCCGCCAAGTGGTCACTAACGATTCGGGCCTGATGCAGGTGGCAGCCGCCGTTGGCGTGCGTATCCATGCGCTTTACGGCTCCTCATCACCTGTCTACACGCCTCCGCTGACCAATAATGCGGCCATTCATTATCTCGGGCTCTCCTGTTCGCCGTGTTTTCAGCGAACCTGTCCTCCAGGTCACACGAACTGTTTAAATGAGTTAGATGTTGAGCGGGTCTATCAGGCGATGCGTGTTGATCGACACGACGCTAACGGCGTCATCGTCAGCGCATAATAGCCACCTCTGTGGCCTGATCAGCGGGTGTCTCGGTGACCTGCTCTGTGATGCTCTCTGCTGGTTCACGTCGTTGAGGTGCAAGCCCTTCCCAGAGGCGGTTCTGTAGAACGGTCTCTTCCCGCAGCCGCCCGCTCAGTGGCTCAAGCCCGTGGATCTCCACTAGGGTGGGCTGGCTACTGAGCAGTGATGCGCCTAACCCGGCGCGGTTATCATTCAGTGGCAGGCCCATGGCATCCAGAATCGTGGGAAACACATCTAGCATGGTGGCGCCTCTACGCACCCGCTGTGGTCGAATGCCATCACCTAGCATGATGAGCGTATTGTCGCGATCCAGCGCGGTGAGTTGATCCCATACCGATACGCGCATGGTGAGATGATCACTTAACACTACGACCAGCGTATGCGCCAGCAGCCCCTCTTGCTCTAACTGTTCGATAAAATCACGCGCTTGGCGCGCAGAGCACGCCACCGAGTAGAGAATATTCTGACCATCGAATTCGCCCTGGCGGTCCTGGCAGGTCTGTGAAGGGAATCCACTGGGGGCGTGACCTGCAATGTTGAGGTTCACTACGGCCCAAGGGCCGTTATCTTCTTCGTTCAGGCGGCGTATTTCGTCAGCAGTAAAGTCGTATAGCGTATCGTCATACAGCCCCCAGCTATTCACATACTCTGGGTCATCGAGTTCAGGCAGCAGCTCCTCTTTGCCTTTCACGGTATTGAACTGGTGGCCGCGATAGAAAAGCCCCTTCCCGGCAAACTGCGTGCTGGCACCGCCCAAAAAGCTAAGCCGATAGCCTTGTTCAGCCAGCACATCTCCCAAGCAGTCAACGCCAGGTACTACCTTGGAAAGCGGTTCAAACTGGCTATCGTGTAGAAGTCCCGCAGGCATAAGCGGCACGCCGCACTGGCTGGCGATCATCCCAGCCATTGTCCAGCCGGTATTCTCCATCTGGTGAATGCCCTCAAACACCAGCCCGCGTTCGCCTAGCGCGGTTAAGTCCGCATACGCATCACCAAACAGCTCATTGCTGTAGGTGCGCTCTATGCTCTCTAAATACATCAGCAGTAGGTGGGGGGCATCGGGCTGGTCGCCGGTAGGCGGTGGCACAGAGCGGCGGTCTAACCACGCGCCGTCGTCAGTCACAATGGCGGCACGGCGCTGGCCAATGCCATAGAGCAGCGGGATAGCCGCCAGCAGCGCAATGGCAAAGAAGCGCTCGGTTAAGCGCCAACGCTGGTCATGGCGTGACAGCCAGGTCACGGATGCTAGTACCGCTAGTACGATTATGGTGTAGGTGAGCGCCAGCAGCATGTTTCCGGCTCCACCGTGCTCTGCCATGCCCGCCTGAAGGTGGAAAAACACCGCGCCTAGGTCAACATTGCCAAAGCTATCAGCTAAGTAGACATAAATACTAAATAGGCTAAGCGGAATAAGCGACCAAGGCCACACTGGCCGGTAGCGCGCATTCAGCGGGGCTCCCCAGCGTAGTTTTACCGCTATCCCGATCCACACCGCCGCCGTCAAAAAGAGTGTCCACCAGGGCAAGCGCGTCAGCACGGTGACCGCATAGCCAAGGCTAAGACCAATCACGACCAGAGGCAGCCAGGGGGTAAGTTTGAGTGACCTTAAGGGGGGCATCCTGTATCCCTTTTCAGAACGTGCTAAATGAGTGGTTCAGCTTATCAAAAGTCGGGCGCCGTGGCCGTGTTAGCATGCAACTAAACGAGCTATGGTAATGAGCACCATGCGTCTTAAACCGAGTGGGCAAAGGTGAACCGTGTCTATTTCCGCTGTGTTAATTGTCAAAAACGAAGCGCACCATTTACGTGAGTGCCTGGAAACGCTGACCTGGGCCGACGAAATCGTGGTGCTGGATGCGGGTAGCCAGGATGAGACGTGTGCGATTGCGCGATAGTTAACCCAGAATGTGAGCGTCAACGCCGACTGGCAAGGCTTTGGTATTCAGCGCCAGCGGGCGGAAGCCCTGGCAAACGGCGAGTGGATTTTAATGGTCGATGCCGATGAGCGCGTAACGCCTGAACTGCGCGCCAGCATTCAGGCCGCCATTCAGCAGCCGCCCGCTGCCTACAGCGTGAGCCGCCTGTCGTGGTGCTTTGGCCGCTTTATTCGCCACTCTGGCTGGTACCCAGACCGCGTGCTGCGCCTCTACCCGAAACACCAGGCGGGCTATAACGCTGCGCTGGTGCATGAAAAGCTGGTGGTAGAAGCCGGGCTGGCTGAAAAGCCGTTATCCGGCGACCTGCTTCACTACACCTACCGCGACCTGCGCCACTATCTTGAAGAATCTGCGCATTACGCCCAGGCCTGGGCAGAGCAGCGCGCCGCACAGGGGAAAACGGCCACGCTGTGGCAGGGCAGTAGCCACGGGCTGGCCTGCTTTCTCACAATGTATGTGCTTAAGGCGGGGTTTAAAGATGGCAAGCAGGGGCTGTTGTTAGCCCTGCTGTCCGCTCACTCAACCTTCGCTAAGTACGCGGATCTCTGGGTTCGTACGCAGACCTCCGAGAAGCAGCGCTGAGATCTGGTGGGCTGCCGCGTCGAGATCGATGGCAGTCATGTCCTGTGTGTCAGCGCCTGAAGGCGGGCTAAACGCCAGGCGCTTTTCCGCCCGGTTGCAGGCTTGCCAGCGCAGCGGCGTGGCTGAGCGCTTGGCGGGATAAAACCCCGCCGTGGCAATGTCCAGGCAGCCTGCGATATTCAGCGGCCCGGTTGAGCCGGCAATCAGCATATCCGCTCCGCCAAGCTGTAGGGCAAAGGCGTCGACACCTGCGGTGTCGGGGAAGTGGTCTGCTACAACACCATTTGTGGCAAGCTGCTCCCTCAACTCTTGTGCCTGGGGCTGCTCACTGGGGCCAGCGCTGATCAGCCAGCGTAGTGGTAGGTGCTGGCACTGCTGGTGCACTTGAGTGATCAGCGCGGCGTACTGCGCTACCGATAGATTCACAGCCGAGCCGCCGCTGCCAGGATGAACCACCACCACGTGCTCTGAAGCGTCGTTGACCAACGTTTGGCGCTGTGCTTGACGTTGCGCGCCATCCAGCGGCCAGAAGGGGGGCGAGGGCAGGGTGGAAAGCGTTAGCGAAAGGCGTGCCAGCAGTTCACAAGCCAAATCAACGTGGTACTGGTACTCCGGCTTTGCTGATTGCGAGCGGCGCTGGCGTACCCGTACGTTATAGAACACCTGCGCCCACTTGGTCGCCGGGGCAACGCGCAGCGGAATGCCTGCTTTCATGCCTAGCCAACCAATGCGCGGTGTCGAGAACAGCGTTAGCAGTGCATCGAATTTCGATTGTTTCACGTGAAACAATAGCGCCTGCTGCGCCGCTTTATCGGCCTGGCTGCCAGGGTCGATAATGACCTCATCTACCCATGGGCACGCCTTGGCTAACGGGGCCGTATAAGCGGGCACCAGCACCGTGACGTGGGGCGCAGGCGATGCCTGTTTCAAACACGCCAAGGCTGGCCACGCCAACATAAAATCGCCGATTTTGTCGTTACGCACGACAAGCAGTCTCTGCGCCATGATTTAGGCCCCGTTAATAGCAGCCTGTATACTACAAGAGATTGTAAGGATTGTTTAACAGTGGGCGGCTAGGTAGGGCAAGCGATGGCGAAGAAGGTACTGCAACTGTGTCTTTCCGATGGTAAAGGCGGAATGGAGCTATACGTAGACCGGGTGATAGAAGACCTGCTGGCGGAAGGTTGGGACGTCATCGGCATCTGCCTGAAAGACAGCAAGGTAGAAACTTACATGCAGCGCAACGGAGTGCCGTATAAGGCCTTTGCGAGCAACGGGCAGGCGCTGGTCAACCTGCTGTCGATACGCCGCTGGTTGAAGGAGGAAAATATCTCCGTAATTCACTGCCATAAATCGAGTGATCTACGCCTCACTACGCTGTTAAAAGCGCTGCCAACCGACGCTAAGAATAATTTATACAGATCACGTGGGCGGGCAGCGCCCTAAAAAAAGCCCCTATCACCGCGTTGCCTATGGCAGCGTTGATCGTGTGCTGTCTATTAGCCAAGCAACGTATCAGCGTAATATCCGCAATTTACCGCTTCCTCAGGAGCGGGTGGTTTGCTTGCCCCACGGAGTCGATATCGATAAGTACCAGCCCAATCGTGACCCTGCCGCTATTACGGCTAAGCGTGAAGCGCTGGGTGTGCCGGCAGACGCGGTGCTCATCGGGCTTCCGGGCCGAGTGACGCCTGGCAAAGGGCAGGATGTCTGGGTAAACGCACTGCTAGCGCTTGACCCCACGCTTTACTTTTATGCACTCTCTATCGGTGGCACTGACTATGCGTCAGGTGGCGTGGAAGCGTTCTATGCCGAGCTGCAGCGCACCATCGCGGGCACGCCGCTGGCGGATAAAATCACCTTTCTAAGGCATCGCAGTGACCTGACGGATATTTTGCCCGTGCTGGATGTGGTGTGCATTCCTTCGGAAAACGAAGCGTTCGGCCTGACCATCATCGAATCCATGGCCGGTGGGATGCCGATCATTGGCTCGAATACCGGGTCGTTGCCGGAGCTAGTGGATGCTGATTCCGGCGTGTTGGTAGGCCCGTTTGACGTGCCCGCCTGGCGCGATGCCATGGACACGCTCCTTCGTGATGCGGCCACACGTCAAGCCATGGGGCGTGCCGCGCGGCGGCGCGTCGAGGAGCACTTCAGTAACAAGCAGCACGTGAAGCGCTTAATGGAGATTTACACGGCGTCTGCATAGCCTGCGTAAAGCGGTGCCATCAGGTTTTCCACTTGGCCATGGGCAAACTTCACCACCGAGCGCTCCAGCCGCTGCAGGTTGCTTGCCTGCCACTTGCCCTGCGGGCGCAGGCGGCAGCGGTCGAGATCGATCAGCCAGGGCTTGCCAGCCTCATCCACCAGAATGTTGCGGGCGTTGAGGTCCACGTGGTCCAGGCCTTCTTGGTGAAAACGCTTGATCATTGCGCCAACGCGCTTTAATAGCGCCTCATCAGCCTCGCCATTGGTGAGCAGTGAGGCCAGTGCCCGAGAGCCGGAAATGCGCACGGTCAGCAGTGCCGCCTCATAGGTCAGCCCAAAGCGTGTGACACAGCAGGCCACTGGGCGAGGCACGGGAAGCCCTTGCTCATACAGCGCGGCGGTCAAGCGCACTTCACGAAACGCTCGTGTGCGCTCTGCCCCCAGCCAGACATAGCGTTGCTTGCTGACCTTGGCGATGAGCCCGCCGCGCTGGTAAGGGCGCAGCACCCACTGCTCGTGGTCGCGTGCTTGCAGGAACAGGCTGCTGCCCCCGGCCAGGTGCTTCGCCGACTACCAGGCCTTGCGCTTGCCAGTAATCTGACTCGAACAGCGCCGTGCTCAGTGGGTGAGTCGGGGAGGACAGTTGGTGTGATGCGCAGCGTCACTTAAACTGTCTGCATCATGTAAAATCAGCCCATTTTTCTGCTGGAGTGCCGCTAAGCGCATGAAGCCCTCTCTGCCTGCTCAACCAAACCATATTGCCATTTTGCGCCTCTCCGCATTGGGAGACGTATGCAATCTCGTGCCCACGGTGCGAGCGTTGCAGCGCCAGTGGCCGAACGCGCGCATTACCTGGATTATCGGCAAGGGGGAGCACAGTTTACTGGCCGGGCTTTCCGGGGTCGAGTTCGTCGTGTACGACAAATCGACGGGGCTCTCCGGCATGCGCGCTATCTGGCGCGAACTGGCCGATACCCGCTTCGATGTGCTGCTGCATATGCAGCAGGCCATTCGCGCCAGCGTGCTCTCGCTCGGGCTTAAAGCCAATGTGCGCGTCGGCTATGACAAAGCCCGTGCCAAGGACGCCCAGCACTGGTTTACCCAACACCAGCTAGCCCCCCATGCCAACGCCCATGTGCTGGAGTCGTTCATGGATTTTGCGCGTCTGCTGGGCGTCGAAGACGACCGCCTAGAGTGGAATCTCGCGGTGCCCGCAGTGGCCTATGAGGAAGCCCGCGCTATTAGTGGCGATGCGCCTTATTTGGTGATTAACCCTTGTAGCAACGCGCGGTTGCGCAACTTCCGCAACTGGTCGGTGGAAGGCTACGCCAGCGTGATTGAACACGCGTGGGTGCAGCACGGTCTGAAGAGCGTACTCACCGGTGGCGGCAGCCCGCTTGAGCGGGAAATGGGTGACCATATCGAAGCGCTCTGCCAGTCAGGTAGCGTGATCAACGCCATTGGCAGCACCTCGTTGAAAGGCGTATTGGCGCTGATCGATAACGCCCGCGCGGTGATTGCGCCGGATACTGGCCCGGCTCATATGGGCAACGCCATGGGCACGCCAACGCTTGGCCTTTACGCCACCACCAACCCTCAGCGGGCCGCCCCCTACTTGTGGCGCGATTTTGCCGTCAATGCCTACCCCGATGCGGTACGCACCTACCTGCATAAATCGGTGGACGAGGTGAGCTGGGGGCAGCGAGTACGCCATGCCGATGCCATGGACTTGATCAAGGCTGACGATGTGATTGCCAAGCTAGACGCGCTGCTGGCGCATACCGCAGCGCAGACCACAACAGGACCCTCGGATGAAAGTTGATTTAACCGCCCTGGAACATGCCCGCGTACTGGTGGTAGGCGGCGTCATGCTCGACCGCTACTGGCACGGCGGCACCTCGCGGATCTCCCCAGAAGCGCCGGTGCCCGTGGTACGCGTGGAAGATGCCGACGACCGCCCCGGTGGCGCAGCCAACGTAGCGCTCAACGTGGCGTCATTAGGCGGCATGCGGCACTGGCGGGCGTGGTGGGCGAGGATGAGAATGCCGAGCTGCTCACCAAACGCCTGGCTGCATCTGATGTAAGCACTCACTTTCAGCGCAGTGCCGAGATTCCCACGATCACCAAGCTGCGAGGGATGAGCCGTAACCAACAGCTGCTACGCTTGGACTTTGAGCAGCGCCTCGACAGTGTGGATACCAGCGGCCTGCTGACACAGGTTGAGCAAGCCCTGCCTGAGTGTGACGTGGTGATTTTATCGGACTACGGCAAGGGCACGCTCAACCAAGTGGAGCGGCTGATCGAGATGGCTCGCCACCACGGCAAGCGAGTGCTGATCGACCCCAAGGGCCAAGACTTCACCAAGTACCGGGGGGCCAGCTTGATTACCCCCAACTTAACCGAGTTTGAAGCCGTGGCAGGCCCTTGCGCCACCGACGCCATACTGGCCGAGCGAGGCGAAGCGCTGCGTGCTGAACTTGAGTTAGAAGCGCTGCTGATTACCCGCAGTGAGAAGGGCATGACGCTGATTCGTGAAGGCCAAGCACCGCTGCACCTGCCCACCCGTGCCCAGGAAGTGTTTGATGTCACGGGGGCCGGCGATACCGTGATTGGCTTGATGGGCCTGGCCCTGGCCGCTAACCATGCGCTGCCGGAAGCCATGATGCTGGCCAACTTGGGCGCGGGCCTGGTGGTGGCCAAGCCGGGTACCGCCACGCTCTCCATTGCCGAGCTTTACACCGCGCTGCATGGCGACAAGCTGGCCGAGTTCGGCGTGATCGAGCCAGCGTCTCTGGTCGATGCCGTTCGCGCTGCGCAGCTGCGCGGTGAGCGGGTGGTGATGACCAATGGCTGCTTCGATATTCTCCACGCAGGCCATGTGGCCTACCTGGAGCAGGCCAAGCGCCTGGGTGACCGGCTGGTCGTGGCGGTGAACGATGATGCGTCCATTGGCCGGTTGAAAGGGCCGAAGCGCCCCCTCAACCCCTTGAACCGAGGATGCAAGTGCTGGCCGGGCTCGGTGCGGTGGGTTGGGGGGTGCCGTTCAGTGACGACACGCCCGCCGCCCCGCTTGAGCAAGTACTGCCGGATACCCTGGTTAAAGGCGGCGACTACCGCCCCGAGGATATCGCTGGCGGCAGCGCCGTGATTGCCAACGGTGGCGAGGTGAAAGTGCTGGGCTTTGAAGATGGCGTTTCCACCACGGCGATGATCAGCTCCATTCTGGACCGCGAAAGTTAATGGCAGCCCCCCGCTGGCCACGGCTGGCCTACTCAGCGGCGCTGTATGGCTTAGCGCCGCTGATTGGCTGGCGCATCTGGCGTGAGCAAGTGCCCACTTACTCACGGCTCCAGCGGCTGGGGTTGTGCCTCGAACCGCTGCCGCCCCCACCGCGCATTTGGTTGCACTGTGCCTCGGTAGGCGAGGTACGCGCTGCCCGCCCGCTGATCGAAGGGCTGCTGGCGCGCTTTCCCCACTATAGCCTGCTGTTGACCACCATGACCGCCACCGGTGCCCAGCAGGCGTTGGCGCTGATAGCAGAACAGGGCGCTCCCGATCAGCCTCGTCTTGCCCACCGTTTGCTTCCGCTGGATTTCCCCGGCTCGGCCAAGCGCTTTGTGGCCCGCGTACAGCCTGAGCTTGCCATCCTGTTTGAAACCGAGCTGTGGCCCAATCTGCTTCACGCCTGCCACCGGCAGGCGGTGCCTGTTGCAGTGGTCAACGGCCGACTATCGCCCCGCGCGTTTGCCCGCTACCAGCGTCTTCGCCCGCTGATGCAGAGCGCGTTAGCCAACGTGACGTGGCTTGCCGCCAAATCGTCAGAGGACGCTGAGCGCTTTCAAGCACTGGGGTGTGCGGCTGAATCCACCACCGTGGTGGGGTCGCTGAAGTTTGAACAGGTACTGCCTGAAGAGGCGTTGGCGGAAAGTGAGCACTTACTTCAAGCTTGGGGAGAGCGACCCGTCTGGGTCGCGGGCTCGACCCGCGATGGGGAAGAAGCGCTGCTGCTTACGGCCCACCGGCAGTTGCTCAAACGCTTTCCAGACGCACTGCTGGTGCTGGTGCCTCGCCACCCTCAGCGCTTTGACGAGGTGGCGGCACTGTGCGAGCGCGAGGGCTGGAAGGTCAGTCGCCGTAGCCAGCAGCAACCCGTTACACCCGCCACCCAGATTTACCTGGGCGATACGCTGGGCGAGCTGTCAGCGCTGTACGGTGCGGGGAGCGTGGCCTACGTGGGCGGCAGCCTGGTACCGCTGGGTGGGCACAACGTGTTAGAGCCTGCCGCACTGGGTAAGCCCGTGCTGTGTGGGCCGTCGCTGGAGAACTTTAGCGATGTTGCCGAGCCGCTGCTGGCGGCCAAGGCGCTGACCGTGGTTGATTCCGTAGCAGCGCTTGCAAGCGCCTTGGCAGAGTATATCGCTTGCCCTCAGCGTGCTCGGCAGGCGGGTGAGGCAGGGCAGGCGGTGATCGAAGCCCATCGCGGGGCGCTGTCGCGCACCCTGGATGGGCTTGGCCGCTACTTATAGCGCCGTGCGCTCTACGCCATCAGTCTTGCCCAGCAGCAGTATGTCGGCGCCGCGTGCGGCAAACAGGCCGTTGGTAACCACGCCGACAATGGCATTAATGCGCGCTTCCATGGCGACCGGGTCATCAATCATAAAATTAAAGCAGTCGATGATATGGTTACCGTTATCGGTCAGCGCCACCTTGGCGATACACGGGCTCGGCTCCCAGCTTGACCAACTCCCGCGCCACGTAGGAGCGCGCCATGGGAATCACCTCCACCGGCAGCGGAAAGCGGCCTAGCTGTGCCACGTATTTGGAACCATCGGCGATACAGATGAAGCGTTTGGCGCAAGCGGCCACAATCTTTTCTCGGGTCAGCGCTGCGCCGCCGCCTTTGATCATATGTAAGTGAGCATTTACTTCGTCCGCACCATCGATGTAGAAAGGTACGTCGCCCACATGGTTCAGTTCAAATACTTCAATACCCAAGGCCTTAAGGCGCTGGGCACTGGCTTCTGAGCTGGCAACCGCTCCCTTGAACCGATCGCGCAGAGGGCCTAAACGGTCAATAAACAGATTGGCTGTCGAGCCAGTGCCAATGCCCAGCACCGTGTCTTTATCCAGGTGAGGCTCTATTTCGCTAATGGCGGCATCCGCCACGGCGGCTTTTAGTTCATCTTGTGTCATGATGGTTCCAGTATCAGGAGAGGCAGTCGCCCTTAGTATAACGACCTAATCGCTGGCTGCCGATGGAAACGCCGCTAGACGTTGCTAGGCGTAATCTGCTACCAATAAAGGTTTTGTTCGCACCCGTCAGGGTCACGTCATTTTTCTGGGATGTCAGCATGCTCGAAGCAACCGTCAAAAAGATCCTCCAAGCCCGCGTTTATGAAGCCGCTTGTGAGACGCCTATTTCTCCCGCTCCCTTTTTGTCGCGTCGTTTCAACAACCAGATTTTGATTAAACGCGAAGATTTACAGCCGGTGTTCTCGTTCAAAATTCGCGGGGCCTACAACAAAATGGCTCAGCTAACAGAAGAGCAGAAAGCCAAAGGCGTTATCGCTGCCTCGGCGGGCAACCACGCCCAGGGTCTGGCCATGGCGGCTAAGCTGATGGGCGTGAAAGCGGTCATCGTTATGCCGCGCATCACCCCAGACATCAAGGTTCAGGCGGTGCGTGCCCGTGGGGGCGAAAGTGGTGCTAAAAGGCGATGCCTTTGCCGCCGCCGCCGAGCATGCCCAGGAGCTGATCAAAGAGCACGGCTACACCTATATTCCTCCGTTTGACGATATCGACGTAGTGGCAGGCCAAGGCACCATTGGCGTTGAGATTCTGCGCCAGCACAGTGGCCGGTTAGATGCGATTTTTATCCCCGTAGGCGGCGGCGGGCTGATTGCCGGGGTGGCTGCCTATGTGAAGTACCTTCGCCCGGATATCAAAATCATCGGTGTGGAAGCGGAGGATAGCGCCTGCTTGAAAGCTGCGCTGGAAGCCGGTGAGCGCGTGGTGCTGGATCAGGTAGGCGTCTTTGCCGAGGGTGTGGCGGTGGCGCAAATTGGCGAGGTCCCGTTCTCGCTGGTGCGTGACCTTGTTGACGATGTGATCACTGTTAACACCGATGAGATGTGTGCCGCGGTGAAAGATATTTTTGAAGATACCCGCGCCGTCGCTGAAACTTCCGGCGCGCTCTCGTTAGCGGGCCTTAAAAAGTACGTGCAGCAAACCGGGTGCAGAAGGCGAGACGCTGCTGTGTATTAACTCTGGCGCCAACACCAACTTCGACCGCTTGCAGCATATTGCCGAGCGCACCGAGTTGGGTGAGCAGCGCGAAGCCATTCTGGCCGTCACCATTGCAGAAAAACCCGGCAGCTTTAAGAAATTCTGCCGCACGCTGGGCAAGCGTATGGTCACCGAATTTAGCTACCGCTACGCCGATGATAGCGAAGCGCATATCTTTGTGGGTGTGCAGGTCAAGCCAGGTGGGGAAGATCGCCAAGCAGTAATTGATAAACTGCGTGAGGGCGGTTATCAGGTAGAAGACTTAACCGATAACGAGTTGGCGAAACTGCATATTCGTCACTTAAGCGGTGGCCGCCCCAGCGAACGTTTTGAAGAGGAGCTTTATCGCTTCGAGTTTCCTGAACGTCCTGGCGCATTGATGAACTTCTTAACTCAGCTGCCACACGACTGGAACATTTCGCTGTTTCACTATCGTAACCACGGGGCTGCCTATGGCCGCGTTCTGGTGGGCATGCAGGTGCCCAGTGAAGATCGTACCCATGTTGCGGAGTATTTAGACGCGATTGGCTACCGCTACTGGCAAGAGAGTGATAACCCCGCTTACCGGCTCTTTATGGCGTAACACTATGTAAGTGCTTACTAACGGTGCATGCCAGAGCTGCTAGGTAGAGAGGTGTTGTTGAAACGTTTAATTAAGGGGTTAAAATAGTGCTATTAGCAGTTGTCATTGAGCCCCTTATGGCCCTATAGTCGTGAGCGGAAATTAGTGAAGTGGGTCATCTTCTCAAAATGAAAAACTTGGTGACGCACTAAGGGCATTTGGCAACTGTTAAACACGTTGGAGAAGAGGCATGCGGCGTAGAAAGCCTGATATGGTGATGGCGTTAACAGTGGTGTTTTTACTCGGCGTATTAGCCACTGGATATGCGCAAGCGCTGTCAGGGAGTTAACCAACGGTTAACAACAGCGCTAACGGTATCGACGCTGCACCTGCTGGGTGAATCAATAAAACGGGCTGATCGCTATGATCAGCCCGTTTTTGTTGGTCCTTCATTGGTTGGCCGTACAACAGCAGTATCGCTGACTACCGCGTTGAGCGGGATATCCCAGGGTTCGATTGGCAGGGCATCCACCTGTTGGCAGGCATGGGCCACGCCAATCAGCGAGGGCGCAGGCCCAGGGCGACGCATAAAGGCCAAGCTGCGGTCATAGAAGCCGCCCCCCATGCCCATCCGGTTAGCGTATTGATCAAACCCTACCAGCGGCACAATCAGCGTATCCAGCGCCCAGGCAGGCAGCCGATTGTGCCGGTGAGCAGCAAAGCGCGGGGCAAGGTTCAGCAATGCCAAAGCGGTTTTTGACCATGGGCGTGGTATCGCGATAGGCAACAAACCAAAGGCTATTGGCGCTAAAGGGGCGCAGCACAGGCAAATAGATAGCAATACGACGCTGGCGCAGCCAGGGGATTAACGGTGTAGGGTCAATTTCACTATTCACCGGCAGGTAAAGGCTGATCCGTTTGGCACGACGAATTTCTGGAAGCCGTTTTAGGCGTTGGCACAGGGCCAGAGCCGCCTGCTTTTGCTGTTCGGCGGTGAGAGTGCGGCGTCGGCGTTTTAATTCTCGACGTAGTGCAGGCTTATCGCTAGGCGTGGTGTGGGTCATAAGGCGGTAGGCCATTAAAAGAGTGTTCCCCAGAATGCCGCTGTCGTTCTGGCCCTGAACCTACTGGTTCAGGTGGGTGGCCGCAGCCAAACCGTCAGGCTTTCCGACGCACGGACATGCACACGGGTCTGGCTAGCATTTGGCCCCCTGGGTACTGCGCATAGGCTCGAGGGACTATAACGACTGGCGTACACCCCAGAGAACACCGCTATCCTAACAGAGCCGCCGCTAATGCCAAAGTATCGGTTGAAGATGTTCGCTGGTTTAAGGCTTTTTGCACGGCCGGGTGCCTGCCAGTGCTCGCTCAAGCCGATCATTTAAACGGCTGAGACTGGCTTCCCCCGCGCGGTGCTCATCCAGCGCTTCCAGCAGTTCGTGGGTAATATTCAGCGCCGCCATAATCGCGATGCTCTCGCTGCCCAGCACGCTGCTCTGGGCATGAATACCGTGCATGGCGCGGTCCAAATAGCGAGCAGCGCGTTCAAGCTGGACTTCTTCGCCCGTGTCGCAGGCAATCATATAACTGCGACCCAGTAGGGTGATCTCTTTCGTTGGCCGCTTTGCGTTACTCATCAATGGCTCCAGCACGGGCCAGCAAGGGGCCCGATGCGTTAACATCACTACATAGGAAGGATAGACGGGGTTCACTATAAGAGAGCCGCTTGTGCGGGGTCAACGCGCAGGCTCGCCCGCCTATCCTCGTGGTTTTATCTTCACACTGTATAAAGCGAGCATGAATCATGTCATTGATTGACGAGCGCCAGGACTTTTCTGACGTAGCGGATGTATTTTTGTTGCACGGTAGCATGCAGTCTCCCGCGTTTTTGGATGGACGGCTGTGCGGCTTATTGGCACTGCGTGACGTGACCGCGGAAGCGTGGCTGGAAGAAGTGTGTCTCAGTTTGGGGGTAGAGCACCCCCGTGACCCGGCCAGTGCCGAGCGGCGGCTAGGCTGGCGTCGTCAAACCCTAGAAGCGCTGAGTGCCAGCGACCTGAACTACGCGCCATTTCTTCCCGATGAGCTGTTCTCTTTGGCAGAACAGGCCCAAGGGCTGAAAGAGTGGACGCTTGGCTTTATGGAAGTGGTGGATGAAGTAGCCGATGACACCCTTCGGGAGCGTTGGTCGCAAACGCTGAAAGAAGCGATTGATGATCTGGAGGGCCTTGGCCAGATGGAGACCGACATCGACGATAGCACGGAAAACGAGAACGACCTGTTTGCTTTAACCGAGCATGCCCGAATGGCGGCCATGTTGCTGTACACCGAACAGCACCCCGGCAAGCCTCAGGTTGAGCAAACCGACGCCCCCGTTCATTAATTTCCGCCCATCACGTCTGCATAGGAGCCGTTATGCCAACGCTATTGCCTCGCCCCGCTGCTGTTCATCCAAAAGATTAGCGTCAGCGCCGGGAGGCGCTCATGGCGCAGCTGCCGAGCAATGCCGCGCTGCTGGTGCCAGGGGCGTCGCTAGTGACTCGCTCCCACGACAGCGAATACCCCTTCCGCCAGCAGAGCGACTTCTACTACTTAACCGGCATTCAAGAGCCTGATGCGCTGCTAGTTCTGTTGCCAGGCCGCGCAGAGGGACAAAGCGTGGTGTTCTGCCAAGACCGCGACCCCACCATGGAGTCCTGGACCGGACGAAGGCTGGGCGCGCAGGGCGTTGTCAGCGTGCATGGTATCGACCAAGCATTCGAGAACGCTGAGCGCGACGACCTGCTGGCAGAGCTGCTGGATGGCCGTGAGCTGCTCTATGCGCCGCTGGATAACCCCGACGCGGTTAGCATCGCTGAAGAGGCGCTTGCCCATGCCCAAGCGGGCATGCGCCGGGGCAAGCCCGCACTGAAAGGCTGGCTGGATAGCCGCCCCTTGATTCACGAGATGCGCCTAATCAAAAGCCCCGCTGAAATTGCTTTGTGCCGTCACGCAGCGGCCATTTCAGCCCAGGCCCACGTACGCGCTATGCACACCTGCCAAGCCGGGCTAAGTGAATACCAGCTTCAGGCCGAGCTGGAGCACACTTTTGTGTGGCAAGGCGCTAGCGGGCCTGCCTACAGCACGATTGTGGGCGGCGGCGCCAATGCCTGTGTGCTGCACTATATTGAGAACAGTGATGTGCTGGAGGAGGACACGCTGGTACTAATTGACGCCGGTGCAGAGTTTGATCTCTACGCAGGCGACATCACGCGTACTTTCCCGGTGAGCGGGCGCTTTAATAATGCTCAACGGGCGCTTTACCAAGTAGTGTTAGATGCCCAGGTGCGTGCGGTGGATGCCATTGCGCCTGGCGCTACGCTAGCGGATATCCATCAGGGCGTGGTGCATGACCTAACGGCCGGCCTGATTGAGCTGGGGCTTTTAGAGGGAGACGTTCAGGCGCGCATTGATGACGAAAGCTATCGGCGCTTTTACCTCCATTCCACTTCTCACTGGTTAGGGTTGGATGTACACGATGTGGGCACCTACCGCTTGGATGAAGCGACGCCTCGCCTGCTTGCCCCAGGCATGGTGCTTACCGTGGAACCTGGTCTCTATATCCCTGATGAAGACGGTATTCCCGCTGCCTATCGCGGTATCGGCATTCGTATTGAAGATAACGTTGTGGTCACCGATCAGGGGCATGACATTCTCACTGATGGCGTGCCGAAACAGGTAGACGAAATAGAGCAGTTAATGGTTAAAAAATAACCAGCAAAAACGGTCTGTTTTTTTGTTTATGTAAACTACGTTACGAAATTACGCTTAGCCAAGGTGCTTGTCGTGTAAGTGCGTTATATAAGCGCGTATGAAGAGGAGAAGCCAATGCATGGGGCAGAACAGGTAACGCCTGCACAGCAGCAGTCGCCCACCCATGACATCGTGATTGTGGGCGGTGGGCTGGTAGGTGCCAGCTTGGGCTGTGCATTGGCACCGCTGATTGAGCGCTATGGCTGGCGAGTCGCCATCATTGAGGCCAATGCGCTACCGCAGAGCGCCGAGGAAACGACGTGGCAGCCGAGCTTTGATGCCCGCGCCAGCGCCATTGCCGAGGGTTCTGCTCAGCGCTTTCGTCAGCTAGGCGTGTGGGACGCGATGCAGGTCGAGGCCACACCGATACATCGTATTCATATCAGCGAGCGGGGCCGTTTGGGCGCGACGCGTCTTAATGCACAAGAGCTAGGCGTCGCTGCCTTGGGTCACGTGATACCCAACGCTTGGATGGGGCGCGTGTTGCATCAGAAGCTGCAGCAATTACCCATCGAGTGGCACTGCCCCGCCACGGTGGCACAGATGACTCCCACGGCCATCGGGCATCACTTGCAGCTTTCTGATGGCAGCGAGCTAACGGCCGCGCTGACCATTTTAGCTGATGGCGGGCGCTCGGGGCTGAAGGAGCAGCTAGGGATTGCTAGCCGCCGTCACTCCTATGAGCAAACGGCGATCATTGCCCATGTGGGCATTAGCCAGTCTCATCAAGGTATTGCTTACGAGCGCTTTACCTCCGAGGGGCCTATCGCGCTGCTGCCACTGCCGGGGCAGGCTATGGAGCTGGTCTGGACCCATGCCAGCGGTAGCGAGCAGGCACGATTATCGCTACCAGATCATGCTTTCTTGAGCCAGCTTCAGCAGGCGTTGGGCGACCGAGTCGGGCGCTTTACCCTCGTTGGCCAGCGGTTTAGCTATCCGCTTTCGCTGGTGACTGCAGAAGAACCCGTGCGCCCCGGCTTAGGCGTGCTGGGCAATGCGGCCCATGCGTTGCATCCGGTGGCTGGCCAGGGCTTCAATTTAGCGCTGCGCTCGGTGATGGATTTGGTTGAAGCGCTCTCCCAAGGTGCTCAGCAGCAGCGCTCCTTGGGAGATATGAACACGTTGCAGGCGTTTGAGCGCCGCCGCGCCCAAGACCGCGCCAATGTGATCCGCTTTAGTGACGGCTTAGTACGGCTGTTTGGTTACTCTTTGCCGCTGCTGCCCCACGCCCGTGGCGCTGGGTTGATCGGCCTTAATTTGATTGGCCCGCTGCGCCGTGGCTTGGCACGCCGCGCGATGGGCCTGGAGCGCTAACGCTCTTATCCAACGCCCTCAATGACCCAAGCCAAGGAGTGTTATGACAACGCAATCACAAGCAGCTAAGCCGCCCGTCACGTGTTTCGATGCGGTAATTGTTGGCGCGGGTATGGTGGGCGCTGCGCTGGCCGGGCTACTGGCAGAAGCGGGAATGCAGGTGGCGCTGGTGGAAGCCAAGGCATCGCCGCTGCGCCTGGATGACGTCGCTGGCGAGATTCCCGCCCCCCGCGTTAGTGCGCTGACCCCGGTGTCCCAACGGCTGCTCACGCATTTGGGCGTATGGCCTGCCATGGCGGCGGCCAGGGTAACGCCTTACCGTTATATGCAGGTGTGGGATGCTGAGGGCAGTGGGCATATTCACTTCTCGGCGGACGAAGCGGGCACCGCCGTGCTAGGCCATATTGTAGAAAACGATGTCACGCAGGCCGCGCTGAATCAGCAAGTTGCCAAGCAGCCGACCCTGACACGCTTCGATGGCGTCAGCGTGTCGGCACTGCAAACCACGGCAGCGGCCGCTGGCTGGTACTGGAGGACGGTAGGCAGCTACAAACGCCGCTGGTGATCGCTGCCGACGGCGCGCGCTCTGCCTTGCGAGCGCTAGTAGGCATCTCGGTGGCGGAGGAGTCCATGGAGCAAGAGGCGGTCGTCACCACGGTGCGCTGCGAACAGTCCCACGGCGCTACCGCTCGCCAAGCCTTTATCGGTGGTCGTCCGCTGGCTTTCTTACCGCTCACTGTCAATGGAGATGACCGCTTCTGTTCCATTGTGTGGTCCACAACGCCTGAGCATGCCAGTGAACTCACCGCTTACTCTGCTGAGGCACTGGGGCAGGCGCTTGGCGAGGCTTTCGACCATCGCCTGGGCGATGTCATGCCCGTAGATAGCGCTTATCGGTTTCCGCTGGTGCAGCGCCACGCCCAGCATTATGTGCAGCCTAACTTTGCTCTAGTAGGCGATGCCGCCCATAGCATTCATCCGCTGGCCGGGCAGGGCGTTAATTTGGGATTAATGGACGCGGCGGTATTAGCCGAAGAGGTGGTGGCGGCATGGCACCGGGGTGCCCCTTGGGGTAGCTTGGCCACGCTGAGTCGCTATGAGCGCCGTCGGCGCTTGGGTAACACGGCCATGCTGGGCTTAATGAAGGGCTTTAAGGTGCTGTTTGGCAGCCATCAGCCGGTGTTTACGCTGGCGCGCAACTTGGGGATGAGTGGCATGAACCAGCTCGTGCCGCTTAAGCGTGTGGTGATGCGGCAGGCGACCGGAGAGCGGGGTCGCCTGCCAGCGTCGTGCCGCTAGCTAGCCGCGGCGGCGATCCACTACGTTCAGCGCTTTCAGCAGGTTAAGGGCTTCGCTGAGCTGGTAGTCGTCGCGCAGCCGCTGAGACATGGCGGCGCGTTCCGGGGGCATATCGTCTTGGCTGCTTAAGTGGCCGTCTAGATCTGCTTCGCGAATTTCACGACGCCCTTCCGCGACTTCCAGGCGGCCGCGCACCACCTCGACATCCGGCTCGATGCCTTGCGCCTGAATCGAGCGGCCATTCGGGGTGTAGTAAAGGGCGGTAGTGAGCTTCAAACCTTCGCCATTGCCCAACGGCATGATCTGCTGTACCGAGCCCTTACCAAAGCTTTCAGTGCCCATGATGACGCCCCGGCGCTGGTCTTGCAGAGCGCCTGCGACAATTTCAGCCGCTGATGCGCTGCCGCTGTTGATTAGCACCACGAGCGGTATGTCGCCCGCTGGCGTATCCGGAGAGGCAGAAAACGACATTTCAGTATCCGAGAGTCGCCCTTCGGTATACACAATCAGCCCTTCATCCAGGAAGAGATCCGTCACTCCGACCGCCGCCTGAAGAACGCCACCGGGGTTATTACGCAGATCCACAGAATTAAACCTTCCAGCGGCTGATCGCGCATCATGCGCTCAATGGCTTGGCGCGCCTGCTCGGGGGTACGTGACTGAAACTGGCTGATACGCAGGTAGCCGTAGCCTGGCTCCAGCGTTTCATGTTTGACACTCTCACTGCGGATCACTTCGCGGGTGAGCGTGAACTCGCGGGGCGACTCTTCACCTGCGCGCAAAATAGTTAAACGCAGTGGCGTGCCGGGTTCGCCGCGCATTAAGTTGACGGCTTCCTGCAGCGACAGGCTGTCGGTGGGGGTGCCGTCGATGGCGACGATAATATCCTGAGACAGCAGGCCCGCCCGTGAAGCGGGCGTGTCATCAATGGGCGTGACGACCATCAGTTGGCCATTCTGGGTGCCTACTTCAATGCCGATACCGCCAAACTCGCCTTGGGTAGACTCTCGCAGGCTCTGATACTCCTCCTCGTCTAAATAGGCCGAGTGAGGGTCTAGCTCGCTGAGCATGCCGCGCATGGCATTGCGCAGTAAGGTGCGGTCATCCACTTCTTCTACATAGCCGCGTTTGATGCGCTCGAATACTTCCGCGAACGTTTGTATCTCTTCTAGTGGCAGGTCGTCGGCAACGCTGTTCGCCGGTTGGGCTGCCAAGGGTAGCGGGGCAGCCAGCAGCGCGAGCGGAAGCAGGGTAGCCAAGAAGCGCTTGGCAGGGGCCGATACCTCGGTAACAGATAGCGTCATGCGGACTCCGCTAGGCGAAAGGCAGCGCCAGCCGCGCTGCTCAGGTTGAGACGTTCATAATAAAGACATTACCACCAGCTTATCCCGTCAACGACGTGCAATCCAACGTTGCGGATTAATTGGTTCGCCACTGCGGCGCACCTCAAAGTAAAGCGAGGGGCTGGCTTGGCCGCCGCTACTGCCTACACGGCCAATTTCATCGCCACGGCTCACTTGCTGCCCCGGGCGGGCGCTGAACTGCTGCAAGTGGGCGTAGAGCGTCATGATCTGGTCACCGTGGTCGATGATCAGCAGGTTGCCAAAGCCACGCATCCAGTCAGCAAACACTACACGGCCTGTATGAACCGCTTTGACGGCACTGCCTGCTCCCGCTTGAATCACAATGCCGTTGTAGTGAACGCCGTCCCGTCGCTGAAAGCTGGCGGTAATGGCGCCCTGCACCGGCCAGGGCAAATCGCCTTGGGCGCGGGTAATGTTCGTAGTGGGGGTGGGTTCAGCCAAGCGCGCCAGTTCTGCTTGAATAGCTCTTAGCTGCTGCTCAGCCTGTTCGCGGCTTTGGTTAAGATCTGCCAAGCGGTCAGCTTCACTGCCGTAGCGGTCGTCTAGCGTCGTCACCACGCCTCGGCGCTCTTCGGTACGCTCGGCGAGCTGCGCGCTTTGGGTTTCCAGCTCGTCGGCTAGTGTATCCAGGCGAGTTTGGCGCTCGGAGAGCGCCAGTTCGGTATCCGCGAGCGCGGTATCCGGCCGTGCAATATCGTTCAAGCGCTGCTGGCGCGCCTGTGTTAGCCGGTTTAAGTAGGCCTGCATGCGGTCAAGTTCAGCGGGATCGCTTTGGTTGAGCAGCAGCGTCAGCTGGGGCGTTGGCCCCACAGCCGGTAAAGCGCGGCAAGCTGCTGACCTAGCGAGTCGTACTGGGCTGCGTGTTCACCCTCTAAGCGTTCGCGGTGCTGGCGTAGCAGGGTGGTTTCATCAGCGAGCTGGCGTCGCTCGGCCTGTAGCTGGTCCAGCCGCTGGTGGGTCTGGGCCAGCTCTGTTTCCACTTCCCTTAGCTCTTGCTGGGCGCTGTTCCGCGCTTGGTCCGTGGCGCTTAGCCGCTCGGCCATGGCGTCAATTTCTTGGCCGAGGGCATCAAGCTGCTCTCTGGCAGCCTGTTCGTCCTGCTTTGCCATCGCCGTCGACGAATAGCCCAGCATTAGCAAGGCCGTCGTTAATAAGGCCGTTCGAGCTAGCCGTTGCCACATGGGCATTACTCGAAGCGCAGCAGCGGAGTTCCGGTCATCGCCTCAGGCTGTGGCTGATTCATCATGGTCAGCAGCGTGGGGGCAAGGTCGCACAGGCGGCCATCTTCGAGCTGGGCGGCGCGCTCACCAACGTACACTAGCGGCACCACAAAGGTGGTGTGGGCGGTTTGCGGTGCGCCGGTTTCCGGGTGAACCATCTGCTCGGCATTGCCGTGGTCGGCGGTGATCAGGCAGGCACCGCCCGCGCGCTCAATCGCTTCCACCACGCGGCCAACGCAAATATCGACGGTCTCAATCGCTTTCACGGCGGCGTCGAAATCCCCAGTGTGGCCTACCATGTCGCCATTGGCATAGTTGCACACCATGAGGTCGAAGCGGCCGCTATCAATGGCTTCTACGAGCTTGTCGGTAATCTCATAAGCGCTCATTTCCGGCTTTTCGTCGTAGGTTTTAACGTCACGGGGGGAGGGCACCAGGATGCGCTCTTCACCTTCGTACTCAGCTTCGTTACCGCCGGAGAAGAAGAACGTCACGTGGGGGTACTTCTCTGTTTCGGCAATCCGCAGTTGGGTGAGGCCGCGCTTAGCGACCACTTCCCCTAGGGTGTCGGTTAAGTCGGTGGGCGGAAACGCGGCTGGCGCGGCGATGTCCGCTGCGTAACGCGTCATCATGACCAAGCCATCACCGGCAAGCGTTGGGCGCGCACGGCGCTCAAAGCCGGTGAACTCTGCATCGGGGAAGGCGCGGGTCAGCTCACGAGCGCGGTCGGAGCGGAAGTTTAGGAATATCGCTGCGTCGCCATCTTGTAATGTGATGGTGTTACCGTTAACCGGCACGCTCGTCGCCGCCACAAATTCGTCGGTTTCACCGCGCTGGTAGGCGTCGCGTAGTCCGCTTTCCGCGCTGGTGGCGGTGTAATCGGCGTGGCCGTCGGTGAGCAGGCGGTAGGCTTGCTCAACGCGCTCCCAGCGGTTGTCGCGGTCCATGGCGAAGAAGCGGCCAATGATGGAAGCCACAAAACCGTTATCGGCACCGACCAGCTCGGAAAGGCGGGCGTTGGCGCGCTCGATAGACGCCAATGCGCTTTGCGGCGGCATATCCCGGCCCTCTAGAAAAGCGTGCCCGTAGATGCGCTGGGCACCGCGCCGCGCTGCCAGCTCGGCCATGGCGATAAAGTGATCTTCGTGGCTGTGAACGCCGCCTGGAGAGAGCAGGCCCAGCAGATGCACGGCACGGCCATTGGCGACTGCTGCGTCGATGGGCTTGGTGAGCACCTCGTTGGTATCCAGGTCGCCATCTTCAATGGCTTTGGTGATGCGCGTGAAGTCATGGTAAACGATATGCCCGGCACCCAGGCTCATATGGCCGACTTCGGAGTTGCCCATCTGGCCGTCGGGTAGCCCCACATGACGGCCATCGGTATGCACGAAGGCGTGGGGGCGGTTAGCCCACAGTGCGTCCATCACAGGGGTGTTGGCTGCAGCGACAGCGTTGTGGGCGTTGTCGGGGTTGTGGCCGTAGCCGTCTAGGATAATCAGCGCAACGGGGCGCGGTGCAGATGTTGTCATTGAAAATTCCCTCGTTTGTGAGTCAGCCAAGCGACGTGAGGTGCAGTTTGAAACGATGGTGAGGGCGGCTCAGCCAGTTTTCAGACAACACCTGATAATCGGGGTCGCGACAGGCGCGCGCTTGGGGCATCATAACGCAGGCAGCCGTCGGGCGTCATGGCCTGCGCGGTATGCCCTGTGACGTGTATACTTGTCGCGTTTCTGAGGGCGGTTAGGCCGCTTTTTTCTGCATAGACCAAGAGATTGTGTTCGCGATGATCGATCAGCTGTTCGAATTCGTAATGAACCACCCCCACCTCGTGGGGGCATTTTTGCTGGTGCTCATAGCGTGGATTGTTTATGAAACGCGTAGTGCCGCCTCGAATGCGGTGTCCTCTCCCCAGGCCACTCAGCTCATCAACCGCGAAGACGCGGTGGTGCTGGACATTCGTGAGAGCAAAGACTTCAAAGCCGGGCATATCGCAGGCGCTCGCAATATTCCCCAAAGCAGCCTTGAGAGCCGCATGAACGAGCTGGATAAAGTGAAAGCCCAGCCAATCATTGTGGTTTGCAAGCATGGCCAGAGCTCTGGCGCTGCCCAGGTAAAGCTGGAAAAAGCGGGCTGTGAACGGGCGATGAAGCTGCGCGGCGGCATGATGCAGTGGCAGTC
Organism: Vreelandella lionensis; assembly: GCF_002087295.1. GTDB lineage: Bacteria > Pseudomonadota > Gammaproteobacteria > Pseudomonadales > Halomonadaceae > Vreelandella > Vreelandella lionensis. The sequence goes on along the minus strand of NZ_MWVI01000087.1, from coordinate 5,569 downwards.
GGATGGCGTTCCGGTGGTTAAGAAGTAAACGAGAGCATAGGTAGCTGCGCAGCTGCGCATATTTTTATTGGATGAACAATTAGGAGTATCCCATGGCGGAAGATAACAACACCCCGCAGGCAGGCGCCGCAGAAGGCGAAAAGCCCCAGCTGAAATTCTCGTTACAGCGTATTTACGTGAAAGACATTTCCTTTGAAGCGCCGAACTCTCCTTCTGTGTTCAAGCAGGCGTTCCAGCCGAAGGTAAATCTGGACCTCAACACCACCAGCCAGAAAGTGGCCGATGACCAGTACGAAGTGGTCGTCAAAGTGACCGCGCAGGTCAACGACAGCGAAACCGGCACCACCTCGTTTTTGGCGGAAGTCGAGCAGGCGGGCCCTGTTCCGTATTTCAGGCATTGAAGGTGCACAGCTTGAGCAAACGCGGGGGCGTTCTGCCCTAACCTGCTGTTCCCGTACGCCCGTGAGTGCGTTGATAACCTGGTCAACCGTGGCGGTTTCCCGCCGCTGATGCTGGCGCCCGTTGAATTCGAAGCCATGTACGCCCAGCGCAAGCAGCGCGAAGCGCAGCAGGCAAGCCAAGCGGCTGAGAACACGCACTAAGCCATGTCCGATTCGCCAAACGCGGCTGATTGGGTGGCGCGGCACGGCAAAATGCCGCGCCTCTATGTGCCTGCTGAGTTTTCAGCGGGCACTACCGTAACGCTACCCGAAGGCCCTGCTAAGCACGTTACTCGCGTGCTGCGCATGGGCGAAGGGGCACCGCTGATCTTGTTTGATGGCGCAGGCCAAGAAGCAGGCGTTCAGCTGGCGGAGGTGGGGCGTAAGCACACCACTGTTACTGTTGAGGCGGTGTGGTCAGGCAGCGGCGAGTCGCCGCTGGCGGTGCATCTTGGGCCAAGCGATTTCCAAGGGCGACCGCATGGATTACGCCATTCAAAAAGCCGTTGAGCTAGGTGTAGCGGCGATTACCCCGCTGTATACCGAGCGGGGCGATGTGCGTTTGAAAGGCGACCGCGAAGAGAAAAAGCTGGCGCACTGGCAGGCCGTGGCGGCCAGTGCCTGTGAGCAGAGCGGTCGGGCGGTGGTGCCGCCTGTTCACCCCCCGCAGGCGTTAGGTGAGTGGCTGGCCGAGCGCCAAGAACCGCTGCGCTTGATGCTGCACTTAGCGACGGGTAACGGCTTTGCTCAGGCAGAGCGGCCCGCGTCCGCCGCGCTGTTGATTGGCCCAGAGGGTGGCTTAAGCGATACGGATATTCAGGCCGCTATCGCTAGCCACTTTACGCCCCTGACGCTGGGGCCACGGGTGCTACGCACCGAAACGGCTCCTGTTGTCGCGCTCACGCTGCTGCAGCACCACTACGGCGATTTGTAAGCGCTTACTATCAAACCGCTGCCGTGTTTGTTGCGGCAGCGGTTTTTTTGTACCCAGCGCTGGCGTCATTCGACGCCGCTTTGCCTTGCCTAGGCAAGGTACCATAATGAAGATCTACTTCTTGTAAGGACGGCACCCATGGTCCGTGAGTCACACTCCACCCCCCGAACCGCCAGCGATGCATCTGCCCAACTGGGCGATGTGGCCTATTTAACCGTGACGGCGGTGAACAGTACCGGAGCCTTTCTGCGTTGGGGGCAGCCCAAAGACGTGCTGCTGCCCTATAGCGAGCAGCGCTTTCGCCCCGACCCCGGTAAGCGGGTGCTGGTGATGTTTTATAGCGACGACCAGGGGCGGTCGGTCGCTACCATGCGTCTTGACCGTTTTTTAACGGACGACGCATGGGCGCTAGAGAAAGGCGACGAAGTCGATGTGGTGGTGGCCGATCGCACGGACTTAGGCATGAAGGTAGTGGTCAATCACCGCTACTGGGGGCTGATCTACGAGGACGATATTACTCAGCCACTGCGCCGTGGGCAGTCGCTGAAAGGCTTTGTGAAACAGCGCCGCGAGGATGGCCGCGTGGATATCTCACTGCTACCGCCCGGCGCGGCCCGCCTGGATGTGGTGGGTGATAAAGTGCTGAAAGCGCTGCGTGAGAGCGGCGGCTATCTGCCGCTGGGTGATAAAAGCTCGGCGCACGATATCAAAACCCGCTTGGGGGTTAGCAAGAACGCTTTTAAGCAGGCGATTGGCCGGCTCTACAAGCAGCAGCTAATCACTCTGGCGCCAGATGCGATTCGCCTAGTGCCCGGTGCGCTCTCCGACCCGGCGGATAAATAGCCGCAGTTGGAGCCGTGCCAGCAGTGCGGCATACTGATGACCTATTGATCCTCCATGGACTGTATTTCGATGAGCCAATCAACGTTGCATCTCGGTGTGGTGATGGATCCCATCAGCGACATCGCGTACAAGAAAGACACCACCTTAGCCATGCTGCGGGCCGCTCAAGAGCGCGGCTATACGCTGCACTACATGGAGCAGGACGACCTGTTCTTACAAGCGGGCAAAGCCTACGCGCGGATGCGCCCACTCACCGTGCACCGTAACCCAGAGCACTGGTACGACCTGGGCGAGGCGACTCAGCGCCCGCTGGCCGCGGGGGATGGGGTGCTGATGCGGAAAGACCCGCCGGTGGATGCGGAGTTTATTAACGCGGTGCATCTGCTGGGCTTTGCCGAGCGCGAGGGCGTGTTGGTGGTTAACCCCACTGCTGCGCTATTGCAGTGTAATGAGAAGCTCTTTGCCCAGCAGTTTCCCCAGTGCTGCGCGCCGACGGTCGTCGCGAGCCGCGATGATGTGCTACGCGCCTTTCATGCCGAGCATGGCGATGTGATTTTCAAGCCGCTCGACGGCATGGGTGGCACGGGCATTTTTCATATCGGCCCCGATGGCCGCAATATTGGTGCGGTGATTGAGCAACTGACGCTGCGTGGTCAGCGCCAAATTATGGCTCAGCGCTACCTGCCGGAAATCAAAGATGGCGATACGCGGATTCTCTTGGTCGATGGTGATCCGGTGCCGTTTGGCCTAGCGCGAATCCCTTCGGCGGGCGAAACCCGCGGCAATCTGGCCGCAGGCGGTCGCGGTGTGAGCCGTGAACTGACCGAGCGGGACCACTGGCTGATTCAACAAGTGCAGCCGATGATTCGCGAGAAAGGCCTGATGTTTGTCGGCCTGGACGTGATTGGCGACTACATCACGGAAATCAACGTGACGAGCCCCACCTGTGTCCGTGAGATCGACGATCAGCGCGGCACCGATATTTCCGGAATGCTGTTAGACGCTATCGAACGTCGCTTGGCCTAATCGGTGAACGTTCTATTCGCCAAATGACGTAAGGCTTGCCGAGCCATCGGCAAGCCGTAGGAGACGCATGCAAAGCTTAAAACACCACTTTTTGATGGCCCTGCCCCACATGGAAGACCCTAATTTCACGGGCAGCCTGATTTATTTATGTGACCATGACCACAATGGCTGTATGGGCGTGATTCCAACCGCCCGCTGGAAATTACCCTGGATGCGCTGTTTGAGCAGCTCTCACTCGGCGGTGACGACAGCCCCCACCGCAACGCGCCGGTCTACTACGGCGGCCCCATGCATAAAGATCGCGGCTTTATTCTTCACGTTGGCGACAGCCAAGCGTGGGACTCCAGTGTACAGGTGGAAGATGGCATTGCGCTCACTACCGCCATGGATATTCTCCAAGCGCTGGCGGATGGCACTGGCCCCGAGCACTTTCTGGTGTGCTTAGGCTGCGCAGGCTGGGAAGTGGGCCAGTTAGAGGACGAGCTGAAAGAGAACGCCTGGCTAACGGTAGAGGGCCAAAGCAACGTGCTGTTTGATACGCCCCCAGCTGAGCGCCTTACGGCCGCTGCCGGTATTCTCGGGGTTGATTTAAACCTAATGACGCGCAACGCAGGGCATGCATAAGCGTGGGTTTGGATGAGGCGTAAGTGGTATGGCGGATAACGGGCAGCGCCTGATATTGGCGTTTGATTTTGGAACGCGGCGCATTGGCGTTGCCGTGGGTAACGAGCTGCTGCACAGTGCGCGGGAGCTGACGCCGCTGCCCGCGCGTGACGGCATTCCTGACTGGAACGTGGTCACACGCCTTATTGAAGAGTGGCAGCCAGACCTGTTCGTCGTCGGTTTGGCGCTCAATATGGACGGAACCGAATCGCTCATGAGTACCCGGGCGCGTAAGTTCGGCAATCGCCTGCATGGACGCTACGGCAAACCCTGTGAGATGGTCGATGAGCGTGGCTCGACTCAAGAAGCCAAGCAGATCGCCCATGCGGCGGGCCACCGAGGCAGCTACCGAGAAGAGAGCGTGGATGGCATTGCCGCTGTGCTGATTTTGGAAGGTTGGTTCGCCCACCAGGAAGGCCTTCCCGGCGGGCGGAGCGCCTACTAATCCACTGCTGTATTAACGGTCTAGGGTGCCAGTTTGGGAAGGCACGAACCAGCGGACCGGGCGCAGGTCTTTCTCAATCAGGTCATCCACTTTTAGCAGCGTGGCAAAAATCGCCATCCGCATGGGAATGCCATTATCGGTTTGGCGGAAAATCGCCAGCCGCGGGTCGCCGTTCAAATCGACGTTCAAATCATTAGCGCCTGGGCGGCTATCGCGGGGAAGCGGGTGCATCACGATCGTGCTTTAGCTACAGCGCTGGTCAAGAAAATCACGGTTGACCATAAAGTCGTCGGAAAGCCCCTGGAAACTCTCGTTCATTTCATCCGTAAAGCGCTCTTTCTGAATGCGGGTGCTGTACACCACATCCAAATCGGCAAAGTCACTGGCCAATGAGTCGCGCTGCGCAATGCGATGCCCGCGAGAAGCCACCAGATCAATTAAGTAAGAAGGCATCTCCAGTCCTGGTGGCGACACCAGCGTAATACGCAGCGGGTCATAGAGTGATAGCAGCTTAATCAGCGAATGCACTGTGCGGCCGTATTTCAAATCACCGGTCAGCAGAATATGCGCACCGCTTAAGCGTTTGCCTAATCGCAGAAACTCTTTATCAATCGTATAAAGGTCCAGCAGGGCTTGACTTGGGTGCTCGCCTGGGCCATCGCCACCATTAATGACGGGCACATGGGTGGCGGCGGCGAATTCGGCTACCGAACCTTGGTCTGGGTGACGCATCACAATCGCATCGCAGTAGCCGCTCATTACACGGCTGGTGTCGTTAAGCGACTCGCCCTTGGCCATGGAAGAGAAGGTAAAGCCTGTGGTGTCGCACACGCTGCCCCCCAGTCGGCAGAACGCGGCATTAAAGCTCACCCGTGTGCGAGTGCTCGCTTCAAAAAACAGGTTGCCCAACACTGCACCTTCCAACACCCGTGTGACTTGGCGGCGGCTAGCAATCGGCTCCAGGCGTGCCGCCACGCGTAACAAGTGATCAACGCTCTCGCGGCTTAATGAATCGACAGTTAATAGGTGCTGGCTCATCATGGACCTCATCTTTGGTGGGCGTGGGTTGAAGGTGGCAGCTATATAGAGTGCTAAGTGTAACCGCCAAACTAGATGTGCCGAAGCGGTTTCCATTGCTCTATAGAAGAGGGCAGATAAGGAGGCAGAGACTTTTTTCGACTATTTGATAATTAGCTCTTGCCAACCCGGCCGCGAATC